>NZ_JAUSZK010000001.1:2030714-2656428 GCF_030817495.1 Streptomyces sp. V3I7
AGGCCGGCCGACGCCCCGGCGGCGCCGACCCACGCGTCGCTGCTGCGGGCACGCGAGGCCGAGGCGCACTCCACCGGTCAGGGCGAGGGGGACGACGAAGGGAATCCGGGAGCGCGATGAAACTCACGATCATCACCGGCGGCGTACGGGAGCCGTCCTCGACCCGGCTCCTCGCGGACCGGCTCGCGGCGGCCGTGTCCAAGGAACTGGAAGAGCGCGGCGACACCGTCGAGCTGTCGTTCGTGGAACTGCGTCCGCTGGCCCACCCGATCATGGACGCGATGCTGACCGGGTTCACCGGGGAAGCACTGGAGTCGGCGTTCGAGGAGGTCCGGAGCGCGGACGGCGTCATCGCCGTCACCCCCGCCTTCAACGCCTCCTTCAGCGGGCTGTTCAAGTCCTTCTTCGACGTGCTGCCGGAGGAGACCCTCGCGGACATGCCGGTCCTCATCGCGGCGACCGGCGGCACCGAGCGGCACTCCCTGGTCCTCGAACACGCCCTTCGGCCGATGTTCTCCTACCTGCACGCCATCGTCTCCCCCCGGCCGGTCTACGCCGCCACTGGCGACTTCGGCTCCCAGTCGGGGTCAGCGGCCCTGGGCTCACGGATCACCTCCGCCGCCGACGACTTCACCCGCCTGCTGCTGGCCTGCGGCCCGCGCACGCGGCGGGAGTTGGCGGACGAGGACCTGGCGGCGATGCAGCGGCTGCTGAGTGACACGTAGTAAAAGGAGGGAGGGTCCGGGTTCTTCGAGAAGAACCCGGACCCTCCTTCCTTCTTCGCCGTGCCGCGCCGTGCCGGTCAGTTCCCCTGGTGCTGCTTCCCGACGATCTCCTCGGGCGGTGTCTTGCTCATGTACCAGCCGTCGACGCGCGGGCCCATGAGGTCGGTGGGCCAGCCGGCCGTCTGGACGGCGGCCTGGTAGACGGCGTCACCGAACCGCACGATCGCCTGCTGCGGGTCCGCCGTCGCGCGCAGCTTGTCCCACGGCAGCCGCACCAGCCCTGCGTCGGGATGCCACTCGGCGCCCTCGACGCCCCAGGTGCAGTTCTCCAGTCCGTCCGGCTGGGGCCAGATGTAGGCGTACATGCCGAGGTGCGGGTCGTGGGCGTCGCCGAAGGAGAAGCCCACCGAGATGTACGCGTCGAGCTGGGCGTTCTGCTGGAACGGCGGCCGGTTCGCCGGCGGCACGGTGGGCTTGGCCCGCCAGCGCGTGGCGGAGAGGTCGAAGCCGCCCCACATCACGCCGACGCGCGGCCGGTGGCCGAGGAAGGGGGCCTGCCAGGCCTCCAGCCCGCCGGCGGCGAGGTTCAGCGCCTCCCACATGCGGCGGGCCGCCTGCGGGTCCCAGTCGTACTCGGTGCGGTCGTCCTCGAAGGTCGGCGGGGCGTCGGGGATCTCGCAGATCAGCGAGCTGTGCGGCCGGTGGATGCCGAGTTCGGCCGCCGCCTCGCAGAACTCGGTGTAGAAGTCGGCGACGGAGCCGTGGGACAGGGGCAGTGTGCGGGTGCCGTTGTCGGCCTCGATGACCACGTCGCCGTCGAGCAGGCGGTGGTGCACGGTGAAGGTCACACCGCCGTGCCGGAAGGTCGGCGTGCGCAGTCCGCGGGGCGTGACGTCGAGCACGATGTTCCCCCAGCCGACCTCGAAGGGTTCGTCGAGGGTGTACTTGCCGGCGACCTGGATCAGCCGGTTCACGTAGTCGATCATCGGCGCCAGTTCCTCGTGGTCGAGCGCCGGCCACGCGTTGAGACGTTCACTCACGGAGAGCCTCCCTGTGTGAGGCGGTCAACGGGAGGAGAAGCAGGTCAGGCCCCCATTTTCGCACGCGGGTCAGCGCCCCGCCCGCTCGCGGAACGGGTAAGGGAACGGTGTGAACGCGGCCTGGTCGGGGGCGCGAAACAGGGGCGAACCGGTGGAAGAACACCGGGGACACCGGCGTGAGAACCTCGGAGATAAATGTCGCCTATCAACAGATTGAATGGGCTTTTGACTTTTCCCGGCGGGCGAGCGCAGACTGCTCAGGCAGCGGGAGTCGGACATCGCGGACAACGCCGGAGAGTGTCGGCACACATGCCTAGCGCATATGCCGGTGAATCCGGTCGGCGACGGTCTCGCTCCCCGAGCCCCGATCACCCGGGAAGCGGCGGATCGTCGGACGACGAGTCGAGCGTCGAGACGTACGACCGCCTCCCCGCGGTCACCGGTGGGCGCGGCCGCATCGCCGTGTTCCTGGAGCGCCACCGTCGTCGCCCCAAGGGCGCGGCGGCGCGGGCCGCATTTCCCCAGCGCGCCCAGGGCTCGGTTCCGATCCCCCGACGCACCGCCGCCGGGCGATCGAGGACGACCAGCCCGGACCGATCCCTTGTTGAGCAGCACTGAAAGGTCCGTCGTGTCCCTACCCCTTGAAGAGGCCTTGGAAGAGCAGGCCGCGACGGCGCGGAGCAAGGCCCAGCTGCTCCGTTCCCCTGGCCGCTACCTGGTGCTCGCGGCGCTCGCCGGGGCCTTCATCGGCGTGGCCGTGGTGCTGATGGTCATGGTGACCGGCCCGCTCGGCCTGGCGCACTCCCCTTGGACGAAGCTGATCCAGGGCGCGGTCTTCGGTGTCGCGCTGACCCTGGTGATCTTCGCCGGCGGCGAGCTGTGCACCAGCAACATGATGACGGCGGTGCAGGGCGCCGGCCGGCGGCGGATCTCGGTCCTCGCGGCCGCGGCCGTCATCGTCGCCTCCTTCGTCGGCAACCTGGTCGGCTCCATCGCCTTCGCCTGGCTGGTGCACTCCGCCGGCGTGCTGGGCATCGCCCCCGCGCCCGGCCAGCCGGCGCCCGGCGCGACGCTGCTGAGCGGCATGCTGAAGGCGAAGATGGGCGAGAGCGGCGAGGCGCTGTTCTTCCGCGGCGTGCTCTGCAACTTCCTGGTCTGCGTGACCGTGTGGATGGGCGTGCGTACCCGTTCCGAGAGCGCGAAGCTGGTGCTGATCTTCTGGGGCCTGCTGGCCTTCGTCGGCTCGGGCTTCGAGCACGTCGTCGCCAACATGACGACCTTCTCCCTGGGCCTGTTCGAGCACGTTCCCGGCGTCACGGTCGGCGCCTTCGCCCACAACCTGCTCTTCGTGGGCCTGGGCAACCTGGCCGGCGGCGGCCTCCTGGTCGGCGTGGCCTACCTGGTCGCCGGCCGCCCGCGTACCAAGGCGACCCCGGTCCTGCCGAAGCAGACGACCGAGGAGCCCGACCTCACGGCTCCGGTCCCGGTCGGGGCGGGCCAGAGCGCCTGACCCCCGTACGGAGCCGTCATACCGCGCCGGGCCGCCATCACAGGCGGCCCGGCGCGGTGCTTCGTGCGTGCGGCCTGCGCCGTGGCCCCCGGGACATCCGGGCAGGCCCCGCGTACCTGGGAGACGTACCAGGGAACCCTTGAGTACACGTACTCATGCCGCGGCCGGACAGGGCTACGCATACTCGCGCCATGCCCATGGAACCACCGGAATGCCCGGACTGCGGAACGCCCCTGGGGGCGCCTCCACTCACCAGGTGCGTCCGTTGCCGACTGCCGCTGGCCGGGCCGGACGCCTTCGCGTTGTGGCAGGTCACCACAGAGCTGAGCGCGCTGGACGCACGCAGGCAGTGGCTGGTGCGGCGGCACGGCGAGTTGCTGGCCGCGCTGCGAGCACGCCGGGACGCGCCTGCGGGCGCGCAGACGGTCGCCCCCGCGGGCGAGACCGGCGGCGCGGTGGGCGGTTCGGCGCGGGAGGTCTCCGCGCCGTCGGCCCGGACCGCGCTGCTGGTCATCGGCGGAGTGCTGGTGGTCATGGCCGCGCTCGCGTTCACCCTGGTGAGCTGGGGGCGGCTGGGCATCGGCGGGCGGGCCGCCGTTCTGCTCGCGCTGACCGTGTGCGCGCTCGCACTGCCCCGTCCGCTGCGGCAGCGGCAGCTCACGGCCACCGCCGAGGCTTCGGCGGCGGTGGGCCTCGCCCTGGTGGTCCTGGACGCGTACGCCGCCCGGCAGGCCGGACTCGGGGGCCTGGACCGCGCTGGTACGGCGGGTTACTGGGCGGTGGTCACCGCGCTGACCGCGGCGGGGGCCGCGCTCTACGGCTGGTGGCAGCGGCTCCGGCTCCCGCTGCCCGCAGGATTCCTGATGGCCCGTCTGCCAGGTCTCCTGGCCACCGCGGCCTTGGGCGGGGGCGCCCAGGACTACGCGACCGCCATGATCGCCACAGCCGCGGTGGACTTCGCGGTCCTGTACGCCCTCACGGCACACTCCGCCACCGAACCCGCCGCGTTCCGCGACCGGTTGGGCGGCGAACGAGCCACCGCCACCCTGGTCCTGGGGGTCCGGGCGGTCGCCGGCGGATGGGCGCTGCTGGGTGGGGCGCTCGCGGTGGGGCACGCGCTGGGCGCCTCGTCGCCGGGCGAGGTGGTACGGGCCTGGGTGCCGCTGGGTCTGCTGACGCTGCTGGGCGGGGCGCTGTGCCGTGGCCTGCGTGCGGCGCCGTTCGCGTTGCGCGCCGTCGGCGAGTCGGTGGCCGTCGTGGCCGTGATCGTGGCCGTCGGCGCCGGCATGCGGTGCGTCACGCCTTCGGGGTGGGCGGTGGCCGGGTACGCGGGTACGGCCGCGCTCATCGCGGTGTGGTCGGCGGTGTCCTGTGCGCGGGGCGGCCGGTGGCCGAAGACCGCGAACGGTGGGCGACCGGCACCACCGACCGGAGCCGCGGCTGCGGTGGGCGAGCTGGCCGCCGCCTCAACCGTGCTGCTGCTGGCCGGAGTTGTCGTTCTGCCGGACCTGGCACACGCCCTCGTCCGGCCCGCCGCTCACGGCATGGTGCTCTGGTACGACGGTCAACCGTCGCCCTGGAACTGGCAACTCGCGGCCGCACCACTGGTCGTGCTCTGGCTGGTCGCCTCCGTCCTGGCCGCCATGGCCGTGCTGCGCGCCCGCACCGTCGATGACCGGCACACGGACCGGTGGGCGAACGGGCTGCGCGACGCAGCCGCGTTGGCCGCCGTACCCGCGCTGTTCCTGCTGCCGGTGGCACTGGGGCTGCCGTACGCGGGGGTGCTGGCGACCGTCGCCGCGGCGTCCGTGATCCTCGTGGTGGACGTCGTACGCCGGCCGGGGGCAGCACTCGGGCCGCGGCTTGTGACGCTGACCGCCACCGGCACTCTGGCCCTGCTGTGGTCTCCGGCCGACCGGACCGCCGTACTCGCGGTGTGGGGGACCGCCGCCGCGTCGAGTGCCGTACTCGCCCATGTCCTCTCGGCGCCGTCCGCCCCGCCCACCGGGCACGCGGCGGCACGCGTGGCGGGTGCGGTCGCCGTCCTCGCCCTGGGCGTCGAGGCGGCCGCGTCCGGAGTCACCGCGGGCCTGCCCTGGCGGGTCACCGCGTTCGCGGTGCTCGCGGTGGCCGTCCTCGCCGCCTGCGCCGCGGCGGCGTGGCACCGGATCCCGGGGCGCGATCAGGTCTCCACCGCCGTCGAGGGCGCCGGGTACGCGCCGGTCGCGACCGCCCTCGCGTTGACGATCCCTCACCCCGGCGCGCTGAGCCTCGCCCTCGCCATCACCGGCGTCGCGGGACTGGGCATCGCGTTGCGCCCGGACCGCCGCCGCGCCGCACTCGCCGGAACGACGCTGCTCATCGCCTCGTCCTGGGTGCGCCTCGCCCTGGCGGACGTCACCGCACCCGAGGCCTACACGCTCCCGGTCACGGCTGCGGCACTGGTCATCGGTCACCGACGCCGTTCGCGCATCCCGGGCACGGGCTCCTGGCCCGCCTACGGGGCGGGGCTGACGGCGAGCATGCTCCCCAGCCTCGTCGCCACGTGGAGCGACGGGAACTGGGTGCGCCCGCTGCTCCTGGGCGCGGCCGCCCTGCTCGTCACCCTCGTCGGGGTACGCGCAGATCTGCAAGCACCGCTGATCGTCGGCGGCGGCGTCCTGATCCTGGCCGGACTGCACGAACTCGCCCCGACCGTGGCCCAGGTGCTCGGCCTCCTCCCCCGCTGGGTGCCCCTGGCCGCGGCCGGCCTGCTCCTGCTGGCACTCGGAGCCACCTACGAGAAACGTCTCGACGAAGCCCGACGCCTGCGTGACACGGTGCGCGGCATGGGGTGAGCTTTTGGACACCATCGCCCGCGCCGTCGACTGCCGAGAACGCCGGCCAGGACGGGGAACGGGTGGACGTCTGCCGTCAACATACGCCTTTGCCTGGCGGCGGTGATCGCTCACCTGGCGGGCTGGCCGCGCCGGCGCTTCCGGGTGGGGATCCCGTGGCTCCGGTCCATTTCTCGAGGTCTCCTCACCGCCTGGGAAGCCGCGGCGGGCGACGGGTGGACGACGGGGTGGACGACGGGGTGGACGACTTCCTCCTCGGCGGTCTCGGCAGAAGGCTTCGGACAAGGCCCACGGGCGCGGCCGGTCACGTCATGTCCGCACCGCGAAGCAGAAGCTGGGCCACGGCGATCCCGGCCACCAGGATCGCCGCCCGGAACGGCCACCGGCTGCCGGCCTGATACGGCACCGCCGTACCCCCTACCGCGACCGATGCGGCCGCCGCCAGTGTCCAGCCCGTGACTCCGACCGCCCCGGACGGTCCTGCGACGAGCACGCCCACGGCCGTCAGCATGATGAACGGGGCCAGCCACCGGCAGGCTCGGGGCCCCAGCCGGTGAGGCAGACCGCGGACACCGGTCGCGAGATCGTCCTCGATGTCGGGAAGGACGTTCACCAGATGAGCTCCGACGCCCAGAAGGGCCCCCGCGGTCACCGCCCACCAGGCGGGCCAGGACGACGGATGCAGGCCGAGCGTGACGAAGGGGGGCAGCGAGCCGAAGCCCACGGCGTAGGGCAGCGGGGACAGCGCCGTGTGCTTCAGCCGCAGGTTGTACGTCCAGCCGGCGGCCACGCCCCCCAGATGTGCCGCTCCCGCGGCGACCCCGCTCAGCAGAGACAGCGGTACGCACAAGCCCAAGGCCGTTCCGGCCGCGCCGAATGCCGCCCAGCGCGGGATCTCGCCGGTTCCCACCGGCTTGTCGCCGCGCCCGCAGGTCATGTCTCGCTGGGCGTCGGCCGCGTCGTTGCACCAGCCGATCGAGAGCTGACCGGAGAGCACGGCCACGGCCACCGCCACGGTCCCGGTCACGCCCCGGCCCGCCACCACGGCAAGGCACGTCACGAACACGGTCACGGCGACCGCCGGCTCCGGATGACAGGAGCGCAGCAACGCCGGGACACGGTGTGTCGTGTGCGGCAGAGCCCCAGACGGGTGGACGGACACGTACGCACGGTAATCGCCCGTCCCGGGCGAGGAAGGCATGAACGACATGCGTGTCCCCGTGATCGTCGAGCATGCCCCTTCCCCGCCCGCCGCCCCGCACCGGACGGCCGCGCCCCCCGCCACGGCGACCACCGTCGCGGCTGTCCGCACCAGGCTGCCGCCGCACCGTTACGCCCAGGAGGACCTCACCGAGCCGATCGGCGAGCTGTGCCTGGCCCCGGGCGCGGACCGCGCCGTGCTGCGCCGCCTCCACGCGTCCGCCGGGGTGCGTACACGTCATCTCGCCCTGCCGATCGAGCAGTACGCCCTTCTCGGCGACTTCGGGGACAGCAACGACGCGTGGATGACGGCGGCCCTCGAACTCGGCGAGGAAGCACTCACCGGCGCGTTGCGCGAGGCGGGACTCGGACCGGCCGATGTCGACCTGCTGGTCTGCGCCTCCATCACCGGTGTCGCCGCTCCTTCGCTCGACGCCCGGCTGGCCGGACGCATCGGAATGCGGCCCGACGTCAAGAGACTTCCCGTGTTCGGCCTCGGCTGTGTCGCGGGCGCCGCCGGCCTCGCCCGGGTGCACGACTACCTTCGCGGACACCCCGAGGACACCGCCGTGCTGCTCACCGTCGAACTGTGCTCACTGACGCTCCAGCAGGGCGACGCCTCCCGGGCCAACCTCGTCGCCGGTGCCCTGTTCGGCGACGGCGCGGCGGCGCTCGTCGCACGGGGCGGTGACTGCGCCCGAGGGGACACGGCCGGGCCCTTCGTGGTCGCCACGCGCAGCTGCCTGTTCCCGGGCACCGAACAGCTCCTGGGCTGGGACATCGGCGCAGGCGGATTCCGGGTCCTGATCGATGCCGGTGTCCCCGGCTTCGTCAGGGACCACTTCGGCCGGCACGTACGTGCCTTCCTGACCGAACACGGCCTGACCACCGACGACATCGGGACCTGGGTGTGCCACCCGGGAGGCCCCAGGGTCCTCTCCGCGCTGGCCGACGCCCTCGGCCTGCCCGGCAATGCCCTGGACCCCTCATGGCGCTCACTCGAAACGGTGGGGAACATGTCGTCCGTGTCCGTGCTGCACATCCTGCAGAGCATCCGGGAGTCCGAGTCCCGTCGTCCCGAGCCCGGCACGTGGGGGCTGATGCTGGCGATGGGCCCGGGATTCTGCTCCGAACTCGTCCTGTTGCGCTGGTGAGGGCCTCATGCCGTGGTACGCGCTTGTCGTCCTCGCAGTAGCCGCCGAACGCGTCGCCGAACTCGTCGTGGCACGGCGCAACGCGGCGTGGACCTTCTCCCGCGCCGGAGTGGAGCACGGCCGTGACCACTACCCCGTCATGGTCGCCCTGCACATGGCTCTGCTCGCCTGCTGCCTGCTCGAACCCGCGCTCGCCGGCCGGCCGTTCCTGCCGGTTCTGGGGTGGCCCATGCTGGCGTTCGTCGTCCTGGCCCAGGCCCTGCGCTGGTGGTGCGTGACCGCACTCGGCCCGTACTGGAACACCCGGGTCATCGTCGTTCCCGGAGCGCGGCTGGTCGGCGCCGGGCCCTACCGTTTCCTGCGCCACCCCAACTACCTCGCGGTCGTCGTGGAGGTCGCCGCGCTGCCCTTGGCGCACTGCGCATGGTTGACCGCCACGGTGTTCACCGTGGCCAACGCGGTGCTGCTCACCGTCCGGGTGCGCTGCGAGAACGCGGCCCTCGCCCAAGCGGCACCCGCGTGAGCGGCGGCGGCCACGACCTGCTGATCGCCGGCGGCGGACCCGCCGGTCTCGCCACCGCCCTGCACGCTGCGCGCGCCGGTCTCGACACCGTCATCGCCGAGCCGCGCCGGGCGCCGGTCGACAAGGCGTGCGGGGAGGGTCTGATGCCCGGTGCCGTCCGCTCTCTCGCCGCCCTGGGGCTGGAGGTCCCCGGCCACCCGATCGCCGGCATCCGCTATGTACAGGGCCACCGCCAGGTCCAGGCCGCCTTCCGCGACGGCCCCGGCACCGGTGCGCGCCGCACCGACCTGCACGGCATCCTGCACCGGGCCGTGCTGGCGGCCGGGGTGCCCGTACTGCCCCTGCGGGTGGAGCAGGTACGGCAGGACGCCACCGGCGTGACCATTCCCGGGACGGGGCTGCGCGCCCGGTGGCTGGTCGCCGCGGACGGCCTGCACTCACCCGTGCGCCGCTGCCTGGGCCTGGAGGTGAAGACCCGGGGCGTACCTCGTTACGGGCTGCGCCGGCACTACGCGGTGCCCCCGTGGTCGCCGTATGTGGAGGTGCACTGGGGAACGCACACGGAGGCGTACGTCACCCCGCTCGGGCCCCGGCTCGTCGGCATCGCCGTGCTGACGACCCGGCGAGCCCCCTTCGCCACCCATCTCGAGCACTTCCCCGAGCTGGCCGGCCGCCTCCCCTCGCAAGCGGCCGTCACCGCGGTGCGGGGCGCCGGTCCGCTGCGTCAGAGAGTCCGCGCCCGAGCGCACGGGAGGGTACTGCTCGTCGGCGACGCGGCCGGTTACATCGACGCGCTGACCGGTGAGGGCCTCGCCCTCGCCCTGACCGGCGCCGAAGCCCTGGTCACCAACCTGTGTCGTGGCACGCCCAGCCGGTACGAAACCGACTGGGCGAACGCGACCCGCCGACATCGGCTCCTGACCGAACTGCTGGTAAGAGCCCGTCAGCAGCCCGTGCTCGCCCCGCACATCATGCCCACCGCAGCACGCCTGCCACGCCTGTTCAGGGCAGCCGTCAACGCGTTGGCCTGAGAACCAGGTCCTCTTAACTGGTCGGGTCCTTCACGTACACGGCAGCGATCAATCGGCGCATCACAGCACCTTCGCAACGACGTGAGCGTCCGGCGTGTGCATTACCGGCATCCCGACCGCTGCGCCCTTGGTCCAGATCTGAACCGGATCATCCTGAACGCCTCGGGTGATGATCAGCCCCGGAGCCTCCTTCCGGATGATCTCCGGGTTCGACCCCCCGCGACAGCACCAGCACCAGCACCAGCACCTCCGCCGTCACACCCAGCATGGTCTGCGCCCACTTCTCCCGCTCCGGCGGCACCAGAATCCACAGATCCTCCGGCAACGCCTTGCGCGGCTTGCCGTCCACCCGCACCTGCGCCTTGTAGAACGTCACCGGCGGCAGGGAGTAGTTACCCCGAACCACGTTGATCTGCTGCGGAGTCAGCGTCGCCGTCGGTGTCATCGACGGGCTCACCCCCCGATGAGTACGCTTGTCTGGGCAGTCTCCGGCGATCAGTGCCGGGGCGAAGATCATGATGAGCGGTCTGAGACAAGTGCGGGGTGTCGATGGTCTATCTGGTGCTGACCGCGCTCGCAGTCATATCCATCGTGGCGGCCGCAGCGACCGTTCTGATCCGCCGCGACCGGCGTCGGATGGACTCCAGCCCGGAGGCTCAGCGAATCGAAGCGGCGGCTACCAGAGGCATCCGCGACGCGCGCCGCCAGGCTCACGCTTATCAGCATTTCAACGATGCCAGCGGCGTCAGCGCCCTGCGGGATCGAGACTCACTCCAGTAGGGCTTGGCATGCCGACGGACGAGCACCTGGGGAATTGCGTGAACTTTTCCCTGGGGAATTACGCGACGTCCACAACTGGATCGGCCACCGCGAACCCGATGCCTCTGGGCTCCAGCTCATTGCTGCCACAGCGTCCGCCTACCTGGCTGCCATGCCCCACATCCTTGACGCGCTGTCTGAAGTAACTGGCGCCCACGCCTTCCGCGTTGTCAACTTCCCCCTGCAAACTGGTCAACGCGTCAAGATCAACCCATTGAACATGTAGCCACCGCAAACCGCCTGACTCCGCACCCCCGAACGCCCTCTGTACGGCCCCGCGCGGGCTGTGCAGGGGGCGTTTCGTCGTGCCCGGGGTCAGTCGTCCAGGTCGATACGGAAGTCGACGATCGTGGTGTCGCCGCGGCGGACGATCGGGTGCGCGACCTCGATGACGCGGCCGGTGTCGGCGATGTGTTTGCGGGTGTACCGCAGGACGGGGACGCCGGTGCCTATGCGGAGCGTCGCCGCCTCCAGCTCGGTCGGCATGCCCGCGGTGAACGACTCCGTGATCTGGCTGATGCGGATGCCGAGGCTGGCCATCTGCGCCCTGGTGCCGCCCGGCCAGGGCTCGTTGATGGGGTCGGCTACCGGTGTCCCGGCGACGTCGGACCAGCGCACGCAGGACGTGCTCATCTGGGTGGGCTGGTCGTTGTCGTAGAACACGAAGTGCCGCGCGAGCAGCGCCGCTACAGTCGCCCCCGTCCTCACGGCACCCCGAGGGCGGGGGCTCCCGCATCCCGACGAGAGGAACCGCTGTGCTCGTACCGCACGACATCCCGGCCGAGACCGAACTGTGGGACGCCTTCGCCGAGTCGGCGTTCAAGGCCGACGCCGAGCCGTCGTTCTGCTGGACGCAGTACGCCGGCCACGGGCCCGGCCCCGAAATGCTCGGCTCCCCGGAGTCGGTGCTGGAGATCGGCTGCGGCACCGGCCGCGCCCTCGCACACCTCGCGCAGCAGGGCATCAAGACCACAGGCGTCGACCTGTCGCCGCGCATGGTGCAGTTCGCGGGCGAGCGCTGGGCGCCGCTCGGAGTACGGATCGAGCAGGGCGAGATCCTCGAATGGCTCACCACCAACGAGAGCCGCTACGACGCCGTCTACAGCATCTTCGGAGCCGCCTGGTTCACCGACCCGTCCCGCCTCGTCCCGCTCGTGCATCAGCGCCTGGTGCCGGGCGGCGTGTTCGTGTTCTCCCAGCCGCCGGCGATCCCGGGCGCCTACGGCCCGCAGGGCATGTACAAGGGCGGCTTCGCAGGGAAGGCCATGTTCACGTACCGGTACAGCTACCGGCCTGCAGTGTGGGAGCGGCACCTCCTCCGGGCCGGCTTCGCCAAGGCCAAGGCGGAAGTCGTCGAGGCGCCGAAGCCGGGCCACATCGGGACGCTGATCGTCTCCGCGACCGCCTGACCCATCACCGCTCGAAGGCCCCGGCCGGACGCCGTTCCGGTCGGGACCGCTCCATGTCTTGATCGTCTGCCTTTCGGGCCGGCAGCGGGCCAGCAGCGGGCCAGCTAATGATCTCCAGAGACGCGAAAAGCCCCTCCGTCCGGGAGGGGCTGGTGCTTCGAGGCAGGTGAAAACGTTCCTGCACCGAGCAGTCTGGGTGGGGCGGGTGGGACTCGAACCCACGGCCGACGGATTATGAGTCCTTTTCGGATCTTCCGATCGGTTCCCGATCATGCCTCGATCTTCCCATAAATGCAGGTCAGGGCCCTACTGCCCTTCGCCTGCCTCCGCCGGCTTCCTAGTCTTTCCGGGTCCTTCCGTCCACTGCGTGTCCACTGGGGGCGCAGTCGTGTCCGTTCGCACGCGACGCAGAACGGGCGCGTGAGAGCGTCCGCGCTGGTGGCGGACTACGTGGTGGAGGAGGAGACAGACTCCGGCGCAGCGGAGGGCCTTACCGGCGAAGCGGGCTCTCGCCCCCTGTGCCCGGGGGTGGAGCGGAACGGCTTTTCGCAGGTCAGCCGCCGTTCCCCAGCGTAGCGCGCAGCCCCCCGTTCACGCTGCCGGCCCCGGCGAAGTTGCCGGGGCCGCCGTGAGGGTCAGAGGTTGTCGAGCTCGGCGCGGCCCGCGGCGAATCGCTGTGCGGCTGTGCGGAAGATCGCCAGGAACTTGGCCGGGTCGCACTCGGTGCGGATGCCTTCGAGCATGTGCTTGGCGAGCCTGTAGTGGGGGTCGATGTCGAGGGCGTCCGAGAAGGCGTGGCTGGCGGTGACGGTGTCGTTCTGCCGCCAGGCGACCCAGCCGAGGAGGGCGAGGAGTGGCGGGGCCTTGTCGGTGTGCGGGGGTACGCAGCGTCGGGCGAGGTAGCCCCACAGTTCCCGTTCGGCGGGGAGGTCGTTCTCGTCGCCGGTGGACAGTGCGGCGTCTCGGGTCTCGGGGTCCTGGAGGCCGAGGATGATGCAGGCGGCGATCTCGTCCATGAGCTGTGGGGGGCCGTTGCGGAAGTCGGCCAGGGCTCCGCCGATGATGTCGATCGTGCCGTAGCGGGCGAGGAGCTGTCCGCGGTAGGTGCTGACCTGCGCGGCGTGGTACTCGGTGGCGGTGTCGAGGGCTTCGCGGTGGCGGTCCGCCGTGCTGTCGGTGACAGGTCGGTACTCGCTGGCGACCTGGACGGCGTGCTGGACGTGCGCCATGCGGTGGTCGCAGTTCTCTCGGGCGGCGGTACGGAAGTCTCGGGGGTCCTCGCCGTCGATGGTGCCGAGGTGTATGCCGACGGCCAGGTCGTATTCGGGGTCGGCGGTGAGCGCGTCGCGGAGGGCGAGCCGGGCGGCGATGAGGTCGCCTTGCCGCCAGGCGACGAAGGCGTACAGCGTCAGTGCGGGGACGGCCTCCTGCGTGAACGGGTCGGCGCAGTGCCGGGCGAGGTAGGCCCACAGGCGTCGGGCGTGGGGAAGGTCGTCGTCGTCCGTGTGCGCCATGCCGGCCTCCACGGCGCCGTCGTCGTGCAGACCGACGAGGAGCTGCGTGGCCAAGGTGCGGTTGAGGGTGGTCGCTCCGGCCCGGAACTGGCTGACGGCCGCATCGATCTGGGCGCAGGTCGAGGTGAGGGTGGCGTCGCGTCCTGCGCTGGTCGCGCACCGGGTGTTGAACTGGTCGATGGCCGTGTCCAGGGCCTTGAGGAAGTCGGTGTCGGCGAGGACCGCCGCCCGGAACTCCTTGACGATGTCGCGGGTGCGGGGGCCGGAGGTGCGGCCGAGGCGGGCCATCTGTGCCGCAACGCTGCTGGGGTCGTCGGCAGTGGGGAGCGGCTGGCCCTCGCAGCACCCTTCGGTGGTGCACTCGAACGCCCACCACCGGTTCGCGACGAGACCGATGGTCTGGAGTACGTCGGCGCGCTGCCCGCCAAGGGCCGTCGTGAGCCAGTCGGCGACGGGGGCGAGGAGCGCGGCGGTGTCCCACGGGGTCTCGTCGGGGCGCGGCTCGCGGCAGAGGTAGACGATGACGCCCTCGCCGGGGTCGTGCCCGCGGTCGTGGGCGTACGCCACGAACCGGCGGGCGGCGAGTTCGGCGGTGTCCTTCCACACCGCGGGATCGTCGGGCAGGGGGCACGTCATGGTCGGGCCGTCGATGAAGTTGGGGCCGGGGGCATGGAGGGCGATGCTGTCGTCGGGGTAGTGGCCGAGGAGGTACGGCAGGATCTCGGCGAGGTTGGGCAGGCTGGTGACCTGCACGGTGTTGTCGGGGCTCACTTCTGGATTCCTTCTGGGGTCGAGGTGGGGTCGGACTGGCCGATGCGGGCGGGTGGGGGCGGGGCGGGGATGCCGCGCGGCTTGTTCGTCAGGGCGGGGAGCAGGCGGTCTCGGACGAGTGCGCCGAGGTCAGTGGCCAGGGCCGTGCTGGTGCGCGTGTTGAGGACGGCGTGCCAGGTGCGGCCGGGCTGGAGCCGGGCGTCGCGGGCGGCCTGGGCTTCGGCCTGCTCGGCGGCGGTTGCGCTGTCGGGGAGCGGGGGCAGGTCGGGGCCTGCGGTGATCCAGGTCTGGATGGCGAACCCGCGGGACTGGATGCGCAGGCCGACGTTGTGGCCGTCGGGGTGGAGATAGAGGGCTTTGCGGTCGGGGGTGTCGGTGTCCTCCTTGCGCCAGGGCGGGTCGAGGGGTGGGGCGATCTGGTCGAGGGGCGGTACGTCGATCTCGTCGCGCGGCGCGGCGAAGGCCGGGCGTCGGCGGCGGACGACGGGCGTGGTGGCGGGGCGGTCGAAGGTGCCGGTCACGCAACGGGCTCTTTGCTGGGCATCCGCTCGTCGACCAGGTCGAAGGCGCGGCGGACGGCGACGAGCGAGTGGGCGGCGCCTACATACCGGTCGCGCTCCTGGAACGCTTCGAGGGCTTCGGCGCGGGTCTTGGCGTAGTCGTCGTCAGGGGTGAGGGAGTCGGCGCAGCCGATGAGGCAGCGCGGGCCGAGGTCCCAGATGATCGCATTCACGGCGGCGCATCCGGCCGACAGCGAGTCGATGTCGTTGCCGTACCAGTGGAAGTCGTGCGGGTCGAGGCCGAGGTCGCGCAGTCGGACGGCGACGGAGCGGAACATGGTCCCGCTGCCGACGGCGGGTTCGCGGAAGGACATGCCCGGCTTCGCGAAGTCCTTGTCGATCGTCATGTTCGCCATCAGGTCGGTGATGCACGCCGGCGTGTGGTACTCGCCGCGCCACTTCTTGTCGCTCTTGTGCCGGAGGCCGGTGAGCAGGGGGCTGAGGACGTCGGCCTCGGACCGTCGCCAGACGTCGTCGTGGCCGGTGAGGTCCATCAGGCCGGTGTTGATGGCGGCGCGGGTGACGGCGTGGACGGCGCGGAGTTGCTGCTTGTCGGGCTCGGGGTTCCAGGCCCAGTCGTGCAGGCGTATCGCGCGGTTGATGAGGTCGGGTCGGTCGATCCAGTGCCCGAGGTAGATCTCCTTGAGGAGCTGCGGGAGCTGTTCGGGCGGCAGGTTGAGCACCCAGTCCGCGAGTCCGGGGAGGTTGCGCAGCAGTGAGAGCCCGGCGACGGTGCCCAGGGGGACGTCGATGCTGCTGCCGCCGAAGGACTGGTACCAGGCTTCGAGGACGTTCTCCGCGATCTTGCGGGCGTGCTCGTGCGGGTCGCGCGGAGCAGCGTAGCGACGTGCGGTGATCTTGCCGGTGGGGCGGGCCTTGGACCTGGGCGGGGTCCTCTTCGCCCACGAGGGGGCGGGCCGTGCGGCGGTCGGGGCCGCGGCACGGGGCAGGAAGTCGTCGCTCACGACGGCGGAATCCTTTCTGTGGGCGCGCATGGGACCGCCCCGGTGCGCGGAGCGCGACCGGGGCGGTGAGCGGGTGTGAGGGGAGGGTCAGCCGGTGTGCTGGAGGGAGTGGAGCGTGGCGAAGATGCTGCGCACCTCGATGTCGTGGGCGGCTGCGAGGTATCCGGCCTGGCGCAGTCCACTGATGAGGAACATTAGGGCTGCTTCGTCCTTGTCCATCTCGCTGATGAGCTGGTCGAAGGTGGCGTCGCGCAGGTCGTCAGGGCGGTACTCGTAGCCCTGGCGGAGAGTCTTCTCGATCTCTTCGAGGGCCGCGGCGCTCTGCTTATCGGTGAGGCCGAGGAGCGTGGACCAGGACGCGAGCGTGGCGTCGTCGACGGGGAGCTTCATGAGAGTGGTGCCTTTCGGGTGGGCCGTGCCCGGCCGCCTGGGCGGCCGGGCACGGGCGAGGTCAGGAGGCGGGGGCGGCGGGGAACGGGTTGTCGCGGCGGCTGGGGTGGCAGACGGCGTACAGGCCGCCGTCGAGGCGTTCGGTGATGACGCCCCATCCGGCCCAGCGCATGACGGCGAGGTAGCCGAGGTCGCCCCCCGCGAATCCGGTCCGGCCCTTGGCGCCGGGGTCGGGTGCGATGAACAGGAAGCCGGGCAGGTGGCCGGTGGTGTCCGGCAGGACCTGGAAGCCGGCGCGCAGTTCGTGGACGCCGTCGGTATGGATGGGCGGGAGCCCGGCGGCGGTCAGGATGCGGATGGCGTCCCGGACCAGCGGGTGGTCGTGGTGCTCGGGCAGCGTGCCGATCCCGGTGTGGATGGGCGGCTGGTACGGGGCGATGCCGACGCTGGCCTTGTAGATGTCCATGAGGAGCAGGGCGTCGTCGCGGCGGCCGGCCCGACGCATCGCGATGTTGGCGACGATGGCGATGGAGTGCCGGTTGTGGGTGAACAGGCGGCGGAACTGCTCGCCGGTCATGCCGGTGTTCGCCTGGATGTGGTTGAAGGAGCGGCACGCCAGGCGCAGGCCCTCCGCGACGTGTTCGGGTTCGAGCCCTATCTGTTTGGCGAGTTCGAGGACTCCGGTGGAGTAGGTGTTCATCTCGGTCTCCAAGAGGACGCTTGCGCGTATGGGTGCGCCCCCGGCGGTGGGCCGGGGGCGCGGGGTGTGTTCGGGGGTGGTTAGCGTCGGCCGCCACATCCGGCGTGGCCGCAGCCTCCGCAGAAGCCGCCACTGCTGCACTCGCAGCCGCATCCGTGATGCTGGTGGGGCTTCACTCCAACTCCCTTCCGGATTCGGGCATTTCCCGAATTCATTACTTATATCTTAATGGCATACACCCCAGAAGCAAGGTATATCCGACGGAATGCGAATTGATTTCCCGCAATGCAATTCCCTTTAATTCGCGGCCGGGGGAATGAGGTCCGGCCAGCGGACGGCCTCCAGCGCACGGCGGTGCGAGTCGGGCACCGGCACGGTCGGGTAGCCCAGCCAGTCCAGGCCCATCGCCGCAAGGATCGTCGCGTCGGCCTGGTCGTAGCGGCCCGGCCCTTCGCACTCGACGCCGTACCGCTCGACCGCCGCGCTGCGGACCATTCCCTTCGCGACGCGGGAGCGGTCCTTGCGCGGCCACTCCTGCGCGGGGTTGGCCCGGCCGGTGGCGTAGATCGTGCGGCCGTGCGGCGTGACGACGGCGTACGGGATGCGGTTGCGCCACAGGTACTGGGTGACCAGCCACCACAACCCGGCCAGTTCGTGGTACCCGGCCTGGCCGCCCTGGGCGTACGCGGCTCCCTCGACCACCACCAGGTCCGTGCCGTCCCGCACGCTGTCCGCGACGCCCGCCAGCAGCCAGTCCAGCCGCTCATGACTGCGGCGGCGTCCGGGCCGGTAGGCGCGCGCCCAGCTCGTACCGGCCACTCCGGTGGAGGTCAGCGAGAGGTCGAGGCCCACCACGCGCGGCTGCCACTCTCCCTTCTCCTGCACGCTCGGCAGGGTCACCGGGGCGCTCTGGAGCTGGGCGGTCACGTGGCACCTCCCGTGCACCGGATGATCTCCGCCATCTGCGCGTTCACTCGGCGTCCTCGCGGCCCGCGGCGCGGTGCTTGGTGATCAGCCGCTCGGCCTCCTCGATAGCCGGGCCCTTGTGGCGGTCGATCCATTCGCCGTCGTAGCTGCCGACCGGTCCCCACAGATACCAGCCGGTGTCGTGGTAGCCGTCGTTCGGGTTGCGGCGCCTGTGTCCCAGCTCCCACCAGCCGTCGCGCCAGCGCAGCATGCGCTTCGCGGCCGGGTCCGCCACCCAGCCGGCACGCTCGGCCAGGGACTGGAGGCGGGCGACGTCCGTGCGCAGCATCGCCGTTTCGGCGGCGGCGTCCAGGTCGCGCGGGGCCGCGAACTCGGTGCCGCTCGTCGCCGGTGCGGATGGGCCGGGCCGCAGGCCTAGCCGCTGCACGGCCTGGTCCCGCTGCCACGCGACGCGCCGCAGCAGGTTCGCCGCGCCGGTTATGCCGCGCGCTTCCAACCACCTCGCGGTGGCGTCGATCTCGACGCCCACGGAAAGGTCGTTCATCTGTCGTGCTCCTTGGGCGGGCCGCCTCGGTGCGCGCCGGGCGGCCCCTGGTGTGCGGGCGGTTACGGGCGAGCGGCAGCGGCGGTCTTCGGGTCCTTCTGGATGCAACTGCCGGACTCCGGCACGGCGCGGCGGCCCGCCACGAACTCCTTGAACCGCGTGCCGGGGCGGTACTTCACGACCCGGCTGGCGGCGACGCGCAGCGGTTCACCCGTCTGCGGGTTACTCGCGACGCGCGCTGGGCGGTCCTCGGGCGTCAGGCTGCCGAAGCCCGTGATGGAGACGGGTTCACCGGCCGCGACGGCGCGGACGATCGCGTCGAACGTGGTCTCCACCGCGAGCGCCGCCTGAGCGCGGTCTCCGGTCGCGGCGGCCACGACCTTGATGAGCTGGGCCTTGTTCACTGGGAATTCCTCTCGGATCTCTGGCTGTGCCGCAGGAGTAGAGGGGGCGGGTGCGCCACGCGGCGGGCAGGGGGCTGAGCCCGAACCCGGGGTCCGCGTCGTGGTCGCACACCGCGGCATGAGAGTGCTGTGCGGTTTGCATAAATGCCATCTATCTTTGGTCAGTCGGGGAGCCGGATCAGGAGGTTCCCGCCCGCGAGCACCTGGGAGATCGGCAGGGCGACGGCCGCGCAGTCGGCGGAGACGAGCATCGGCTCCTCGCCGGGGGCGGGACGGGCGGGCACCACCCACGCAGTTCCGGTGTGGTCCTCGTACCGCGCTCCCACCTCGAGGAAGGCCCCGGCGAACAGGAACAGGCGGGTGCGCAGCGAAGAGGACCATCCCTCGCCCGGCGTCGGGCCGTCCCAGGTGTGGGGGGCCTGGAGGCCGAGGAAGTCGCCTCCGGCCGTCACCATCGTGCCCACCGGGCCCAGGGAGCGGAACTCGATCACCTCGCCGCCCGCGCCGGCGTTCCCCCACAGCGCGAGGTCGTCGGCGTTGAGCTGCACCGGGCGGCCGACGGCCAAGGGGTAATTGCAGGCACCGATCGCGAGGCGCACCAACGCGCGCCAGGGCAGCCGGCTTGTGTGGCAGGCCGCGGGCACGGTGATCTCGGCGGGGCCTTCGGTGAAGCGGAGCTTCTGGTGACCGCCGTGGGTGATGTGCTCGACAGTGATGTGGTCGGAGGATTCCAGCCAGGCGCGGAGCGCGGCGGCGTCGTCGTAGCCGACGGGGGCCGTCCACACGTCGCCGGTGACGGCGATGCGGGCGACGGCGAGAGTCCGCTCACCGCATCCCACGGCGTGCAGATGGCCGGGGATGCAGTCGAGGACCAGGACATCAAGGTCGTGGGTGTCGTCGTTCGTCCGGAAGCGGTGCGGGGCGACGCGGTCGAGGATGGCCGCCAGGTCGCGGGCCTTGATGGTGAACACACTGCTTCTCCGCAGGAGTTGTAGGGGTGGTGATCAGGTGCCGGAGGCACGCTTGCGGGCCCGGCGGGCCTGCTGGGCGAGCCGTCCGGCTTCCCGGCACAAGGAGCAGGCGCGCTCCCCGCGCCGGTTGTGCGCGCGGGCCCCGGCTTCGGTGCCGTGGATGATCGGGCGCCGCCCACGCTCGCGCAGCTCGTCGGGCTGCGCGTCGTCGCAGGTCGCCAGGACCTGCCCGTTGTGCCAGAGACGTCCGCCGCACACGCCGTCGAACAAGCTCGCGCTCGGCAGAACCAGGTCGATGCACTGCGCGCGGAACGGGCAGTCCCGGCAGACGGCGAGGAGGGCGACCAGCGGCTTCGTGGGGGCTTCGGCCGTCGTCTCCTCGGGCGTGAAGCGGAAGTCCCCGGCGCAGGGGGCCTCACCGGCCCACCCGTTGCCGCTCATCTGCTCCTCCTCCCGGCGCTTAGGCGGTCGGCGGCAGCGACATCAGGCGCACCTGGTCACTGGTGCTGATGCCGAACGGGTGGGCGTAGTCGCCGGGCAGCGGCATCAGGTGCCGGTCGGCCAGGGCCGGGAGGGCCAGCACCTGCCCGAGGAGCCTGGTGAGGCTGGTGTCGCAGTCGGCCGTCCACCGTGGGCGCGGCGTGCGCGCCGGGGTGCCGTCGTCGGCGACACCTTCGAAGATCTCGATGACGCGTCCGGCGCCGCGCCCGTCCACGACGAGGGCGGTCGCCTCGGGGTGGCGCTCGCGGACCAGGTCGGCCACACGGGCGGCCCGGTCGGCCGGGGGCAGCTCCAGGAGCCACGAGTTACCGTCGGAGGCCGCGTTGCGGTGCACGCTCGCCCACGCCGGAGAGGAGTAGGGGGCGAGCGCGGTCTGCACGTCGGACTCGATCTGGTCCGCGATGGCGTCGAGCGGGTGCTCGTCTTCCTCGCCCCGGTTGTCCCACAGCTCGGGGCAGGTGCGGACCGGGTTGGTCTGTGCACCCAGGACGCCGTGCAGGTCGAGGGTGCGGGAGCCGTAGAAGGCGAAGGTCACGTAGACCGCTTCGGGGCACGCGGCGCGGATCTTCGCGGTGATGTGGTCGAGCACCGCGAGGCAGTACGCCTTCTCGATGCGCAGGCGCTGGGCCTTTAGGTCCTCGCGCTGCTCGCTGAGGATGGTCAACTGGTCGTGTGCTGCTGGTGTCATGGCAGTGGGGTCCCTTCTTGGGGTGGGGTCAGGCGAGGACGGGCTTGAGGCGTTCACCGATCCAGCGGGCGACCGACACCGTCACGGCGTTGCCGGCCTGCTGGGTCTGGGCGGCCTTGCTGCCGGTGACCTCGTACGTCTCGGGGAACCGCTGGGCGCTCAACTGCTCGCGGGGCTGGAGCATCCGGAAGTAGCAGTCCTCGATGGCGGGTGCGGTCCTCGCGACGGCCGCCGAGTCGCGGGTGGAGAGGGTGTGCAGCGGCTGGGCCGCCGTCTTGGGTGCTGCCTTGCGGTACGGGATCACCAGCGTGTTGCGGGCCCGGGTGCGCACGTCGCCGTCGGGCACGACCAGGCCGTGGTGGCGGGCCGTGGCGATGGTGCTCAGCGGCGCGTCGATCGGTGCGGCGTCGCAGTTGTTGCGGAACTCCACGATGAACGGGTCCACGGTGACGAGGGCTTCGCTCTCGCGGGTGGTGCGGGTGCGCATCGGCTCGGCGGCCGAGGAGGCGGTGTCGTTCCACGAGCCGCCGACCGGCACCAGGAGGGCTTCACCGAGCTTGGCCGTGCGGGTCGGCAGCGGCCGGGTGTGTGGGGTGAAGGCGCGGTCGGTGCCGTCCTTGCCGTGCGTGAGGGTGATGACGGACGGGTCGTAGGGGAACTTCTCCAGCCCGGCCGCGATCCGCCGCATCGTGTTGGGCACCAGCGGCTGGGCGCGGTCACCGATGCGCTGGCCGATGTTGTCCCACAGGATCACGTCGGAGGCGGGCCGGACGTACGGCTCCACCAGAGCGTGGCCGCAGCGGCTGTTCGGGCACCGGTAGTCGTACTGCTGCTGGTACTTGCCGACCTTGACCCGCGGGTCGCGCCAGCTCTGGCGGGCCTTGACGTCGCGCCCGCAGTCGACGCAGTACGCGAGCGGGCGCGGCGCGAGGTCGGGGCGACGAATCCCGGCGAGGGTGAACACCAGGTAGACGCGGTCGCGCCACTGCGGGGCGTAGGGGTTGGTGTCCGAGCCGATGTGCGCGGAGGACACCGAGACGATCTGGACCCGGTAGCCGAGCTTCTTCATGGCGCGTATCCACTCGGGGAACAGCAGCCAGTCGGTGATGAACTCGACGACGTTCTCCACGACGACGCAGGGGAAACGCTTCGCCTCGGCGGCGCGCAGCACGCACCAGGCGGTCACCCGCGTCATCTCGAAGGCTTCCGGGGGAAGTTCGCGCCACTGCTCCTCTTCCTCAAACAGGGCTTCCTGCACCGGGTCGGGGCGCTTCCTGCCGCCGGCGGGGCTGATCTCGGTGCAGATGATCGAGGCCCACAGCACGAGGGCCTTGGGGAGCCAGCGCATGGGGTAGTTCTGGATGTCGGCGCAGCGCGCCGCCGCGGTCGGGTGGTTGGCCGCGAAGGTGTCGATGGCGGTCTGCCAGTGGTTGATGCCGAGGATCGGCTCGAATCCGGCTTCGAGCAGACGCTGGCCGTCTCCGCCCGCTCCGCAGAGCAGGTGGATGGATCGGGGCACGGTCTTCGGTCTCCAAGAGGTGGGGCCGCCCGGCCCGGTTCGCGGGCCGGGCGGCCGTGGGTCAGGACTGGTCGGTGGCGCGCAACGCGCGGTGGTGGTGGCTGTCCTCGATGCCGAGGGCGGTGAACCCCAGCAGTCCGAGGGCGCACGCAGTCAGCAGCCAGGTCACCGGTCCGCGCCCCCGGTGGGGCGCGGTGCGCGGCGCGGCCGGTCAGTCATTGCTGCGGGTGACGCGGACGGTCGCGATGTGCCCGGCGTTCTCGAACAGCGCCATCGGGTAGCCCTCTTGCTCGGGTCGCTGCCACACGCGGCGGTAGCCCTCGTGGCCGGTGAGTCGCCACGACCACTCCGCGAAGCGGGCGATGGCGGTGGCCGGGTCCTCGATCCCGGCCGTCTGGTTGTGGCTCGCGCCGTACGGGGCCGTGTGCGTAGCCGACACGATCAGCCGGGGGGCGTGGCCGGGAACGTCGAGACTGTCGATGCGGGCCATGAGCGGGATCAGGCTGGTGCCGTGGTGGCGCTGCGGGCCGTTCGGGGTGGAGTCGTACAGGACGGTGTGCGTGCTGGGGTTCTCCGTGTCCTGGCGGACGGCGGTCCAGCCGCTCACCTCGGTGGGGTCGACGGGCAGGCTGTGCTCGGAGGCGATGATCACTTCCGTGCCGTCCCGCAGGTCGGCGCGGACGAAGAACTCGCCTCCGCTGCCGGTCTCCACGTCGGTGACCCAGCCCGCGTAGCGCAGCGGCGTGATGACGTGGCCGTAGTTGTGGAACAGCCGCTGCCAAAGCGGGTCGTTCAGGCGGTTGTGATCGGACAGAGCAGCGATGGTGGTCATGTTCTGGTCTCCAAGAGGGTGTGCACGGCGGGCACACAGAACGCGCGCCCGCCGTTGAGAAATGTCACCTATCTCAGGTGACGCGAGCATCAGACGTTGGGCAGTTCACCGCTGGCGAGGATCTGCACCGACCACATGCGGCCGCCACGCGTGACGGCACAGCCGATCATGCGGCCCTGGTGGGGCAGGGCGAAGCCGCTGCCGCCCTCTTCCTCGGCGAGCTTGCCGACGAGTTCGCGGACGCCATGCTCGGCACACTCGGCGGAGCAGTAGAGGCCGTCGCCGACTCGCGGGGCGAGGTGCGGGCCGTGGATCACTTCCGCGACCACGAGATAGGCGTCAGGGGCGGAGGCGAGTGCTGAGGTCAAGTCGGTCTCCAAGAGGTCGGTGAGTTCGGCCAGTTCCCAACTCATGCTTATATCTTAATGGCGCCCACCGGGGCGTCAATGTTGGCGATCTTGCGAACGCTCCTGCTAGCGGCGGGAGTTGTGGAACTTCTCGCGCCCCATCCGGCTAAGTGCGCGCACCCGCTGACGGGCCTCCTCCACCGCTGCGGGGTCTGTCCCGGCCACACGGCGCTCCTGCTCGGCGAAGAACTCCCGTAGCCAGTCCTGCTGCCCGCGGTGCTCACGGTCGACTGCCTCGCGCCGTGCCTCCTCGCGCCCGGCACGCGGGTTCGTGCCGCAGCCCCGGCAGTTCGCCACGGGCTGCTCGTGCTTCGGGCAGCTCCCCCGCCGCTGCGCTCCCTGCGCCGCTCCCGGCTCCCCTGCGGCGTCAGCCGTGGGGGTAGGGGGGTTAGGAAGAGAAGAGGAAGAAGGGGGAAGAGAAGGGGTTTCCCCAGGGGAACCCGCCCGGTTTCCCTGCGGCAACCCACTGGGTTCCCCCACGGCAACCCTGCCCTGATCCGATTCAGGGTTCCCCTGAGGCAACCCTGAATCGGCAGCGGCCCGCGCTTCTTCCCGCGCGACGACGTCCTGCTGGGTACGGGCAGCCGCCGAGGGCTTGCGGCGCGGGGTCTTCCTCGCCAGCCGGGGGTTCTTCGGAGCACGCTGCTGCGCACGGCGCCGCTCGATCAGCTCCTCCGTGGACGGGATGGGCGGCACGCCGTACGGGAAGACCCTGTACTCGGCGCGCAGGCCGAGCCGGCCGACCGTGACCCGCTCGACCAGGCCGAGGCCGACGAGCTGCGTGACCACCGTGACGACGGTCTTCTCGCCGACACCAGCCCAGGCCATCATCCGTTCCAGGCCCGGCCGGGCGAGCCGGGTCTGATCATCGGCTGAGTCCGCGATCTTCATCAGGACCGCCTTCTGCGTCTGGTTGATCACCTCCTTCGGCAGGTAGGCGGCCACCACCATCAGTTGGATGCTCACCGGCACCTCTCCGTGTCGCGTCCTGCTCGCGCCGTCGCGGGGCGGGTCGGGGCACGGCGGCCCCGCCCACGCCGACGGGCGTCTCAGGGCTTCCTGCTGGCGGTGACGTTGATGCTCACTGCGGTCCGCCGATCGTGGTCGAGGCGCGTCGGCACCGGGATGCCGATCTCCTTGAGCGTCGACTTCATGGCCGTCACGTCGGGCGCCATCGGGACCTCCAGCCGCGCGCGGCGGTACAGCGCGACCATCGCCTCGACGTCATCGACCTTGGTCGGGTTGCCGCCGCTCCACTTCAACGCGTTGTCGCCGTAGATGCCCGGCTCGGAGCCGTCGAGCTTGGCGCGCAGGAACTTCTGCTTCTCCTTGAGCGGCTTGATCTGCTCCGAGACCTCGGCGTAATCGGCCAGCGCCTCGGCGCGCTCGGCGTCGTCGTGGATGAGCTGGCTCTGCGGAGAGCGCCCGGCGACCAGCGGCCCCCAGCAAGCGGTGCGGAATGGACAGTGGTCGCAGATCGCACTGATCCCCGGCCCCTGAAAGGTGCGGGGCAGTTCCTCCGGGGAGGCGGCGGAACGCACCTGCTGGACCCACCAGCGTGCACGGCGGGCGCGGTCGGCCTCGTAGGCGATCTCCTGGACGTAGTCGTCGCCGTTGTCCCGGTTGATGAACCGGAAGCGGATGCGCGCGACGGGCAGGGGCCCGAGGTAGGCGAGCTGGCGCTGTCCCTGGACGCTGACGAAACCCTCGCTGCCGAGCAGGTCGGCGTACAGGTAGACCTGCCGCAGCTCGGCTTCGCTCGCGCCGTACCGCAGGACGTTGTCCCACTGGTAGGTGCTCTTAGTCTTCACGTCCTCGACGGTCGTCTCCTCGGCCGGGAGCGTGGGACGCAGCCGCTTCGGGAGCCGGGCGGCAGTCCTGGCGTCGAGCTGGACGGCGTCGATGTGGCCCCGAACCGTCTGATCCTCGACGCGGCGTTCGACGAGCCATCCGTACTCCTCGCGGGCGGCCTCGAGTATCCCGGCGTGCAGCCAGGTCCCAAGGATCGCCTTGCGCTTCTCGCCGGTGTCGGTCGGGGTACGGCCGTGCAGGAGGTATCCCGCGCGGCGCGCGCACACCGTGTCGCTGGCGCCGAGCTTGGTCTGCTGGGAGCGGGGACGGCGTGCGTCCGCCGCGTGGGCGGCGGGCCACAAGCTGACCGGCCGCTCGGGCGCGATGGCCAGGGTGGTCATGGTGCTCTCCAAGAGGATGGGGCGCCGACCGCCGGACGACGGGCGGCACCCGATGTCGTCAGGGTCAGGAGGCGGCGCGGCGTGACGCAGCGGCCTTGCGGGGCTTGCGCTTCGCCGGAGCTGGGGCCTCGTCGGACTCGGCAGCGGGGGCGGGCTGCTCTGCCGGGGCCGTCTTCTTCGCGGCACGCGTCCGCTTCCTCGCCGGATGCTTGGCCGCTTCCGCGTCCCGGTCCTCGGCCGCGGGGGCACCCGGCTCGTCCTTCGTGCTGTCGCCAGAGTCGTCGCCCGCCTCCAGGCCGGCGGCGGCGCGCAGGCGACGCGTTGCGTCCTCCGCCTCGCACACGACTGCGTCGGCGTCGGCGCGTGCCATCTCCTCGTCCACGTACACGCCGGACAGGTCCTGCGGCGCGGCCATGCGCAGCGAGCCGGCTTCGCCACATTTGCGGATCATGTGAGCGGGCATCTGCCGCCACATCTTCGCCACGACGTACGCGCCCTCCTTGGGGTCGTAGTACGTCGGAGCGAACTCGTCCCACCGGGCGATGAACGGGAACCGCGCGGTGCCGCGCAGGACCGTGACCTTCACCGCGGCCGGGTACTGCCTGGACAGCCAGACGTCGTGGGCGTTGCCCTCGGAGTCGTAGTAGACGGTGTCCTCGTACGAGATGGATTCCCCGGCCTTCGCCGCTGCCCTGTGGGCGATGGTGCGGAAGCCGTCGATCCCCGTTTGGATCGTCCACGTCCGCTCGGGCTCGTCCGGGTCGTCGGCGGCCTTCCAGTTCTTGCGGCCGATCATGTAGATCTGCCGCGCGAACGGGTCGAGCCCGGACCGCACGCAGAAGTGGAAGAAGATGGCCAGTTGGGCGCGCGGAGCCTTCGCGAGTCCGGGGCTGATCAGCGACAGCGCGGCCACCTGACGCGCGTCGAACTCCGTCTGGTCGGCGCGCAGCACAACGGCGCTCTGCGCAGCGGCCGAGGTGGATGCCGGGAGCGTTTCGACCACCGTGCCCTCCACGATGGCGGGCTCGGCGGATGGTTCGTCGGTCACGTTCTCTCTCCAAGAGGTCAGTCGGTCCGCAGGCTGCGAACCTCGAATGCGCCCGCCCACTCGGGGTGGCGCTCGATGAGCAGCCGGACATACCGGCTGCGGAAGTTGTTGTTGAGGCGGAACTCGTCGCCCTCGGTCGCCGTGACGTAGCGCCAGCGCAGGACCTCGAAGAGCATCCCGATGCCGACGCGGCGTGCACCGCGCTTGAGGTAGTCGGCGGTCAGGGTCTCCAGGGCCCGGAGAACCCAGGGGTTGAGCTGGTGGAACATCTCGAACTGGGCCTGTATCGAGGCGGGTTGGCCGTCCGGCTGCCGCACGGTGTGGATAACCAGGCCCGGAAGCTCGTCTTGGACGGATGCCACGCCAACGCCCCCTGATGGTGACCGACTTCAAGAATGTCACCTATCTTGAGGGCTGGCGGTCAGATGATCAACCCCATCGAGGGTGAGCGCGACTTCGCACCCTCAACTCCAGTCAGGAGCAGGCACGCTCGGCCTCAGCCTCCATGCGCGCCTCGCGGGACTCGTTGGCCGACGAGACTTCCCGCAGAGCCCTGAACGCCAGATTGGAGTTCGGATTCTTCGCGACGTAGAGCGAGAGAGCCCCTTCCACGACCAGGACCTCGCTCGGCTTCATGATCGCAATCTCGCCGCCGCCGGGCGTGACGATGAACTGCACTACCGCCTCCTTCGAACTGCCGCCCCATTACGGGGATTACTTATATCTTATTGGCAATTCGGGGCAAAGTATAGTTTTTGCGCTGGTCAGGAGCTCTTTCGGGTGTGGCGGCCACGGGTGAGGACACGGCTCCCCGGGCCGTCGTAGGTGCCGTCCCGCAGGGCCGCGACCACGGCCTCGTCCACCTCCCACGGCAGGGTCCGCGCGGTCTCGCGCAGCATCTCGGTGGAGTCGAGGACGGTCTCCAGCATCCAGAGCATCGAGCCCGACAGCAGCCAGTCGCGCTCCGGGAAGCGCCCGCTCGCGATCGTCGTGGCCAAGGCCCCCTGCGAGGGCAAGCCGAAGATCTGGATGATCTCCTGCTGGCCGACGATCGGCGGCAGCTCGGCCGCGAGACGCGGCTCCCAGCCTTCGCCCTGCTCCGCGATGATCTCTGCCTTCGCGTCGTGGTCAACCTGGCGGAAGTGGGCCGTGGTCGCGCCCCAGCCGGCCGCGAAGCCCAGCGGCCAGTACCGCACGCCGCTGACGACGACGGCGGTCGACGGGTCCAGCACTCTGCCGCGACTCGGGGAGAGCCACTGCGCGACCTGCTTCGGATCGACGCGGTACAGCCTGGCGAACTCCTGGTGCCCGACCAGATACGGCTTGCGCCGACTCATCCCGTCCTCCGTGTCCCGTCCTGGATGCCGGGGGAAGCGTAGCCGCACGCGGACGCCCGTGTGCGCGGTGGTCGCTGCTATGGTGGCGGCGGTCTTTCTCCAAGAGGACCAAACGGCCTCCGCTTCGGCGGGGGCCGTGTGCGTTGCCGCGCACTACGCGGTCTTCTCCTCCGCCTGCCGGGCAGTGGCGCTGCGCCCGGTCCCTCTCCTTGAGCTGGCGGGTGAACCGCAGAGCGTGCAGGCTGCGCCCGCCGGTGGCCTCGCGGAACGCGGCTGCCACCTCGACCCTGTTCATGCGCCGCCCGTCTACGGTGAACAGCGGTCCCTCGATGCGCGCCCCGATCAGCTCGCGCAGCACGCCGGCCGCCGACGCGGTGACGCCGGTCTCGAAGAGGTCGCCTTCCTTCGAGCGCCGGATGACGACCAACCGGTCGTCGAGCTCGGCGTCCTGAACGTCGAAGGCCAGGACCTCATCGGGCCGGACCTCCGACTCCCACAGAAGCTGCCAGACCGCGCGGACGGCGAGCGGGACCGTCGGGTCCGCCAGCACGGTGTCCACCTCCAAGTCGGTGACGAGCAGGTATGTCGGTTCCATCAAGACCCCCAGGCCGCAGAAACAGTTCGCCCTCACCGTACGAACCGCGTCGGACACGGGCTCTTAACAACCGATCCGTCAGATCACGTACGGATCAGGCTGACGACGGTCAGCACCACCGCCGTGATGCTGACCAGGACAGCGACGGTCGGCAGCGGCCACCGCGTCTTCTCCAGCGCCGCCACCCGCTCCTCCAGCTCCTCCAGCGCCTTGTCAGTCTGGTCACTGCGTTGGACGAGCAGCGCGAGCTGGCCGTCCATGCGTGCAAAGCCGACCTCCAGCGCCGAGCGGAGTTCGGCCAGGGCGAGAGCCACCTGTCCCTCGGGCACGACGTCCTCCTCTCTGCTCACCGGGTCGTCAGTACTTCGGCGTGGCAGGGTCGCGGTTGAGCGTCAGCCACGACGCCGTACCGGGCCTGCCCAGGACGGTGCCGATCGTGGACTTCAGCGCGCTGAGCGCGGCGGGCATCGCGGAGACCGCCGCGGCCTGCCACGCCGAGAGGGACACCATGCCCGTCGTGTTAGAGGCGGCCATCAGGCCCAGCAGGGACTGGAGGTAGGTGGCGACGGTGCGCTCCGCGACGTCGGCAAGAGCCTGCGGCATGGGGTCGTACTCCTGGTTCGGGGTGGTCGTGCTCGGCGCGGGAGCGCCGGCCTGGTGCGGGACGCGGAGGTCCGCCCAGGTTTCGGGGCCGGGGATTCCGTCGGCGTCAGCGCCGTGGTGGCCGCGCTTGATCTGATAGGCGGCGTACGAGCGGCGGTGCGCCTCGTTCCACACCTGGCGCGGCGGGGAGTCGTAGGAGTCGCAGCCCTCCGCGATCAGCCGCCTCGCCATCGCGGCGATAACCGGCGACGACCGGCCCTCCCGGAAGAACTGCGCGCCCGGGTACGCCGCGTACTTCGGAGTCGGCTTGGGCTTCGGATCAGGCCGGTCCGGCTTCGGCTTCGGCCTCGGCTTCGGCCTCGGGGCAGGCTTGGGACCGAGCTTCGGCTTGCCGTCGTCCTTGAGGTGGCGGGCGACACGGGCGCGGAAGTCGTCCATGTCGATGCCGCCCGGGTCCGGCTTGCCGGGCTGCCACTCCTTGTGGCCGATCACGCTGTGCTCGTTCCAGCCGTGCGCGCGGCAGATCGCCGCCGCCGCTCGCGCCATCGCGTCCAGCTGCGCCGAAGGCCAGGACTGGCCCCCAGTGTTGATGCACTCGAAGCCGTAGAAATGCCGGTTCCCGTCCGTATCGGCTTCGTTGTCGCGCGGGAGGGTCTTCTTCTCCGCGATGACCGCGAGCAGAACGTCGGTATCGCCCATGCCTGCGTGATTGCAGCGCCCGTACCCGACCAGGTGAATGGTCCCGGAGCGGTCAACAACTCCATGACACAGCGGGCCAGGGAGATCCTGATACCCGGTGCGGCACAGCTCCACCATGTCCTTCTCGGAGCTGTACGGGCCCGTGTGGTGAATCATCACCCCATTCACGGGGCCCCAGTTGCCGTGCGTGTTGCGGTTGTGGGTGCGCCACTTCCCGTGCTCGACCACGCCGAGCCCGGCGCTCTTCAGCACGGACTGGAACCCGTCCGCGCTCAGCGGTGTAGCCACGCGCTTCGTCCATCTCCCCTGCGCCGGATGGCAGTCGGCCGTGGCCGCCGAAGCGGTCCGGTCCCTCGGGGGTGCGAAGCGGGTGGAGGGTCACCCAGGCCGTCATGCTACCGGCGGTGCGCCGGGCCTTAGAACTCCTAGCGGAATGAACTCCATGGAATCCGCCCCCTCTTATCGAGAGATGCCGGCGGGCAACATGGCGCCATGAACTCGGATCAACCGCTGCCTCGTCAAGTGAAGTTCATCGACACGGCCTCGCTGCTCAGGCTGGAGGAACGGGCCCGTGAGCTCAGCCTCAGTCAGCGGCTGGACCCAGCCTTGGTGATGGAAAATGCGGCGCCCGACGGAACCCACTACCTCTGGCCGGCCATGTGGCACAGCTTGTCCCATCGCCCGGACCTTCCGCGTCAGGTGCGGTGCGAGCTGTTGATCACCACGCGTACGGGAGACCGGGTGCTGAGCCTGCTTGATGTGCTTCCCGACGACTTCACCCCGCTACCGAGGGTGACCTCGCGCGACGACGGCATGCGGGTCCGTGAACTGCTGGACCATTCTCCTTCAGTCAGGGAGTGGCTGCTGCGAGAGGGCGAAGGCCACTCAGACCGGCTGCCGTGACAGGCGGCGCCAACAGATCAGTGAGCGCGCGAGCTTCAGGAAGACTTCGTGGATGTCGTCGCGGATCTCCCAACGGATCAGCAGAAGGCGGGAATCAGCGCAGGTGGGCGAATGCGTGCTCAACGACTCACCGTTGTCATTCCGTTAGGAGTTCTAAGCCGATGCACCGCTCGGTCAGGCGTTATCGCGATCGGTACGGATCGACGTGCTGTCGAGGCTGAGCCAGGTCACGCGGACGCTGCCCCCGCCCTGGACGCGTAGCCGCACCAACCCCTTCAGGTCGATGTCGAGTTGGAGCGCGCGTCGCGCATCGGAGGCGACGTCGACCGTGCGCGGGGCCTCGGGCCAGTACCCCTCGGGCAGCAGAGCAATGAGCTGTTCGTCGGTGGCCCGGCCGCCTTCGATCCCGACCTGGCCGCAGAACTCCGTCGTGTCCCACAGGTTCGCCCGGAACTGCGGCGGCTGCTCCTCATCCGGGACGGAGGTGTCCCCGGTGAGCGGGAGGTCCTTCCACTCCGGGTACGGGGCGCGGCGGGCGCGCTCCAGCGCGGTGACCCGGCGCTCCAGCTTGGCCAGGCGGCGGCCGAGGGTGGCGATCGTGTCCGGCATCTACTGCTCCGTTCCTTGTTCGCCTGCCTCGTCCTCGGGCTTGTTCGTACGCTCCAGCTTCAGCGTCACGCGCTCGGCGGTCTCGCCCTCTCCGGGTCGCACGGTCCACCCGACGATCCGGCACCAGCCGTCGAACTCGGTGTGCGGCTCGAACAAGCGGATGCGTACGTCGTCCCCGACGCGCAGCGCGTGGATCGGGGCCGCCGGATGGTCGGTGATCTCCAGCTCGGTCAGCGAAGGAAGGTGGTGGCGGGCCAGCCGCTCGCGGCGTGTCCGCTGCTTCAGCTTCGCCTCGTCCTTCTCGCTGGTCTCCAAGACGTGCTCCAGGCGCAGGCGGCCGTTGCGCTCGCCGTCCACGACGACCTTGCGCTTCTTGCCTTCGCCCGCGCCGAGCCCGATGACCCACTGGGCGTAGGCGTCGGCGTCCTTGATGACGTGCGGCGTGCCGACGACGTTCGCGCCGGTGGTGAACGTCAGGTCCTCCCGCCGCTGGCCGAGGCGCGGCGCGCCGAGGAGAATGCGGCGCTCGGCGCGACGCCCGCGCCAGGCCACGGTCTCCGACCACTCCAGGCCGTCATCGATCTCGGCCATCTCGTCCACCATCTCGCCGAGGTTGCGCGGCTCGGTCCTGGTCGTGGTGTACGGGTCTTTCGCCGTGCCGGTCTTCGCCTTCGACGTGGTGTCGTCCACGACCACGCCGAGGTCTCCGTCTTCCTGATCCTGGGCGTAGGCCCATGCGTCGCGGATCACCTGGCACGGGTCGGCTTCGATGTACGGGCCGCGGCCGTCGAGGTTGCCGTGCACGTCGAAGCGTTTGTGGAGGTAGCTCGTGAAGCCGGAGGCTTCGACCGGAACCGTGTTGCCCTCCGGCTCGGCGCGCCACAGGACTCCGCCCCAGTCCAGGCGGGCGTCGCGCTCGACCAGGAGCACGGTGTCGCCCGCGTCGAGCGTGTCGCTCAGCTCGTGGCGGAATGAGGTCGGCAGGGTCGCCTTGAACGAGCCGGGCCCGGATATCTCGGGGCCGTACTCGACTTCGCCGAGGGGGAGGTTCCAGTGCAGGACGTCGCCGGTCGAGGCCCGCGCGACGATGTAGCGGTAGTCGGCCATCGTCACGCGGGCCCTTCTGTGAAGGCGACGTCGAGTGTGACCGTCGTGCCCTTGGCCACGGTCAGCTTGCCGTCGCCGTACTTGTCGTTCCGGTTGATCTGGACGGCCAGGTGCTGGCGGGTGCCCCGGTAGTCCGGCGGCACGGCGAGCGTGTCGGCCAGGGTCGCGGAGGAGCGGCGGGTGGTGGTGCCGTCGTCGTCCACGACCGTCGGCTTCGCGGCCCGCTCTCCGAGGCGGGTGCGCAGCTCGGCGTACACCGAGCCCGCATCCGTGCGCAGCCCGGAGAGCGTGACGACGATGGTGGCCGTCGTCGCCCAGGCGGGAACGTCGAGATCCCAGGCCGCTTCCTGCGGCCAGGCCGCCCACTGGCCGTGCTTGCCCGGCACTTCCTCGGTCTTCGTCGGGTGCACGGTCCGCAGAATGCGTTCGGTGCGCGGGTTCGCGACCTGCCGCAGGTCGGTGATCATCTCGGCGGTGACCGCCGCGGTGTTGCGCGGCAGGGTGACCCGGGCCAGGGCGAGACCGGTCATCCCCTCGGGCACGGCGACGGCGTCGGCGGCCACGCCCTGGACGACGTGGAAGTAGCCGATCTCCTGGGTGCGCGGGTCGCGGTCCCCTTCCCACTCGGGGTCCTCGATCCGGAGGACGATGAGGTCGGTGCGCGCGAACGGGCCGGTCGGCTCGACGTCGACACGGGCGTCACCGATGTTGCTCTGGGTGTAGGCCCCCTGCCACGGGCGGGCGCCGTGGATGAGGGCGGAGCCGTCACCGACGCGGACGCCCGGACCGGGGGTCTCCAGCGGCCGGACCTTCAGGTCCTCGCTCTCGGCGATGCCCTGCCGGCCGCGGGCCAGGTCGCGGATCATCAGGCGCATCGCGCGGGCGGAGTGGTCGGCCCCGCGCACCATCATGGGGGGTTGCAGCGTCACGAGTGCTCTCCGTTCACAGGGTGGTGTACGCGGACCGCCACGCCACCTCGAGGCGCGCGGTGCCGGACGGGTCGCTCGCGGTCCACGCGATCTCGGATCGGCCGGGCGGCAGGGTGAACAGGTCGAGACGGCTAGCAGGGCTCAGGTCGTTGGCGACGTTGACGGTGCCGTTGCGCAGCGCCCAGCAGGTGTTGGGCCGGGTCTCCAGCTCCACCCACTCGCCGTCGCGCAGCGACAGGTCGAGTTCGAGGACGCGGCGGGTGACGGTGTTCCAGATCCGCGGCCGGGTGACCGGTCCGTGTACGCGCAGGCTCGGGTACGTCGGCGCGTCCCCGTGGTTGGTGACCCAGCCGGGCCGGTCGTCGGCCGGGCGGTGCTCCGGGTCGGCGGTGCGGCGGCAGGCGGTGCGGCGGCCCATCGCCTCGTCCACGGTGCGGTCGGTGTCCGCGTGCGCGGCCTGGTCGAGGCCGAGCGTCAGCTTCGACAGCTTGTCGTCGTACCAGCGCGGGTTGTCCAGGCCCACGAACTCAATGTCCAGGGGTATCCACCCGTGCACGGCGGTGGCGGTGCTGGTGGCCTCCATCCGGCGAAGTCGCCCGTATAGGCGCCGTGTTGTGTGACCGGGCCACCGGCCGCGCAGAACGTGGCGGCCGTCCGGGCTGGTCCGGGCGGCGGGGTCGTCCAGGGCCCGCTCCAGCCGGGCGAGAATCTCGGCCGCCTTCACCGGGTCGCCGGGGGTCTTGATGCCCGCCTCAAAGCGCAGCGGGCGCGGACCGTAGAAGTCGCGGCCCGGGGCGGTGCCGTCGCCGTTCGCGTTGTCGGAGTCCTGCGATCGGGTGGCCGGGGAGCCGAGCCCTTCGATGTTCCCGACCGGGACGAGGCTGCCGGTGCCGAGGACAACGCCGCCGATCTCGTACTGAAACGGGGCCAGTTCGGGGTTCTTGTTCAGTGCTGTGGTCATCACACTCTCCCGCCCCGCTGCGCGTTGCGCAGGGTGCGCATCATTTCGTTGCCGATCTGCTCGGGGGTGGCGGAGCTGTCGGAGACGGTGACCGGCATGGAGCCGATCAGCGGCTGCTGCTCGCGTACGACGACAACCTGGACCCGACCGCCAGCGCGGGCATCGACCACACGGGTGCGGGCACGGTCGCTGCTGGTGCGCAGGTCGAAGGAGCGGACGACGCCCGCCATCGCCGCGACGCTGCGGGCCTGCTTGAAGGAGTTGGCGAGCATCGGGCTGTAGTCGCGGCCGCGGGCGTTCCGGACGCCGCCGTCGGCGTACCACTCGATCTGGCCGCCGAATCGGTCGACCACCGTCTCCACGATCGCCTTGCTGCGATCGCGCTTGGCGGCGGCCAAAGGCACGTATGCCTCCCCACCTGTCTCCCGCTCACCCCAGACGCGGTAGCTCCCGGCCGGGGCGATCTGCGCGACGTGCTGCTCCTTGCGCGGGCCGTCGGTGACGCCGCCGTCCGCGTAGTAGTCGACGACCGCGCCGTCGGCGTGCTTCTTCGCGCCGCGGGCCTGGACGTCGGCCTGACGCCTGATGGCGTCCGCGACGTTGGTGTTCTGCTCCGCGAGCTGGCTGAAGATCGAGACGTGCCGGGTGGTGACCGTGACTTCCTTGCCGCGCAGGGAGTTGATGCGCTCCTGGATGGAGTCGGCAGCCTTCCGTGGGCCGCCGGTTGGCACCGTGATCTTGACTTTCTTCGATCCGGGGACCTTCTCGATCCGGAAGCCCAGGGCCTCCAACTGCTTGCGGGCCTCGGCCGTCGGCGCACGCACGACGACGGACTTCGCGCCGGGTGTCGCACGGATCTTCGCCTGTACGGCTTCCAGGCTCTTGATCGCCGCGGCGGTCGGGGCGGACACCTTGACGTTCTTGCTGTCCGGGGTGCGGCCGAGCTTGTCGATCAGGGTGTCGAGGTTCTTCTTCGCTCCGGCGGTCGGAGCGGTGATCTTGATCTGCCGGGTGCCGGGCACGGTCTTGACCGTGAATCCGAGGCTCCGGAGCTTCTTCTGCGCCCCGTCGGACAGTGAGTCGACCTTGATCGTCTTCGCGTTCGGCAGCCGCTGGAACTCCGCCTGGACGGCGATGAGGTTCGCCAGGGTGGAGTCCATGCCCTTCGTCTGGAGAAGCAGCGACACCTTCGACGGCAGCAGGCCGAGGCTGTCCGCGACGCCTTCGGCCTGGGTCTTGGTCAGCCCGTAGCCGCGAGCGGCCTGGATCGCCTCGGACCGGGCCCGGCTCATCTGCTCGCGGGCTTTCGCGAGCGCGGCCGGCAGGTCCTCGCCGTTACGCTGGGCCAGGTCGAAGGTGGCCACAGAGGCGTCGGCCGCCGCGTCGGAGAGCGCGGTGAGCTGGGTGTAGAGGCCCTGCCCGTTCCGGGTCGTGGTGTTGAGGGTCTTGTCGTCGTTGACGAGCTGCTTGCCGCCATACCCCTGACTGCGGTCGACGTTCTTGCTGCCGTCCTTCAGGTCGAGGACGGCCGAGTTCACCTTGGCCTCGGCGGCCTGGAGGGAGATCTGACCGCCCGACAGCAGGTCGAGCGCGGACTTCAGCGAACGGGTGCGGGTGTCGGCGTCGGCTGTCTGGTCGGCCAGGCCGCCGACGGCCTGCTTCAGCCGGTCGTACGCCGAGGTGCCGTCCCCGGCGCCCTTGGTGGCCTTGGCCAGGTCCTTGGCATTCTTCAGCGCCCCGGCCATCTCGCCCTTGACGGAACCGAGCGCGTCGGCGGCGTCCTTGTACTGCTGGCCGACCTCGGAGTAGTCGAGGACCGTGGCCTTGCCTCCGGCCAGGTCCTTGTACTCCTTGTGCTTGTCGGCCGTGGCCTGGAGCTGCTTCTGCAGCGCGTCCAGTGAGGTGCCCTGGCCGAGGTAGGCGTCGGTGAGCAAGGACAGGGGGACTCCGGCTTGCTCCATCACCTTGGTGAGCTGGCCCTGTTCCGTCTTCGTGTCCAGCAGGGACTGCGCCGCCGCGTTGCGGACGTTGCTGTTGATCTGGCCGCCGGACTCGCGCAGCGCGGAGGTGAGCGTGGAGACGCGCTGCTGGTGCTCGGCCGCGGCCTGGGCTGCCTTCTGCTGCCGCGCCGCGAGCAGCCCCAGGCCCACCGACACCCCAGCCATGACGACGCCGAACGGTCCGCCGAGCGCGTTGGTTACGCCGCCGAGCGCGGAGCGCAGGCCCGATCCGGCGGCCCTGCCGATGCCGTTGAGCGTGCCGGTGAAGGTGGCTCCGGCGCCGTTCACGCTGCGGAACGCCGAGGTCATGTTGCCGAGGAACCCAACGCGTGCCTGCACGGCGGCCCAGGCCGCGCCGTACCGCGACAGGGCGACACCGGAAGCGGCGGCCAAGGACTGCTGCACGCGCATCTGCTGGTTGAACGAGGCGATGCCCGAGCGGACCGGCCCGGTCATGGTCGTCGCCATGTTCGTCAGCGCCGGCTGGGCCCGGCGGAACAAGAGCATGGCCAAGGCGGCGGACTGGATCGGTCCGGGCAGCGCGCCGAACAGGCTGACCAGACCGCCGACGGCGTGACCGATCGGGACGAGCACCATCGACAGGCCCGAGACCGCGTCCATCGCGAGGTTGGCGACGGTGGCGATGATGTCGAGCGTGCCGGCCGCCGCGCCGCCCTCCTGCCCGAGTCCGGAGATGGCGTCCAGGATCGGCTCCGCGCCGTCGGCGGCGTTCGACAGGACGTCTCCGAGCGTGCGACCCGCGTTGATCAGCAGGTTGAGACCGGTGGCGAGGGAGTGCTCACCGATGTCCTTGAGCGGACCGACGAGCTGCTGGGCCTCCTCGATGAGGCCGCTGAGCCCGTCCTTCGTCTGCTCCTTCAGCTCCGGGCCGTACAGCGAGGCAATGTTCCGCCCGTACTCCAGTGCCGTGGTCAGGTACGGCGTGGCGCCGGACATCCCGCGGGTGAGCAGACGGGTCACCCACTCCAGGCCGGGAGCCATCCCCTCATACAGAGCGATGCCGGTCTGTCGTGCCTGGGTGCGCAGTTGCGTCATGGCACCGGCCAGGCCCTCACCGCGCGAGGCGGTGATGGACGCGGCCGAACCGGTCTGCCCGACTGCCCTCGACAGGGCGTCGAAGCTCTCGGTGCCCTGATGGGCGAGCGCGACAGCGCCGCTGAGCGCGGGCTTGCCGAACGCGCGGGTCACTTCAGCCGTGAAGTCCTTCTGAGACATGGAGTGTTCGGCCTTCGACAGGCCCTCGATCACCGTGCGCAAGCCCTTGAAGCGGCCCTGCGCGTCCCATGCCTCGATCCCGAGGTCGCGCAGGGCGCCCTTCATGATCGGCGTCGGCGCGGCGAGGTTCGCGAAAAGACCTCGCAAGCTCGTGCCGGCCGTCTGCCCGAGGATGCCCGACTTGCCGAGCATTCCGACCGCGGCCGCCGTGTCTTGGAGGGTTACACCCAGCGCGTTCGCGACCGGGCCCGCGTACCGCATCGAGTAGTAGATGTCGGTGATCGAGCCCGACGCGTTGTTCGCCGTGGCGGCGAGGGTGTCGGCCGCGCGGGACGCCTGATCAGCGCCGAGGCCGTACTGATCCATGATGTCGCCCAAATACTTGGCCGACGTGGCGGCGTTGACGTCGGCCGCCGCCGCGAGCTGGAGCGAGGCGCGTACGGCGTCGATCGACTGGTCCGCGCGGAAGCCGGCCTTGCCCAGCTCGACCATGCCCTCGGCGGCGTCCGCCGACGTCGAGGTGGGCAGCGTCAGGTCGTTGCCGAGTTCGCGGGCGACGGCGGCGGCCCGCTGCATTTGTCCGGCGGTCGCGTCGGTCACCGCGCGGAAGAGGTTCATCTGCCGCTGGTAGCGGTTGCCCTCCTCGATGACCTCGCCGGTGCCGAGGACGAGGGCGCCGCCCGCCAGCATGTTCGTGGCGGACATGCCGCGCCGACCGGCACCGGCGGTCGCCCGCTGGAGCCGGGACATCGACCGGGCGCCGTCGTCTCCGGCTGAGCGCAGCGCCGCGCGGGCAGCTCCGGCGCGGGCGGTGATCCGGTTCAGCTCCCCGACGGCACCGCGGACGGAACGATTCAACGCGGTGAACTGCGAAGCGAGGCGTGCCCCGTTGGCGTCGAGCCGGGCCAGGGACCGGTTCGCGGCGTCGGTCCGGTCCCCCAGGGTCCGCATCTGTGCGGAGGCAGTACGGGTTCCCGCGATCAGGTCGCGGACCTCGGCGCGCATCGCGACCGTGAGGGTGAACCCGGCCATCGCTGGCGGTCTCCTTACTTACGTGCGGGGGTGGATCAGGGGCGCGGCTCGTACTGGTCGCGCGGGAGGAGCTGGATCTTCACGCCGTAGCCGGAGCGGTCCTGGGGGACGTGGTCGCGCTCCTGCTCGATCAGCTCGCAGCCGGGGCAGCGCAGGGTGCCGGTGACGTACGCGTGGGGGTCGCCGCCGCGGGCGCGGTCCCACTCCTCCAGCCGCGTGCGGCACTCCGGGCACACCGACCGCTGCCAGTCCGCCCAGGCCAACGCCTTCGCCCGGTCGAGGTCGGACCAGCGGCCGTCGCCGCCGAGGAACTGCGAGTGCGGGATCTGGAACCGCTCGCACAGCTCCAGCTCCGCGCGCAGGCCGGCGTCGCGGCTCAGTCTTTTCCCAGCTCGACCCGGCTCTCCTGCTGGATCTGCCAGGCCGCGTCCCACAGGGCGTTCGCGTCCGGCGCCGACCAGCCGTTCAGCAGCTCGTCGGCCTCCTCGCGGCTCATGCCGTCCACGGAGGCCGCCGCCACCAGGGCGGCGGGGAAGGTGTCGGCGTTGAAGATCGCCCCCTCCTCCGCCTGCTGTTCGGTGGGCGGGTGCTCGGAGATCAGCTCCTCCAGCACCGGGCGCGGCAGCGCGCGGAAGGTCAGGAACTCCGACGCGGCATCGAGCGCGGCAAGGGCCTGATCGCGCGCCGAGTCGGCGTCGGCAGCCTGGCGTGCGGCCAGCTCGGCACCGGGGTTGACCTCGGCGACGAACTTCGCCCGGCGCACGGCCTGTTCGGCCTCGTCGTACCGCTGGCGCAGGTCGGTGTCGTCGCAGACGCGGAGCCGGTTCTGGGGCCTTGCGCGGCGGCGGAGGCGGTCCATCTTGGCCGCCCAGGCCCCCTCCGCCGGGTTGGCGGAGCGGGCGGGGCGCTTGGCCTGTGCGGGGCGCGACACGATCAGCCCTCGCTGGCGTCGTGCTCGCGGACCGTGGCCTCGGTCTCGGTCTTCGTGGTGCTGACCACGGTCACGTCGACGTCGTCGCCGTCGTGATCGCCGTGGTGGTGGCCGTGCCCGTGACCGTGGCCGTCGTCGCAGTCCTCGTCCGGCAGCGACCGGGCCTGGGCCTGCGGCACGGGGCTGTCGAGCGACGGCTCGTCGGTGATCGTGAAGGTGACCTTGAACTTCGCCGCTTCATTGCCGGTCGAGTACGCCGCGGCGCGGGTGGCGACCTGGACGGGGAAGGCGTCGACCGAGCGAGACCCGGGCAGGTCACCCTTGCGGAGCAGGACCACGTAGCCCTTGGCTCCCTTGGGGAGCTGCTGTTCGATCGCGTCGGAGAACCGGTCCTCGTAGAACGTCAGGCTGGAGTTCTCCGCCTTGTCGTTGCCGGGGATCGAGGAGTTGAAGGTCGAGCCCATGTCCGGGGTCTCGATCGGGTCGTTCTCCAGGGCCCAGCCCTCGATGTCCGAGACCGCGTCGGTCAGGACGAACGCCTTGGTGATCTCAGGGCGGCTGGGGTACTTCGGATCGTTGAGATCCTTCACCCAGAGGATCTTGGAGATGCCGCGCCGCAGAAATCGGGTCTGGGTCTTCTTCGTGCTGGTGGACACAGGTCCGCTCCCACTTCTGGGGCAGCGTCCCGTGCCGAGACCCTGCCCCTTGATGATCAAAGGGGGTTCGCCTGGCCTGGTGGGGCTTAGCGTCCGCGCGGGCCTCCGCGGTGAGGATCAGAAGAAACGTTGCTTCATGCCGGGGTCACGGTGATTGTGACCCGCTGCACGTAGGACACGATAGCGCCTGCCGCCGACACCGAAGCCTCTCCACCTGCGTCGTAGGTCAACTCCCGGTCGATCACGCGGGCTTCGGGAATCGGCAGGTTATGGGCCCAGCGGCCATCGGTTCGGCCGACGACGCCTGAGCGCACGCGGTCCGCCAGCCACTCGACCTGATCGCCCCGTTCCCCGACCGAGGTGATCTGGTACGACCAGGCGGCGTCCGCGTGCCAGTCCCACAGCGGCGGCCCGCCGAACTCCGCCGGCAGCGAGTCGAGGACGGTGTACGGGGAGGAGGCGGGCTCCCACCCCGACTTGCCCTCGACACGGGGCAGTTCACCGATACCGCACGGGCGACCGGTGGCCTTCTCCACGAGGGCGGCGAGCGCGCGGGTCACCGGCAGACGGGCCGTCACGGCAGCACTCCGTCGGCCAGGGCCCGGATGAACGCCGGTTCGGTCTGCCGGAAGGCAGGCTCGACGTGCGGAAACGGCGGCTGTCGGTAGTGCCTTCCGAGGGAGTCGACTCCGACAAAACCGTGCTCAAGCCGCCTCGACTGCGGCGCGTCGGAGAACACCTCGGCCGTCACCTCGCCGCCCCCGCTGCGCATCCGCACGTCCCATGAGGCCCGGTACTGCCCGGTGATGACGTTCGGGCCCGGCCGACCGCTCGCGTTCCGCTGGATACGGACACGCAGCAGCATGGCGTGGTGCCGCGTGATCGTCCGCGTACGGGCGCGGGTCGCTGGGCCCATGCGGGCCAGCGCGGCGGCCAGCGCGATCGGGTCGCGGAACGCGGTCGCGTCCGGGTGAGCGTTGGGGTGCGGGTTCGCCGGGGCCATCAGTCGATCACCTGGACCCGGACGAGGCGCACCACGCTGTAGGTGCCCACCGCCTCGTCGGAGAACCGGAAGCGGCGGCCTATCAGCTGAGGGTCGCGGGGGCCTCCGGGCCGGACGGACCCGGCGACACGGACCACGTCGTCGCGCCGGAGCGCCGGAGCGTCGACGGGCAGCACGGCCTGGTAGTCGGTGGTCGGCGGTTCGACGGCGAGCGACCCGCCGACCGGCTTGGTGATGGCGGGGCGGCCGAGCAGCATCACCGCGCCGAGCCCGTGCCAGACCAGCTCCTCGTCCGGCGCGGGCGGCACCAGCTTGCCGGTGGTCTCGTCGAGCACGTCGTCCGTACGGCCCGCGCTGTCCCGCCACACCTCCAGCTTGTCGTCCAGGATGCGGCCGACGACCCGACGGGCACCGTCCACGTCAAAGGCCACGAGCCCACTCCTGAAGCTGGGTGAGCATGGCCTCCGTCAGCGAACGCGGGCCGGTGCCAAGATCGGGCCGGGCCAAGGCGGCACGCTCCAACTCCTCAGGGTCGATTGCCGCCAGGAAGACCGCAGCCGCCGCGCCGGGGTCAAAGGCGTCGGCCACTGCGACACGGGCCAGGCCATCGAAGACCGTCTCGGTCCATTCCCCGGCGCGCAGCACGACTTGTGCGGACTCGCCTTCCTGTTGACTGATCGTGTAGCCCTTGAAAGCCCCGGGGTCGACCCGCTTCCCGTTGAGCTCTATCCCGACCTTGGGCCCGCGGGCGGTGATCTGTACTCGGTGCAGGTCCTCGTCGTTGTGATCCATTCAGCCGACGCTAAGGCTGCTGTCGGACAACGCCGGGCGCCCGGTGCTACAGCTTCTGCTCCGCTGTCTCCACAGCCAGTGGAAGAGCATGGCGAGATCTCGCACAGGCCCGAAAGGCGGGGTACGGCGCCGCCGGCCTTATGTCGCTGATCTCAGTTTGTGTGGCAGCTCAGACGGCGGGAGGCCGGCCAGCCCGGGTCAGACGGGCGACCGTGGTCCAGCTCATTGGCTCCCGTGTCCCGCACGCTCCACGTACGCCCTCCAGGAATCCGTTGAGGGACGCGCGCAGGGCGGGCATCCCGCGCGTTCGGCTGAGGGTGACCGCGGCCCAGACGGCGAGGTTGACGGGGATCAGAAGGCGGGGCAGGCGGCGGCGCGCGAGCCAGACCCGGTTGCGGGCGTTGAGCCGATAGAAGCTGGCGTGCCGGGACGGGTGGGTGGCGGGGTGGTGCACGATCACGTCCGGCATGTAGTAGCCGCGGTATCCGTGGTCCCACAGCCGCCACGCCAGGTCTACGCCTTCGTGGTAGAGGAAGAAGCTGCCGGGCCAGCCTCCGACCTCGTCGAATGCGGAGCGGCGGATCATCACGACGCCCTCGGCCATGACGGTCACGATGCCGGGCCGGGCCGGGTCGCTTGCTCGCAGGCGCGGGACCCAGCGGCGGAGGGTGACGCCGCTGTCGGGGTCGGCGATGCGGGGCTGGGTGTAGGCGAGGCCGGGATCGGTTTCGAGGCGGGCTACGAGCTGGGCCAGGATGCGGGGGGTCGGCAGCATGGCGTCGTTGTCGAAGAAGAACAAGTAGTCGCCCTTGACCTGGGCAGCTCCGATGTTGCGGCCCTCGGGGATACCGACGTTCTCCGCCAGCGTGACCGTGCGCACGCCGTCAGGAACCTGCTGAGGGGTGCACCCGTTACCGACGACGACGACGTCCAGGTCGACGCCTTCCTGCGCCAGGAGGGACGCCATGGCCTTGGGGAACTCGGCCGGCCGGTCGTTCATGGTCAGGACCACGGCCCCCACGGCGGGTGAGGCGAAGCCGGTGTTCACGCGGATGTTCCCCTTCGTTTCACTGCGGGCGGTCAGCCTACGGCATGGCCGCCCGCGCCCTGATTCAGGTGAGTGAGCACGTCCGGCCCACCCCGATTCACGCTCCGTGGCCGGCTAGGAGGACCAGAGAGTGTGCATGGCGGTGATGACGCGGTCCACGTCGCTGTCGGTCATGGCCGGGTAGCAGGGCAGGGACAGCTGCTGTGCGGCGGCCGCCTCGGTGACGGGCAGGGGGCTGGTGATCAGGCTTCGGTAGCCGGTGAGGGTGTGTACGGGTTTGAAGTGTGCGCTGGTGCCGATCTGGTGCACCTCGCGCAGCGCCTGCGCGACCTGGTTGCGGTCCAGAGGCGCGATGGCGGGGTCGATGAGGACCGAGTACAGGAACCAGCCGTGCTCGACGCCGGGCAGGGTCGTGGGAAGGGTCAGGCCGGGCAGGCCAGCGAGGGCTGCGGTGTAGACGGCGGCGATCTCGCCGCGGCGAGCGGTGAAGGCCGGGAGTTTGGTGAACTGCGGCAGGCCGATGGAGGCGGTGACGTCGGGCATCACGTATTTCAGGCCTGGCACGGTTACCTCATAGTCGGCGGTGTTGCGCTGTCCGTGCCGGCGCCAGGCGGAGGAGTCGATGCCGTGGCGGCCGAGCGGGCGGGCCACGCGGATGAGATCGGTGCGGCCGACGAGCATGCCGCCTTCGCCGGTGGTCATGACCTTGTTCGCGTAGAAGCTGAAGGCAGCGAGGTCGCCGACGGAACCGGCGCGGTGGCCGTCGCGGCTGGCGTGCAGGGCGTGGGCGGCGTCCTCGATCAGGATGAGCCCGTGCTCGTCGGCCAGCTTGCGGAACGCGGTGAGGTCGCAAGGGTGGCCACCGTAGTGCATGACGACGATGGCCTTCGTCTGGTCGGTGATCGCCGCCGTGGCCGCCTCGGGGTCGATGTTGAGGGTCGTGGGCTCGATGTCCGCGAAGACGGGGCGGGCGCCGACCTGGAGGAGTGCGTTCGGGACGGCGCAGAAGGTGAGGCTCGGGGTGATCACCTCATCGCCGGGGCCGAGCCCGAGGGTGAGGAAAGCAAGGTGCAGGGCGGCGGTGCAGGAGGACACGGCGAACGCGTCCTGGACGCCGAGGGCGTCTCGTACCACCTCCTCGAGGCGGGCGGCCTTCGGGCCGTAGGTCAGCCAGCCGGAGCGGAGTGTGTCAGTGACCTCGGTGATCTCCTCCTCGCCGATGGACGGCTGGTTCCACGGCAGGAACGGCACGCTCGCCGGGGCGGTGGGGGTCATCGAGTGCTCCAGCCGCTGGCGGCGTACTCGGCGTACAGGCGGTTGCACTCGGGCGTGTGCAGGACGGTGAGGTGTCCGGCGTCGCGGGCGAGGGTGAGACCTTTGAGGTTGTCGTACTCGGGACGGTCCGGGTCTCCCAACTTCCCGTTCTCCATGGCCTCGGCGATCTCGCGGATGCCGTCGTGGAGCCGGGTCGGGCACGCTCCGGGAAAGGCTTCGGCGAGGCAGGCGAAGGACGTGCGGTAGTCGCGGGCGTCCGTCTCGTCGCGCTCCGGGCCGCGATCGATCTTCGTGCCGGGGACCGTCCGTTGCACGGTTTCGGCGATGTCAGCGATGGTGAAGTTCGCCCGGTCCGCTCCGACGTTGAACACCCGCTGGCCGTTGGGGGTGTTCAGGACGCCGGCCAGGGTTTCGGCGACGTCGGCGACGTGTACCAGGGGGCGGCGCTGGGAGCCCCCGTTGAGCGGGATGCGGCCGGTCACGACGGCCTGTGCGGTCATGCGGTTGGCGACCGAGTCGAGACGCTGGCGCGGCGATCGTCCGTGCACGGTGGCCAGCCGCAGCACGGTCAGCGCCGCATGGTCCAGCATGGCGGCCAGGCGGCGTTCGGCCAGGACCTTGGTGGTGGCGTAGATGCCCAGCGGGTTCGGCGTGGTGGACTCGTCCACCGTGCCCTCGTGCTGGCCGTAGACGCTGCACGAAGAGAAGAACACGTAGTGCCCGACTCCTGCGTCCTGGGCGGCCTCGGCGGCGAGGACAGGGGCGGCGTAGTTGAGCTCGACGGCCAGGCGCTCGTCGACGGCGCAGGCGGGTTCCCCGACGAGACCGCCGAGGTGCACGACCGCATCCGCGCCCTGGACCGCATGCCGGAGCGTGTCGGGGTCGCGCAGGTCGGCGTGGATGAAGTCGGTGGCGGTCGGCACGAGCCGTGCCGGGTCGTCGCCGCGGTGATAGATCAGGCCGTCCACGACGGTGACATGGTGGCCGAGGGCGGTCAGGTGGCGGGTGGCGACGGTGCCGATGTAGCCGGCGCCGCCGAGCAGGACGATGCGCACGCTGGGGGTCCTTTCGATCAGTGTGCTGCGGTCGCGGTCGTGGTGCGGAAGGCGGCCTTGCCCAGGGCGGTGGCGCGCAGGTCGGTGAGGCGAGGGATGAAGGTGACGTCGAGCTGCTCGACGGGGTGGAGGAGGCCTCGGTCGCAGATCTCCGCCGTCCACACTGCGTAGGAGCCGCGCGGGTAGGCCAGGTTGACGCCGATCTCTCCCTTGGGCAGGAAGCCGTTGAACGGGGTGGGGATGCCCTGGCGGTTCCAGTAGCCGTACGCGCCCAGTGCCTTGGCCTGTTCGAAGACGGAGAAGAGCTGCGGGTAGCGGGGCTCGGTGCGCATCTGGCGGAACACCATCTGCCCCAGCAGAGAGGGCGCGACCTGGGCGAGGGTGAGGAAGTCCGCGCCGTGGAAGGAGACGGCCGCCGCGTCCTGCGATGGGTCCAGGGCCGCGAAGGCGAACAGGTGCGACAGGCGCCGCTCCACATAGTGGGCTGCCCCGGACGCGAGGGAGGGTTCGATCTCGCCGACGAGTGCGGTGAGCCGGTCGCGGTCGGGCGCGAACAGGGCGAGGTCGAACAGGCGGTTCATGCTCTTGACCGCCGCGAACGCGAGCTGCTTGTAGAGCCGGTTGTTCAGCTCCCCCGCTTCGGCGTACGTCTTGGTCTGCGGGGAGGTGGAGTGGAGCATCAGGTACTCGGACAGCACCTCGAAGTACAGGTAGCCCAGGAACGGCACCAATGACACCGTGTCGGCGAGCTGGTCGACGAACGCCACCTCTCGGCTGAGAGGCCGGCCGCAGGCGGTTGCCAGCAGTACGTCCAGGAATCCCGAGGCCGCCCGCACACGCTCCACCGCGGCCTTCCGTAGCCGGGCGTCCTCGGCGCCGGTCAGGACGTCGCGGTGCTCCTCGTAGGTGAGCAAGTGGATACGGCCGAGGCGTAGATAGTCGATGCCCTTGACCGGCACAGGCGCATCCGGGCGGATCTCGATGACCAGGACGTCGCGGTTCTGCTTCGTCTCCAGCAGATAGGCGCCCATGTTGTGCGGCCGCAGCCCCTCCGGCTCGGGGCTGAGCGGAGCGCAGTACAGGCTGCCGACCAGACAGCCCGCCGCGGCATAGACCTGCCTACTCGCCCGGATCGCCTCCAGAGCCGGAGTGGTGTGCATCAAGTGGATCGGGCGACCGCTGGCCAGGGTCTGCAGCATGCTGTTGCCGCGCAGCAGCCACCCGTTCGCGGTGTCCTGCTCAAGCAGACTGGCCCACTCGGTGGGGGTCTCGTGGAGGGAGGCCGGACCGGGTGGCCGGGCCGGGGAGGCGTAGTTGGTGTGGGCGTCGTCCCATTCGGCGCGCACGCTGTGTCTCCTACCGGTAGAGGGTCAAACGGGCGTGGGCTAGGGCGTCATCGGGGCTGGCCCCGTCCAGGCGGTGCTGCTCGCTGGCGGTGACGAGGTCGAAGGCCACCTGGGGAAGCCACGCGGGCACACGGATACGCAAGCGGGTGGTGTCGGGCCACCAGCGATCCCGCGGCAGCCGGTACCGATCGAGGCAGTCCGCGGCCTTCAGCAGATCCGTGAACTGCCGGGCCTGCGCGTAGGCATGTGTCTGCTCGGCGGAGAACGCGTCGTAGGGGACGTCGTGCAGGGCCACGGCGGTGGCCGCCGGAGCGATCAGCCCCACGGGAAGCTGGAAGTCGAAGAAACAGCTGACGGTCTGGTGGTATCGGGCGAACCAGCGGGCCGCCCGCCGGCCGTGCCCTACGTCGTCGCGGTCATGGCGACGGCGGCAGTCGTGCATCGCCGCCGCGGCACACAGCACCGCCGTCTCCTTCCGGCTCAGGTCGTACTCGCCCGCGAGGAGGGAGGCGAGCATGCTGACGCGGGCGCCGTGCAGGACGCCGTGAATGGAGTCGGCGATCCGGGCGTCGAAGAACCACTCCGTAGGCGGGATCAGCAGAAGGGGTGCGTGCGGCAGCTGTGACGGACGGTCGGGGAAGGAGGGCCGGTTGGCGGTGATCCAGTCCAGCGTGGTCTGGTCCATAACCTGGTGATCGCCGAGCCGCCGTCCTTCTGCGAGCTCTCTGAGCGAAGGCATCCGCTGCACCTCCTACGCCGCAGCGTCTTCACGCAGCCACTGCGGGATGACGTCCGGACGCTCGCGCAGCCACGCCGCATACCGGGCCACCCCGTCCTCCATGCTGATGCCCGGTCTCCAGCCCAGGAGATCTTCCATTCTTCGGGTGCAGGCGTAGCCGCCTTCCGGGTCGCCGGGAGGCATCGCCGTCTCCCGCAGCGGAACACCGGGGTAGTGCGAACAGACCAGGTCAGCCAGGCGGCGGATCGACGTGCCCGTGCCGGTACCGATGTTCACCGTCGCCTGGTGCGCCCGCTCGGCGGTCAGGGCATGCAAGGTGCCGGTAGCGATGTCGTCCACGTGCACGAAATCGCGGACCTGGTGCCCGCCGCCGTTGAGGTGCAGCGGGAGCCCCAGTGAGGCGCGCATCGCGAACCAGGCGATGACCCAGGAATGACTGTGCTCCTTGATGACCTGCGGTTCGCCGTACACGGAGAAGTAGCGGACGATGGCGTACGAGATGCCGGCGGCGCCGAGCACTGCGGCGGTCTCGTGCTCGCCCCACACCTTGCTCGCGCCGTACACCGAGACCGGCCGCACGGGGGCGTCCTCGCGGAACTGTGCTCCGGGCTGTCCCTGTTCGCCGTTGCCGTAGACGCTGGCGGAGGAGACGAACACCATCCGCCGCACGGTCCGGGAGGCGGCCACCGCGTCGAGGACCCGTTGAGTGCCGACGACGTTGCTGTCGATCGCCTCCAGGGGCTGGCGGGTGCAGGCGGCCACGTCGGCCAGGGCGGCGGCGTGGATGACGTAGTCGCAGCCGGGGATGAGCCTCTTGATCAGGCGAGGCTCGGCAATGTCGCCAACGATGAAGTCGGGGTCGTCGGAACGGATGCCGAAGTAGTCGCGGTAGGTGGACTCCGGATAGGCGTCCATCTTGCACACCGACACCGTTCGCGCGCCGAGCTGGCGGAGCTGGGCGGTGATGCGGCTACCGATCAAACCGGCCGCGCCGGTGACGAGCACGGTGCTTCCAGCGAGTTCGTATAAGGACACGACCATGTTCCTTTCATGGAGCCCGCGCGCGGCAGGCGGATTCACGGGGCCGCCGCGCGCGAGGCGTCCGAACGCCCCGCTCACTGCCAGTCCTGCGGGCGCTCGACCTGTTCCAGGCGCAGGACCTGGCCCGTGCGGCTGTAGCGGCGGATCTGGGGCAGGGGCGGGTAGTAGGCGTGCACGGAGATCGCGTGCTGGTCGGTGGACTCGTTGAGCACCTCGTGGACGTGGTGCCGTCCGAAGGCCCGGCCCTGACCGGCCGGGAGCCGACGCTCGCGGTCCACGTCGTCGGTCAGTTCCAGGATCTTCCAGCCGTCGGTGGGCAGCCGGGCGGCGAGCGAGTTCTCCTTCAGCTCGCCGGACGCGGTGAGGAAGACGCCGACCGACTCGGCGTGGTCGTGCCAGCCGGTGCCAGTGCCGGGCGGCCAGCCGATCAGCCACGCCTCGCTGCCATCGGGGCCGGAGATCTGCAGCCAGGTGCGTTCCGTCGGATCGAGGGGGAACACGGCGAGCATCTCTGCGTCGGAGGCGACCTGCCGTACGAAGTCGAGCAAGACGTCTTGGCCGGGGCCCGGGGTCGCGTCGCGATCGACAACGGCAGTGGCAGCAGGGCTGAAAGCGTGCATCGGTGTCCTTCCTGGGAGGCGGTCTTGACGCGAGGCCAAGGAGCCGCGGTCGGGGCAGGATGTGCGGGCCCTCGTTCCCCGGCCACCGTCGAGACCGGGGAACGAGGGCGTGCTCCGCCTCCAGGCCGGGAGCGGCCAGGCGCTGGCTGAGGCTTGGCTCTCCCAAAGGCGGAACACGGGGACCGCGCAGCAGCAGCCGGGGAAACTGCCGCGCGCGGCGGTTCATACGGCGGTCGGGGCGGGGCGCCCTCTGTGAGTGGTCACGTCCCTGCTCCTTGAGTGGGCTGGTGGTGCGGTGGCCGGCGCAGGTACGGCGCCCCTCGGGGAGGAGGGCGTTGAGCTGCCGCGCCCGCGCCGGCCGGTGTCCCGCGCTCGATAACGGGGGGTACCTAGCGCGGGACTTGGCCCGTGCACGGCGGTGCGGATGGAAGGGGTGCCGTGCACGGGAGCTTTTGGACGGCGATCGGCGGGTCGGATATGGAGGGTTGGGGGCGGCCGGAGTGGAGAACGGACCACGGCGTGCGGACGCTCTCGCTGGTTTCCTCCTGCAGGAGGTTCTCCGCGAGGCGTAGACGCTGAACTTCACCCGTGCCGGCGGGCGCGTAGGTGGTCTGCATGTCGCGCCAGATCCGTTGGATGGGGTAGTCCCCGTCCAGGCCGTTCGCGGCGTGCAACTCCATGGCGTCGTTTCCGCTTTCGGCGGCGAGTTCGTGGCCGAGCGCCTTGGCGGCGATGAGTTCGTCGTCGCACGGCAGGCCGCGGTCGAGCATGTCGACGGCGTGGTAGGTCAGGATCCGCGCCATGATCAGCCGGGCGGACATGCGGCCGAGGCGGTCCCGTATGACGCCGACGTCGGCGAGCTTTCCCTCGTAGCGGGGGCGGGTGCTGACGTACCGGGCCGTCAGGGAGACGGCCATCTCGTGCAGGCCGAGCGAGACCGCAGTGAGGTTGGGCCGCCCGTACAGGATGCTGCTGGACTGGGCGACGTCGAGTCCCTGGCCGACGTCGCCGAGGACGTTGTGCGGGGCGACGCGGACACGGTCGAAGCGGATCCTGCCGAAGCCGAAGCCGCGCAGCCCCAACTTGCTGCTGTCCCTCTGGAGGGTCACTCCTCGCTGGTCGCCCTGGACGAGGAATGCGGTGAGGGCCTTCGAGGTGCGGGTGCCCTCCCGAGCCGTGCGTGCGACGACGACGTGCAGGTCCGCGATGGGGCTGTTGCCGACGTGGGACTTCTCGCCGGTGAGGACCCAGGCCTTCCCGTCCCACTCGGCAGCGGTCGCCATCCCGCCGATGTGGCCGCCCTGATCGGGTTCGGTCACGGCGATCGACATCAACGTACTGCCGTCCGCCACCTGCGGCAGCAGCTCTTTGTGCTGGTCGCGGCTGCCGTAGTGGAGCAGGGCGGCAACGGGGATCAAACTGGCCTGGAGTACGGCAGCGGCCGCGGCGGAGGTCCGGGCCAGGCGGTGGATCAGGATCGTTTTGGCGACGTGACCGGCCTGCATGCCGCCGAAGGCCTCGGGCACGGTGACGCCGAACCAGCGGCGGCCGGCCAGCAGCCGGGCGAGCTTGCGGTCCACGCGGTGCGGCGCGCTCTCCATGCGGTCCACCCGCGGTTGTATCTCCTGGGCGGCGAAGTCGTCGGCGGCCTCCCACAGGGCCCGGTGGGAGGGCGTGAGGAACCTGTCGAGAGTGACGGAGGTGGGCATCATCGTGGGCGGTCCTTCTGCCTGAGAGGGGCTCACATGGGGGCGGCTGCGGCCTGTACCGCGTGGTGAGGGCCGGGCGGTTCGTCGCTCAGGAAGCAGGGGTCCTGATCTTGAGGACGTCGGCCGCTGCACGAGTGGAGTCCCGGACGATGCCCTGGAGCCGGTCGGCGTCGCGGAGGGTCCTCGGCTCCGGGTCGATGATGCAGACGGTGACCAGGACGAGGCCGGTAGCGGCGTCGATGATGGGGCTGCCGAAGTAGGACTCGATGCCGATGGCGTCGACGACATGGTTGCTCTGGAAGCGCGGAGAGGCGGCCACGTCGGGCAGGGGAAGGCCGCGCTTGCGTTCGACGACCTCGGGGCAATAGCCGTGGTTGCGGCTCATGGTGCGGCCGACGACAGGAAGGCCCGACTCCCGCGGGGGGTTGTGCAGGCCCAGGAACGTCTGCTCCTCGCCGAAGCCGTTCACCATGGCGTAGAAGAAACCGGCCCGCTCCGCCATGTCGGTGGCCAGGTCGTCGAGCACGTCGTTCGGCTGCATGACGATGCCCAGCTCGTTGAACCGGTTGAGACGGATGGCCATCTCGGACAGCTCGGTGGCCGGGTCTTCCGTGAAAGCCTCGATCTGGTGCTCCCTCGTGCCGGGCAACGGCATAGGCAGGTGAGGGGCGTGGGGGCTCTGAGAAATAGTCATCTAGGCGTCCAAATAAGCAGAGTTGGGGTAGGTCAAGCGCACCGCGTGCTCGACCAGGACGAGCAGGACCGAGGCCACGGAATCGGCGTTGCGGGCATCGCAGAACATCACCGGCACGCCCGCGTGCACGTCGAATGCCTCGCGGACCTCGTCCAGCGTTCGCACGCTGGCGTCGGGGAACCGGTTGATCGCGATGACGAAGGGCATGCCGAGCTGTTCGAAGAAGTCGGCTGCATGAAAGCTGGAAGCGAGCCGGCGGGTGTCGGCCAGCACGACGGCGCCGAACGCCCCTTCGGCCAGGACGTGCCAGAAGTCCCAGAAGCGAGGCTGCCCCGGTGTGCCGAAGAGGTAGAGCTCCACGGGCTCGGGGTCGTCCCAGCCGGCACGGCCGAAGTCGAAGGCGACCGTCGTGGTCCTCTTCTCCGCGATCCCGGTCAGGCTGTCCGTGGCCTCGCTCTGCGTGGTGAGCAGCTCTTCGGTTTTCAACGGCGTGATGTCGCTGATGGCGCCGATCGCAGTGGTCTTGCCGACACCGAATCCTCCAGCGATGACCAGCTTGAGGGGCATCCGTTCGGCGGGCTTGTGCTGGGTCATGACGTCACCCGGCCTTCGCTGCGGCATTGGGGTGCCTGCGCTTGATGGCGGCGCTCAGCGCCATCAGCTTCTGCACGTGGCCGTCCGCGCTGAGCGCGTCCCCCGCGGGAATCCTCAGCGCACTGGCGTCGATCAGGTCGGAGACGAGCACCTTCACCGTGGTGATGGGCAGGCCGAGACTGCCGGCCAACTCGGCGAGTGGACACCGTCGTTGCGAGCACAGTTCGACGATCCGCGCGCTCTCCTCGGGCAGCCCGCGAGGAGTCCGCCGGCCGGGGCCAAGGACGGTGTGCAGGCTCAGGATGTGGCGGGGCCGGGTGCGCCCGTCGGTCACCGCGTACAGCCGGACGATGCTGGCCGTCTCGTCCGGGGCCGCGGCATCCGTGGCCTCCTGGTGCGGGCGGGAGGTCATTCGACACCGCTGTCCTGGCCGGTGCGCGTGCGGACGGGGGTGGTCATGAAGGGGGCGAACCGCTGCACCAGGCGCCCGGCGCTGTAGGCGACCGACCCGATGTTCGCGTCCGGGACGGTCAGCACGACCAGTACCGTCGCGACCACATCCCCGGACGAGCTGAAGGTGCTGCCTGCACCGGCGTGGGTGACGAGGAAGAGCGTGTCGTCCCGCTCGATCAGGACCTGCCGCGCGGGCATCATCTCGTCCGTCCGGCCGGTGATGCCCTTGGCCAGTCCCGCGATGCCCGAGAACGCCGCTGCGAGGCCGTCCGCCCAGTCGGGGTCCATGTGCGAACAGATCGCCTGTTTCATCCCGTCGGTGGAGACCAGCAGGACGTGGGTGACACCGGCGGTGTCCGCCACGAATTCGTCCAGCAGGCGCGTCATCTGCCCCTGGACAGCTTGGGGAGTGAGCACGGTGCTTGAGCCGGTCGCGTCGTAGGCCATGGCCGTTCGCTCCAAACGAGGTAGTGGGGGTCAGGAATGAGGGTTCGGGGCGGTGGAGGGCGGCTCGCCGTGAAGGCCAGCGCGCAGGCCCGACCGCCAATCGGCCACCGTCTGGGGCCTTGCAGCCCGAGCCGGGCCCGCGGGCTCGGCGGCGTGGCTGTCGGGCATAGGCCTGGCCACCCGCTGGCGCCGCGGCAGAGAACCCGCTCCGCTCATGTCGCTCTGCTGCCGGGCCGGTTCGGCAGCCGCGGGCGCGAGCCGCATGGGCTGTGGAGCGGCTCCCGCATACTCCACCTGTCGGCTCTGGGGCGCGGCGGAGACCGTGACGGTGCCGACGACGGGAGCGGCAGGGACGAGGTAGCGGTCCGGCACGACGACGTTGGCGGTAGTTCCGCCCGCCGGGTTCAACGCCAGCCACACCTTCAGGTCGTACTTGGCGGCGAGCTTCCCAGCGGTGATCAGGCCAAGGCTTCCGGCACGGACCTGGCCGGCGACATCGGCCTGGTTCGGGTTGTCGAGGAGACGATTCAGCAGATCCCGCTTATCAGGATCCAGCAGCAGCGAGGCCCGGTCCTCGACCTCGATCAGCAGTCCCTTCGCCACCTTCTGCGCGCGGACGATCACCTTCGATGCCGGATCGGAGTTCTCCAAGCCGTTGTCGATCAACTCCGCGATGACGTGCGCGACATCGGGGTGCACATGCGCGGGCAGCGCGAACGCGGCTCCGACTTCACCGGGCGCTGTCTGGACACGCGTGTACTTGACGACCTCCGACTTCGCACCGCGCAGCACCGTGGAGACGGGAACGGGCGCCCGGGTCTCGCGGAGAGACTGGCCGCCCAGCACGACCGACACGCTCTCCACGATGCGGCGCAGCCGTGTCGCCAGGTGATCGATCTTGAAGCTGCGGTCGAGCAGCTCCGCGTCCTCGGTGGACTTCTGCAGACCGGTCAGATGCTCCAGCATCTCGTCGATCAGGAGGTGCATACGGCGCGTCAGCGTCCGGTGCATGGCGACAAGTACGGATGCCTGAGACTCGTCGTGCACCCGCTGCATGGTGTACGCGCCCTGGACCTGGATGACGCCGATGAGCTCCAGGACCTTGTCGAGCATGTCGTCGCCCGCTCTCGGGGGATCCGGGGGCAGGTCGGGCCGGCCGCCCGCGCAGATCTGGTCGGCCGTCCAGATCATGGTCCGTTCCGCGGCGCGCGCCGCTTCCGCGATCTGGTGGAGCTCGGCGTCGCGCTGCTGCTGAAGCGCGGCGGCCACGACCTGGGCTCTGACGGCCCCGACCAGCCCCGCGATGAACACGCTGCCGCCGAGTGCGATGCCGAGCGGGACGGTATAGAACCCATAGATCCACGAGGCGAGAGCGGTCATACCCTCCAGCACCACGAGGCACAACAGAGGCGCGGCGAACACGCTCATGACCTGGTGGCGGAGGTCGCGGCCTATCTGGGGGCGTCTGCTACTGCGGCGATGGGTGACCGGCCGGGCGACGGAGACGCGGTCAGGCATGCGGGTCCTCACGAGTCAGTTCCGACAGGGGGCACGCCGCGGTGCGCGCGTGGGCCCACGTGATCGGGAGGACGACCTGTACGGTCTTGCCTACGATCACGCCGCCCTCGTCCCTCTTCGGGCTCCACGACAGGCGACCGCGGTAATGGGCCACCCACCACAGGCCAGTCGGAGATGCCACGGGCTCGCCGGACATGTTCACGGCCTCGTCGAAGCCCGGGAACTCGGGATAAGCGTCGTCCACCTCGATGAGCAGCTCGCGGACATCGGCGCACACGATCATGCGCAGCGGGACACAGCCGTCGGCGAACGGCAGGCCGTGCCGCACGGCGTTGTCCACCAACTTGTCGGCGACTCGAATCGCGGCGTCCGCGTTTCCGGGCCAATACCGCTTCTTGAGCCGCGGTCGAGCACGAAGTCGGGCGTTGGCGCCGGCCTCTTCGTTGGTCAGCAACTTTGTACTCCACTCCCAGGCCGGCTGCTCCTCCACTCGCAGAGGAAACGGCGCGAACGCAGCCTGCGTCGGCGCCGCGATCGCTCCTACGGCCGTACCGCTTCTACAAGCGGCGGGGTACTGGTTCGGCGACGTCACGCGATGCTCCCAAGTTCACGATTGTGCTCGGTCACGCACTCTCAGCGAGGGTTGGCGATCAGCGTTCACCCAGATCACGTGGCCTTGCCATGTCTTCGCACGTGGCCTCTACACGCACTTACGGCGTCATCCCTGGCCTCGGGGTAGCTTTGAAGTGGCTTCTGTTCAGGACGTGTTGCCGCAGCGAGGGAATACACGTTCCCCTTCGAAGGAAGGGATCGATCCGCGAGCCACCCGGACGCGGCCGCAAACTTGGGGGCGGTATGAGCGGAACAAGAAGCGCACCGCGGACACTGCTCGCGAAGCTGTGCGATCGAGACAACCTCACCTACCGCCGGTTCGAAGAGAAGTTCAACCAGACAGGCGTCCACCTCTTCGGGCACAACCCCAATAATCCGACGTGCGGCGAGACGCAATTCCGGCGTTGGACTGGCGGCAAGCTCATCGGCTTACCCGCGTCGGAGGCCTGCCAAATCCTGGAAGCCATGTGGCCCGGATACACAGCAGAGCAACTGTTCGGGCCGCCACCCGCGGGCGACCCCCAGGCACCCGCGTTCGACCTGGAAGAGCGAGTTCAGATGACCGCACGTGAAGCCCACGACGGCGCCGATGCGACCGCAGCAGCGTCCATCTCCGACAACACCATCGACGAACTGCGTGACCAGGTGGTGACCCTTGCCCGGCGTTATCACAGCATGCCTGTGGTGAGGGCGTACGAAGCAGCCGACGATCTCCGCCAAGAACTCGAACGGCAGCGGGACCGGACCCAGGTTCCGATCCAGCAGCAGACCCTGATGATCCTCAACGGGCAAACAGCCGCTCTCCTTGCCGTAGCAGCGTTCGACCTGGGCTATTTCCCCAGTGCTCGAACCCTGGCTCGCGCCGCCGCGGTGTACGGAGAAAGCACACGCTTCGCGCCCCTGCAGGCTTACGCCGACGGCACCCTGGCCTACATCGCGTACCACTCGGGCGAGCCGAACGAGGCCCTGTCCAAGGCCAAGCGGGCACTGTCATACGGAGGCCTCGGCGACATCGCCCAACGCCGCCTTCATGCCATCGCAGCCCGCGCCTACGCTCACCTCGGCGACATCGCCTCCGCTCGGCGAGCCATCCAGCTCTCCAAGGAGGGCAGCCGCGACATCCGCGACGAACTACACGACGCCGTGGGCGGCGAATTCGGATTCTCCGAAGAGCGGCTGCACATGTCCAACAGCACCACCGCGCTCCTCATGGACGATGCCGAGCAGGCTGAAGTGGAGGCCAGCCGCGCACTCGCCCTCCTCGCGGAGGGGACACAGGACGGGCAGTCCACCCACGTTCGCGCGAAAGCAGCTGCCGATCTGGCCTACGCACGCCTGCTGGCTAGCAATGTGGAAGGAGCGGCTGACGCCCTGTCGCCGATTTGGGAAGTACCAGCCGACAAGCGCAGCACAGGCATCGTCGTGAGAACGGCACGTATCGGCAGGCACCTGGCACGCCCGCAGTACCACGGGTCCCAGCTCCCGACGGAACTCCGCGAGCAGATCGAGGACTTCACCAGGGTCTCCCCGCCCTACCGGCTCGGCCCACACGCAACTCTGCTGGCAATCGAGTCCTGACTACTCCAACGAGGTAAGGATCCGGGCCTCCTTCGCTCGGGCGATCCCGTGTTCCGCCCACCGTGGGTGATCCACGGGACGCCCGTCTACTGCAAGCCAGGTCCATGTGTCCCTGATGGTCTCGGCAAGCGGCCGGCAGCGGAGCCCTGCGGTTACCGCACGGCTGGAGTCGACCGACCACACACCCGTATGTGTCCGCCACAGCGGCAGCTCGGTCCACTGCGCAACGCCCTGCTCGCTCAGTACGGCCGGCTCCACCCACTCCGGCTTCCCGATCCCACCGGTAACGGCCAGGCACTCGGCGAGGAAGTCGGCAAAGGTGATGCCCTCTGGGTGGGTGACGTTGTAACCGCCGCTCGTCTCACTCGCTGCCTGCTCCAAGGCGAACTCGGCAACGTCACGGACATCGACCGGCTGGATTCGCTGACTACTCGGCGCCGGAGCGAGGATGTGACCGCCGCGCTTGGCCCTGGTCAACCACCACGGGAGGCGGCCAACGTACTCTCCGGGACCCAGGATTACCCCCGGGCGCAGGAAGACAGCCGCATCACCGAACGCCTCAGACACGGCTCGCTCCCCACCGGCCTTCTGGAAGCCGTACCTAGTGGGACTCCCGTCCGCACCCGTGTACCCGAACGTACCGTCCGCGTCAGCCGGGCAGTCCAGCAGCGCCGAATCCTCGGTGAGGTGATGGTTCGGCCAGCCTTGATACACGGACACGGTAGAGATGTGGACCCAGCGCCGAGCTGCCTCCCGAAGCGTGGTGGTAGCCAGCAGAACTTCCCGAGGGGGGAAGTCTGAGCTGGACGTGTCGATCACGGCGTCCCACGGCCCAAGCTGGGCAAGGCGCCTTAGGTCGCTGAGATCCGTACGGTCGCCGCGTACGGTCTCAACCCCGGGCACATCGGGTCCCGATCGGCCGCGGTTAAAGGTGGTGACATCCCACCCCCGCACCTGTGCACTTTCCGCAATGGCCTTGCCCAGGAACCACGTTCCGCCGATGACGAGAATCCTCATGTGCCGATCCTGCCCTGTCCGAGGAGAGGAACGACAGGGCAACCGGGATCAGGTGAGGGTCGACACAGGGGCCGGGATGCAACGGCCGACCCTACGCCAGTGCCAGTACAACCGTTGGGCTGCGACAGGCTATCGAAGAGTTCTGCGTGGACTCCGCTCCGCGGCATCTTGCACTCTCGCCAGGGGAGGACTCTGCCTGATTTGATCCCTGGTTATGACGACGCAACCCGAGGCCATGCGGAACCACTGGTGGTGGCGCCCCGGTTGGAGCGTGGGCCGCCGCTTCTACACCTGGCACCTGACGTTCGAAGGCCAGGACGATGTGCACCGGCTCACTGCCGAGTACCGATCCGCGCTCGCACCTCTCGCCGACACCCTCACGCCGATCCCCAACCAGTGGCTGCACCTGACCATGCAGGGAATCGGATTCGTAGGCGAAGCGAAGGAGCGTGACGTCCGCGCCATCGTGGATGCAGCCCCGCCCACGACTGGCGGCCATCCCATCCTTCGGCCTGCAGATCGGGCCTGCGGTGCTGGCCCCGGAGGCGGTACTCCTACATGTCCACCCCGACGGGCCTGTCCGAGCCGTCCGGAACGCTATCCGGGATGCCATCGGGCACGTTTTGGGTGAGGTCCCGGAGAAGGCCGAGGGCTTTACCCCCCACGTCTCCGTGGCCTACAGCGCGGGAGACGGTCCCGCCGAGCCGATCCAACAGGTCCTCGCCAACCTCAACCTCGCTCCAGCGCAGGCCCGCATCTCCAGCGCGGAGCTCATCGTGATCCACCGGGACAACCAGATGTACGAGTGGGAGCCTTTCGCGAAGGTACCTCTCGGCTGAGGGTTTGTTACGGTTCGGGGTCTTGCCGCGCCCATGACGGTAAGGCCCCATGCCTCTCCGCCCTGGCGAAGTCCCGCGAGTAGGTCTGTCACACGTACGAGCAGCAGGCGCGGAAATCAGGGAGCCCCATCACAGTGGGCCCAGGATTCCGGACCGCCGCCCCGCCACTCAATCCAGACTGAATGCGTCTCCCGCGTGAGAGGGCACCCACGGGTCCCCCGTCGGACGCGGGGATCGACTTACAACGCGCGTCTCACAAGGAGCCACCTTGTCTTCCTCCTACCGCGGCCTGATCCTCGACTTCGGCGGAGTCCTCACCACGCGGATGCGGCTCAACGGCCAGGCTTTCGAACGCTCCGAAGGTCTGGAACCCGGCGCCTACTTCCATGCCCTCGACGAGAACCCGGAAGGCGTGGCCGTGTATTCCGCGCTTGAAGTCGGCAAGGCCACCCAGGAGGACTGGAATCGCGTCATCGGTGGAATCCTCGGCATCGACGCCACCGACCTCATGCGCCGCGCTCTGGCCAACCTCCGGCCAGAGCCGGCCATCGTGGCGGTCGTCGACCGAGCCCGCACCGCAGGGATCAAGGTGGCGATGCTTTCGAATAGCTTCGGCCTGCAGCCCTACAATCCGTACGCGGCGCTCGGCATGTGGGAGGACGCGTTCGACGCGGTGATCCTGTCTGAGCGGGAAGGCGTACGGAAACCGTCACCCTTCATCTACCAGCGGGCGCTGGATGCGCTGGGGCTAACCGGGCCAGAGTGCGTGTTCGTCGACGACCATGCCGAGAACCTGCCGCCAGCCGAAGCACTCGGCATCCGCACCATCCACCACACGACGGACCCCGAGGGAACGGCGGCGCAGCTCAATGCGCTACTAGAGTGCGCGGCCGCTTGAGCCTGAAACAGCCAGGAGGAAATCCGCTCAGTAGGCCCAGGCTTCCGGACCACCTCCCCGCCACTCGATCCAACCCGACAGCGGGCTGGTGGCCACGTCGTCGACCTCCACATCCTCCAGTCCCGCCCGGCGCAGGAACTCCACGATGTCGAGCATCGTGTAGGCCATGCCTACAAAATCGTCGCCCACGCGGACACGCCGCCCGCCGTCCTCGGCCGGTGGGTAGACGATGACGGGAACGAAAGTCATGTCCCCAGCCTCAGGCAAGCCGGAGGAGCATGCACGTCCGGCTAGACCGCTGCAAGGTCTCCTTGCGCATGCCGAACAGCCTTCTTCGCAGCTTGTTCAAGTTCGTACCGGTTTTCGCCGACGGCGCTTGCATGCGGGGTGAAAAAGCAACACCAAGGCCGTGGCGAGGTGCGTCTACCGGTAGCGGTACACCGGAGCGATCCACGTCACCTGCACCATCTCCCCCGCCCCCTCCGTCTCCTCCTCGACCGGGTCGTCCGGCGCGGGCGCCCGACCCGCCTGGTCGATCTGCCGCTCGATCCCCCGCAGGTTCTCCTGAAGGTCCATCGTCACCACACCGTCGACACTGACCTTCAACGGGTCTGCGAGGAGCTTGGCCCGCCGCTCACCCAACACCTCGAGGGCGACCGCGCGCACCGACCGCAGCCGGAAGTACCGGCGCTCCAAGTCGGCCGGGTCAGTGTCCGGACCGAGCTGCGCAAGCAGCCACGATCTCTGAAACTCATCCACAGGGGGCTGCCCCTCCATCGAACGAAGTACGGCCCGTCACCAGACGGGGGAGGCCGGTGACGAGCCGTACGAGCGGCATCCTACGACCCGGACGAGCGGGAGCGCCGGGTCTGCGGCTTCTTCGTCCCGCTCGCGCCGGCGCCGACCTCCTGGCCGTCGTCCTTGTTCTCGGCCAGCTCCGGTTTCACCGCCGAGACCATCTCGTCCGGTTCCTCGCAGCCGTCCGGCGGGACGTCCCACGCGTCCGGATTGGTGATCAGGGCGGCCACCTCCGGTTCCGGGCAGTCGCCCGGCATCAGGACCAGGTCCTCCCTCGTGGTCGGGTCCTGCACGTACACCGCGGCCTTCAGCCGCCCACCGCCCACCATCACAGGACCTTCGCCACGATGTGCGCGTCCGGGGTATGCATGACCGGCATCCCGACCGCGGCACCCTTGGTCCAGATCTGCACGGGGTCATCCTGAACACCTCGGGTGATGATCAGGCCAGGGGCATCCTCCCGGATGATCTCCGGGTTCGTCCCCCGCGACAGCACCAGGGCCTCCGCCGTCACCCCGTACATGGTCTGCGCCCACTTCTCCCGCTCCGGCGGCACCAGAATCCACACGTCCTCCGGCAGCACCTTGCGCGGCTTGCCGTCCACCCGCACCTGGGCCTTGTAGAACGTGAGCGGCGGCAGCGAGTAGTTGCCGCGCACCACGTTGATCTGCTGCGGGGTGAGCGTCGCCGTCGGCGTGGTCGACGGGGACACGGACCCGTAGTACGCCGCCCTGTAGGCGTTGTTCGCCGCCAGGTACGAGAACGCCTTCCGGCTCGTGATCACCAGCTCCGGTTCGGGGGCCCCAATGTCGTCGAGCTGCTGAATCCACCGCAGCTCGTCCGCGATCGGATCGGAAGCCGGATCCGACCACGGGATACGGGCGACCGGCCGGTTCTCCACCGGCACGTTCCAATCGACTTCGAGCGTCAGCCCGTTCTCCTGCTCCAGCGTGAACCGGCCATCCGCGAGCACGTCGCCGGCGGCCAGCTCCAGTCGGGAACGGATGGCTTCGACGTGACGCTCCACGTCGTCGTACAGCAGCTCGATCAGCCGGTCCTGATCACTGCCGTGCGACGCCTCCAGCAGGATCTGCTCCTGCTCGGAGACGACGAGCTTCTGCCCCAGCGGCGGCAGCGCACCCTCGCGGGAGGTCTGCCATGCCTCACGGGTTGCGAACGGCACGCTGGCGTTGAACGCCCGGTACTTCGCGACGTTGACGTACCGGCCGGAATCCTTCGTCCGCCACTTCACCTCCCGCATCTCGACCGTCGGGAAGATCGTCTGGGTGAGGAGGAAGTCCTTCGGGGACGGGATCGCCCTGGCGAACGCCGTCAGGTCCATGACCGAGACGTCCTTGAGGAGGTCCTGAATCGTCACAGCTCAAGCCCCCGCTCAGACGAAGCGGATCTGCGCGGCACGCGGGTGCCACACGAGCTGGGACACGTCGATCCCGCCGGGAACCTTCGACGCCTTCACCGCGCCGTGCCACAGCAGGGCGGCCGGGACGCGGGTCTGGCCCGGAGCGAACGGGGCCTCCGCGATCACGAAGCCGCGCAGGATCTGACGGCCGCAGTGCGCGTCCGGGTCGTACGGGCCGTAGAGGCCGGACTCCGCGACGCGGCCGACCGGCACGCCGGACAGTACTCGACCGTACGGGTCGCAGCCGTCGCCGCACACGTAGTGGGTGCCCTCGCAGAACAGGTTCAGGTCGAGGGTGATGGTGTCGACGGAGTCGGTGCCGTGCAGGGAAGCCAGCCACTCGCGATTGGCGGTGGTGTACTCGGACTTCGAGACGGGCTGGATGGTCATGTGCGTGTCTCCATGGACGCTGCGGTGACTTCCGCACACCGCCCACGGAGGCGGTGACGTCCACGAAGTTGCGGGGCGTGGTCCCCTGGATGCGGGCCCGGAACTACCGGGCGGCTGTGTCGCTGAACTCGGGTATCAGGCCCCGGCGCTTGGCCATCTCCAGCCCGGCGGAGCCGGGCTTGGACACGGGCGTCGTACGGGTCGGGCCGCGTCCGGCCGGAGCACCCGCGGGGGCCGCCGGCACCGGGGTACGGACCTCCCCGAACAGCTCGGGGCGGCGAGTGCGCAGGGCCTCGGCCGCCGACTGGATCTGCGCCTCGTCGGCGTCCTCGTCGTCCACGGCCAGCAGACGCTCGGCGTCCACCAGGTCATCGCCCTCCGCGCCGAGCGCCACCAGCGCGGCCCGGCGAAGCGCCGCCCGCTCGCGCTCGGCGGCCAGCTCCTCCCGGCGTGCCGCCTGCAACTCGCGCTCCTGAGCGGCCTGCTCGCGGCGTTCGACCTCCGACAGCGCGGCCTGCTCGGCCTCCCGCTGCGTGGTCACGAACTCGGTCAGCGCCTTCGGGTTGTCGAACCCGAGCGTGGTCAACAGCCGCTTGATGGCCGCGCGTTCACCCTGGGCCTTCTCGCGGGTGAGCATCTTGCCCAGTCGGTCCTGGGAGAACGTGACCTGCTGCTCCTGGCCGCCGTCGTCGTTGGCGTCATCGAGCTGGTCGTTCGTCTCGTCCTCCGGGGAGGCACCGAGGATGGGGTAGATCGGCCGCCCGTCACGGCGGTGGCCGACAGGACGGCGAGGCGGCAGGGGCCGGACCATACATCTCCTCCAGAGCGCGCCCCCGCGCTGTCGATCAGTGTAGCCAAACCGGGTTTATCACTGTCTGACGCGCTCAGGACGAGGCATGCCCCTATCACACAGACTCATGGCACTACTACGCCAAACCCTGGCCACTTTGTGGCCACTTGGCACCTGAATCCTCACGCGCTCACCGTGCGCAAATAGCAAGAAAGCCCATATATCTCACCCCCTCAACACGGAGGTGACCGCCGAAGTGGCGGCAAAGTGGCCAGCGTTTGGCGTATCGGCGCCACGTGAATCCGGGCAACGTTGAGGCCACTCAAGCGGAGACCGGCACCCCGGGCCCTCCCTCACCTCGACCGCAGCAGGAGAAGTGTTTTGGACTGGGACGCCATCACCCGATGGGCACTCGCCGCATTCGGCCTCGTCGGCCTCTGCCTCATGCTGCTGACCGGGTTATTCCGTCAACTCCCCGAACTCATTCGCGCCATGCAAGAAGCCCGAGAGGCGATGCGCGGCCGAAGCCAGGGCAACAACGACTGAAGCGATCACGGCTCAGCGGCGGCTGCCACCTCGAACCGAGCCCACCGTCTGCTTTCACCGCCTCCAGCCCTCTGTCCGACCGGCCCCAAAGGATGGCGTCGGACAAGGAGGCCACACCCCATGACGATCAATCCGTACACCGCGGTCGGACTCATCCCGGAGATCACCGAGATCCAGGACCGCGACGACATCGCTACCAACCTGGACTGCCTGTACTCGCTTACCCGTACCGCCGTCGCGCTCGGCGGCCTGGACCACCCCGTCCGCCTCGTCGCCCTGCCCGAAGGCGCGCTCCAGGGGTTCACCGACGAGATCCATGACCTCGACCACACCACCTACGCCGGCACCTGCGCCATCACCCTCCCTGGGGCGGAGAGCGAAGAACTCGGCCGCTGGGCACGCGAGTTCGGCGTGCACATCATGGCGCAGGCCAAGGCCCTCCACCCGGCCTTCCCCGACCGGTACTTCAACGTCGGCTTCGTCATCGACCCGACGGGCGAGATCGTCCTGCGGCACTACAAGCTCGCCCCGCTCCCGCCGATGGAACACAGTCTCAGCCCGCACGACGTTCTCGACCAGTGGACTGAGCTGTACGGCAACGGCCCCGACGCGTACTGGCCCGTCGCGGACACCGCCATCGGCCGCCTCGGCGTCATGATGGCCAACGAGGCCAGCTACCCGGAGAACGCCCGCGGCCTCGCCCTCAGCGGATGCGAAATCGCCTACCGCACCAGCTACCCGCTGCCCGGCGTCGCCTCCAACGCCTTCGACATCCAGAACCGGGCCCGCGCCCTCGACAACCTCATGTACGTCCTCGCCCCCAACCCGGCCTCCTACACCGGCGCCGACGGGCAGCGCGTCGACTTCTTCGGGGGCCGCTCCACGATCACCGACCACACCGGCCGCATCGTCGGCCACCTCGACCACGGCGGCGTCGCCTCGTTCGTCACCGCCACCATCGACCTGCCCGCCCTGCGCCGACAGCGCACCACTGCCGCGTGGACGAACTGGCCCAAGGACCTGCGCACCGAGCTGTACCGCACCCTCTACAACCAGCCCATCTACCCGGCCAACCTCTACGCTGACCGACCGCCGTACGACCACGGCGAGTATCGCGAGCACGTCACCGAACCCCAGATCGAGCTGATGCGCGCCCGCGGCATCTGGCGCTGCCCCCCCCCGTTACCTTTTTGGTGGCTCCGCTATGGGGCCTCCGGCCTTCGGGTCCGGCATGACTTCCCCCTCCTGTTGTTGATGATCCGGGGGGTGGTGTCACCGGGTCCGGAGGCATCGACGGACCGCTGATGAGGGGCTTGAGCACCGGCTTCACCCGAGCCGGAAGAGCTCTCCGTAACGTGGATGTGGCAGCTCGGTGCCGAGGCAGGCCGGACGAAAGCGTGATGGAGGGGCCTGCACGTGATCGACACCGGCGACATCGACGTCTTCCTCGGCCTGGACGTCGGCAAGGGCGAACACCACGCCACCGCCGTCACACCAGCCGGGAAGAAGGCGTTCGACAAGCGACTGCCCAACACCGAACCCAAGCTCCGCGAACTGTTCGCCAAGTTGAAGGCCAAGCACGGAACGGTGCTGGTCGTCGTCGACCAGCCGGCCTCGATCGGCGCCCTGCCGCTGGCAGTCGCACGAGACTTGGGCTGTCTGGTCGCCTATCTGCCCGGGTTGACGATGCGGCGGATCGCCGACCTCTACCCGGGTGAGGCGAAGACGGACGCGAAGGACGCGTTCATCATCGCGGACGCGGCCCGCGCGATGCCTCACACGCTGCGAGCCATCGACGGCGAGGACGAGACGATCGCCGAGCTGGAGATGATCGTGGGCTTCGACGACGATCTGGCCGGAGAGGCCACCAGGGTCGCGAACCGGTTGCACGGCCTGCTGACGCAGATCCATCCGTCACTGGAACGGGTGCTGGGGCCGCGGTTGCAGCACCCTGCGGTGCTGGCCTTGCTGGAGCGGTTCGGTTCACCGGCCCAGATCCGCAAGGCCGGACGGCGGCGGCTGGTCACGCTGTTACGGCCGAAGGCCCCGCGGATGGCCGAGCGACTGGTCGAGGACATCTTCACCGCGTTGGACGAGCAGACCGTCACCGTTCCGGGCACCGAGGCAGCCGCGCTGATCGTCCCGAGCCTGGCCGGATCCCTGACCGCAGTCCTTGACCAGCGCAAACTCCTGGCCGGGCGGATCGAGGAACTCCTGGAGGCCCACCCTCTTTCGAAGGTCCTGACGTCCATGCCGGGAATCGGCGTCAGGACCGGAGCCAGGATCCTGATCGAGGTCGGTGACGGCAGCACCTTCCCGACCGCCGGCCACCTCGCCGCCTACGCAGGTCTCGCCCCGGCAACCCGCAGTTCCGGGTCCTCGATCCGCGGCGAACAGCCCTCCAGGAGAGGAAACAAGCAGCTCAAGAGGGCCTTCTTCCTCTCCGCGTTCGCAGCCCTGGGCGACCCGGCATCACGGGCCTACTACGACAAGAAGATCGCCCAGGGCAAGCACCACACCCAGGCCCTGCTCTGCCTCGCCAGACGACGGGCAGACGTCCTCTTCGCGATGCTCCGCGACGGAACTTTCTACGAACCCCAACCCGCCAGGTCAGGCTGAATCGCCGAGAGCCCGCCGTGCTTCAGTCCACAACCGCTCGAACTCCTCCACGGTGATCTCGGCCGCCTGCGGCTGGTCCTGCCAGCCGTCCATGGGACCTTCGGCGAGAACGCCGTACTGCCGTTCATAGCGGAACATCGCCGCGAGATCGGCATGATCACGCAAGTGCAGCACCTCTTCCAACGAGGCCGCCGTCACCGGACGCGAGTCCTGCCCCCGGACCTCAACCTGCCGCGCGGCCCAGCCCTCGTCATCGGCCTCGAAATACAGCCACAGATCTTCGTCCTCGTAGTAGGTGCGGAACCAGGTCGCCATGCCGCAATCCTGACCCACGACCTTGACCAAAGAGATAGGGGCACCCCCCCCCGCTCACGCACCCAGCGGCCCACGTCACCGGCCCGAGCCCACCGGCTCCCGCTCGCTCTCCCGCCGCACCGGCTTCCGCTCCTCCGCCGAGCCCGGACCGGCGTCGTCCCCCTGGTCCTCCTCGTCCTCGTCGCGCCCACGCCGCGCCGCTGCCTCCGCCATCCGCACCTCGGCCTCCTGCTGCGCCTTCGCCCGGATGCGCTCCACCTCCTGTGAGGCGTCCTTGATCGGGTATCCGGCCTCCAGCAGCATCATCACCGCCGTCTCCAGCGACAGCACTCCGGCCCCGTACGCCTTGACGACCTCCTCCAGTACCGCCCCGCGGTCGGTCGGCGTGTGCGGCGCCCACGCCAGCCGCGCCGGCAGCGTCTCCCCGGCCGTCCAGCCCTCCGCCCGCCCGGCCTGGTACAGCCTCTGCACCATCTTGAACAGCAACCGGTACTTGTGCTCCCTGGCCAGCCGCATCATGCCGATCAGCGCATCCAGCGGCCCCAGCGCCAACTTCAACGCGTACCCCGACGGCACCTCCGTGGCGTCCAGCGTCCCCAACCCGGCCGCCGTCACCCGCGAATTCGCCGCGATCCGCTCCAACAGGTGATCCACCCGCGCCCGCAACTCGGCCAACTGCGGCGACGTGTCCAGGGCATCCATCCGCCCCGTCTCACCGAGCTGCCACACCGCCCCCGCCTTCACCTGAAGCTCCTGCGGCCTGCCCGTGGCCCGGTCCACCGGCAGCCGTGCACCCGCAAGTCCGATGATCGGCGTGCCCGTCGTCGCCGACGCCGCCGAGCTGTCCGAGTCCGTAGCCGCCAGCTCGTCCAGCGCCTGCAGAACGCGCGCGAGGATCGACCGGCCCCAGTGCTCCCCGCCGTCCGGGATCGTGTTCGCCACATGGATCACCGGCACGAAGTCGATCCACAGATCGAGCCGGTTCAGCTCCGTGCCGTCCGGCCGCACCCGGTACGACGCCTTATCCATCGGCAGCCGATTCAGCGGCTCACCGTTCTTCAGGTCCTCCAGCAGCCACTCCGCGTCCGTGAGGTAGCACGTCACGTTGGAAGTCCGGCCCGGCTCCCACGGGTACTGCCGACCGCCAGCCGCAGCCCCCTCTTCCTCACCTTCGGCGCCCTCTGAGATCGGGCCCAGCTCGTACGTCACCCGGCGCACCCTGGCCTTCAACCCTGCGTCGTCGTCGGCTGGCAGGTCCCACGCCAGGTGCACCCGACGGGGGAAGTCCTCGTCCTCGTCGTCCCACTGCGGGAAGAAGAACCCCGGATCGTAGACCCTGAGCGTCGGCCGCTGCTTCTCCGGGTTCCAGGCCAGGACCATCACACTGTCCCCGAGCAGGACCGCCGCCCGCTCCGCCTGCTGGACTCGGAACGTCAGCAGCTCCTTGTCCGCCCACTTCCGCAACCGGTCCTGCACCGCGGCGGCCTCCGCCGCACCAGGGGTCGGTGTCCCCTCGTCGGCGTTCTCCGCCCCCTCGACCGCGACCTTCTGCTCCGAGCCGAGGAGGTAACCGAGCGCGGTATCCACCAAGTTCGCCGCGTCGCCCAGCTCCCGCCGCTCCAACGCGCTTGCGTCACCACCGGCCGCCGCGAGCTGCCCGGCCTGGTTGTTGTCGTACGACGCGAGCACCTTGTACGCAGCCAGCCGCCGCAACTCATGCGGTGGCACCCACGTCTTGGCCAGCTCCGGGAACGCGCGGCTACCCGTACGCCCAGCCTCCGCCATCACCGGCTTGTAGTTCAGCCACGACCACGCATCGATCACGAGTTGGCGCAGACCCACGGGCTCCTCCGGACGTCGACCCCGCGCCGCCAACTAGCCTATATGGCAGGTGAGCACCCATTCGGCCGCGCGTTCCCGTACGACGGCCCACGCGTAAATCGATTCAGCGGTCACGTTTCTGCCCGCAACAGCCCGACACTGTCACGAACTTGCCTAGGATCCACATGCAGAGGCGCTCTTTGCTCCTCCTCCTGGGCATCGGCCCCAGGGCCGCACCCAGCGGTCGTGTCCGGAAGGTGGAGCAAATGGCCAGGCAGGACCAGCCCCAAGGGGACGACGGAGAGAAGAGGGAGAAAGAACCACGGCGCCGCGAGCGGACGATGCTCGTGATCAAAATCGCACTCCTGATCATTCACATCGTCCACTCCATGAGCGGCAACAACTAACCGCAGGCGGGGGTCGCTCCAGGGGTCCAACCAGGGGGCGGCCCTCGCCCATGCCATGCCACCACCAGGATGGCAGTACATAGCTAAACCCAATTAAGCAACATGCGCAGGGGCCTGGGTCAAGTTATATGCGTCAATCCGCCCTAACGACCAACACAGCACGACGGCTTACCGACGCCCACTCAATCGCTGATCATCTCCGCCCCGCGGCGGCGGCATCGTCGGGTCGAGGAACAAGTCCCACAGCGCCCACACCGCCGAATCCAGCAGGTCCGGCGAGTCCTCCGTCTCGCCCTGCCCGACGAACGTCGTCATCTGCTCCTCCAACGGTGCGAACCGCCGAGCCGGACCAACGTGCGACACCCGCGCCTGCTCGTACAACTGCGCGACCGGAGCCGCCCGCGCCCGCTTCCCGCGCGTCGCATGAACGATCCTCCAGTTCACCGTCGGATCCACCTGCTCCAACAGCGCCGGCAGGTAGTCACCACCGTTGTTCGCCTCAATGACCACGCAGTCCGCACGGTGCTCGTGATACAGCGCGGCGGCACGCTTCATCGCCTGCGTTGGCGTGTACCGGTCCTGCTCGCAGTGCAGCAGATACCCACGCGGCCGGTCGTCCCCGAACATCGACTCCACGGGGAACCCGCGCCCGGCCACAGTGAACGCCGTCATGTCCGCGTCCTCATGGCTCTTGGTCGCCGGGTCCACCGACACCACCACCCGCTGAAGATCCGGCAGATGCTCAGGCCGAGGCCGGAAACCCTCGACCTCCAGCATCCACCCCTTCCACAGCGCGCCCTCCACGTCCTCGAGTAGCTCGCCGGACAGCTCCTGCCGACCCAGCCGCGTGCCGGCGTACTCCTCCTCCAGCTCCTCACGGGCCGCAGCCGACAGGTTCGCGTCGTTCTCCCGCATGTGCCCGCGAGTCAACACCACCCGCGGCGGCGCCCCACCCTTCCGGTGCGCCTCCTCCTGCGCTCTACCGCGCTCGACCAGCCGCTTAACGTGCGGGAGCGGCTTCGGCGTCGTCGAGATGACAACCTGAGGGGTGTCCGCCTCACGTAGGCAGAACCACAGCATGTCGTACACCGCCTGCGCCGTGATCCGGTTCCACGCCGCGTACTCGTCGCACCACGCCTTGTCGAACGCCCAGCCCCGCAAGTTGTCCGGGGTCTCAGCGCCGAACCCCCTGATGATGGTCCCGTTCGTCAACCGGAGCGTCGTATCACCCAGCGACGAGTTGTACTTCGCCACCTCCTCCGGCGGGAACACCGACAACAGCCCCGACTTCGGGGACGCGAAGCAGATGTCCCGCACCAGCGTCGCGTTCTTCGCCACCACCGCGATCTGCATCCCCGGCGTCCGCGCCCACTCCCGCACCTCCTCCGCTGCCGTCCGCGACTTCCCCCAGCCACGGCCGGTGAGCAGCATCCACACCGTCCACAGCCACAGCGGCCGCCGCTGCGCCGCACGGGCGTGATGGTGCAGCCACCCCGCATGAGGCAGCCCGTCACAGTCCGGGACCTCACACGCCCACCGTCGCGCCGACAGCTCATCGGCACGCACCAAGGCCGCGACCTCCGCTCGAAGCTGCTCGTCGCTCATCACCGACGGGTCCGTGAACCCCTCGATCTTCCGCCGCTTCGCCCAGCCCCGGCTCATGACGCGCCCTCCGACAGCCGCCGCTCCAGCTCCCGGCGCAGCTGAGCCATCCGCGCCCGGCGCTCCTCATCCGACAGCGAGCTCACCTCAGCGCCCTCGTCCTGACCCTCAACCGCCCCGGCCACCGGAGCCTCACCCACGGCTCGGCGTTCGATCTCCGCCGCGACCTGGATGTAACGCAGCAGCTCCGAGGGCGACAGCTCCCGAGGGTCAAGCAACTGGAGCCGCGCCACGGCCTTGCTCTGCACGGCCTGCGCCAACTTCGCGTGCCGACGCGCGATATCCCGCCTGGCCTGCGCCTGCTCCGCGAGGAACAGCCGGTCCTGCTCCCGGTCGTAGGCCGCTGCCCGCATCACCCATGCGAACTGCCGCGACCACCGGCCCACCAGCGCGCGGGATTTATCCAACTCCCGTGCCACCTTCGTGACACTCCGCCCTGGGCCGAGATCGCGATACACGGCGAATGCCCCGAACGCCTGGATGGACTCACGATCCTGGCGCTCCCAGGGATCAACGACGCGCCGGTCAACCACCGGTTAGCCTTCCTTCTCCCCATGCGCCAAGCAAGTGTCAAAAGCTGTTGATCAGTAGCTGTTCACACAGTCTCGTGGTTCAGGTGGATGAGCCCTTCGATGGAGCCCAGGCGTGCCTGCATGGCAGGGTCCGCAACCGGCGTGATGGTGAGCAACAGCACCTGCGTCGAAGGGTGTTCCGGAGCGTAGAGGTCGTCTTGGCCGTTGTCGCCGGGGATCCGGTTGGGTTGGATCTCGACCCGTCCGCCTGGGCTGCTAGGAAGGCGGTAGACGCCCCGGTAGTCGCTGTCGCGCTCGGTGAAGACCAGCCCGAGACGGACACTGACGAGCCGGACCAGGTCGTCGGCGGTGTGGGTGCTGGTGCCGTACGTGTGATGGTCGGTCATGATGCATCAGACCCTATGTCGCGACGGTGGCGGGAGCTCGACCAGTTGGCCGCGCTCGAAGCGGGCCCCGGCTCGGACGAGGGCGACGAGGTGAGGTGCGTTCACGGCCCACCACTGCTGGGCGGACTCGACGAGCTTGAAGGCCATGGCTAGGGCGGCGGTGCGGGAGCACGCAGGCTTTGTCTTCCCCCAAGCGGACAAGCGGACATTGAGGCGGAGTCCGGCGCCCCACGGACCGCGACAGATGTCAGCGCAGTCCGGTGACGATACCCAGCGGCCGTGCGAGCAGCCCTGCACGTCCGCGAGGCGAGCGATCTCGTCGCCGCCTTCCGAGATATGGATCACATCACGTTTACTTTGCGTCCGACCTTGATTATCCCTTTCACATCTTTACTTCCCAGGTATCTTCACCCAACGGTCACACAAGTGATCCTTGTGAAAGATTTTAGGGGGGTAAATGAAGCCATCCCAGCTATCCCTAGCGCGAAAGCACAGAAAACGCACAAGACTCTGGCAGGGAGACGGTTCCCGCTACCTCGCGGGCGGTCTCGCGCTGGCCTTGTCGGTCACACTCATCCAGGGCACGAACGCCGCGTTCGCGGCGCAGTCCGAGCCGCCCCAGGTGTCGAAGGCACCGAAGGCTCCGGCCGCAACCCAGGCCCCGGACATCGCGTCGGCGAGGGTGGCAGCCCGCCTGTCGGGTAAGCGCGTTGAAGCCCTGTCGGAGAGGACGGAGACGTCGACGACGTGGGCCAATAAGAACGGCAGCCTGACAACGGAGCTGTCGGCTGGCCCGGTCCGCTTCAAACGGGACGGCAAGTGGGTCAACGTCGATGTGAGGCTGCGCAAGTCCGGTGGCGGTGTGGAGCCCGTGGCGCATCCCAACGGGCTTGTCTTGGCGGGCAAGGCAGGCACTCCCGTGAAGTCGCTGAAAGCGGCTCAGGATGCCAAGGCCGTCGACCTGGTGACGTTGGGCGACGGCGACGAGCAGATCAGCCTTCAGTGGAAGGGGGGGCTGCCCGCGCCGAGGCTGAGCGGGACGCGGGCGGAGTACGTCAACGCCGTGCCCGGAGCGGACGTGGTGATCGAGGCGACCCGTACGGGCTTCGAGCAGTACGTGAAGATCAAGCAGAGGCCAAAGGGGCAGGAAGGTTCCTCCTACACTCTGCCGCTTCAGGCCGAGGGCCTGAAGGTGAGGAAACTGCCGGACGGCAGCGTGCAGTTCACCGACAAGAAGAACAAGCGACGGGCTACGATGCCCGCCCCTGTCATGTGGGACTCCACCGTTGATGAGCTCTCCGGTGAACACACCCGTCGCGTGCCGGTGAAGATGAAGGTGGTGAAGAAGAAGGGCGACGCCGTCGACTTGGTAGTCACCCCGAACGCCAAATTCCTCGCCGACCCTAAGACCAAGTTCCCGGTAACGGTTGACCCGTCCACCTCCTCGCTGGCCAACGTCTTCGACACCTACGTTCAGCAGGGCGAGACCGTCGACTGGTCCAACGACACCGAACTCGACTTGGGCGACCCCGGCACAGTCAACGCCGACGGCTCCCCGCGCTACGCGCGTTCCTTCATCACCTGGGACACCACTCCCGTGCGCGACGCGCTGGTGAAGGACGCGAAGTTGAGCCTGTACAACTTCCACTCTGGCAACACGGACTGCTCCGCGGCGGCATGGTCCGTGTGGGCGACCGGTGCGCCGTCGACGTCGTCGAGATGGACCAACCAGCCGGAGTGGCTCCAGGAGTACGCCACGTCGACCGAGACCGCGGGCCGGGACAACTGTGGCGGTGACGGCTGGATCAACGCGGATGTAACCGACCTGGTCCAAATGTGGGCGTCGGCGATGAACACCCGCTCACACATGGGCCTGCGTGCCCCGTCGCCGGAAACGATGGAGTGGAAGCAGGTCAACTCCGCAAATGCGGCGTCGAACCCGCCGAAGCTGACGGTTACGTACAACTTCCGTCCCAAGACAGGCACCAACCAGGAGGCCGGTCCGCCGTTCTTCTCCTATGGCGGTGACTACGCCGTCAATACCACAACGCCGACGCTGCGGGACACCTTCGTCGATGTCAACGGCGACACGGTCATCGGTGCCTTCCAGATCGCCGATTCCGCCAGCGGCTCGCAGGTCGGCGACATCCTCACCTCCGAGTACACGACCTCCGGCGCGCCGGCCTCGGTCAAGGTGCCGTCGGGCCTTCTGGCCAACGGCAAGACCTATAAGTTCCGTACCTCCCCGTACGATGGGACGGACTACAACCTCGACTGGTCAGCGTGGAAGACGTTCACCGTCGACACCAGCGCCCCCTCTTCCCCGGAGTCCATCACCTCCACCGACTACCCGAGCGGGCAGTGGGTCAAGGGCGCGGGTCAGGCGGGTACCTTCACCGTTACCCCGCCCTCCGGCACCGATCACCAGTGGTTGGAGTGGTCGCTGGACGGCGTGACCTGGACCAAGGTCACCACGGACGGCGCAAGCGCCGCGAAGAGCATCAGCGTGACTCCACCCAAGGACGGCACGCACACGCTGCAGGTCCGCTCAGCGGATAAGGCGGACAACAAGTCCGAGGCCAAGGAGTACGTCTTCCACGCCGGACCGGGTGGCTTCCTCCAGCCGTCCGAGGGCGAGCGGACCGCACGTCGGCTGCCGCTTGTCGCCGAGGCCGAGTCGGGCAAGTACGACCAGGTGTCGTTCTCCTGGCGGCGTTCGGAGGCCGACGACTGGGTGAAGATCCCGGTCGCTGACGTCACCTCCGGCGGCACCGCGCTAACCGCCTGGCCCGTGCCCCTGACCAATGGCAAGAACTCCGCACTGGTATGGAACGCGACCGGCACCGTTGACCCGGACGGTTCGGTCCAGATCAAGGCCGACTTCACCGGCCCCGGCTCGGCCGCTGGCAGCACCGAACCGCTGACCGTCGTCGTGGACCGCAGCGCCGACGCGGCGTCGACGACCGACATCGGACCCGGCTCGCTCAACCTACTCACCGGTGACTACACGCTCTCCGCCGAGGACGCCTCGTTCTTCGGCATGAGCGTCACCCGCGGCATCTCCTCGCGCGCCCCCGGCGAGGGCGCTCAGCAGGAGGGCCAAGCCGCTATATTCGGTAAGGAATGGACTTCCGGCACGGTCGCGGCGGTATCCCAGTCCGACTACACCTACCTGGAGAAAGTCTCTGACACAGCCGTGCGGGTGGTGACGCAGGACCAGCGGCAGTTGAGCTTCACCGCGAACGCCGGGGAGACCGGTTGGATCGGCGAACCCGGAGCCGAGGCACTGACGCTCAAGGGCGCCTTCTCCGGGTCCTTCACGCTGACCGACACCAGCGGCACGGTGACCACCTTCACCAAGCCGGCCACGGCCTCGACGACCTGGCAGGTGACCGGCTCACTGCTGAACGGCCTCACCAACTCGACCACCACAATCTCCTCTGAGACCGTGGAGGTTGACGGCAAGACACTGGCCCGTCCCAAGCGGATCATCGCCCCCACGTCCGCCGCCACTGCGGCCGCGTGCGAGGCGGATCCGGCGACAAAGGGGTGCCGGGTCCTGGAGTTCGTGTACGCCACGTCCACCACGGCCACCGGCACGGAGACCGATGCCGAGTTTGGTGACTTCACAGGCCAGGTCAAGCAGATCCGGCTTTGGGCCACCGAGCCCGGCGCGAGCGCCGCGACCGCGACCGCCGTGGCCGCCTACCGCTATGACTCTCAGGGACGGCTGCGCCAGACCTGGGACCCACGGATCGGACAGCAGGCGGAGACCAAGTACGCCTACCAAGAAGACCGGATCACCTGGCTCGACCCAGCCGGGCACCTGCCATACACCTTCTCCTATGGTAACGCGGACAGCGGTTCCGCTGCAGGCGAGGGCATGCTTTTGAAAGTCTCCCAGCCGCGGCTGAAGCAAGGGTCGACCGACGAGACCGACGGCAATTCCGTCACCAGCGTGGTCTACGGCGTTCCGCTCAGCGGCTCCAGGGCACCGTACGCAATGGATGCCACGCGCATCGCGTCCTGGGGCCAGAGCGACGCGCCCACCGATGCCACCGCCGTATTCCCGGCCGACTCCGTGCCAGCCTCGAACTCCGGTGCCGACTTGGGCGCCGGCGACTACCAGCGGGCGAGCATCAACTACCTGAACGCCTCTGGCCGCCAGGTGAACACGGGCGCGCCGGGCGGGCACATCTCCACAGTCGAGTACAACCGGTTCGGCGCCGTTGTACGCGAACTATCCGCGGCCAACCGAGCGTTGGCGCTCGGCGGAACCACCGTGCAAAACGCGACCCTGACCGAACTGGGCATCATAGACCTGTCATCGGCCGAGCGGGCGGACCTGCTCTCCACCACGACGCTCCACAACGAGTCGGGCACCCGCGTGGAGGAGGTGTTTGGCCCCCTGCACCGACTGGACCTAACGGAGGACCTCAAGGACGGCAACACCGTACTGGCCGAGGCGGGTTCCTCGGTTCCCGGGCGCAGCTGGACGGTCAACGAGTTCGATGAGGGCCGTCCCACCGACGGCACGGCGGTCGCGAAGAACCAGATCACCCGGACCGAAACCGGCGTCCGCGTGCGTGACCACTACTCGGTCATGGGTGACAAGCGGGTGACCGAGACCCAGTACGACTGGACCAAGGGTCTGCCCACCCGTACCATCCAGGACCCGGGAGGCCTGAACCTCACGACCACTACGGCATACAACGCCGAGGGCCGAGCGACGGCCGTCGTACCGCCCGATGGGACGGGCGAGGACGCCGCGTCCAGGGTGGTCACGTACTGGAAGGCGACAGGTACCGGCCGGTGCGAGGGACGTCCCGAATGGGCCGGCCTGGAGTGCTGGGCCGGACCCGCCGGCGCGATCACGGGCGGCGGCGACAACCCCACCGAGGCAACCGGCGCAACCAGCGAGTACAGCTACTACGGCAACGTCACCAAGCGCACGGAGGACGCCAACGGCGTGGCTCGTACAACCACCGTCCAATACGACGCGGCCGGCCGACCCACCACGACCACGGTGACCGGCGGCCTGGGCACGGCGGTAGCCGGTTTCCACCACCACGTACGACCCAGAGTCCGGTCAGGTCATCAAAATCAGCTCGAACACCGGAGGGACGGTCACCAAGGCCTACGACGCCCTCGGTCGGCAGATCTCCTACACCGACGCCGACGGCGGAACCACGACCACCGAGTACGACCTACTCGACCGGGTCGTCAAGGAAATCGACAGCGTCCCGTCCACCATCACGTACACCTACGACACCGCGGTCGACCCGCGCGGTGTGCTGACGAAGGCGAGCGACTCGGTCGCCGGTGACTTCAGCGCCACGTACGACGCCGACGGCGCCGTCACCGCGGAGAAGCTCCCAGGCGGCTACAGGCTGGCCGTCGACACGGACCCCACGGGAGCGGTCGTCAGTCGCGCCTACACCCGCGACAGCGACGGCGCCTCGGTTTACGCCGACACCGTCGCCCGGTCCGCGCACGGACAAGTGCTCCGGCACGCTGGCTGGTCGGAGCAGAACTACCGATACGACGCCGTCGGCCGGCTGTCGTCTGTCGATGACACGGTCGGAACCCTCTGCACTCGGCGTTCCTACACCTTCGATAAGCGGGCCAACCGCACCTCGCTGACCACCGCCACCGCCGAAGCCGGCGCGGCCTGCCCGACCACGGGAGGAACCACTCAGAACCACACCTACGACAGTTACGACCGCATCACCGACTCGGGCTACACGTACGACGCCCTAGGCCGGACCACGGCGGCGCCGGGCAACGGCACCATCGGCTACTACACCAACGACCTCGTCCGACAGCAGACCTCTGCGGGCAACCGTCAGACCTGGTCCCTGGACGCCCTGCACCGCTTCCGGGGCTGGACGCTGGAGACCTCGGCCGACGGCAGCACCTGGAACGAGACCGCGTCGAAGCTCAACCACTACGACGACGACGGCGACAACCCCCGCTGGATCGTGGAGAACGCGTCGAGCGGTCTAGTGACCCGAAATGTCCGCTCAGCAAGCGGCGATCTGGGAGCCACGACCGCCAAGTCCGGCGAGACCGTGCTCCAGTTCACCTCGGTGCACGGGGACGTCGCGCTCCGGCTCCCGCTGGACGCCTCGACGGCGCCCGTCGCTCTCGACAGCGACGAGTACGGGAAGAGCAGGGCGGGACAGCAGGCCACGCGTTACGGCTGGCTGGGCAACCACCAGCGGTCGTCCGAGACGGTGAGTTCGCTCATGCTCATGGGCGTGCGCCTCTACAACCCGGACACCGGACGCTTCCTCTCGGTCGACCCCATCTACGGCGGGAACGAGAACGCCTACGAGTACTGCGGCGGCGATCCGATTGGGTGCACCGACCTCACTGGCAAGCTGCGCGTTCGCTGGTGGAAGCCGTGGTGGTCCTCGCAGTACTTCATCAGGCTCGATCTGAACAGGTCCGAGACTCGCTGGGTGGCGTTCGGCACCGGAAGCGCGGCGGCGTTCGTCGGTTGGGCCAAGGATATTAAGTGGATCCCCGCTACATGGAAGCACGCCATCACCGCGATCCGTGGCTACCTCTGGTACTTCACCACAGTGGCCGCGTACGCGGTGGCTCGCGGGAAGTGCACCTCCATCATCTCCGGAGCCATGAGACTGGGAGGCAATGTATACATTCCCATCCCACCGACCATCTGGACGCGCAGATGCTGAATCAACTGACTGAGGCGGCGAAGCATCGACTCGCACTAACCGCCGAGATAGGCGCCGCCGCGGCGCTGGCGGCCCTGGCCATCACTCTCGCGGTCCAGCACGAGACGGCCCTCGCCGTGGTCCTGGCCGCGGGCTGCGCATCGTTCGTCTTCGACGCGACGCGACGGTTCCGCAGGACCGGCAGGGACTAACGTTGGAAGCCGGCCGGGGCGCCCCACTCGTGAGCGCCCCGGCTCTCGTCACCCGCGGTCATGAAACCGCGACACGATCGGCCAGATCCCTGCGCCACCGACGCGAACGCGGCGAAGCTCAGGCGTCGTACACCTGCATGTCTGTCTGTGTGCAGATGGCGTTGTTCTGGAACGTTCACCAGATGAGTCCCTGATAATGACGTGCCCACGGCAGTTCATTACCTGACATACTCATCAAGCTTTCTTTACAGCAGCATCGCAAATGTGAAGGTCCTTGGAATTCTTGAAGTCTTAGGGGGAAGGGTGTGCGGTCAGGTATGAGAGTGCGTCGTTGGTGGGGGGCAGGCGCGGTCGTCGCTGCGGCCGTGTGCGGGACGTTGGTGGCTCAGGGGTTGATCGGGGGATCTGCCAGCGATGGGGATGGCGACGGCAAGCCCGGACCGGTCAGGAACGAGGTCCGTTCGACCGCGCTGAAAAGGAGCGGTGACGGGGATTCCGCGACGCTGGGGCGGCGGAACGCCGAGACCTTCAGCATGCTTGGAGTCACCTGGCAGAAGCCTTCTGACAAGGTGACCGGCAAGGTCGAGGTGCGCACGCGGGCAGTCAATTCGGGTAAGTGGTCGGACTGGCTGACTCTGGGCAGCGACAACGGCGAGAGGGAAGACGGTGCGGCTCGGGGCGGAACCGAACCCGCGTGGGTGGGACCGTCCAACGGCGTCGAGGTCCGCGTGAACGGGAAGCCGAAGACGCAACTGCCCCGGGGACTCCGCGTGGACATGATCGGCTCCGCAGGCAGATCCGGCTCCGCAGGTGACGTCGAGCCTGCGGCATTCATTGCCGAAGGAAGCGACCCCACCTCCTCAGAGTCGCCGACCTCGGAAGCGACCGACGGCACCACCAGTGAGCCGTCCTCCTCGGAATCGACGACCGCCGAGCCCTCCACCTCCGAGTCGGCGTCGGCCTCTGAGTCTCCGTCGGAGAGCGCCACTCCCAGCGATTCGGCGAGCGACTCCGCCTCCTCCTCGCCGTCCGCGACCGAGCCGACCACGCCCACTATCCCACCGTCCACCGTGCCGCAGCCGCCGATCACCCCGCGCTCCGGGTGGGGTGCGGACGAGTCGCTCAGCCCGGAGGCGCCGAGCTATCTGCCGGGTGGAAAGATCAAGGCGGTGGTGGTACACCACACCGCCCAAAGCAACACGTACACATGCGACGAGGCTCCATCCATCATCAACGCCATCTACACCTACGATGTGACGACGCTGGGCTGGAAGGACCTCGGCTACAACTTCGTCGTCGACAAGTGCGGGACGGTGTACGAGGGTCGCAAGGGCGGCGTCGATCTGCCGGTCGTGGGCGCGCACGCCTACGGCTTCAACTCCCAGACCACCGGCATCGCGGTCATTGGCACGTACACCGACTCCGCCCCCTCGCAGGCTGCGCTGACCTCGGTCGCCCGTCTCGCCGCGTGGAAGCTGGGCCAGTATGGCGTCGACCCAGACTCGACCGTCACCCTCACCACCGCCGTGGACGGCCAGAACCTCGCTGGCAAGACGTGGGGCCCGGGCGAGGAACTGAGCTTCCCGGCGATTCACGGCCACCGCGACGGCTACAACACTCTTTGCCCAGGCGACGCCTTCTACGCCGCACTCGACACGGTCCGCAGCTTGGCCGCTGGCCCGGTCACCGGGCTCACGCTCACCTCCGTCACCGGCACGGGCCTGATCGGCTCGACCCCGTACACCAACGGCCCCGTCACGATGAACTGGTCGGCGACGACCCCGGCCTCGCTGATCTCGAAGTATGAAGTGCTGGTTGACGGGAAGTCAGTGACCATCACTGAGGGCAGTGCGACATCCGCCAAGGTGACACTGGCCGCCGGCACCCACCAATTGCAGGTCAAAGCAGTGCACCAGTCCGGGCGCACCGCGACCAGCGCGGCCGTCACCGTGGTCGCTGAGACCACCGCGCCCACCTTCACGACCAAGCCGAACCTGGCCCTTCGCACCGGCACCGTGAACACCACGGCCGTCCCGCTGACCCTGAACTGGAAGGCGACCGACACAGCCGCCCTGAAGGACGTACTCCTTACCACCCCAGTCACGAAGACATACGGGCCGACCGTGACCACCGCTCAGCACACGGCCAAGCCCGGCACCGCGACCGTGTGGTCTCTGAAGGCGTACGACCTGGCCGGCAACACCGCCACCGCCTCGACCTCGGGCACCCCGGTGATTCTCCAGGAGACCGCAGCTACCCGGTCCGGGACCTGGACGGCCAAGTCGTCCACCAGCTACCTGGGCGGCAAGTCCCTCACCAGCAAAACCAAGAACGCTTCGCTGGCCTGGACCTTCACCGGCCGTTCAGTCGCCTGGGTGGTGTCCAGGGCCGCAACCTCAGGCCAGGCGTATATCTACGTCGACGGCAAGAAGGTGGCGACCGCAGATCTGAAGTCATCCACCACGGCCTACCGAAACGCGATCTGGACCAAGACCTGGCCCGCCAGTACGAAGCACACAGTCAAGATCGTGCTGCTGGGCACGTCAGGGCGGCCCACGGTCACCACTGACGGCATCGTGTACCTCAAGTAGGCAACACTCATCGACGAGGACCTGGAAGCGTCCCTGGTAGCCCGCAAGGGCAGACCATGCCCCCAGGGTTCAGACCTCAGACAAGGGCCGCCCGGTCTGCCGGGCGGCCCTTGCGCTTCCCATATCCACGGGGCAGCGAGCAACGCGGCGGGCCAGGACGAGCCCATGGGTGCAGTCCGGGCACCGGCCCGGGCGAGCGGTGGAAACCGTCTCCACCACCAGGACGTCGGAGGAGCCGCTGACGCGCTCCACTTGTCATCGGATGGACCCCGAAGTCGGTGGCCACCTGCTCCACCGTCACCCCCGGGCCGCGGTTCCGCGCGACCCGCACGACGTCCTCGCGGAACTCTTCCGGATAAGGCTTGGGCACAGCGACATCCTTCCCACCCGCCCTACAGGGCAAGCCAGTTCAAATGTCACCCGATCATGCAGCAGACCCATCGCTTCAACTCGCGCTCCCCACCACAGGACCATGATCGACGATCACGACTCGACGCCTCACCGCCTACCGTGCACGAGCTCGTTAGGAAGTAAGAACGGTGACGTGCGCCAGATTGCAGAGAGCAGTGGAACACTTCGCCTGCAGGAGGGGCTGTTCTGCGTATATGAGTTATTGCATCGGGATGCCGCTACATCTTGTCAGGTTTGGCGGAGGTTTGGGGAGAATGCCGGAGTCGGTGAAAGTACTAAGAGTCGAGCTGTGGCGTGGCTAGAGTCGCAGGTCAGTGGGTCTGCTCCCCGCACGCGCGGGGATGGTCCCCCGTCGACCCGCCCAAGGAGAAGCGCCTGAAGCTGCTCCCCGCACGCGCGGGGATGGTCCCCTGCCCGCCGGCCAGAGCCGTACGGACTGGCTCTGCTCCCCGCACGCGCGGGGATGGTCCCGGGATGGAGAGCCGCCTGGTGAGGCGGAAGAACTGCTCCCCGCACGCGCGGGGATGGTCCCCACTTCGCCACCTGGTCCGTGCCGCCGTGCAGCTGCTCCCCGCACGCGCGGGGATGGTCCCGCCGCTCCGGGTCCCACGTCTCGGCGTTCAGCCTGCTCCCCGCACGCGCGGGGATGGTCCCGCTCTGACCAGCGGCAACGTTCTTCATTTCTGCTGCTCCCCGCACGCGCGGGGATGGTCCCTCACGGCTACGGCGAGGACGAACTCGTTCTGACTGCTCCCCGCACGCGCGGGGATGGTCCGCAGTGCAACCAGGCCGCCACCGTCGCAGAGGGCTGCTCCCCGCACGCGCGGGGATGGTCCCGCCGATGCCGCAGGGGGGTTCGTCGTTTCCAGCTGCTCCCCGCACGCGCGGGGATGGTCCCCGTTCTCCGCGCCCGGCTGGAGCCCGAAGTCACTGCTCCCCGCACGCGCGGGGATGGTCCCCGCCGGCGGTCAACCAGCCGGACCGAGGCTCTCTGCTCCCCGCACGCGCGGGGATGGTCCCTTCTGGCTGATGCTCGCCGCAGTGGTGACGTTCTGCTCCCCGCACGCGCGGGGATGGTCCCAAGACCAAGACGAAGGCGAAGTGATCAAGGTGCTGCTCCCCGCACGCGCGGGGATGGTCCCATGGCGCCCGGCCCGACGTCCATCTGGCTGCGCTGCTCCCCGCACGCGCGGGGATGGTCCCCGGTGGGAGTCCCCCTGCCTCGGGGACCAGGTCTGCTCCCCGCACGCGCGGGGATGGTCCCGGTCTCTCCAGCCATCAGGCTGCCTCCTCCATCTGCTCCCCGCACGCGCGGGGATGGTCCCAGCAGGCTGTAGTCGGAGATCGTGACGGTGATCTGCTCCCCGCACGCGCGGGGATGGTCCCCCGGTGGCGCGCTACAAGTTCCGCCCGAGCGACTGCTCCCCGCACGCGCGGGGATGGTCCCTCTGCCCAGTGGATCGGCCCGCAGTCGGACAGCTGCTCCCCGCACGCGCGGGGATGGTCCCGAAGCTCGGGGTCATCGGTCAGATTCCCGACGCTGCTCCCCGCACGCGCGGGGATGGTCCCTCGCGGACCTTCAACTTGAGGCCGGACACGTTCTGCTCCCCGCACGCGCGGGGATGGTCCCTCGATGACGATCTCCTCGTCGCGGGTGTGGAACTGCTCCCCGCACGCGCGGGGATGGTCCCCGTGCTGATGGAGACTTCGTCGTTGAGGCGTTCTGCTCCCCGCACGCGCGGGGATGGTCCCACCTGTGGAGCCAGATCCTGCACACGGGTCCACTGCTCCCCGCACGCGCGGGGATGGTCCCGTTATGCGCTAGCCCTTCCCAACTCTTGCCATCTGCTCCCCGCACGCGCGGGGATGGTCCCGGCTGGCCGCGGCGGGCCATGAGCTCTATCGCCTGCTCCCCGCACGCGCGGGGATGGTCCCCGGCTGGCCCTGCCCCGTCGATGACCCAGCACCTGCTCCCCGCACGCGCGGGGATGGTCCCAACCTGATGGCCAACAGCGGGTCGTGGGAGATCTGCTCCCCGCACGCGCGGGGATGGTCCCCCGACGATCGCGCCGAACAGCACGACGACCGTCTGCTCCCCGCACGCGCGGGGATGGTCCCTCCGTGGGCCAGAAGTGGTTCGACTTCGGCGGCTGCTCCCCGCACGCGCGGGGATGGTCCCGCGTTGCCGAGCGCCCGGCCGGCCTGCATGGACTGCTCCCCGCACGCGCGGGGATGGTCCCGACCCTGACCTGGCGCTGGCCCTGGAGGCGAACTGCTCCCCGCACGCGCGGGGATGGTCCCACCCCGGACCGCGTCAACGGCGACGGCTCCACCTGCTCCCCGCACGCGCGGGGATGGTCCCGGCGCGGTCTGATAGCGCGCATGAACCAGCTGCTGCTCCCCGCACGCGCGGGGATGGTCCCCTCGTGCCGAAGGGGACGTTGACGGGTTTGATCTGCTCCCCGCACGCGCGGGGATGGTCCCAGCACCGCCCTGAAGGTCACCGGGTCCGGCACCCTGCTCCCCGCACGCGCGGGGATGGTCCCGTCATCATGTGGATCGTCGCGAGCGCGACGAGCTGCTCCCCGCACGCGCGGGGATGGTCCCTGCGAGACCGGCCTCGGACTGCGCCGCCTCATCTGCTCCCCGCACGCGCGGGGATGGTCCCCGGACCCGTACGAAGCTTCCCGGTGTGTACGACTGCTCCCCGCACGCGCGGGGATGGTCCCTGCAGCTGCTCGGTCATGACGCGGCCTCCTCGCTGCTCCCCGCACGCGCGGGGATGGTCCCTCGCGGCGTCATACGGGATCAGCGACGTGCCCCTGCTCCCCGCACGCGCGGGGATGGTCCTCCGGCCGGGGGTGGCGGTGAGCCGGTCGATCTCTGCTCCCCGCACGCGCGGGGATGGTCCCATGCTGGACGATGGTTCGGGCGCGGCAGCGATCTGCTCCCCGCACGCGCGGGGATGGTCCCGTACCGGTCGGCCGCCTGCCATGCGCGGGTCACTGCTCCCCGCACGCGCGGGGATGGTCCCTACGACCACGTCCTCACGTCGCCGTGCGGGACCTGCTCCCCGCACGCGCGGGGATGGTCCCCGAGCGGTGCACAGCGGCTTGTCGCAGACGAGCTGCTCCCCGCACGGGCGGGGATGGTCCCTGGGCACTCGGCGGCACCCGCCACGTCCTCATCTGCTCCCCGCACGGGCGGGGATGGTCCCTCCTCGTAGAGGCGCTCGGGAACCTCGATCTGCTGCTCCCCGCACGGGCGGGGATGGTCCCAGGCCGGCGAGGGAGGCGAGGTTGCGGGCGGCCTGCTCCCCGCACGGGCGGGGATGGTCCCCACTGGAACCACGAGTACGACGGCGTCTGGCCCTGCTCCCCGCACGGGCGGGGATGGTCCCAAGTGGACCGGCCACACCATGATCCGTCTCGGCTGCTCCCCGCACGCGCGGGGATGGTCCCACGCCTGATTCCTCTCGTGCGTGGGGCGCGGAACTGCTCCCCGCACGCGCGGGGATGGTCCCTACGGGTTCGCCGGCTCCCCGCGGGGCTGATCCTGCTCCCCGCACGCGCGGGGATGGTGCCCGTGCGATCGCCAAATGGCGCGAGGCCATCGACTGCTCCCCGCACGCGCGGGGATGGCCCCGCCGGGAGGCGTCGTCGTGGGGTGGTGCCCACCTGCTCCCCGCACGCGCGGGGATGGTCCCGCCTTGTACCGGCCCTGATCCCTGTCCGTTCTCTGCTCCCCGCACGCGCGGGGATGGTCCCCTGAACGTGGCGGTCGCCTGGGACCCCACCGTCTACTCCCCGCATGCGCGGGGATGGCCCCCACCGGTCGCGATGGTGCGGAGCTCCGATGTCCTGCTCCCCGCACGCGCGAGGATGGTCCCAAGTACGGCGGATGCGCGTACGGTTCAGACCCCTGCTCCCCGCACGCGCGGGGATGGTCCACGGTCGTCGGAGCTTCGGCGGACACGGCTGTTCTGCTCCCCGCACGCGCGGGGATGGTCCCCACTCGTAACGCCCCTCGGGCGTCCCGGGCCGCTGCTCCCCGCACGCGCGGGGATGGTCCCACTTCGTCGATAAAGTCCGGGTGTTCAAAGCACTGCTCCCCGCACGCGCGGGGATGGTCCCGATGAGCGGCGGCCGGGTCGGGTGTCGATCGGCTGCTCCCCGCACGCGCGGGGATGCTCCCGCGTAGATGGCGGCGCGCGGGTCGAGGGCGGCCTGCTCCCCGCACGCGCGGGGATGGTCCCTTCACGAAGGCGCACCGCAAGATGGGTAAGGGCTGCTCCCCGCACGCGCGGGGATGGTCCCTCGACGGCCGGGCGGTCGACGTCGCCGTGTCCCTGCTCCCCGCGCGCGGGGATAGTCCCTGCTCGGGTCTGATGTCCGCGATCGAGTCCGTTTGCTCCCCGCACGCGCGGGGATGGTCCCGGCCTGTCGAACAAGCAGATCGGCGCCACGCTCTGCTCCCCGCACGCGCGGGGATGGTCCCCACGTGAACCCGTCGCCCGAGCTGGAGCACGCCTGCTCCCCGCACGCGCGGGGATGATCCCGCGGTCTTCTACTCCAACGTGGCCCAGCAGACCTGCTCCCCGCACGCGGGGGGATGGTCCCTCTGTTGTTTCTTTCCCAAGGGCGTCCGGATTCTGCTCCCCGCACGCGCGGGGATGGTCCCGACTGGGGCGCCCGGGACAGGCCCAGGCCGATCTGCTCCCCGCACGCGCGGGGGATGGTCCCAGAGTCGAGAGGACGACGGTGGAGACGCCGTCCTGCTCCCCGCACGCGCGGGGATGGTCCCGCGGCCGGGATTCAGGACACGGTCGAGGGCATCTGCTCCCCGCACGCGCGGGGATGGCCCCCGGAGGTACGGTCATGATCAAAGGCATCGCTGCTCCCCGCACGTGCGGGGATGGTCCCGGCGCCTTCCGCGTCGCCCTGGCCGTCGCAGTCTGCTCCCCGCACGCGCGGGGATGGCCCCCACCGCTCGCGATGGTGCGGAGCTCCGATGTCCTGCTCCCCGCACGCGCGAGGATGGTCCCCGTCCGGCACTCCGGATGTGGTCGGCGGGCGCCTGCTCCCCGCACGCGCAGGGATGGTCCGCTCCGAGCGCGAAGCGTGAGGTGTTACTCCCCGCCCGTGGGCCGTGGGTGGTTTGCTCCCCGCTCGCGTGCGGTTGGTTTCGTGCCCTCGACGCCACCGAGGAAGATTTGCCCCTGCTCCCCGCATGCGCGGGGAGCAGTCTCTGGCCGGCTTCTAAACGGCGCAGGCGATGGGACCATCCACGCGGTGCGGGGAGCGCACTTCTGCGGTGAGGGAGAGAATCTCGGCCTGCCCCAACGGGGGAGACGCTGAGGATGCATATGCATTTCCTCGCCGGGTCAGATGCGTTCGAGCCCGGTGGTGTGGTCGTAGCGGAGTTTGCCGAGTGGTCCGCTGAGGCAGGTCCCGTCCGGGGCTATGAGGATGACGGGTTTGTTTCTGAGGGCGGGTTGGCGGTGTGCGGGCCAGTCGGTGATCGGTTGGAGGCCGCGGCGGCCGTTCCACCAGCGTGTGGGGATGGCGATGGTGTTGGCGAGGAGGTCTTTTTGCTGGCGCCGGTAGGCGGTTACGTCTCGGTCGGGGGAGCGCCGACCGAGGTCGGCTTTCAGTAGGCCTTGGTGGTCGTAGGTGATGGTGCCGTCTGGCTGCTGGTAGAGGATCAGGCAGTCGACGGATTCTTCTCCGAGGCGGGATACGGCACTGATCCCGGTTATGCCTCCGCTGTCGCCGTCTCCGTGGGCGTGTCCGGATGCGAGTTCGTAGGTGGCTACGGGGGTTCGCCGTCGGCGCGTGTAGGGGTGAAACATGCGCTTCTCGGCTTGGCGGGCCTCGGCGGCGAGCGCGTGCCGGTAGGCGGCGTGCGTCCGGTCGAGGAGCTCCTGTACGGCTCCTGCGCCGTGGATGGGTTCACCGTAGACGCTTTCCAGTGCCCACGCGGAGTCTCGTGGGGTCTCTAGCCGTACGATCCCGTCGTCGTCTTGGCGTTGGGTGAGGGTGTGCCAGCTGGCTGTCAGGACGTAGGGGGCGTAGACGAGACCGTCGTAGGTGCCGGTCGGTCGCCCGGCCTCAAAGTCTGGGGGTTCCACGAGAGGCAGACCGTCGGGATCTTTCTGCCACAGCATGGTGAGACGTGTCGTGCGGCACCAGGAGGCGCGGTGCGGGTTGTTGACGGCGTGCCGGTGGATCCGTCCGCGGAACTGTACGGCCACGTCGATCGGGCACAGATCGGTGACACCGTGGTCGAAGTCCAGGTCGAGGGACTGTTCGATCACGCCTGTTGCGAGCACCAGGAGCCGGTGGGGCCGGTCGGGGTTGCGCTTTCCTTCGGGGCCGGGGCCGAGGAGGTGGGCGAGCCGGCTTTCCAGCAGGAGGCGGTGACGGGGGAGCAGCATCCCGTGCAGGATGAGGATCTCCTCGGGCCGCCAGCCGCTCGCATGGGCAAGGCGGACCGCTTGCCGGTATCGGGAGCGGCAGGGGTCGACACGCGTGCTGCGGATCACGACGCATCCGCCGTCGCGGGCCTGCTTCAGCACTCCGGCGACCAGGTCTTTCTCGCCCGGGTCCTCAGTCAGGTGGATGCTGGTCAGGAGCTTCGGTGTCCCAGGAGCTTCGGGGGAGGGGTCCGCCCCGGCGGAGCCGGCCATGGTGGTCGATCACCATGATCGGACCTTGGCTTGCGTCCTCGTCGCCGGTCTTGCCCAGGCCGCGCCGCCAGGCGGCCGTCAGCTCGTCCCGGATGCTGCACGGGAGGGTCGCGGAGAGCACTACCAGCGACGCGCCGCCCTCCGCCAGCCACTCCACCGCAGCGCCCAGCAGGTTTTGCTGGAAGAGTTCGTAGGCGTGCGCTTCGTCGATGATGACGACCTTGCTCATCAGCGCACCCAGCCGCAGTGCCCAGTGCCGTGAGCCTTGCGGGGCGAGAGCGATCTGGTCGACCGTTCCGACTCCGAACGCGGCTACTAGAGCCAGGCAGCGTCGCAGGTACCACGGGTCCAGCACCGCCAGACCGCTATCGTCAGTGCAGGTGGCCGTTTCCACCGTGCTGGCCAGGTCGGTCAGCGGGTCCCCTTGCGCCTGGTGTGCGTCGAGCAACTGGTGTACGAGGTCTGTGGCCTGTGCTGTGCCGTGCACGAGAGCCATGTTCTGCACCTCGCCCGGTTCCAGCACCGTCCTCAGGAACTTCCGTAGTTCCTCGGCGACCTGGTTGCCGGCTGCTCGGGTGGGTAGCGCCATATACAGACCGCTGTACCCGCACGTGCGCGCCAGATGGTGGGCTATCCACAGCGCCAGCCTCGTCTTGCCGGATCCAGTGTCCGACTCCACCACGACCATGGCCTGCCCTTCGGCTGGTACCAGCCGCATGCCGTCGGCCTGAAATGCGCGGGGCAGGGGGGTGTCGGGCCACATCTGCTCCCACGTCACGGGCCGCGCCTGCCAGCGGGCCAGTCGTCGGGCCCGCACCGCCTGGTCGGCCTCCTGAAGGGCGGCCCGCCACCAGTGGGTGACCGGCGTGGGGGGAGTACGGAAGCGGAAGAACTCGGTGTCGGAGGCGATCCAGTCCGCCAGGTACACCAGGTAGAGGAACGCGATCCGTGCCGAGGGCCGCACCGGGTCGACCACCTTCGCCACGGTGGCGAGGTCGAGTCCGATCGTGTCGGCCACCGTCTGCGCGAGCGCCGCGTGCACCTTTCCCCACTGTGCGGCCGGTGCGGCCCCTCGGGCCCGTTCGACGGTCTCCGGGTGCGGGATGTGCCCGTGATGGCCGCCGAGCAGCACCGCTGCATCGTGCAGTCCCTCATGCCGCTCGCCGGTGCCGCCGCACTCCGTGCACGCGCAGCCCAGCAGCCGGGGCAGCACGACGGCGGTGATGTGCTCATGCCGGGCGTAGAAGGCGTGGGCCAAGTCGTCACCTAGGGGGAGACCCGCCGCGCGGGCCTGTTCCTCCCACGTCGTCGCCTGCGCCTTCGTCCGGGCGTTTCCCCGGCCGTGCTGCCATTGCCCGAGGAAGCAGTCGGATGCCTTCCCGAGATCGTGGAGCGCCGCGAGCAGCATCACCACGCGCCGGGCGGTCGCTTCGCTCCCTGCGCCGAACGCCAGCGTGAGCCGCCGGCGGATGTGCGGGGGAAGGTGCCGGTCCCACAGGACGCCTGCCGCGGCGGCGACGTCCAGGAGGTGTGCGAGCAACGGCGTCCACGAGGAGCCGCCGCGCCGGGCACTGTCACCGCTCAGATCGGTCTTGCCCCACGCCAACACCACTGTGCGAAGCAAGTTTTGAAGAACGCTCACCTTCAACTCCTCGCGCTGCTACGGTCCTTGCCCAGCACGCTACGGCAACCAACGATGCCCATGAAGAGATTCACCTGAAGGAGGTGACGTGGTTCCGTACTGGGATCCCCGCACCCAAGCCTGCCTGTCGGCACTGACAATGGCCGCTCTGCCCAGCCGCCTCGGCCTCATCGAGACTTTCCAGAAGGCCGACGACCTCCAGGGCGTGGCCGGACGCCACCCCGGCGAGACCCTTGCCATGCTGGAGCTGCTCACAGGCATCGCGTACGCGGCCGACTTCTATCCGGAGACCAGCAGCGAATGGCGGACCTGGGTCACCGGCCGCCGACCGTTCACCGATGTCGCCGACTGGCTCAGGCAGCAACCCGACGAGCAGTGGAACTTCTTCGACCCCGACCGGCCGCTGTACCAGAACGCGCTGCTGGCGCCGTTCATGAGCGAGCACGGCGTCGGCACCTCGCAGATCGTCATGCATCACGTCGGCGACTACGTGCAGCTCTTCGACCGGCACCACCTCCACCACGGCGAGCCCCTCACCGCGGCCGACGCCTTCACGGCCGTCATCACCCAGCACATGTGTGGCCCCGGCGGCCGGGGCATGATCCCCGGCAACCTCCTCGGCGCCGCCCTCAACAACCAGGCCACGTGCCGGGCCGGGCAACGCGTCCACGTCACCGCGCTCGGCCGGACCCTCGGCGACACTCTCCGCCTGAACCTGCACCCCCACGACGGCGACCCCGGCAGCTACAACCACACCTGGACCGACCAGCCGCGCCGCTCCTTCACCGCCAAGCCCACCGCCCGCATCCCCGACGGCCCGGCCGACCTGCACAGCATCTTGGGCCGGTCCGTCCTCACCCGCCCCACCCGGCTGCCCGACGGCAGCTGGGGAGTCGACCGCGTCCTCATGGGAGCCGGCGACATCGTGGACCTCACCCACGCCAGCGCCCTCCAAGACGCCGTGATCGAAAAGAACGCGCCCCTGAAGGCATCCGCCGCGCGCGCCCTGTGGCGAGAGGCCCACTCCCTGTACGCGGCCACTGCACGCCGGGAAAAGGGCATGGACCTCTACGGGCGCCTGGCCCTGCTCCCCGAAGGTCACCGCGTCACCCTGTGGACCGTCGGCCTCCTCGCCAGGCCCGGCAAGCTCATCGCCTGGGTCAATGACGCCTTCCCCTACATTCCCGGCCGCGAGACTGCCCTGCGCCAGGCGTCCGAGGAAGGCTGCGCCATCGCCGAGTACGTTGCCACGGCCCTGGACGCCGCTGCGTACGCCGCCTGGCGGATCGCCTACCCGAACCCGAAGCCGGCCGACAAGCAGAGCCAGTTGGCCCGCTTCAAAGCCGCCGGCGAGCACTTCGCCGCGACCGAACCCCTCTTCCACGAACTCCTCGACGAAGCCGCTGAAGGCATTTCCGTCCCCGAGGCGCTCACCACCTACGCCACCGAGGTCCGCTCGAACGCCGAACGCTTCCTCGCCGCGCGGCTTCGCTCACTGCCCCCCAGCAGCCAGGGCCACAGAGCCTCCACCGAAGCCCGCGAAAAGCTCGAAGAGATCCTCAACAACCCCCGCAAGGCCCCCACGTACCTGCGAACGGAGCAGCCCGCATGACCCTGCCACTGTTCGAGATGTCCGAACCCAGCCCCCCGCCCGACGCCGAACAGAGCACCCCGACCACCGCCGAACCAGCTACCGGACCGGTCCCGTACGTTGCCTGGCTGGGCTACCTCGTGCACACCCACCAGTACGGCAAACTGGCCGACCTCCGACGCCCGGCGACCGCCGAGAATCCCACGCACTTCGAAGCCCGCGCCTACGCCCCCACCGACGAGCACCGGGCCCTCTACCGTCAGATCGGCTTTCTCTTCGCCCGCTACCACGCAGGCAGGACCAGGCCCCACTACGGCCGCGGCAGCATGGGCACCGCGATCCGCGCCATCGGCTACGACGGAGCCCGGGGCCCCTCCAACCCCGGCGCCGAACGCCTCATGATGCGCATCCTTCCGGCCCGGCAGATCCCCTGGCGCCACCTGCAGCACGCCATCGAACGCATCCGCGTCGGCGAGACCACACCGCCCTCCTGGGCTGAGCTCATCACCGACCTCACCAAGTGGACGGAACGCGGACGTCCCACCGCCGAAAAGTGGGGTGACACCTTCTACACCCGCCGCCCCACCACGACCGCCCGCACGAACGGAGCAGCCACATGACCAACCCCACGCCGCAGTACCTGTCCCTGCACGCCCTGGAAACCTTCGCCGCAGCCCTCCCTGTCCGCGACGAGAACGGCCAGCCCAAAGCATTCGTCTACGGCGGCGCCGAACGCACCGCCATCTCTTCCCAGGCCCGCCGCCGAGCCGAACGCACCCACTCACGCCATCGCGCCAATCGAGGCGAAGGCCCCCTCGCCTCCTACAGCAGCGGCAGGCGCACCCGCGAATGGGCCCTGTTCACCCGAGACGCCCTGATCAAGAACCACGACTGGGACTCCGACCAGGCCATCTACGCCGCCAAGGCCGCACTCGAAGGACTCGGCCTGAAGTTCGGCGAGAAGGAATCAACCACCCTCCTCACCAAGGTGCTCCTCTACGCACCCACAGACTCCGGCGACCGGATCGCCGACCACATCAACACCCACGCCGACGCCTTCAACACCTGGCTGACCCAGTACACGGCCGCCAAGGCAGAAGCCGCCGCCAAGGAAGAAGTCAGGAAGAACGCGAAGAAGAACATCCGGAAAAAGACCACCACCGCCGCCGACGACGACGCCGAGCCCGCAACCAAGGACATCAAGGAGGAGAAGGAGCAGGAGATCAAGATCCCGCCCCTGCCCAAGGACCTCCGCACCGGCATCCTCACCGCATTCGCCCCCCGCGACGCCATCGACATCACCGTCTTTGGCCGGTTCCTCGCCGAAGTCGCCGAACTGCGCACCGTTGACGGCGCCGCCCAGCACTCCTGGGCCTTCACCATCGCTCCCGCCGAGCACATCGACGACTTCTATGCCGCCGCCGACGACGCCAAGCTCGAACGCCGCGAGAACGCCCTCGACTTCCTCGACGCCGCCGACAACGCCGGCGCCGGCATGACCGGCTACCAGTCACTCATCTCCGGCACCTTCTACCGCCACGCCGCCCTCGACCGGGACAAACTCCGCGTCAACCTCCGGGCCGCGGGCATGACCGAGGACCAAGCCGACCTCGCCGCCCAGGCCGCCGAAGCCGAATTCATTCAGGCATTCGTGGACGCCGTCCCCCGCGCCAAGGCCAACAGCACCGCATCCACCGGCACCCTGCCCAACCTCGTCCTGGCCCACGAAGGCGCCCGCCCCTACTTCTACGCCGCCGCCTTCCAGACCCAGATCGATGAAGCCTCCGACGGCCCCGCTGCCCTCGCCGGCGCCAAACGCCTCCTCGACCACCACCGCCTCATCACCACCAAGCGCAGCGACGCCACCCCCGGCCGCCTCCTCACCTACGACCTCGACATCCAGAACCTGATCGACCAGCTCACCGCCGACGGCACCCTCCCCGCCTCCGAGGTCGCAACCCTGGAGGAACTCACCGCATGAGCAGCACGACTCCCCGCGCAGGCAGGGAAGTGGCCACGCTTCTCATCCGCCTCGCAGGTCCCCTCCAAGCCTGGGGCACCTCCGGCGCATTCGAACGCCGCGCCACCCACATGCGCCCCACCAAATCCGCAGTCGTCGGCCTCATCGCCGCCGCCCTCGGCTACGACCGCGAAGACCCCCTCGGCCCGCTCACCGAACTCCGCTACGGCGTCCGCGCCGACCGGCCCGGCACCCCCTACCGCGACTTCCACGTAGCCGGCGGCGGCCCCTACCCCCTACGCCCCCGCGACCTCATCACCGACCACCGCCGCGCCGCCAAAGCCACCACCGTGGAAGACATCACCGGCCCCCACTTCGGCCAGCACCACATCGACGGCTGGTACGGAGCCCCCAAGTACATCGAAGCGGACCCCGACACCGGCCACCTGCTCACCGCAGCCAAAGCAGTCCTGCGCAACCCCGCCGTCAGCGAACGCTGGTACCTCGCCGACGCGGCATTCGTCGCCGCCGTCCAACACCACGACACCACCCTCCTGAACACCATCTCCCACCACCTCGAACACCCCCGCCGGCTTCTCTGGCTCGGCCGCAAATCCTGCCCCCCCACCGGCGACCTCTCCGGCGGCGTCCACCCCGGCACCCTCGAACACGTCCTCACCCACACCCCCCTCCTCAAGGAAGCCGACACCCCCCGCCCCTGGGCCTGGATCGACGCACCTCCCGGCGCCCCCCGCGCCGTCCCCATCGACGACCAGCCCGTCACCTTCCACCCCGAGGACCGCGCCCACGCCACCCGCTGGGAAACCCGCACCCGCATCACCCCCACGCCGACCATCGAATGGACGCCCAACCCGTGAGCACACCCACGCGCTTCGTCGCCACCCAAAGTGTCCTCACCCTCGACACCCGCCACCCCGACGTCATCCGCGCCATGAACGACGTCCATGACATGCACCGCCTCGTCATGAGCGGCCACCGGGGCTGGGTGCCCGACGGTGAAACCGACGCCCGCTCACAGATGGGCGTGCTCTCCGCCTGGACCGTCAACCTGCGCACCCAGACCCTCACCCTCATTACCCAGGCCCGCGTCACCCCCGACTGGACACCGGTCCCCCGCGCTGCACTCCTGGAACGCCCCCATCTGATCAGCATCGACCAGACCATCAAGGCCGGCGACACCTACACTTTCCGCGCGTTCATCAACCCCATCCGGTCCGTCATGCCCACTGCCGGAGCGAAGAAGGGCCAACGCGGACGACGCACAGCCAGCATGTCCCCGCACCACGCGTCGGAGTGGTTCACGCAGCGGCTCCAGCCTCAAGGCGAACCCCCCATCGGGCCATCCAGCATCAAGCGCATCGGCGCTGACGCCGACCCGGCCCGCATCACCACTACGATGCTGCCGCCCCTCGTCTCCACAGCCAAAAAGGGCCTCAAAGTCGTCCGAGCCGAAGTCCGCGGCCAGCTCACCGTTACCGATCCGACCACCTTCGCCTGCACACTCACCGAAGGGCTTGGCAAAGCACGCTCCTACGGAGTTGGCCTCGTCCTTGTACGGAAGTAGCATTCCAACCGGCCGGATCAGCCAATTCCGGCCGGACAAATTCTCCGCGCAAGCGAAGATCGGCCAGATGCACACGAAGACATCGACCGATTCCCCGCGCAGGCAGGGACTACAAGCCCAAGGACCTTGACGAGTTCACGGCGTGGCGACGGATGGTCCCGAGTACGGCAACGCGATCCTGCGGACGCGGAACTGTTCACTGCGTCCGCAGGGATGGTTCTACTCCCGGCGTCCAGCAATACACCGGCCTGGCCTGCTCCCCGCACCCGCTGGGGATAGTCCCGGCTTCATCGCCCTCCAGGGCGCCGTCAGCGCATGCTCCCCGGTGCCCGCGGGAATGGTCTCGTCCCGTACGGCCGCTACAAGCGGTTCGACAAGTGCTCCCGCGTCAGCAGGGATGTTCCCATGCTCATTCGGCAGATGGCCGCTCCCCACCCGTGCTCCCCGCACGCGCGGGGATGGTCCCGCCGGGCACACCGTCACCGCGGTCGACGACCTCTGCTCCCCGCACGCGCGGGGATGGTCCCTACAGCGGCGGCAACGGCACGGCGGAGGTGGACTGCTGTCGACGGTCACGTATTTCATTACGTGACGCTCTAGCCCTCGGAAGTGGGGAATTGCGTGACCGCTGACACTGCCGGACAGTCGCCGTTCGCGCACAACGGCTGCTCCCCGCACGCGCGGGGATGGTCCCTGGCAGATGTCCACGCCGCGTGGTGTGCAGGACTGCTCCCTGCACGCGCGGGGATGTCCCCGGAGAACGCCCCCAGTCGCCGGGCTCGCCAGGCTGCTCCCCGCACGCGCGAGGATGGTCCTGGTACGAAGTTGGTGCGCGAACTTCATGTCTGCTGCTCCCCGCACGCGCGGGGATGGTCCCGCCACCTCGTCCACGGCGCCGATGCCGAGCAGCTGCTCCCCGGACGCGCGGGGATGGCCCCACGTGCCGCAGATCGTGCACCCCCGGCCACCACTGCTCCCCGTACGCGCGGGGATGGTCCCGAGCGGAGCCAGCACCCTGCCTTCGAGGGCAGCTGCTCCCCGCACGCGCGGGGATGGTCCCGCCCGACGTGGATGCGGACGGAACCGGCCGGCCTGCTCCCCGCACGCGCGGGGATGGTCCCGATGCCCAGACCGCCGAGGACGGCCAGCGCGACTGCTCCCCGCACACGCGGGGATGGTCCTGACTTCGCGCTGAACAACTGTTGGGCTGCCGGCTGCTCCCCGCACGCGCGGGGATGGTCCCTTGGCGACGGCGATGATGGCCAGCGACCTGACCTGCTCCCGCACGGGCGGGGGTGGTCCCCTGGGCGCCTACCTGCTCGTCAAGGCTCTGTTCTGCTCCCCGCACGGGCGGGAATGGTCCCTCCCGGGCCTTCTGATTTGCTCGGGCTCTGGCCTGCTCCCCGCACGGGCGGGGATGGTCCCTTCTACCTCGGCAGCTCCAGCCTCGCGTCCTTCTGCTCCCCGCACGCGCGGGGATGATCCCGCCGTCACCGGCCTGCTCCGCTTCGGCAACGACTGCTCCCCGCACGCGGGGATGGTCCCGACCCGGACGCCCTCGTTTGCCGACGCGACGGCTGCTCCCCGCACGCGCGGGGATGGTCCCCCGAGGGGAACCTGATGCACAACATGTCCGCCCTGCTCCCCGCACGCGCGAGGATGGTCCCACCACCACGCCGGAGATCTCGGGCTGGCACTCCTGCTCCCCGCACGCGCGGGGATGGTCCCGGCGGAAGGACGGGTTTCTACTGGCGGGGATTCTGCTCCCCGCACGCGCGGGGATGGTCCCCAGCGCATGAGCACCTTCGGCGGCCTGCTCCGCTGCTCCCCGCACGCGCGGGGATGGTCCCCATTTGTTGCGGCGATGCGCCAGCCCTGAGCCACCGAAAGTGAGAGAGATTTATAGTCCCGCGCTCCAGTGGCCTGAGATGCCTATCCCCTCTGATCGGCAAAGACTTCCAGCGCCCGCCACGGCTCGTCCGCTGGCACGGTGCCGTCCTGCACCATCCGGTCGATCGCCCTTCGCACGGCGGCCGCCGTCTCCACGGGTAGATCCCGCACGCCGAACACCGTCTCCAGTGGCGCGGTCCCCGCCCGGGTCGGCTCCCCAGTAGCCCCGTCGAACCAGCCCTCGGCCAACTCCGCCAGGTGATTCTCGAACACCGCGAGCACAACGCCGAGCGCCGTCGCCGAGTTGCCGATCTTGTACGCGGCCCGCGAGGTCTCCAGCGCATCGAGCACCGGCTCGTACTGCTCCAGCCCCGCCACCCACCGCTCATCCGCCGTCGCCGTGGAGCGGGCCGCCTCGAACGCCGCCTCGGCCCGTTCCAGCTCGGCAGGCAGGAACATGAACTGCACGCTGGCGAAGTCGAGATTCGCCTCGCCCAGGGAGGCGACGTCCACCTTCTCCAGCAGGTCAAGAGCCTTGTCGTCCAGGCCCGTGTACTGCCGCCACTCCACCGACTCCAGCTCGTCGTACAGCTCCTTGAGGATCGCCGGATCGTCCTGTCCCGCAATCGCGTTGTGCGAGAGCTGGAGCGCGATCTGCCGCTGCCGGGGCAGCGGCTCGTCTATCTGCATCCACCAGATCGTGGACAGGCCGGCCTCGACCGCGGCGAGCGTGCGGTGGTTCCCGGACAGGACGACCAGCCACCCCGTCTCCCGGTCGTTCCACACCAGCGGCGTCGAGGTCAGGCAGCCGTCGCGCTCGATGTTCGCGACGAGTTGCCGGAACTGCTCGTGAGGCAGGAACCTCGCGTTGTGGTCGAGGAGCGTCAGTGTGCGCGGGTCGCCCTGCACCATCTGCGGCGGGGCGAGCCGGGTGGACTCGGTCTCCATGATCAGACTCCCGTCTTCGTCGTCGGGGCGCCCCACCGCTTCGCCCACATCTGATGGGCCTCGGCCAGCGTGTGCTGGCCCATCGGCCCCTGGTACTGGAGCTGGAACTTCCAGCCCGGCTCGTTCGACGGGCTCCGCTTGTTCAGGCGCAGCAGCCCGCGGTACTTCATCGACACCGGGTTGTTGCTGAACGCGGTCGTCGCCACCCGCCGGATGCGCCGCGAGAACGCCCGCTGGCACAGCAACTGCGTCTCGGCGCTCATGGCCGCCATGACGATCAGCTTCGACAACCGCGGGTACTCCGTCGGCGCGACCGCGAAGTCCGAGAGCACGTAAGCCTCGTCCGGGGTGAACGTGCTCGGCGCCATCGCGAAAACGCCCAGCAACCGACCGCCGCCGTCGCGCACCGCGACCGCCAGGTTCGCCGCGCCCGGAGCGATCCTCGGGTTGAGGTACCGGGAGCGCAGCGCGTTGAACTGGCCGGGCTTGAGCAGCGACAGCCGCAGCGGGCCGACCAGTTCTTCGCCCTCACGCAGGCGCGGGATCTTCACCGGATCGATCGGCTGGCGCGGAGCGACGATCCGCGTCCGGGCCTCGCTGGCGTACACATAGAAGGGAGCGGCGCGCGGCGTCGCCTTGATCACGCCGCGCAGGTACGGCTGGAGCTCGGGCACGCTGTGATTGGAGGCCGTCAGCCAGTACGGCCGGTCGGTGATCGCGCCGAGCACGCTGACCACGTCGTCGTCCGACAGCGGCTCGTACTGCGGCGCGTCCCAGGTGAAGTGGGCTTCCAGCGGCTCGTACAGCTTCTCGTAGCCGCCGCCGTAGAAGGGAGGGAAGGAGCACACGGGAGCGTCGGCAGGGACCTTCTGGAGCCAGGAGCGCACGTCCTCCACCTCGTACGAGGCCAGTTCGACGTCCGAGCCGGACAGCCGCTCCACGGTCTCCGCGTGCTTGGCCTTCCACTGCTCCCGGTAGGAGCGCACCACCCGCTCGTGCCACAGCCCCTCGCGGTCGACGCTGGCGAGGAACCGCGTGCCGAGCATGAGCGTGGCCACGGTGCCGACACCGTCGTCCAAGGAGTCCGCGAGCCAGCCGAGTTCGTCCGCGCTCTCTTCGCGGAGCTGGATGCCGACCGGCTGCTGGGTGAGCCAGCGGCCGACCGCGCTGGTGTAGATGGACACGTCGGAGGAGTGGAGGCCGAAGCCCATGCCGGCCAGGGACCGTTCGATGGTGAAGTTCCCGCAGCATGGGACGTACACCGGGCCGCTCGGCCACAGGCTCGCCGTCTCGCGCACGATCGAGCGCATGGGGCTCGGGATGGTGCCCTGGAACATCTTCGCCTCCCAACGAGCGACAACGCCCGGCCTCGGCGGGGTGCCGGGCCGGTCGCTGCGCTGGAACCTACATCAGGAGCACGCAGCCCCTTGGAATCATGTCACCTATCTCTGGAGCGCGGTTCCGACGCTCACATCAAGGTTCCCTGCTGGTAGTGGCCGTCCCCCATCGGAGACAGCTCCCGCACGTCGTCCCCGGTGCGGTCCTTCCACCACGCCGCGAACGTTCGGCGGTGACACCACAGTCCGGGCTTGGCCAGGTCCTCGAAGCAGAGCAGCACCAGGCGGTGGTCGCCCTCGGCCTCCGCGATCTGCCGGAGCCGCGCCGCGATCCGCTCGGGGCCGAGCTGGTCGAGGTCGCTCCGGAACGCCGCCGTGAACTCCGGCTCGGGCGCGTGGAGATAGTCCCGACGCGGCGCGAGCTCCCGCACCGCATGGGTGAGGGAGTAGGGGAGCTTGAACCGGACACCGCCGAGCGTGATGCGCACCGGCACCCCCTGTGGGGGCTGGAACGCCTGGAACCGGTTGGTGAACAGGGTGAGCACGCTTGCTTCCTTCCTTGCTGCCGATCACCCGGCCGTGGGCATGGAGCCGATGGCCGGGGTCTTGCCGGCCCCGCTCGTACCTGTGAGCAGGGCCGGAGGACACCGGGTCCGCGGGGAGAGCGAAGTCCCTGCGGACCCGGGCCAGATATGACAATTCCAATTCCATGAACATGGATACGGAAAGGAATTCAAATAAAAGCGGGCGCGGCCGGGGCTTCCGGCTGCGCCCACCCCGCCCCCTGGAGAGACGAGGAGGGGCGCGGGCTCCGCCGCGCCCCTCCCGCTCTACTTCGCCACTGCGTCAGCCTTCTTGGCGGGCGCCCGGCGCGCCGTGGGCTTGGCACTCGTGGCCGTCTTCGCTGCGGGCTTGGGTGCCGCCTTCTTCGCCGTCGGCCGCGGCTTGGACGCGGGCTTCTCGGCCTCGGCCTCTTCGGGCTTGGCCTCGGTCTTCTTCGCCGCCGCCTGCTGGACCTCGACAGCCGCCTTGTTGAACGCCTCGACCTGGGCCCGCTGTATGCCCTGCGCCTTGCTCAGCAGGTTCCGCACCATCTGGACCTTGGCGTACAGGCGGCCGACCACCCGCAGGTGGCGGGCGAGGTCGTCACCGAGGATGACGGCCAGATCTTCGGGCTTCGTCTCGGCCAGCTCCTCCAGCAGCGGGATCAGGACCTCTTCCGCCTTGCCGAGCCCGTCCTTCGTCTTGGCCTTGGCCTTCTTCTGCTTCTCCTGCTGCTCAGCCGTCGGGACCTCCTCGCCGGTGAGCGAGGTCTGGGCCTCCATCATCTTGAGGCCGTTGGCGAAGTGCTGCGCCTCGGCCTCGCTGTCGAAGTCGCCGCGCACGTAGCGCATGGCCGCCACCATCTGGTTAGCCGGGTTGAGCTGGGCGATGTGCCAGGCCAGGTTGTTCTTGATCTGGCCCTTGTCGACCAGCTCGGCGACCTCGGGGCGCAGGGTGAGCAGGCCCAGCCGCCAGGTGATGTGCGTTTCGGTCTTGCCGAACTGCTTGGCGATCTTGAGCGGCGCCCAGCCGGCCGCCTTGAGGTCGGCATAGGCGCCCGCCTCTTCCATGATCGTCATGTCCGAGCGGTTCACGTTCTCGGCGATGCTGAGAACGTACGCCTCCTCGTCGGTGGCGCCCTCGATCACCTTGGCCGGGATGACCTCCAGACCGGCCGCGCTACAGGCACGCCACCGGCGCTCGCCCGCGATCAGCATGTAGGGCACCTCAGCCCCCTCTACGGGGCGAACAACGACCGGCTGAAGAAGGCCGTTCCCCTTGATGCTGGCCGTCAGCTCCTCGTGCTGTGCCTCGTCGAAGAACTTGCGAGGCTGGTCGGGGTTCGGGGCGATTTCCTTGACCTTGAGGTTTGCGAACACTTTCCCGCGCCTTTCTCGAATTCCAGGAGAGCCGTCCTTTTTGGCTTTCCCTTTATTGTTGTACTTATATCTTATTCGCATACATCTCTAAAGCAAGGGGGAATGCATATTGATTTCTGGATTTAAATTCCGGAATTCCGCAGCGGTCTCAATGAATGCAGCACCCAGAACACGGCGAGCCCGCCGCGACCTCATGGTCGCGACGGGCTCTGATCCCATCTCGCACCCCGGCGGCCACGCTGACGCGGCCAACTCCTCGCGAGTGGGGCGCGGGGGGGGTCGACCACCCGCGAGGAGTAGGGAAGAACGCCGCTTGCACGACGCACCGGGCGGGATCCTGCGGCTGCCGTACCCGCCCGGCACGCCACAACGTACAGCAGCGTCTTAACAATGTCACCTATCTAGACCGACGGTCGACACCGTCAACCACTCGCACCCCCCACCCCCTGCGACTCCTGCGCGTCCCGCGACATGAGCGCCTGCCACTCCAATACCTTGCGCGCCTCCCCCCGTGCCGCCAGGCCACCAGAGCCGCGCACCACTCGCGGAGGCAACTTCGCCAACTCCTCGATCCGCCGCTCGTCAAGCTCGGACATGCGATTCCCTCCGTGACCGGCTGCACGCCGATGCCGCTCGCCCTGACACACCCCTCGGCGCGCTCACCCTGAGGGCGAGCAGGAGCGCGTACCGATGCCCCGTCTGCATGGTCATGCGAACCGAGAAAGTGTTCGACAAACCTTATAACCCCTCCCACCTGCGGGGTACTGTTGGTTCCAGGAGATCGTTACCGGCTGGTCACCTGCGGGGAGCATGCGGTACGGCCACGGAAGCATGCGGTACGACCACGGAAGACAGACATGGCAGAAGCGCACGACCAGGCCGACCAGCTTGGCCTGGGAGCCAAGTTGCTCGCCCTGCTCCGGTTGCGCCGTGATCCGGACGGCTACATCCCCAGCGCGCGGGATGTCTCTGCGGCCACCAGGCAAGGAGGGCAAGCCAAGCCCAACCTCTCCCATGGTCAAGCCAGCAGTCTGATGAACGGCACGAGTTGCAACCCCACAGCAGCTACGATCGCCGCTCTCGCTCAGGCCCTGGGCGCGCCGGCTGCGTTCCTGCTGCCTGGCTCGGAGTGGGACGACCTCACCGCGCTCACCGTGTATGCGACGCATCCCGAGGCTCGACAGGCCCTCCGCTTAATGCACGGGCTAGAAGTGCAGGACATTGCTGAAATCAACTCCATGCTCCTGGAGAAACGTCGGCGGGTTGGTCTGTCCGAGGACGTCCCGTCGATCCCCCCACCTCCCCCTGGCGTCGATCAGCCCCGAGAGGGCCGGCCACGCCGGTGGTTGAGCATGAACGAAGCCGCTGAGAGGGCAGCGGCTGACTTGGAAGGACGTTGAGAAGTGGACGCCCCCTTCTTTAGCGCGAGCGCCCTACTGATCGCACTCACGACAGCCACATACATGGTCTGTACGCCCCCGCCTCAACGACACGAACCGTTCTACACGGCTCGCCGCGCCCGGGTCTGGGTCTTTGCCACCGGTTTCCTCGCTACGTTCTTCTTGGTCCCCCAAGTCGCCGTGGCCGTAGACGCGGTGGTTGGACGTGCGGGAATGAGCACCTTGGTCTCGGATCTCGCCAGCGTTGTGACCATCGTCAGCCTGCAGATCGTGACGGTGAACTGGACACGTCCGTCGGCTCTCGTCGGCAGAGCCGTTGCAGGCCTTACCTGCGTTGCCGGTTGCATGATGGCGATCGCAGCAGCCGAGTTTCAGCTCACCCGCGCTTCCTCCGCAGAGCTGGCCTCAGTGTCCCCCAGGTCCCATCAGGCGGCGATCTACATCCTGACCCACGTCTGCTTTCTAGCCGTCATGGCGACCACCGTCAGCGTTCGTTATGCCCTGCTGGCCCGCGCCGCGTGGCCACGTCGGCCGATCACGGCCACCGGTCTGACGATCACCACGCTGGGGGCCCTCTGTGGCATGGTCTACGCGATGGGCCGCGTGGGAACCACCGCCGCCCACCTTGCAGGCGCGGTATGGCCCCCCACTGTGGAAACCCACCTGTTGCCTGTGACAGGTTCACTGGCGGCGCTCTTCGTGGCTCTTGGACTCACGCTGCCCACGATCGCTCAGCAGATCGCCCTGCCGCTCCGCCGGTCGGCGAACGGGAAGATGCTCAAGGGTAATGCCGTTAGGCGGGTTGTCCGTCTGTAGACATCGCGTCCCACACGCGCCACTTCAGGGCCACCCGGTCTGCGTCCACGGTGCGCGTGCCCCTGGACGCGGCCGGGTAGACCGCGATCTGCTCCAGGAGCAGGACGAGAACGCCCCGCTTCGCGGCCATGGGGGCGTGCTTCCACCATCGGATGAGGTCGGGAATGTCACCGACGGGAACATGCTTGACCTGCTCCAGGAAGAGCGCCTGCGTGGACTTCTCCCGCGCAGCCTTGGCCAGTTCCTTGTCGGCTGCCGTGAATGCCGTCAGCGACAGCCCGCCCTGGGCGTAGCTCTCGCCGAGCTCCTTTTGCCTGGTGCCGGCGGTGGCGGCTTCCTGGCGCAGCTGTGCCGCTTGGGCGAGTAGTTCCTCGCGGGCCTGCCCGATCAGTGCAGCGACCTCAGGCTTGGCGAGCTCTGCCAGAACATGTTCGGCGAGGTAGTTCTCCAGCAGATCGGCGTTGATGCGCACCTTGCCGCACCCGCCCGGGTGCTGGGCTGTACTCGGGGCGCAGCGATGCCCACGGCTGCCCACGTTCGACGGCGACGCGCTTAGGGTGCTGCTGCACAGACCGCACACGCCCAGCACCCCAGTGACGAGGTACTCGCGGGCAGGGGCGCGTTGAGCGTCGGGGACGTTGGACTGGCGGAGTGCGCGAATGGCCGCGAAGTCCTTGGGGGGGATGATCGCCGGGCCACCGGTCTCGACGAGTTCGCCGTTCTCATCCTCGGCCAGTCCGGCGATGGCCGGATGGTCGAGGATGTTGGCCAGGACGTCGGGCTTGAAGGGGTTGCCGCGCGTCGTGCGGTACCCCTCGGCGTTCACCCACTCGCAGATGGCTGGCCAGCTCTGCTTGAGCAGGCGCCGCGAGGCCGCCTGCCTGATCCCTTCCGCCTCGCTCTCGCGTACGCGACGGAACGCCGTGTCCTCAAAGCCGTACAGCCTCGGCATACTCTCGCCCTCCTGCCGACCCCCTTACATCCACCAGTTTACCGAAGATAGGTCACAGTGTTGATGAAAGTGCGAACACATCAGCCACGCGCATAACCGTCTTCGATCACACCTCAGCCTCTACCCCACGTCGGGGCTCGATGCCGAGAAGCCTCCACAGCTCGGCCGTCGGTACGCGCACAGTGCGCCCGAGCGGGAGCGTGCGAACGGGGAACCGGCCCGACCGCACCAGCTCGTAGGCCTTGTCGCGGCCAATACCCAGAGCACGCCCGGCAGTCGTCACGTTGACCGTGGCTGGAAGAGACAGAAGCTCCTCAAGCCCCATCGCTCCGGCCTCGGCTTGCGCCTGCGCGTCCACTTCCTGAACAGCCATCTCGTTGGTCGCCTTCTCCCCCGCGCCAACTTGTAAACGACTTTACAGCAGTGTCCGACAGCCCCGGCAGGATCAAGAGAGATCACGCCACAGGCGTGCACAGACGTAGGCACAACCGACTGGCTGCACGTCAGTCGCCCGCAGGGGGCCAGATGTTCGAGCCGAGTTACTACCGACGATGCCAGTGCAAGGGGCCGCTCAAGGACAAGGACGGCAAACCCAAGCTCAACACTGACGGCTCCCCAAAGATCGGCTCCATCGGCACCACGTGCCCAAAGCTGGGCCCGAAACACGGCACGTGGGCCTTCTACTTCGAGCTGGAACCCGACGAGAACGGTCACCGACAGCGCATCCGCCGCGGTGGCTTCACCAAGAAGGACGACGCCAAGAAGAAGGCGAAGGAACTCTACGACGCCGCCATGGCCGGCACCGATGTGCTGTCCGACGAGAAATGCGGAGACTTCTTCCTCCGCTGGATCAGAGCGAAGAAGTCCCTAGCCCGCACCACCCGCCACGGCTACGAGGAGCACCTCGCCAACTACCTCATCCCCTACCTCGGGCACATCAAGCGCCGCGACCTCAAAGTCCGCCACCTCGACCGCATGTACGACGCGATCGAGAAAAAGAACGCCGAAAGGGTCCTCCACCGCCTCCGCGTAGACCAGCTCCAGAGCCAGCGCGACACCGCCCACCGGGCCTGGGTGAAGGCTGCTGGAAAGGCAGGGGAGCGCCGCGCCGCCCGCCGGGCGTTCCTCGACGCGAACGCGGCACTCCGCGAAGGAAGGAAAGGGCTGCGCAAGGTGACCTCCGCAGCCACCATGCACCGCATCAACGACACCCTCTCCTCGGCCCTCTCCTGGGGCATCAAGAGCGAGCAGGCCTTCGCCAAGAACTGGGCACAATTCGTCGAGCTACCCTCAGCCACCCGACCGAAGCCGATCGTCTGGACACCCGAACGCATCGAACACTGGAAGCGCACGGGCGAGAAGCCCGGACCGGTCATGGTCTGGACTCCGGAGTTGACCGGCCAGTTCCTCGACTTCGTCAAAGGCGACTGGCTCTACGAGCTCTGGCACTCGTTCATCTTCCTCGGCCCCCGCCGCGGCGAAATGGCCGCGCTGCCCTGGACGGATGTCAGCACTGACGCGCTCTGGCTACGGGTCTCCCAGCAGGTCGTAGAGGTCGCCTACCAGTTGTACGACGAAGCACCGAAGGCCGACAGCGTCCGCACGCTCTCGCTGAGCTTGGAGTCGGGCGACAACCTGGTCGCCTTTCGAGCCAAGCAGGAGCGCGAGCGCCAGGAGTGGGGCGACGCCTATGTCGAGACCGGCCGCGTGTGGACACACGAGAACGGCGGCGCCCTCCACCCCGACTGGATATCCCGACGCTTCACCCGCCTCGTGGAGCTATCCGGACTGCCCCCGGTCCGCCTTCACGATCTGCGACACCTCGCCGCCACCCTGTCCCTACTCGCCGGGAATGACATCAAGGTGGTCCAAGAGAAGCTGGGCCACTCCTCACGCCAGATCACCTCGGACACCTACACCAGCGTGCTGCCCGAGATGATGCGCGCCGAAGCCGAATCGGTCATGGCCGTCGTCCCTCGCGACATCGCCTTCGACGTACGCACACCACTGAAGCTTCCCGAGACAGCCTGGCAGGACGGCCTAGCCGTCCTCGTGGCCCATGGCGCACGCCAGTCGGCCGGCACCTGGGCCGTGGGAGCCCAAACCCGACCGGACGCCGATCTTCTCGGCATGATCACGCTCGCCGCCCGAGGACAGGACGACGCCGCCAACGCAGCCGTGAAGTGGATACGCGACCACTGCGCCGCGAACGACCTGGAGTTGGTGCGGGTCGAGAACTTCAACGACCGCTACCCAGAGGAGCAGCGAGCGGACTTCTCACTCACGCGCTTCACCCTCGGCGGCGCCGACACCCCCGGACCAGAGGGCTGGGCACTGCCGACGGGCCTGCCGCCCGCACCTACGCGGGCCGCCCGCCGGTCGCACGCTAGGGGCCAGCAGGCCGCCTGAACGCCTCCCTGTCCACTGATCCAGCCCTGCGTCCACTACGCGTCCACTGGATCTTGATCTGAACAGACGAACGGGGGTCGCCACTTTCGAGTGGCGACCCCCGTTCTCACGTTTCCGCAGGTCACATCGTTTCTGCACGATGCTTGGTGGTGGGGCGGGTGGGACTCGAACCCACGGCCGACGGATTATGAGTCCGCTGCTCTAACCGGCTGAGCTACCGCCCCATAGCGGCGTGTCGCGTACAAGTGTGCGCGCCGTCTGCCGCAGCATAGCCGCTCATACGATCTCCTGCTTCGGATGGTCGGCTTCCGCGGTCCTTCATGACCTTGAGGACTGCGCCGAGGGCGCGGCGGTTCCGCCGGACATGAAAAAGGACCCCTGAGGGGCCCTCGTTCAACAAGCTCCCCCGACTGGACTCGAACCAGTAACCTGCCGGTTAACAGCCGGCTGCTCTGCCAATTGAGCTACGGAGGACCGAGCTCCCCCGACTGGACTCGAACCAGTAACCTGCCGGTTAACAGCCGGCTGCTCTGCCAATTGAGCTACGGAGGACCGAGCTCCCCCGACTGGACTCGAACCAGTAACCTGCCGGTTAACAGCCGGCTGCTCTGCCAATTGAGCTACGGAGGAATGCCTCGTTGCATCGAACGTACCTACCTGGGCATTCGCCAGGGGGCGCTCGCTCGCTGCGACACATACATTAGCGCAAGCAGGGGGGTGCTCCGCCAATCGGTACCCCCCTGCCCCGCTCCTACGTCAGGAAAGGTGGCCGCCATGCGCTACCGGCTCACGTTCGTCGCCGGACTCGCCGTGGGGTACGTACTGGGCACGAGGGCCGGACGCGAGCGCTACGAGCAGCTCAAGAAGTCCGCCCGGCGGATCGCCGAGAACCCCACCGTCCGCAACACCGCCGAGGCCGCCGCCCTCCAGGGCCGCCGCTTCGCGGGCAGCGCGCTGCACATGGTGGGCGGCAAGGTGACCGACCACCTCCCGCACTCGGTGACCCGACGCGTCCACTCCCTCCGCGACCGGACCCCGGACCGCCCTTACGAGGACGACTGGGGCACGAGCAACACCTAGCGGCGCCCGTTCAGCACCGGTGACGACCCCGCACCCACCGAACAACCCCCACCCTCACACCGCTCATGGCCAAAGCAGGCGCAGCGCTACGGCAGAATCTGAGTCATGGGGATAGTCGCCGGGTTGGACAGTTCGCCCGATTTCACACGCATCGTCGTCTGTGACGCGGACACCGGAGCCGTCATCCGGCAGGGCTACGCGCCGCACCCGCTGGAGAACGCCGACGGCGGGCGCCCCTCCGACGTCGATCCGCAGGCGTGGCTGCTGTCCCTGGGCGAGGCGGCCGGCGGCGGGCTGCTGGAGGGCGTGCAGGCCATCGGCGTCTCCGCGCAGGCGAACGCGCTGGTCCCGCTCGACGCGCAGGGCAACACCGTGCGCCCGGCCATGACCGGCGGCGACAAGCGGGCGCAGGTCGCGGCGGCCGACCTGATCGACGGGCTCGGCGGGCGCGAGGCGTGGGCGCAGGCGGTGGGCTGTGTGCCGCAGGCCGCCCAGCCGGTGACCAAGCTGCGCTGGTACGCCAGGAGCGAACCCGAGAACGCCCAGCGCACCGCCGGCCTGCTCCAGGCCCACGACTGGCTGGTGTGGCAGCTGCTCGGCCGCCCGGTCCGGCGCACCACCGACCGCGGGGGCGCCTCCGGCACCGGGTACTGGTCCGCGGGCACCGGCTCCTACCGGCCCGACCTGATCGAGCTGGCACTGGGTCACCAGGCCATGCTCCCCGAGGTGCTCGGCCCGTCGGACGCGGCCGGTACGACGCCCGAGGGTCTGCTGATCTCTGCCGGGACGGGGGAGACGATGGCCGCCGCCTTCGGGCTCGGGATCGGGCTCGGGGACGCGGTCGTGTCCCTCGGGGCGTCCGGGTCCGTGATGGCCGTGCACCCCGAGGCGCTCGCCGACCAGAGCGGGATGATCACGTCCCTGGCCGACGCGACCGGCATGCACCTGCCCGTCGTCACCACCCTGAACGCCGTACGGACCCTGCGGGGTACGGCTGAACTCCTCGGGCTGCCCGACCTGGAGAGCCTGTCCGAGCTGGCCATGAAGTCCACCCCCGGCTCGCACGGGCTGGTGCTGCTGCCCTACCTGGAGGGCGAGCGCACGCCGAACCTGCCGCACACCGCCGGGACGCTGGCCGGGCTGCGCCGGGAGTCGATGAAGCCGCAGCACCTCGCGCGGGCCGCCTTCGAGGGCATGCTGTGCGGGCTCGGGGACGCCCTGGACGTGCTGCGCGGCCGGGGCGTGGAGGTGCGGCGGGTGTTCCTGCTCGGGCCGGCCGCCGAGCTGCCCGCCGTACAGGCCGCCGCGCCCGCCCTCTTCGGCGCCCAGGTCGTCGTACCGCAGCCCGCCGACTACGCCGCGATCGGCGCCGCCCGGCAGGCCGCCTGGGCGGTCGGCGCCTCCCAGGGCACCCTCGACCCGCGCATCCCTCCGGTGTGGCCGGCCCCCGCGGCGCAGTACCTGGACCCGGGCGACGAGCTCGCGGTCGGCCAGGCGGTGCGCCAGCAGTTCACGGCGGTGCGGGAGCAGACGCACCCGGGAGCGTTCGGGGCGTAGGACGGACGACGGAGGGCGTAGGGCCGGGGCCGTCCAAGGGCACGCCCTTGGACCACTGGGGGTTGGGGTTGGTTGGCTTAATCGGTTGAGTTGACGTGCTTCCTGGTCTGCGGTCCAGGGATTCTGGCCTGGGCCGTCCGACCCTTCCGGGGGCTTCCTGCTTCACCCCGCTGTGCGGGCACGTGTGCCCGTCTTACCTGCGCTCCACAGGCGTTTGGCGTCTCCGCCCGTCCGGCGGCGACGATACGGCGTCCTTCGATCAGGACGTTGCGTGCTGCGTTGTGGTCGCGGTCGTGCACGGTGCCACATGCTCGGCATCCGGATAGGCCCGGAAGTTGTAGCGGAGCCGCATGACCAAGACGCTAGCAACGGTTGATCTCATAGATGTACAGAACGACAAAAGTCGTGGCAGACGTATCGTTTCGGCGCTACACGCGCACTTGACCTTCGCGACGAAGCACCGGCGCGAGGCAGCCAAAACGCCCGCTCTGAAAGGACTTTCTGCAAGAGTCCGTAACACCGGTGGAGTGCCCGACGATAGGGGCCAGGGGACATCGACCGACCCCACCGCCGACTCCGAGAGACGTAGCGTGCTCATACGACTTCTGCGGACCTGCCTCAGGCCCTACAAGAAACCCATAGCTCTCCTGGTGCTGCTGCAGCTCCTCCAGACCTGCGCCACCCTCTACCTGCCCACCCTGAACGCCGACATCATCGACAACGGTGTCATGAAGGGTGACACGGGGTACATCCTGTCCTTCGGCGCGCTGATGATCGGCGTCTCGCTGGTGCAGGTCGTCTGCAACATCGGCGCCGTGTACTTCGGCGCCCGGACCGCCTCGGCGCTCGGCCGGGACGTCCGGGCCGCGGTGTTCGACCGTGTGCAGTCCTTCTCCGCGCGCGAGGTGGGTCACTTCGGGGCGCCCTCCCTCATCACGCGGACGACCAACGACGTCCAGCAGATCCAGATGCTGGTCCTGATGACGTTCACGCTGATGGTGTCGGCGCCCATCATGTGCGTCGGCGGCATCGTCCTGGCGCTCGGCCTCGACGTACCCCTGTCCGGGGTGCTGGTGGCGGTGGTGCCGGTGCTGGGGATCTGCGTGACGCTGATCGTGCGGCGGCTGCGCCCGCTGTTCCGGACCATGCAGGTGCGCCTGGACACGGTGAACCGGGTGCTGCGCGAGCAGATCACCGGCAACCGGGTCATCCGCGCCTTCGTGCGCGACGAGTACGAGCAGCGCCGGTTCGGCAGGGCCAACGCCGACCTCACCGAGATGCAGCTGGCCAGCGGCAACATGCTCGCGCTGATGTTCCCGATCGTGATGACGGTGGTGAACCTGTCGTCGATCGCGGTGGTGTGGTTCGGCGCACACCGCATCGACAGCGGCGGCATGGCGATCGGCGACCTGACGGCGTTCCTCGCCTATCTGATGCAGATCGTCATGTCCGTGATGATGGCCACCTTCATGTTCATGATGGTGCCGCGCGCGGAGGTCTGCGCCGAGCGCGTCCAGGAGGTCCTGGACACCGAATCCAGCGTCGTGCCGCCCGCCGCTCCCGTCACCGAGCTGCGCCGCCACGGCCATCTGGAGATCCGCGGCGCCGGGTTCCGCTACCCGGGTGCCGAGGAGCCCGTGCTGAAGGCCGTCGACCTGGTGGCCCGGCCGGGTGAGACCACCGCCGTGATCGGCTCGACCGGCAGCGGCAAGTCGACGCTGCTCGGGCTGGTCCCGCGGCTGTTCGACGCGACCGACGGCGAGGTGCTCGTGGACGGCGTCGACGTGGCGAGCGTCGAGCCGGAGCTGCTCGCGCGGACGGTCGGCCTGGTGCCGCAGAGGCCGTATCTGTTCGCGGGCACGGTGGCCACCAACCTGCGCTACGGCAATCCGGACGCGACCGACGAGGAGCTGTGGCACGCGCTGGAGGTGGCGCAGGCCAAGGACTTCGTGGAGCGGCTGGAGGGCGGGCTGAACGCGCCGATCGCCCAGGGGGGTACGAACGTGTCCGGAGGTCAGCGGCAGCGGCTCGCCATCGCCCGCACCCTCGTGCAGCGCCCGGAGATCTACCTGTTCGACGACTCCTTCTCCGCCCTCGACTACGCCACGGACGCGGCCCTGCGCGGCGCGCTCGCCGCGGAGACCGCCGAGGCCACGGTCGTGATCGTCGCCCAGCGCGTGGCGACCATCCGGGACGCCGACCGGATCGTGGTCCTGGACGAGGGCCGGATCGTCGGCACCGGCCGCCACCACGAGCTGATGGCGGACAACGAGACCTACCGGGAGATCGTGCTCTCCCAGCTGACGGAAGCGGAGGCTGCCTGATGGCCGGTCCCATGGGACGGATGATGGCCGGCGGCGGCCCCGACCAGCGCTCGATGGACTTCAAGGGCTCGGGCAAGCGGCTTCTCGCCCGGTTCCGCCCCGAGCGCGTGACGATCTACGTGCTGCTCACCTGCGTCGTCGTCAGCGTCGGGCTGAGCGTGATCGGGCCGAAGATCCTCGGCAGGGCCACCGACCTGGTCTTCGCCGGCATCGTCGGCCGGCGGATGCCGGAGGGAGCCACCAAGGAGCAGGTGCTGGCGTCGATGCGCGAGCACGGCCAGGGCGCCATCGCGGACATGCTCCGCAGCACCGACTTCACCCCGGGCAAGGGCATCGACTTCGGTGCCGTCGGCAGCGTGCTGCTGCTGGCGCTCGGCACCTTCCTGGTCGCCGGTCTGTCGATGGCGGTGGCGACCCGGCTGGTGAACCGGACCGTCAACCGCACGATGTACCGGATGCGCGAGGACGTACAGACGAAGCTGTCGCGGCTGCCGCTGTCGTACTTCGACAAGCGCCAGCGCGGGGAGGTGCTCTCGCGGGCGACGAACGACATCGACAACATCGGCCAGACGCTCCAGCAGTCGATGGGCCAGCTGATCAACGCGGTGCTGACCGTCATCGGCGTGCTCGCGATGATGTTCTACGTCTCCTGGATCCTGGCGCTGGTCGCGCTCGTCACCGTGCCGCTGTCGTTCGTCGTCGCCACCCGCATCGGCAAGCGCTCGCAGCCGCACTTCGTGGCGCAGTGGCGCACCACCGGCAAGCTGAACGCGCACATCGAGGAGATGTACACCGGGCACACCCTGGTGAAGGTGTTCGGCCGCCAGGAGCAGTCGGCGGCACAGTTCGCCGAGGAGAACGACGCGCTGTACGAGGCCGGGTTCAGGGCGCAGTTCAACAGTGGGATGATGCAGCCGCTGATGATGTTCGTGTCGAACATCAACTACGTGCTGGTGGCCGTGGTCGGCGGTCTGCGGGTCGCCTCCGGTTCCCTGTCCATCGGTGATGTGCAGGCCTTCATCCAGTACTCGCGGCAGTTCTCGATGCCGCTGACGCAGATCGCCTCGATGGCGAACCTGGTGCAGTCCGGCGTCGCCTCGGCCGAGCGGATCTTCGAACTCCTGGACGCGGAGGAGCAGGAGGCGGATCCGGTGCCCGCCGAGCGGCCGGCCGAGCTGCGCGGGCGGGTGGCGCTGGAGGGCGTGTCCTTCCGGTACGACCCGGAGAAGCCGCTGATCGAGGACTTGTCGCTGAAGGTCGAGCCCGGTCACACAGTGGCGATCGTCGGCCCGACCGGCGCGGGCAAGACCACGCTGGTCAACCTGCTGATGCGGTTCTACGAGGTCTCCGGCGGCCGGATCACGCTCGACGGCGTCGACGTCGCGCGGATGTCCCGGGACGAACTGCGCGCCGGGATCGGCATGGTGCTCCAGGACACCTGGCTGTTCGGCGGCACCATCGCGGAGAACATCGCGTACGGCGCCTCACGGGATGTCACGCGGGGCGAGATCGAGGAGGCCGCGCGGGCCGCGCACGCCGACCGGTTCGTGCGGACGCTGCCCGACGGCTACGACACGGTGATCGACGACGAGGGCACGGGGGTGAGCGCCGGTGAGAAGCAGCTCATCACCATCGCGCGGGCGTTCCTGTCCGACCCGGTGATCCTGGTGCTGGACGAGGCGACCAGCTCGGTCGACACCCGGACCGAGGTGCTGATCCAGAAGGCGATGGCCAAACTGGCGCACGGGCGCACGTCGTTCGTCATCGCGCATCGGCTCTCCACCATCCGGGACGCCGACACGATCCTGGTGATGGAGAACGGTTCGATCGTCGAACAGGGCACGCACACCGACCTGTTGGCGGCCGACGGTGCGTACGCGCGGCTGTACAAGGCGCAGTTCGCGGAGGCGGTCGCCGAGGTCGACTGACGTCCGCCGTCGCCGGGGGCCGTCCTTCGGGGCGGCCCCCTTGGCGTATCCGGCGGCGTACCGGTCGGCGTATCAGTCCAGATAGCCCCGGAGTTGGTCCGCGAAGGCGTGGTCGCGGAGCTTGTTCAGCGTCTTGGACTCGATCTGGCGGATGCGCTCGCGGGTGACGCCGAAGAGGCGGCCGATCTCCTCCAGCGTGCGCGGGCGGCCGTCGGCGAGCCCGTAGCGCAGCTGGACGACCTTGCGCTCCCGCTCCCCCAGCGTCGACAGGACGGCCTCCAGGTGCTGGCGCAGCAGCAGGAAGGCGGCGGACTCGACGGGGCTGGTCGCGTCGCCGTCCTCGATGAGGTCGCCGAGGGCGACGTCGTCCTCCTCGCCGACGGGGGCGTGTAGCGAGACGGGCTCCTGGGCGAGCCGCAGCACGTCGCTGACCCGCTCCGGGGGCAGGCCGAGATGGGCGGCGACCTCGGCCGCCGTGGGCTCGTAGCCGCGCTCCTGGAGCATGCGCCGCTGGACCCGCACGACCCGGTTGATCAGCTCGACGACGTGCACCGGGACCCGGATGGTGCGGGCCTGGTCGGCGAGCGCCCGGGACATGGCCTGCCGGATCCACCAGGTGGCGTACGTCGAGAACTTGTAGCCGCGGGCGTAGTCGAACTTCTCGACGGCGCGGATGAGGCCGAGGTTGCCCTCCTGCACGAGGTCGAGCATGGTCAGCCCGCGTCCGACGTACCGCTTGGCGACGGAGACCACGAGCCGCAGGTTGGCCTCGATGAGCCGCCGCTTGGCCATGCGGCCCATGACGACGAGCCGGTCCAGGTCGAGGGCGACCTCGCTGTCCAGGTCGGGGGTGGTGCCCAGCTTCTCCTCGGCGAACAGACCGGCCTCGACCCGGCGGGCGAGCTCGACCTCCTCGGCCGCGGTGAGCAGCGGGATGCGGCCGATCTCGCGCAGGTACTGGCGGAACAGGTCCGAGGAGGGGCCGCCGGTCTCGGTGCGGGCGACGGGGATCCGGACGGACTCGACCGCCTCCGCGGCGTCGGCCCCTGCGAGCTCCTCGGCGGGCGGTTCGGACGGTTCGGCCGGTGCCTGCGGCGCCGTGCCGCCCGCCTCCGGGTGGCGTGCCGGGCGGCCCTGCGCGGGTACGGCCGCGAGCACTCCGGGCTCCGCGTCGGGCTCGTCCTGCGTGCCGCTGTCGGTCTGCGTGAGGGTCTGGGTCTGCACGGGAGCGACCTCCAGGATGATCGCTGCCAGGGTGGGCGGCAGCGGTACGTCGGGGGCGGAGTCGACGGCCTCACCGCTGTCCGTCCCGTACGGGATGAGCGGAACCGCGGGGATCCAGGACCCGTGGGGGCCGGGCCGGCCGCGCTCCGAGGACTCAGGCACCGCACCCAGTGTGGGGTACGACACACAGCCGCCACGAGGGTCGTGCGGTGACTTTTTGCGTCCGCTCCGTGACTGGGCGGTGACCCTGGCGGCCCGCGCCGGGCTCAGAGAGCGCCGGCTCCCCGCTCCCGCAGCGCCTGTCCGTACTGCTGGAGCACCCACAACTCGTTCTGCACGGACGCGAGATGGGCGGGGTCGCCGCCGGCGCCGACACGGGCCAGGGTGCTCTGGACCTCCTGGATGCGCCGGTCCACGGCGCGGCGGCGGACGGCCACCAACTGGTCGCCCGCGTAGGCCTCGTCGACCGTGCGGCGCATGATCGCCTCGACGGCCAGCTCCGTCACCATGGCGCGCACCGTGTCGTCGGGGGCCGCCTCACGGACCCGGACCAGGTACTCCTGCGGGTCCGCTACGCCGTACTCGGCGCCGCCCGCGTCCATGATGGCCTGGCGGACGGCCGCGTAAGGGGCGGCGGTGAACTCGTCGATGCCGTACGCGTCGAAGGCGGGGGACACCAGTTCCGGGCGCTGGAGGGCGAGTTTGAGCAGCTCGCGCTCGGTGGCGTACACCGCGTTGCGGAGGTTGAGGGCCGGGCCGGAGGTGCGGGGGCGGCCGGCCTGCGTCTCGTACGGCTGCGGGGCCTGGCCCCGCGCGGGGCCGCCCTTTCCGCCGCGCTCGCCGCCGCGTTCACGGGCCCAACGGGCCAGCTGGGCCACGCGCTTGACCACGAACTGGGTGTCCAGGATGCCGAGCATGCCGGCCAGTTCGACCGCGACCTCGTGCTGGGCGCCGCTGTTCTTGATGCGGGCGACGACCGGGGCCGCCTCGTCCAGGGCGGCCGCGCGGCCGGCGGGGGTGTCCAGGTCGTAGCGGCTCACGATCTGCCGCAGCGCGAACTCGAAGAGCGGCGTGCGGGGTTCGGCCAGTTCGGCCACCGCCTCGTCGCCCTTGGCCAGGCGCAGCTCGCAGGGGTCCATGCCGTCGGGGGCGATCGCGATGTAGGTCTCGGCGGCGAACTTCTGGTCGTCCTCGAAGGCGCGCAGGGCCGCCTTCTGACCGGCCGCGTCACCGTCGAACGTGAAGATCACCCGCGCCGAGCCGTTGTCCATCAGCAGCCGGCGCAGGATCTTGATGTGGTCGCCGCCGAAGGCGGTGCCACAGGTGGCGATGGCCGTCGTGACGCCCGCGAGGTGGCAGGCCATCACGTCGGTGTAGCCCTCGACCACGACCGCGCGGCTGGCCTTGGCGATCTCCTTCTTGGCCAGGTCGATGCCGTAGAGGACCTGGGACTTCCTGTAGATCGCGGTGTCGGGGGTGTTCAGGTACTTCGGGCCGTTGTCCGCCTCGTACAGCTTGCGCGCACCGAAGCCGACGACCTCGCCGCCGATGTCGCGGATGGGCCACATCAGGCGGCCGCGGAAGCGGTCGATGGGGCCGCGGCGGCCCTCCTGGGCGAGGCCGGAGAGGACCAGCTCCTTGTCGCTGAAGCCCTTGCCGCGCAGGTAGCGGGTGAGGTGGTCCCAGCCCTGGGGGCTGTAGCCGACGCCGAAGTGCACGGCGGCGGCCTGGTCGAAGCCGCGCTCGGCGAGGAAGATGCGGCCGGTCTCGGCCTCGGGGCTGGTGGCGAGCTGCTCGGCGTACCACTGGGCGGCGATCTTGTGGGCCTCGACCAGGCGGATCCGCTCGCCGCGCTGGTGGGCGGGGTTGTAGCCGCCCTCCTCGTAGCGCAGGGTGATGCCGGCCTGGGCGGCGAGCCGCTCCACCGCCTCCGAGAAGGAGAGGTGGTCCACCTTCATCACGAAGGTGATGGTGTCGCCGCCCTCCTGGCAGCCGAAGCAGTGGAAGAGCCCCTTGCTCGGGCTGACCTGGAAGGAGGGCGACTTCTCGTCGTGGAACGGGCACAGGCCCTTGAGGTTGCCGCCGCCCGCGTTGCGCAGCTGGAGGTACTCGGACACCACGGCGTCGATCGGGACCGCGTCCCGTACCGCCTTCACGTCCTCGTCGTTGATCCGTCCTGCCACGCGTGAATTCTACGGGGGCGGACGGACATCTACGGGACGAGGCTTTCGAGCGGGACGTGCGGGTCCGCCAGCGCGTCCGCGTCCACCGGGGCTCCCGTGCGGATCAGCCGCTGGATCGGCTCTGTGACGTCCCACACGTTCACGTTCATCCCGGCCAGCACGCGCCCGTCCTTCAGCCAGAAGGCGACGAACTCGCGCTTGCCCGCGTCCCCGCGGATCACCACCTGGTCGTACGACCCGGGGGGCGCCCAGCCGCTGTACTCCATGCCCAGGTCGTACTGGTCGGAGAAGAAGTAGGGCACCCGGTCGTAGATCACGTCCTGGCCGAGCATGGCGCGGGCCGCCGCGGGGCCGCCGTTCAGCGCGTTCGCCCAGTGCTCGACGCGCAGCCGGGTGCCGAAGAGGCCGGACGGGACGGAGGCGACGTCGCCGGCGGCGTGGATGTCGGGGTCGGAGGTGCGCAGCCGCTCGTCCACCACGATGCCGCCGCCGTGCGCGCGGTCGGCGAGCTCCAGGCCCGCCGCCTCGGCCAGTCCGATGCGCGGGGCGGCGCCGATCGCGGCCAGCACGTCGTGCGCCGGGTGCTCCTCGCCGTCGTCGGTGCGTGCGGCGAGGACCACGCCGTCCTGGCCGATGATCTCCGTCAGGCGGACCCCGAAGTGGAAGCGGACACCGTGCTCGCGGTGCAGCTCGGCGAAGAGGTTGCCGAGCTCGGGGCCGAGGACGCCGTACAGCGGGGTCGGCTCGGGCTCGACCACGGTGACCTCGGCGCCGTACTCGCGGGCGGCTGCCGCGACCTCCAGGCCGATCCAACCGGCGCCCGCGATCACGATGTGGCCGTTGTCCCGGCCGAGGGAGGCGAGGACGCCCTTGAGCCGCTCGGCGTGGGCGAGGCGGCGCAGGTGGTGCACGCCGGCGAGACCGGTGCCGGGGATGTCGAGGCGGCGCGGCTCGGAGCCGGTGGCCAGGAGCAGCTTGTCGTAGTGGACGAGGGTGCCGTCGCCGAGGCGGACGGTCTTCGCGGCCCGGTCGATCGCGGTGACGGTCTGGCCGAGGTGCAGCTCGATGTCGTGGCGCGCGTACCAGGCGGGTTCGTGCACGAAGACGCCCTCGCGTTCCTCCTTGCCCAGGAGGTAGCCCTTGGACAGCGGCGGCCGTTCGTAGGGGTGGTCGCGCTCGTCGCAGATCAGTATCACCCGGCCGGTGAAGCCCTCCGTCCGGAGCGTCTCGGCCGCCTTGGCTCCCGCCAGGCCACCTCCGACGATGACGAACGTCTCATCCGCGTCGACCACTTGATGCCTCCTCGTCAGGGTGCCGCCACATGCGAGCCTCCCGCACGGAGCGTGATGCGGGAAGGGGTGGTGCCCCGATCAGGCCACGCAGGGTCACGTTCGCACCACACGCGTCTCATCAGTCTCGCGTGCCGGTCGTAAGCGTCCTATCAGGCACGCGTGCCGGTCATATGCCGTCCGCGAGCGCCGCGCCGTTCACACGCGTCCGGTCAGGCGCGCGTGCAGGGAGCGTGCCGAGGCGTCGGTGAGGGACGCTATCTGGTCGACGATCACGCGCTTGCGGGCGCGGTCGTCCTGTGCCGCGTCGAACAGCGCGCGGAACTGCGGGTCCAGGCCGTCGGGGGCGCGCACGGTGAACGCCTCGGCCAGCTCGGCGACGACGATCCGCTGGTCGGCGCGCAGCCGTTCCTGCTCGTCGCGCTGCATGACGTACCGGTCGGCGACGGCCTTGAGCACGGCGCACTCCATGCGGACGCTTCTCGGTACGACGAGTTCGGCGCCGTACCGCGTGAGCCGCCCGCTGCCGTACGCCGCGCGCGTGGCGCCCTCGGCGGCCAGGCAGAACCGGCCGATCAGCTGGCTGGTGGCGTCCTTGAGGCGGGCCTGGGCGACCGCGGTGCCGTCGTAGCCGTGCGGCCACCACTCCTGGTCCTGGAGCCGGTCGAGGGCCTCGGCCAGTTCGGCGGGGTCGGTGTCGGCGGGGACGTACCGCCCGACGGCGACCGCGAACACCGTCTGCCGCTCGGGCTCGGCGTGCAGGCAGTTGGGGTCGATGTGGCCGGCGTGCAGTCCGTCCTCGACGTCGTGCACCGAGTACGCCACGTCGTCGGCCCAGTCCATCACCTGGGCCTCGAAGCAGGTGCGCGTGCCGGGGGCCTCCTTTCGGACCCAGTCGAAGACGGGCCGGTCGTCCTCGTAGACACCGAACTTGGCCGAGTCCGGATCACTGGGGTGGGCGCCGCGCGGCCAGGGGTACTTGGTGGCGGCGTCGAGGGCGGCACGGGTGAGGTTGAGGCCGACGGAACGGGTGCCTCCCGCGATGAAGCGTTTGGGCTCGATGCGGGTGAGGAGGCGGAGGGACTGGGCGTTGCCCTCGAATCCGCCGATGTCGTCCGCGAATTCGTTCAGCGCCTGTTCGCCGTTGTGCCCGAAGGGCGGGTGGCCGAGGTCGTGGGAGAGGCAGGCGGCTTCCACGAGGTCGGCGTCGCAGCCGAGGGCCGCGCCCAGCTCGCGGCCGACCTGGGCGCATTCCAGGGAGTGCGTGAGGCGGGTCCTCGGGCTGGCGTCCCAGACCTGGCTGCGGGTGCCCGGGGTGACGACCTGGGTCTTGCCGGCGAGGCGGCGCAGGGCCGAGGAGTGGAGGATGCGGGCGCGGTCACGCTGGAAGGCGGTGCGGCCGGGGCGCTTGTCGGGCTCGGGCGCCCAGCGGTCGACTGACGGCGGGTCGTAGCCGGTGGGGAGTGCGGTGTCGGTGCCTTCCATGACTCGACAGTACGGGGCGGGTGTGACATTCGGGTGGTGCGGGGGCGCACGCTCGTCTGCCGGGTCGGGTTGTTCGGCGGGTGCGGGTTCGGTGTGGCTCGGCGGGTGCGGGTTCGGTGTGGCTCGGCGGGTGCGGGTTCGGTGTGGCTCGGCGCGCAGCCCCGCGCCCCTTTGCGGGGTCGGCCCCGCCCGGCGTTTCATGCCGGGGCCAGCGCGGGTTCTGGCGTCGCCGGCCTCGTGGGCGCCGAGGGGGTGCGGGGCGCGCCCCTTTGGGGGGTCGGCCCCGCCGGCGTTTCAGGCTGAGGCCAGTGCAGGTTCTGTCGTCGCCGGGGTCTTCAGCGCCTCGTCGTAGCGGTGCAGGGCCAGGCGGGCCATCGCCTCGTGAGCGCCGAGCGGGGCGGAGGCGATCCACGGGGCGTGCCGTGCGCACTCCGTGGCGAAGCGGCCGGGGGCGGTGAAGCAGGCGGCCACGGCGAGGTGGTGGCGGCCTCGGGCGGTGAGGGTGCGCAGGGCGGCGGGGACGGTGGGCGCGGCGGCGGAGGCGTGGGCGGGGAGCACCGGTACGCCGAGGCGGTCCGCGAGGAGGCGGGCCGTGCGGCGGGTGTCGGCCGTCGAGTCCGGGGCGCGGGAGCCGGCGGCGGCGAGGACGACGCCCCCGGTGCGGCGGAGGGCCGCGTCGCTCCCGGCGGGCGGCCAGCCGGCCTCGAGGAGACGGGCGTGCAGGGTCTCCACGAGCAGCGGGTGCGGGCCGAGTGGGGCTGCCACGCGCGCGTGCACGCCGGAGGCGGCCACCGCCGCCGGTATGTCCCGCTTGACGTGGTACCCGCGGGTGAGCAGCAGCGGTACGAGCACGGCGGGGGTGGTCCCGAGGGCCGCGAGGGTGTCGGGCAGGAGCGGCTCGTCGAGCTCGATGTGGCCGAGGCGGACCGAGAGGGCGGGCCGCAGCTCGCGCACGCGATCCCTGAGCGCGTACACCGTCTCCCGCGCGCGTGGGTCGCGACTGCCGTGGGCGACGAGGACGAGGACGGGCGGTGCGTGGCGCCGCCGGCCGCGGGGCGTGACGAGGCTGAGCTGCCTGGCCAGTTGGGTGCCGATGCTGTCCATGAGGTGCGCCGTGCTGTAGAGGTGACTTCCGGGCTGCTCGTGAGGAGGGTTCGACGCCGTCATGGAACGATCCTGAGGGCCGGAGATTGCGCCCCCGTTGCGCGGCGGTGACAGGTGTTTTCCGGGAGCCGACAGCGGGCGCCTGCCCACTGTGAAGCGAACCGGAGCACCGTGTGCGACGTCCTCCGTGAACGAGGACGGCCGGCCGTCGGCCGGAGCAGACTGGGGGGCCGTAGTGAAGTTCCACCGACCACGCCTGCCGCGCACGCGCGCGGGGCAACGGCGTCTGGTGCAGGCCGTGATGGCCGGGTGCGTGCTGGCGCTGCTCCCGGCGGCATGGCTGTTCGTGTCGACGGCCGACCGGCTGCGCACGACCGCGGACGCGCCCCGCACCGGCGTCGCCGTCGTCTTCGGCGCGGGCCTGTGGGACGGCGAGCCGTCGCCGTACCTCGCCCACCGGCTGGACACGGCGGCGCGGCTCTACCACGAGGGCCGGATCGAGGTCGTGCTCGTCACCGGCGACAACAGCCACGAGGACTACGACGAGCCGGACGCCATGCGCGCCTATCTGACCCGGCACGGCGTCCCGGGCACCCGTGTCGTCCGTGACTACGCGGGCTTCGACACCTGGGACTCCTGCGTCCGCGCGAAGCGGATCTTCGGCGTGGACCGGGCCGTCCTGATCAGCCAGGGCTTCCACATCCGGCGCGCGGTGGCCCTGTGCGAGGCGGCGGGCGTCGACTCGTACGGCGTCGGCGCCGTCGACCGCCACAACGTCACCTGGTACTACGGCGGCACGCGCGAGGTCTTCGCGGCGGCCAAGGCGGCCCTGGACGCGGTGTTCCGGCCGGACCCGCGGTTCCTCGGGCCGAAGGAGCCGGGGGTGCGGCGGGCACTGGCCCTGGCCGCCGACGGCCGGTGAGGGCGGGCACCTCACGGTGGCCGATGAGCGGGCGGGAGGGCGTCGTCCCGGCCGCGTAACAGGGAGCCGGACGGGACGTAACACGTCCGCAGCACGCTGGGCGGCATGGAGACCACCGCGACGCCCACCCACTGCCCGTACTGCGCCCTCCAGTGCGGGATGACCGTGTCGCCCGCGCCGGAGGGTGTGGAGGTGGCCGGCCGCGACGACTTCCCGGTGAACCGGGGCGCGTTGTGCGGCAAGGGGCGTACGGCCGGCGCGGTGCTCTCGCCCGGGGTGCGGCTGACCTCCCCGCTGGTCCGATCCGGCGACGGCACGCTCGTCCCCGCGTCCTGGGCCGAGGCGCTGGACCGGATCGCCGCCGGGCTGTCCTCGGCCCGGAGCGCGTACGGAGCCGACGCGTGCGCGGTGTTCGGCGGGGGCGGGCTGACGAACGAGAAGGCGTACGCGCTGGGCAAGTTCGCGCGGGTGGTCCTCGGGACCTCGCAGATCGACTACAACGGCCGGTTCTGCATGTCGTCCGCGGCGGCGGCCGGGACGCGGGCGTTCGGCCTGGACCGGGGGCTGCCGTTCCCGCTGGAGGACATTCCGCGGACGGGCTGCGTGATCCTGGTCGGCTCCAACATCGCCGAGACCATGCCGCCCGCGCTGCGCTACTTCCGCGAACTGCGCGAGAACGGCGGCAGGTTGATCGTCGTCGACCCGCGCCGCACTCCGACCGCCGAGCAGGCCGATCTGCACCTGGCGCCCCGGCCGGGCACCGATCTCGCCCTGGCGCTGGGCCTGTTGCACCTGGTGGTGGCGGAGGGCCGGACGGACGAGGCCTACATCCAGGACCGTACGGCCGGCTGGGAGGAGGCGCGGGCGGCGGCGATGGCGCACTGGCCGGAGTACGTGGAGCGGGTCACCGGGGTGCCGGTCCCCCAACTGCGGGAAGCGGTACGTCTGTTCTGCGAGCCGTCGGCCGCGATGGTGCTCACGGCGCGCGGACCGGAGCAGCAGTCCAAGGGCACGGACACGGTGGGCGCGTGGATCGACCTGTGCCTGGCGACCGGGCGGGCGGGGCGTCCGCTGTCCGGGTACGGCGCTCTGACCGGGCAGGGCAACGGGCAGGGCGGCCGCGAACACGGCCAGAAGGCGGATCAGTTGCCCGGCTACCGCAAGCTGACCGATCCGGCGGCGCGGCGGCACGTGGCCGAGGTGTGGGGCGTCGATCCGGACAGCCTGCCCGGCCCGGGGCGCAGCGCGTACGAACTGCTCGACGCGCTGGGGACGGACATCCGCGCGCTGCTGCTGATGGGCTCCAACCCGGTGGTGTCGGCGCCGCACGCGGCCCATGTCGAACAGCGGCTGCGGTCGCTGGACTTCCTGGCCGTGGCGGACGTGGTGCTCTCGGAGACGGCGGCGCTCGCGGACGTCGTCCTGCCGGTCGCCCAGTGGGCCGAGGAGACGGGCACGACGACCAGCCTCGAAGGCCGCGTGCTGCTGCGCCGCCGGGCGGTAGAGCCACCCCCCGGAGTCCGCACCGACCTGCACGTCCTGCACGAACTGGCCGCCCGCCTGGGAGTGGAGAAGGGCTTCCCGGAGGACCCCGAGGAGGTCTTCGAGGAGCTGCGCCGGGCGAGCGCGGGCGGCCCGGCGGACTACTCCGGCATCACCTATCGCCAACTGGCCCGGGATAAGGGGCTGTTCTGGCCGTACCCCTCCGGAACGACGGCCCCCGGCACCCCGCGCCTCTTCCTCGACCGGTTCGCCACCGAGGACGGCCGGGCCCGCTTCGCGGCGGTCTCGCACCGCCCGTCGGCCGAGGAACCGGACGCCGAGTACCCCCTGCTGATGACGACCGGCCGGGTGGTGTCCCAGTACCAGTCGGGTGCCCAGACCCGTCGCGTGGACGAGTTGAACGCGGCCGCGCCCGGCCCGTTCGTCGAGCTGCACCCGCGCCTCGCGGCACGGCTCGGGGCGGCGGACGGCGACCCGGTGGCCGTCACCTCCCGCCGTGGCCGCACGGTGGCCCCCGCCCGCCTCACCCCCGCCATCCGCCCGGACACCGTGTTCATGCCCTTCCACTGGCCCGGCCCCGGCCGCGCCAACACGGTGACCAATCCGGCGCTTGACCCGGTCTCGCGCATGCCGGAGTTCAAGGTGTGCGCGGTACGGGTGGAGGCGGTGGGACCGTAGGCTTCGGGCTCATCGCCGACAACGGCGCCTGAACGTCTCGGTCGGCACGCTTCAGCGGCCGCGCCCCCGCCAGTCCCCGCCCGTGACGGGCCTGCCGTGGGCCCGCAGACGGGCGGCCACACGGGGCGCCGCGACGTACACCCACGCCCGTACGGTGCCGCCGTCCTCCCGGACGGCCTCGCGCTCGACGCGTTCGTAGAGGCTGTGCGCGTCGCCCGGTACGTACTCCTCCAACTCATCCAATTCATAGAGCAATTGGACGTACGCCTCCGGGAGCGCGGTGACGAGTTCGCCGTGGACCGGTCCGGCGCCCCGCTCCTCGACGGCGTACGGATAGCCGGGGCCCTCGTAGAGCACGGCGTCACCGAGCAGCGCGGGTTCCTCGGAGCGGATGCGGCCTCGCAGGAAGCGGTCGTGGTTGGGTTCGCCGGGGCGCAGGGTGCCGTAGACGAAGAACGGCAGGGCCGGGGAGATCACAGAAGCGATTCTCCACCACCTCCACACCCTCACACATCTCCATCGCGAACCCCTGGACATGCCCATGCCACGGCCTCTTGAATCGCAAGGACATCAGGCCCACCCCAAGCCCTCGAGGCTCCATCACAAGGAGACTGATGAGTCGGATACGACACATCCGAGGAACACGTCTCGCCACGGCCGGCATAGCCGCCACCACCGTCGGCCTGCTGGCCGTCACGCTCTCCCCCGCCGCAGAGGCCGACGTCAGACCGACCCGGGCCACCGCGATCGAGAACGCGACCTCGGCGCTCGCAGACTACGCCACCACCCTGGGGCTCACCGCGGCGCAGGGCACCAGCGTCCGGGACGTCATCGTCGACAACGACGGTACGCAGCACGTCCGTTACGACCGCACGTACCACGATCTCCCGGTCCTCGGCGGTGACTTCGTGGTCCACCTCGCGCCCGACGGTACGTACCGCAGCGCGAACCGCGCGACGAAGGCCCCGATCTCCCTCGCCTCGATCGTCCCGCAGCTTTCCAAGGCGAAGGCGTCCGACATCGCGGTGAACGCGCTGCGTGCGGTCAACCTCGGCGAGATCCTGAAGCAGGTGACCGCCAAGCCGCAGCTGGTCGTGGACGCCTCGCACGGCACTCCCCGGCTGGCCTATCGCACCGACGTGGTCGCCAAGGACTCGCTCGGCAACCCGGTCGGCCGCACCGTGCTGACGAACGCGGACACGGGCAGGCAGATCGACGCCTGGGACAACATCGAGACGGCGACCGGTGACGGCAAGTCGCTCTACAGCGGGGCGGTTCCGCTGGAGACGACGCTGTCCGGGTCGACGTACCAGATGAAGGACCCGACCCGCGGCAACACGTACACGGGCGACGCGGCGAACAAGTCCGACGTCTGCGTCCTCACCGTCTGCATCAGCCGCGCCCCGGCGACGCTGTTCACGGACACGGACAACCACTGGGGCACGGGCGACTCCGCCGACCGGGCCTCGGCGGCGGTGGACGCGCAGTACGGCACCGACCAGACGTGGGACTACTACAAGAACGTCCACGGCCGCAACGGCATCGCCGGCGACGGCAAGGGCTCGTTCAACCGCGTCCACTACGGCACCAACTACAACAACGCCTTCTGGGACGACACCTGCTTCTGCATGACGTACGGCGACGGTGACGGGACGCAGCTCGGCCCGCTGGTGTCGCTGGACGTGGCGGGTCACGAGATGACGCACGGCGTCACGTCCAAGACGGCCGCGCTGACGTACTCGGGCGAGTCCGGCGGTCTCAACGAGGCCACCTCGGACATCCTGGGCTCGCTGGTGGAGTTCCACGCGAACAACTCCTCCGACCCGGGCGACTACCTGATCGGCGAGAAGATCGTCCGCTCGGGCTTCGGCAAGGCCGCGCTCCGCTTCATGGACAAGCCCTCGAAGGACGGCAAGTCCGCGGACTACTGGAGCTCCTCGGTCGGCAACCTGGACGTCCACTACTCCTCGGGCGTCGCCAACCACTTCGCCTACCTGCTGGCGGAGGGCAGCGGCCCGAAGACCGTCAACGGCGTCAGCTACGACTCCCCCACCGCCGACGGCTCCACGGTGACGGGCATCGGCCGCGACAAGCTCGGCGCGATCTGGTACCGCGCGCTGACGGTCTACATGACGTCCTCGACGAACTACGCGGGTGCGCGGACGGCGACTCTCAACGCCGCCAAGGACCTGTACGGCGCGGGAAGCACCGAGTACAACGCGGTGGCGGCGGCGTGGAGTGCCGTCAACGTGAAGTGATCCGCTGATCACGGGCCTGCGGCCGCCCCCGTCCGGTTTCCGGACGGGGGCGGCCGTTCGCGTGTCCGGGGCTGGTCAGGAGTCCTTGCGCAGGACGCAGAGCTCACCGTTGTCGGGATCACCGATGTACTCCCACAGAACGGGACGGGCCGCCGTCCCCCGGGCGTCGTACTGGGTCCACACGCCGCTCGGACGGAAGGTGACGTGCACGGACGTCATGGGGGAGTCCTCGCCCGGCCACGTATCGGAGTCGCTGTTCCAGGTGCCGGCGCCGGGATCGGGAGCGGAGGCCTCGTCCAGATCGTCGTCCGCGAAGTCCCCGCACACCCCCTTGGAGACGAACGTGCCGTCGGCGCGGAAGACCAGCCGTCCGCCGTCCTCATCACGCCAGGTCCCGGCGATCGCGCCGGCCCGCAGCACGAGCGGCTTCCCCTCCGGCTCCGGAACCGGGGCGAGAGCGCGCCCGATCCCCATGAGCGCGATCAGCCCCACGAACAACACCGCGGGAACCGCCAGCACACCCCCCGAGCAGAGCATCAGGATCCCCCACCAGGGCATGGACCGCCGCTCGCCTGTTCTCATCCCACTCCCCCAAGGCCGACCGCGCCGTCGCCGTCGGCCACCATGGTGCCTCAGCCTCTTGGGCGTCAGCGGGCCAGGCCCGCACGCGAAGTACCGCAGGAGCAGGTGGTCGGCCTTCCCCGCTTTGATGTCGCGGATCAGGCTGCGGAGCGCCTCTCGGCTGTCGGCGAAGTAGGTGCAGCCCCTCCCCGCACAGCTCTGCCAGAACGGCCGGACGCTGACAGCAGCCACGGATCTGGACACAACGATGAGTTTTCGCGGCCTGGAGAGTCTCACTCACCGTCATCGACAACGCAGGAGGGAACACATGGCTCAGCTACTGAGAGTCCAGAACTTCAACGTCTCGAGCGACGGCATCGGCGCCGGTGAGGACCAGACCCTTGAGAATCCGTTCGGCCGCGGCATCGATCCCGCCAGACTGTTCGCGTGGGCCGGCGCCACGGCTAGCTGGCCCATGCGCACGGACCCCGGGGGCAGCCGTGGCCTCGACGACTACTTGACGCGGGACTACGCGCGGAACATCGGTGCCGAGATCATGGGCCGCAACAAGTTCGGGCCCCAGCGCGGGCCCTGGAATGACCATGAGTGGCGCGGCTGGTGGGGTGACGAGCCCCCGTTCCGCACCCCGGTGTTCGTCATGACTCATCACAAGCGTCCTTCGTTCACGCTCTCCGACACCACGTTCCACTTCGTCGACGGCGACCCGGCCACGGTCCTGGAGCAAGCACGGGAAGCGGCGCAGGGGAAGGACGTCCGCCTCGGCGGCGGGGTCACCACCATCCGGCAGTTCCTGGACGCCGACCTCGTCGACACCATGCATGTGGCGGTCTCACCGGTGAAGCTCGGATCCGGACTGCGGCTCTGGGACTCCCCCGACGAGCTGCTCGACCGATTCCATCTTGAGGTCGTGCCCAGCCCGAGCGGCGTGACGCACCATCTGTTCTGGCGAAAGTGACACGAGGACTCCGCAACGTGCCCTCTCCCACAGGGCGTCAGCACAAGGTGTCGGCACACGTGAACCGGACGCACCTCCCCTCGCTCGCCGGCTGGTTGGCAGGCGCGGGTCCCGCCCAAGCCCCATCACCCGTTCACCCCCTCCCGCCCCGCCCGTTCGTGTCCTCTTCCCCCACACCCCTACGCACCCCGATGACCTGCCGTAACGCGGGCCCCGTCACTCCGGCGGGCCCCCGCAGGGGCCACCCGTTCGTCGCAACGCCGGCGTTCTCTCAGGAAGCGGGCGCGGCCGAGTGCCTTTTACCTCGGTAGGGCAGGGGCGCGACCGACTCGGCGGCACAGGGGGTGCCGCGGGGCGTGCCTCCTGGACTCGAGGGAGCACCATGCGACGCACCGCCCGTCTGCTGACCGGTACCGCGCTCGCCGTCGTCGCGGCGGGGCTCGGTGCCGCGCCCGCCTGCGCCGTCGGCGCCGGGAGCCTGGAGGTGTTCCCGTCCAGCGTGGTGCCTGGCTATCAGGTCACGGTGAACACGAAGGCGTGCGGCGGGCAGGGCGCGGCGACGGGGGACGCGGGCGCGGTGGGGGCCGGGACGTTCACGCTGGCGCCCAGCGCGCACGAGGGCGACGCGATCGGCCAGTTCCGGGTGCCGTCGAGCGCGCAGCCGGGGACGTACGAGATCGTCGCGCGGTGTGCCCAGGGCGGCCGGGAGGTGACGGGCGACCTCGTGGTGGCGCTCAGCACGGCGGGCGGGCAGGTGCAGCCGCGCGGCAGCCTGAAGACCGGGGTCGGCGGCAGCGCTCTGGGCGGCCCCGGCTCCCTGCAGACCACGGCGGGTGTGGCGGCTCTGGCCGTCGCCGCCGCGGGCGGTACCTGGCTCCTGCATCGCCGGGCGAGAGGCGACGGGATCTGACGGACACCCTCCGCTGTCCGTCCGCCGGTACCGCAAGTCCCGCCCCCTCCGGGTCCGATGCCCCTCGCGGCCCGGAGGGGGTACGGGGTCCAGCTCCGGGAGAGGGGTTCGCATGCGCAGGATCGGGGACGCCGCGATAGCCGCGGTCACCGTCGTCGCCCTGGCCTCGGGGGTGTGGCTGCTCGGCGGCAACGCCGGGACCCCCGCCCCGCCGCAGCCGGCCGCCGCCGAGGGCCGCCCGGATCCGGGCGAGGAGGCGCTCACGTCGCCCGCGCTGCCGCCCTCACCGCCGGACCGCATCCGCATCCCCTCGATCCGCGTGAACGCCCCGCTGATGGGCCTGCGCCTCACCGCCTCGGGCAGCCTCGACGTGCCGCCCGCCGCGAACAAGAACCTCGCCGGCTGGTACGAGGCCGGCACCACACCCGGCGACCGGGGCACCGCGATCGTCGCCGGGCACGTGGACAACAGCGAGGGCCCGGCCGTCTTCTACGACCTCGGCGCCCTCAAGCGCGGCGCCGCCATCGAGGTCGACCGGCGCGACGGCAGCATGGCCGAGTTCACGGTGGACGCCGTCGAGGTCTACTCGGCCAAGGACTTCCCCGACGAGACGGTGTACGGCGCCGCGAACCGCCCGGACCTGCGCGTCATCACCTGCGGGGGCGGCTACTCGAAGTCCACCGGCTACCAGGGCAACGTGGTCGTCTTCGCCCACCTCACCGGCAGCCGCTGAATCGCGGAATCACGCCACCCACTGCTGGTACGCAAGGTTCGCCACCAGCGCGAACACCACCGTGAGCAGCACGACCCGTACGAAGCCGCTGCCCTTCTTCAGCGCCGTACGGGCGCCCAGCGTGCCGCCCGCCAGGTTGAACACGGCCATCAGCGCGGCCAGTTGCCACAGCACGGTGCCGTGCCAGGCGAACGTGGCGAGGGCGCCCGCATTCGTGCAGCAGTTGACGATCTTGGCGGTGGCGGAGGCGGTGACCAGGTCGAGGTGGAGGACGGCGGTGAGGGCGAGGACCAGGAAGGTGCCGGTGCCGGGGCCGATGAGGCCGTCGTAGAAGCCGATGCCGAGGCCCGCGAGCCCGATGGCGGCGAGCACCTGGTGGCGGGTGGCCGGGCCGGGCGCGGGGGCCGTCCCGAAGGCGGGCCGCAGGATCACGAAGGCCGCGACGGCGAGCAGCACCACCATGATCACCGGCTTGAGCACCTCCGTGCTCATCCCGGCCGCGAAGAACGCGCCGGCCGAGGAGCCGACGAGCGCGGCGAGCCCGATGCGCAGGGCCAGGCGTACGTCGACGGGCGCCTTACGGGTGTACGTCACCGCCGCCCCGGTCGTCCCGACGATCGCGACCGCCTTGTTGGTGCCGAGGGCGTACGCCGCCGGGGTGCTCGCCGGGAGCCCGAGCAGGAGCGCCGGGAGGAGCAGGAGGCCGCCCCCGCCCACCACCGCGTCGATCCATCCGGCCGCGAGGGCCGCGAGGCAGAGGAGAGCGACCATGGTCAGCGATATGTCGGGCATGATCGGGACCCTAGAGGACGGCCCGCCGGAATGGGTGCGCCCGCCACGTACTTGAGGCACTCCTGAGGTTCGCCCCCCGCTCGGCCTTCCCGCTCACACTCCCGCCCCGCGCCCGCTGAGCGCAGCGTTCCGCGAGGGAAACAGGCGTGATGCCGCCGGGTAACGTCGGCGTCGCACGCTGCGGTGCATGACCTCGGATGCGCGTGTGCTGGTGATCGGCGCCGGGCTGGCGGGCGTACGACTCGCCCGCCGGCTCGGCGATCTGGGTGTGCCCGCGCTGGTCGTCGGCGAGGAGGAACACCGGCCGTACAACCGGGTCCTGCTCGCCGAGGTGCTGGCGGGGCGGTACGGACCCGACGTGATCGCGCTCCCGGCGCCGACGGAGCTGGTCCGCGCGCGGGTCACCGGCATCGACCGGCGTCGGCGCACCGTGGAGTGCGCTGACGGTACGGAGATCCCGTACGGCACGCTCGTGCTGGCCACCGGCTCCAATCCCGTACTCCCGCCGCTGCGCGGTCTGTTCGGCCCGCCGGGCGGTGAACTCCCCGAGGGCGTCCACGCGTTCCGCACCATGGACGACTGCCTGGCCCTGTCCAAGGCGGTCCGGCCGGGCGTGCGGGCGGTCGTCATCGGCGGTGGACTGCTCGGAGTCTCCGCCGCCCGCGCGCTCGCGCTGCGCGGCGCGCAGGTGGTCGTGGCCCAGCAGGCGGAACGGCTCATGGAGCGCCAGCTCGACCGGAACGCCTCGCGGCTCGTGCTGCGGCATCTCACGGACGACCTGGGTGTGGAGGTGCACACCGAGTGCCGGGTACGGGACGTGCGCAGCGTCGGCGGCGCGGTCCGCTCGGTCGAGCTGGCCGACGGGTACGCCCTCGACACCGACCTCGTGGTCGTCGCGTGCGGGGTCCGGCCGCGGGTGGGGCTCGCGGTGGACGCGGGGCTCGCCGTGCGCCAGGGCGTCGTCGTGGACGACCGGCTGCGTACGTCCGACCCGCACATCCATGCCCTCGGCGACTGCGCCCAGCACGACGGAACGGTGTACGGCCTGGCCGCCCCCGCACTCGAACAGGCCGACGTACTCGCCGAGTTGATCGCCAAAGACAGCGGCGGCGCGGGCTACCGCGGCACCCGCTCCCTGACCCGGCTCGCCCTCCCCGGCCGGGACCGCTCCCCCTTCGACCTCGCCGCGTTCGGCGAGGCCGAGCCGCGCCCCGGCGACGAGGTCGTCCAGCTCACGGACGCCACCCGAGGCACGTACCGCAAGGTCGTCGTCCGCGACGACCGCCTGGTGGGCGGGGTCCTCGTCGGCGAACTCGGCACCGTCGGCGCACTCGCCCGTGCCTGGGAGGGGACGGAACCGCTTCCCGCGCCCGACGGCGGCGGCGCCCCTCTGCTCCATCTGTTCACCCATGACGGAGGCTCTTGATGCCCACGAACACCCACACGCCGGGCGCTCCCACGCTCGTGCTCGTCGGCCACGGCATGGTCGGCCAGCGCTTCCTCGAAGCGCTCGCCGGGCGCGGCCTGACCGGCACCCACCGCGTGGTCGTGCTGTGCGAGGAGCCGCGTCCGGCGTACGACCGCGTGCAGCTCACCTCGTACTTCTCGGGCCGTACGCCCGAGGAACTCTCCCTGACCGACCGGACGTTCATCGAGGAACACGGCATCGAGCTGCACCTCGGCGACCCGGCTGAGCGCATCGACCGGTCCGCGAGGACGGTCACCGCCCGCTCCGGTCTGACCATCGGCTACGACACCCTCGTCCTGGCCACCGGCTCCTTCCCCTTCGTACCGCCCGTCCCGAACAAGGACGCCGAGGGCTGCTTCGTCTACCGGACCATCGAGGACCTGCTGGCGATCGAGGCGTACGCGAAGACGCGGGCGACGACCGGTGCGGTGGTCGGCGGCGGGCTGCTCGGACTGGAGGCGGCGGGCGCGCTCCAGGGCCTCGGACTCGCCACGCACGTGGTGGAGTTCGCGCCGCGGCTGATGCCGGTGCAGGTGGACGAGGGCGGCGGCGCGGCGCTGCTGCGCACGCTCACGGACATGGGTCTGCGCGTGCACACCGGCACGGGCACGGAGGCGATCCTGACGGACGGTGCTTCGGGTGCCGTCACGGGCATGAGGCTGTCCGACGGATCCGAACTCCCCACGGACATGGTGGTGTTCAGCGCCGGTGTCCGACCTCGCGACCAGCTGGCCCGGGACTGCGGTCTGGCGGTCGGCGAACGCGGTGGCATCACCGTCGACGAGCGGTGCCGCACGGTGACGGACCCGCGCGTCTTCGCGATCGGCGAGTGCGCGCAGGCGGCGGACGGCCGGGTGTACGGCCTGGTGGCCCCCGGCTACGAGCAGGCGGAGACGGCCGCCGACGCCATCGCGGGCGGCGAGACGTCCTTCACCGGCGCCGACCAGTCCACCAAGCTGAAGCTGCTCGGCGTGGACGTGGCGTCCTTCGGTGACGCGCACGGCACCGCCGGGGACTGTCTCGACGTCGTGTACGCCGACTCCCGCGCGGGCGTGTACAAGAAGCTGGTCGTCGGCCGTGACGGCACCCTGCGCGGAGGCGTCCTGGTCGGCGACGCGGAGGCGTACGGCACGCTGCGCGCGCTGACCGGCTCGGTGCCGCCGGTCCCGCCGGAGCAGCTGGTCCTCCCGGCGGGCGCCGGCGCCCCCGCCACGCTCGGCCCGTCCGCCCTCCCCGACGAGGCGGTGGTCTGCTCCTGCCACAACGTGACCAAGGGCGCGATCCGGGGCGCGGTGACGGAGCACTCCTGCACCACCGTGCCCGAGGTGAAGCAGTGCACCAAGGCCGGGACGGGCTGCGGCAGTTGCGTGAAGGTGGTCGGTCAGCTCGTCACCGCCGAGCTGGAGGCGAACGGCGTCGAGGTCGACCAGGGCCTGTGCGGCTGCTTCGCGCAGACCCGCGAGGAGCTGTACGAGATCGTCCTGGCCCTGCGCATCACGTCGTACCAGGACCTCCTGGACCGCCATGGCCGCGAGTCCGCCCGGGGCGGCGACGGCTGCGAGACCTGCAAGCCGGCGGTGGCCTCGATCATCGCCTCGCTGGCGCCGGCGATCGGCGCGAGCGGCTACGTCCTCGACGGGGAGCAGGCGGCCCTTCAGGACACCAACGACCACTTCCTCGCCAACCTCCAGAAGAACGGCTCGTATTCGGTCGTCCCGCGCATCCCCGGCGGCGAGATCGCCCCGGAGAAGCTGATCGTGATCGGCGAGATCGCCCGCGACTTCGGCCTCTACACGAAGATCACCGGCGGCCAGCGCATCGACATGTTCGGCGCGCGGGTGGAGCAACTCCCGCTGATCTGGACGCGCTTGGTGGACGCGGGCTTCGAGTCGGGCCACGCGTACGGCAAGTCGCTGCGCACGGTGAAGTCCTGCGTGGGACAGACGTGGTGCCGGTACGGCGTCCAGGACTCCGTCCGCATGGCCATCGACCTGGAGCTGCGCTACCGGGGCCTGCGCTCCCCGCACAAGCTCAAGTCGGCGGTCTCGGGCTGCGCGCGCGAGTGCGCGGAGGCCCGGTCGAAGGACTTCGGCGTGATCGCCACGGCGTCCGGCTGGAACCTGTACGTGGGCGGCAACGGGGGCGCGACGCCACGCCACGCGGACCTCCTGGCCCAGGACCTCACCGACCCCGACTTGATCCGCCTGATCGACCGTTTCCTGATGTTCTACATCCGCACGGCCGACCGACTGGAGCGCACGAGCGCGTGGCTGGAGCGGATCCCGGGCGGCCTGGACCACGTACGCGACGTGGTGGTGCACGACTCGCTGGGCATCTGCGCGGAGCTGGAGTCCCTGATGACCGCCCACGTCGCGCACTACCGAGACGAGTGGGCGGAGACGATCAACGATCCGGAGAAGCTGGCCCGCTTCGTGTCCTTCGTGAACGCCCCGAACACCCCGGACCCGGTCGTCGCCTTCGTCCCCGAGCGCGACCAGATCAAGCCCGACCTACCCCTGCTGACCATAGGCCGCCCCCTGGAAGGAGCCACACTGTGACGACCGTTGCCCCGGAGACGACGAAGACGACGAGCGTGCAGGTCCAACTCGCCCTGGAGGGACAGTGGTTCCCGGTCTGTGAGCTGACCGCGCTGCTCCCCGGACGCGGAGTGGCGGCACTGCTCCCAGACGGCCGCCAAGCGGCCCTCTTCCACGACCGCACGGGCCGCCTGTACGCCATCGACAACCGCGACCCGTTCACCGGAGCGGCCGTCCTCTCCCGCGGCCTGACCGGCACGCACCGGGGCCGCCCGTACGTGGCCTCCCCGCTGCTGAAGCAGCGCTTCGACCTCGCCGACGGGCGGTGCCTGGACGACGGGACGGTGCGGGTGGCGACGTACGGGGTGCGGGCGGCGCAGGCGGGCAGCCCCTGACCGTCGCCCCCACTTGCCCTCACCCGTACTTGACCGTTCGTTCCAGAAATACGGAGTTCGACCCGGATGCGGCCCTGTACCCGCTCAAGTGCCGCAGCACGCACGGCGGTCACCGGCACCGGTAGAGGGCGGCCAGTGACGTCGCCGTCTCCGCCATGTGCGCCCGCAGCTCGGCGGGGGCCAGGACCTCCGCGTCCGCACCGAGGCGGAGGAGCTGTGCGGCGGTGTGGTCGACGGACTCGACCGGGATGACGACCTCGACGCGGCCCTCGGCGTCCGGGGAGCCGGCGCTGTCGCGGGCGGCGCGGGCGAGCGCCGGTTCCAGGAGGTCGGGGAGCCGGCTCAGGATCCGCGGGGACAGGCGTACCGTCGCCTCGCCCCGGTGGCGGCGGGCGTCGAAGTCCGCGAGGTAGTCGCGCCAGTGAGCGGCCAGGTCGAAGCCGTCCGGGCGGGTGAAGGCGTCGTCCAGGACTTGGATCCGGAGGATCTGGGAGACACGGTAGGTCCGGCAGGCCTGTGCGTCCTTCGGGTCATCCGGGCCACCCGGCCGGGCCGCCACCAGGTACCAGCGGCCGGACTTGAGCACGAGCCCGTAGGGGGCCAGCGTCCGGGACACCTCCTGGGGAGCCCGCCAGCGCCGGTAGCGGATCCGTATCCGGCGCTGGCGCCACACCGCGTCGGTGACGGCGGCGAGGTGCGGGGTGGCGTCCGGCTCGGCATACCACCCCGAGGTGTCGAGATGGAACCGCTGCCGCAACTCCCCGCTCCTCTCCCGCAGTTCTGCGGGGAGCGCCGCCGTGAGCTTCAGCTGGGCGGTGGCCAGGACGGCCCCGAGCCCGAGGTCGGCGGCGGCTCCCGGCAGCCCGGCCAGGAAGAGCGCCTCCGCCTCGTCCGGGGTGAGCCCGGTCAGCCGGGTGCGGTACCCGTCGACCAGCTGGTAGCCGCCCTCGTGCCCGGGATCACCGTAGACGGGCACACCCGCGGCGGCGAGCGACTCCATGTCCCGGTAGACGGTGCGGACGGACACCTCCAGCTCGTCGGCCAGTTGCCGGGCGGTCATCCGGCCACGCGTCTGGAGGAGCAGCAGGGCGGAGAGAAGTCGGCTCGCGCGCATGGCGGGAGTCTGCCGCACTCTGCTGACACAAGCTGTCAGGGGACCCGGGCTAGCTTTCCGGCCGGGCGCCCGATCAGGGCGCGAGGCAGAGCGAAGGACAGACCCGTTATGAGCACTGCATCCACCCCCAGACCCACCCGCCGCCCCGGCATCGGGGACTTCGACTTCCTGGTGGGAACCTGGGACGTGACGAACCGGCGGCTGGTCGAGCCGCTGAGCGGCGACACCGAGTGGGACGAGTTCCCGGGCTGGGTGGTGTGCCACGGCACCCTGTTCGGCGGTGCGGCCAACCTGGACGAGATCGCCTTCCCGACCAAGACGTTCAACGGTCTGACACTGCGCCTGTTCGACCCGGTGCGCGAGGAATGGTCGCTGAACTGGGTGAGCAGTCGTACCGGACTGCTCCAGCCGCCGGTCTTCGGTCGGTTCGGCGACGACGGCCGGGGCGAGTTCTACGGCGACGACACCCACGAGGGCACTCCCGTGCGCTGCCGCTTCATCTGGTCGGGGATCACGCCGCTCTCGGCGCGCTGGGAGCAGGCGTTCTCGACGGACGGCGGGCAGAGCTGGGAGACCAACTGGACCATGGACTTCCGGCGCACCGGGCAGGTCCCGGCGTGACGGGGAACGTCACCGGGAAGTCGCCGGCGCACGTGGGCGCCGACGCCCGCGTCCCGGTCCGACCGGCCGGACGGCTGACCGTCTGGCAGGGGACCGCGCTGTACGTCGGCGCGGTCCTCGGCACCGGCGTGATCGCGCTCCCCGCCCTCGCCGCGCGGGCGGCGGGACCGGCGTCCCTGCTGGCCTGGCTGGGCATGGTCCTGCTGTCGGTGCCGCTCGCGGCCACCTTCTCGGCGCTGGGCGCCCGGTACCCGGACGGTGGCGGCGTCTCCACCTACGTGCGGCACGCCTTCGGCGGGCGGGCCGCGGCGGTGGTCGGCTGGTGTTTCTACTTCGCCGTACCGGCGGGATGCCCGGCGGCGGGGATGTTCGCCGGCGCCTACGTCGCGAACGCGCTCGGCGGCGGCCGGCTCACGGTGGCGCTCACGGCCCCGGTGCTGCTCGTCGTCGTCACGGTGGCCAACGGCTTCGGACTGAGGGTGTCGGGCCGACTGCAACTCGTCCTCGCCGTCCTGCTCGTCACGCTGCTGCTGGCCGCCGTGGCCGCGGCGGTGCCCCACGCCCGCGTGGACAACCTGCGGCCGTTCGCCCCGCACGGCTGGGCCGCGGTCGGTTCGGCCGCGGCCCTGCTGGTCTGGAGCTTCGCGGGCTGGGAGGCCATCACCCACCTGGCCGCCGACTTCCGCCGCCCCGCACGGGACCTGCCGCGCGCCGCTCTCATGGCGGTGGCCGTCGTCGGCGTGCTCTACCTGGCCGTCGCCGCCGCCGGCCTGCTCGTCCTCGGCCCGGCCGCCGGCACCACCGACGCCCCGCTGGCCGAACTGCTGGCGCTCGGGACCGGTGGAACCGCCCGTGGTCCGGCCGCGGTCGTCGCGGTGCTGCTCACGCTCGGCGTGATGAACTCCTACTTCGCGGGCGCGGCCAAGCTCGGCGCCGCGCTCGGCCGGGACGGCGCGCTGCCGTCGTGGCTCGCCCGGGGCAGCAGCGCCGGCGAGGTACCGCGGCGCAGCCTGGCCCTGGTGTCCGGCCTCGCGGCCGTCGCCCTCGCCGTCACCACCTTCGCCGGCGTGGGCCCCCAGCCGCTCGTCCTGCTCTCCACCGGCTCGTTCGTCACGGTCTACGCCCTGGGCACCGCCGCCGCCCTGCGCCTGCTGCCCCGCGGCACCCTCCACCACCGCGCCGCTCTCCTCGCGCTCATCGCGGTAGCGGCCCTCCTCCTCATGACCGGCCGCTATCTCCTCTGGCCGCTGATCGTCACGGCGGGCGCACTGGGCTATGTGCGGTGGCGCAGGGAACGGGACAAGCGGCAGTCCCGGCGGGTGAGTTGAGGGCCCTCTCACTCCCCCTCGGCGGAAGTGCGGGCGAACCCCGCCAGGTTCCGCGGGCAGGCCCACACGTCGCGCGTCATCCGGTCCTCGTACCAGGAGCCCGCGTCCTCCTCGTCGGACGGGGCCGCCGCGCACTCGGCGTCCCGGTCCGGGTGGGCCAGCTCCAGGACTTGACTTGCTCCTCGGGCTGAAGCCCGAGGATTCTGGCCTTCTCGTCCGATGCTGTGCCGCTACGCGACACGAGGTTCGGGGGGAGAATCCGTGGCTTTCTGCTTCGTCGCGCTGCGCCGGGACGAGTCCTGGTCTTACCGGCGCTCCACAGGCTGCAACCGCCAGTCCGGCGGCCGTTTTGACGTTCTTCGCGGCAATACCGTGCCCGGTGCATCGCTGCCGTAGTAGTAGCCGTGCCGGATCCCGTCCCAGTCGGCTATGAGGGCGTCCCACTCGGCAGGAGTGGCCAGCGCCGGGACCTGGGTCTTCCCTGCTTCGGTCATGATCCGAGAATGTCATGGGCTCGCTGCGGCTCGAGTTCCGCGTACGTCTGCTGTCTGCCGCCTGCGATGTCAGTGGCGGCTGCGACGCTGGCGGTATGACTCCTTGGAACCTGCTCGATCTCGACAGCGCCCTGCGTGCCAGTTGGGCCGCCGACACCTGTTCACCCGATGACCAGGCCGACTGGCAGCCCGGCAACCCGGCCTGGGGGCACTGTGACATCACGGCCTTGGTCGTCAACGACGTCTTCGGGGGTGATCTCATGCTTGGTGAAGTGCACCTCGACGGGGTCCAGCACGGCTTCCACTGGTGGAACCAGCTGCCCAGCGGGGTTGAACTCGACCTGACGCGCGAGCAGTTCCGGCTCGGACAGGCCATCACCGCCGCCCGTGTCGTCGAGCGGCCGCCGGGTCCTCTGCCGCGCCGCTGGGAGGAGTACCTCCTTCTGCGTGAGCGCGTCGTCAAGCACCTCGGTCGCCTTCCGGAACCCGTTTGAGTGGAGGTCCGGGTCGGCCTACGTTTCGTACATGGCTGACGAGAGCGAGAGTGCCGTACAAGCGGCCGTCGATGGGGAGTTGCGGCTGCTCGACCCTGAGGTGCGTGCTTCTCCGGCGCTGGTGCTGGAGCTCCTGGATCGGGACTTCACCGAGATCGGAGCGTCGGGACGCTGGTGGGACGCCGAGTCGATCCTCACGGTGACGAGTGCGGGAACAGTGTCGCCGGAGTCCCCGGTCGAGGTCAGCCGGATGTAAGGAACGGTCCTTGCTCCGGGCGTCGTTCACTTGACGTACTTCGCCGACAACCAGGGGCGCAGGGTCTGGCGGAGTTCCGTGTGGCGGCTGACGGAAGCAGGCTGGCGCCTGTGCTTCCATCAGGGAACCTTGGCCGGCTGACGAGGAGGCGAGGGGGAGGGGACGTCGTAGACGCCCCCTCTGAAAGGGCTACGCCTTGAGCGCCTCGTACGTCACCGTTCCTAATCAGTGAGCAGGAGTGAGTCTTGGGCCCATACCTGGTCACTGCGGACATCCCGAACGGTTTTGGGTGTCCTGGTCGCCCGCGTACTCGCCGCGTCCGGCTGCACGGATCGTGTCCGTGGTCCGGGGATGCGGGGGCGGGTTTCCTCACGCTCAAGGGCTTCCGGTCCGGCCTGGGCGGTCCGATGCCCGCGACGATCGCTCTGGTCGTTGCGGGGCGGTGCCGTCCGTCGCCGGATCGGGTGTCCTTGGGCGCGTCGCCCGATCGCGATGCTTGCCGCATCGTGACGGGTCGTCTTACGGGTCTTGCTGGTGAGGGGCTTCTGCCAGTGCTGAGCGCCCCACTTGCTGGTGTAGGCCGGATCGACAGCGATGATCGCGATACCGGTGGCGTCGGCCATCGACGTCAAGCGAGCGCGGAGCCTGCCGGTGGGCATACCGGAGATGAGCTGCCGGAACTTGCGGCGCCGGCCGTTCTTCTCCCTGGTCTTCTCGGCCTGGAAGTCGAGGTCTTCGACCGCGATGGCCTTCACGCCGCAGGTCTTGGCCCAGTTCAGAAGCCGGGACAGGGCGTGGCGGACCTGGGCGTCTCGGTGGTCGGCCGACCCGCTGAGGTCGTAGGAGAAGCGGCGGGGCTGCCCGGTCGGGTTGCCGCAGGTGTCGAGGCGCCAGGCCGCGAGGTGATCAGCGTTGGTGTCCACACCGATCACACCGTGAGCCAGGGCGGCATCCAGCGGGATGGTCTTCGACGGCGGGATCTGCCAGGAAGCGGTCAGGTACCAGCGGTCCTTGGCCACGTCCAGGTGGATGCGGTAGGCGACTGCCCGGTTGGCCTCGATGCGGTCGGCCCACTGCGTACCCCGGTGCGGAAACCGCGCCTTGGCGGCGAGTACGTACCGGCCGTGCTTGGCGTTGGCGTACTCGGCGAGGGGAGCCGGGAGCTTGATGGACACCTCGCCGTCCGGGGCGACTCGGATGGTTTCGTTCCCGAAGCGCTTGCCGGACTCGCCGTCGGCCTGGAGGAACCAGCGTTCCGCCTCCCACCGTGTCCGCCACTCGGCCTCGGTGAGCTGCGCGGCGTCGAGGTTGTGACGGTTGCCCGCAAGGCGCTTGCCGCCCCGCACGACGTGCACGACGCCCTCTTCGCGGTCGGCTCGCTCCCGCTCAAGGCGTTCTTCGAGGACATGCAGGCGACGGGCCTTGTGGAACCACTCGTTCTTCGAGCGGTACCCGCCTGGAGCCTTCTTGGTGCCCTTCTCCCCGATGGGCTGGGACAGACGGTGCCGAATCGTCGTGAGACCTGCTTCGAGGCCCTGGACGTGCGCGAGCTGGCAGCGGCGGGACAAGGCCCACTGGTCGTGCGTTGCCTTTGTGATCGCCCCCGCCCAGCGGGACGACGACTCAGAGGTCAGGCTCTTCTTCCGGGCCGCCCACGTGTCCGTGGAGTGTTCCAGGCCGTCCGCGCATCGGGCCTTGAGATCGCGGGAGGCAAGCGACCCGAGGTGCGCGCCTACCAGTCGCAGCACCTTCTCGTCGGCGGGTGTCAGGCCCTTGAGGCGGTCGCGAATCGCCACACCGGATGGCCCGAGGGCAACTAACGGCGCGGCGATCGGGCGGAGGTCAGCCATGTTCGGCGGCCTCCAGCGCCTTGCGGGCGCGGTTCTTCGCCGACCTGCGCCCGTACAGGCGGGCACAGAACGAGGTCAGCACCTCCACCATGTCCCGCACCAGGTCGTCTTCGACCTCGCCGTCGTCCAGCACCAGCAGCCGACGGCCCGTCGCGGACAAGGCGGCCTCGACAAGCTCGACGTTCATCCGGCCGAGCCGGTCCTTGTGCTCCACCACCACGCAGGTCACGTTCGGGTCGGCCAGCAGACGCCGGGCCTTGGAACGGCAGCCGTTCATCCCGGAAGCGATCTCCGCCTCAACACGAACGATTCGGTGACCGGCCTTCGCCGCCCACGCCGACAGCCGTGTGACCTGGCGTTCCAGATCGGTCTTCTGATCGTGCGAGGACACCCGGGCATACAGGCCCAGACCACCGATGACCTCGGGCGTGGTGTTCGCGTCAATGTTCACCAGAATCGTACGCGGCCCGACCCGCTGAGCCGGCACCGGCAATATCCCCTCACGGAACCAGCGATACGCGGTCTGCGGATGCACGCCCTGCGTCTTCGCCCATTCCGTCAGATTCACGCTCTGACAACGACACTCACTCATACATGGTTACGCTCACTCACCCGACTTCAAGGACCAGCAGGTGGAGACCCCGGTCAGCCGCTCCGACGCCTCCCAAAGCAGCTTCGACGTCTGGTCGTTGCGCGTCCAGCTCGTCCGCCAGGACAGGGCCGGTGCGCCGCGCCACATCGCGAAGCTCGGGCCGTAGAAGGAGTCAGGGCCGGCCGCCGGGTCGGTGGCGGCTCGGAGCGTGGGCAGCGCGCCCGCTTCCGCGGACTGGGCGAAGACCCGGTTGCCGAGCTCCATCAGCTGCTCGGCACGCCTACGCCCCTCCGCCTTCGGACCCGCCGTCTGGAGATTGGTGGCCGCGTAGCCGGGGTGGGCGGCGGTCGCGGTCACGTCGGCGCCGGTGGCCGCCAGGCGGCGGGCCAGCTCGTGGGTGAAGAGGAGGTTGGCGGTCTTGGAGCGGCCGTAGGAGATCCAACGGCGGTACCCGCGCTCGCTGTTGAGGTCGCCGAGGTCGATGTTGGACAGGGCGTGCAGCATGCTCGACACGGTCACGACCCGCGCGCCGGGCACCGCCAGCAGCCTGGGCAACAGCAGCCCCGTGAGGGCGAAGTGGCCCAGGTGGTTGACGCCGAACTGGGTCTCGAAGCCGTCCGCGGTCGTGCCGTACGGCGGCGCCATCACGCCCGCGTTGTTGACGAGCAGGTCGAGACGGTCGTACGGGAGGGCCTGCGCGAACTGCCGTACCGACGCGAGGTCCCCGAGGTCCAGCTGCCGGAACTCGGCCGTGGCGCCCGGCACTTCGGCAGCGAGACGCCCGGCCGCCTCGGCGCCCCGCGCCTCGCTGCGGCAGGCGAGCACCACACGCGCCCCCTTGCGCGCCAGCTCGCGCGCGGTGACGTACCCGAGCCCGCTGTTGGCCCCGGTGACGACGGCCACCCGGCCGGTCAGATCAGGGATGTCGGTCACGTTCCAGGCCGCACTGCTCACGAGTCGGTCACCTTCCTTGGCGGGGGCCGGTCGTGCCCGAGCGTACGTGCAGCCGGACATGCGGAAAGGGGCGGCACCCCCGCACAGGGTGCCGCCCCTTCCATCGGGCGCCGGAGCCGGCGTCGATCGGTTGAGGGTCGGGGACCTTCACCGGCTCCGGGTTCAGTGGAGGGTCAGCGGTGGTCGCTGCCCTCGGACTGGGTGGCCGCGCGGCCCGCTTCGAGGCGGGCGACCGGGATGCGGAACGGGGAGCAGGAGACGTAGTCCAGGCCGACCTCGTGGAAGAAGTGGACCGACTCCGGGTCGCCGCCGTGCTCGCCGCAGACGCCGAGCTTCAGGTCGGGGCGGGTGGCGCGGCCGGCCTTCGCCGCCGCCTTCACCAGCGAGCCGACGCCGTCCTTGTCGATCGTCTCGAACGGGGAGACGCCGAAGATGCCCTTCTCCAGGTACGCCGTGAAGAAGCTCGCCTCCACGTCGTCCCGGCTGAAGCCCCACACCGTCTGGGTGAGGTCGTTCGTGCCGAAGGAGAAGAACTCCGCCGCCTCGGCGATCTGGTCCGCGGTCAGGGCGGCGCGTGGCAGCTCGATCATCGTGCCGATCGCCAGCTTGAGCTGCGTGCCCGTGGCCGCCTCGACCTCCGCGATGACGGCGTCGGCCTCCTCGCGGACGATCTCCAGCTCCTGGACGGTGCCGACGAGCGGGATCATGATCTCGGGGCGCGGGTCGCCCTTGGCGTTCTTGCGCTCGGCGGCCGCCTCGGCGATGGCGCGGACCTGCATGGTGAACAGGCCCGGGATGACCAGACCGAGGCGTACGCCGCGCAGGCCCAGCATCGGGTTCTGCTCGTGCAGGCGGTGGACGGCCTGGAGCAGGCGCAGGTCGTTCTCGTGCGGCTCCTGGCGGGACTCGGCGAGGGCCACGCGTACTGACAGCTCGGTGATGTCGGGCAGGAACTCGTGCAGCGGCGGGTCGAGGAGGCGGACCGTGACCGGGAGGCCGTCCATCGCCTCGAACAGCTCGACGAAGTCCTTCTTCTGGAGCGGAAGCAGCTCCTCCAGGGCGGCCTGCCGCATCTCCTCCGTGTCCGCGAGGATCAGCTTCTCGACCATCTCGCGGCGCTCGCCGAGGAACATGTGCTCGGTGCGGCACAGGCCGATGCCCTGGGCGCCGAATCGCCGCGCCCGCAGCGCGTCCTCGGCGTTGTCGGCGTTGGCGCGCACCCGCAGCCGGCGCTTGCGGTCGGCGAAGGCCATGATGCGGTGGACGGCCTCGACCAGCTCGTCGGCGTCGTCGGCGCCCGCGTGCATCCGGCCCTCGAAGTACTCCACGACCGGGGAGGGGACGACCGGGACCTCGCCGAGGTAGACCTTGCCGGAGGAGCCGTCGATGGAGATGACGTCGCCCTCCTCGACCACGTGGCCGCCCGGCACCGTCATCCGGCGCCGCTTGGTGTCGACCTCCAGCTCCTCGGCGCCGCAGACACAGGTCTTGCCCATGCCGCGCGCGACGACGGCCGCGTGGGAGGTCTTGCCGCCGCGCGAGGTCAGGATGCCCTCGGCCGCGATCATGCCGTCGAGGTCGTCGGGGTTGGTCTCGCGGCGGACGAGGATGACCTTCTCGCCCGAACGGGACCACTTCACGGCGGTGTACGAGTCGAAGACCGCCTTGCCGACCGCCGCGCCCGGCGACGCGGCGATGCCCCGGCCGACCTTCTCGACCTTCGCGTCCTCGTCGAAGCGCGGGAACATCAGCTGCGCGAGCTGGGCACCGTTGACGCGCTGGAGCGCCTCGGTCTCGTCGATCAGACCCTGGTCCACCAGCTGGGTGGCGATGCGGAAGGCGGCACCGGCCGTGCGCTTGCCGACGCGGGTCTGGAGCATCCAGAGCTGGCCGCGCTCGATGGTGAACTCGATGTCGCAGAGATCCTTGTAGTGGTTCTCCAGGGTCTCCATGATCTGCATGAGCTGGTCGTACGACTTCTTGTCGATCGACTCCAGCTCCGCGAGCGCGACCGTGTTGCGGATGCCGGCGACGACGTCCTCGCCCTGCGCGTTCTGCAGGTAGTCGCCGTAGACGCCCTGGTGGCCGCTGGCGGGGTCGCGGGTGAAGGCGACGCCGGTGCCGGAGTCCGGGCCGAGGTTGCCGAAGACCATCGAGCAGACGTTGACGGCCGTGCCGAGGTCGTGCGGGATGCGCTCCTGGCGGCGGTAGAGCTTGGCGCGGTCGCCGTTCCACGAGTCGAACACCGCCTTGATGGCGAGGTCCATCTGCTCGCGCGGGTCCTGCGGGAAGTCCCGGCCGGCCTCCTTCTTGACGATCTTCTTGAAGGTGGTGACCAGCTTCTTCAGGTCGGCGGCCTCCAGCTCGGTGTCGACCGAGACCTTCTTGGCCTCCTTGGCCTTGTCCAGGGCCTCCTCGAAGAGCTCGCCGTCGACGCCGAGGACGGTCTTGCCGAACATCTGGATCAGGCGGCGGTAGGAGTCCCACGCGAAGCGGTCGTCGCCGGCCTGCTTGGCCAGGCCCTGCACGGACTTGTCGGAGAGGCCGATGTTCAGGACCGTGTCCATCATGCCGGGCATGGAGAACTTGGCGCCGGAACGGACGGAGACGAGCAGGGGGTTGTCGGCCTGGCCGAGCTTCTTGCCCATCTTCTGCTCGAGGGCGTCGAGGTGTGCACTCACCTCGTCACGCAGTGCCGCGGGCTCCTCGCCGCTGTCGAGGTAGGTCTTGCAGGCCTCGGTGGTGATGGTGAAGCCCGGAGGGACGGGAAGGCCCAGGTTGGTCATCTCGGCGAGGTTCGCGCCCTTGCCGCCGAGGAGGTCCTTGAGGTCCTTGTTGCCCTCGGTGAAGTCGTAGACGAACTTCACGCCCTCCACGCTGCTGCTCTGCTCGGCTGCGTGGGGATCTTTGTTTTCCGACACGGTTCTCGACTCCTCGAGGACGCGATGGCTGCCCTGACGGCCAGGAACATACCCAGATCGAAGGCGTCTGGGTACATCCAGCAGCGCCTCATACGCCCGTAACCAGCCGTCTGCCACAGGATCGAAAGTCAAGGCGCGGAGAGCGCCGGACTCAGACTGTCTTCATTTCTTGAACGAATGAGCCCTTCTAGGCCTTCTTTTCGCTCACATGAGCAGCTCTCTCTACGTTTGAGTTCAAGTATTGAACGCACAAGGGGTGGCACCCAGTGCCACCCCTTGGAGAAGTACAGTCGCCGCCGATTCGCTCATCTGAGCGCAACCCTTATCAAGGGTGGCGATAATCACGCTGCCACAGGCGGCCGCTTTTCACCATGCGGACCGCCCACGGGACTCCGAGCGGGCCGCGCGTGCACGGGGAGCGGGAGCGGGCAGACGTCCTCGAGAGAGGATCGTGCGCACCGCCGTTCGGCTGGACCGTCGCCCTCGCGCTGGATCTGCTCCCCGTGCTTCCTGGGGCCAGCGGCTGAGGTGCCGGGCGTCCCGGACGAAGAGCCCCTCGGGGTCCGGCGCCCGGCGCCTGGTGTGGACCCTCGACCTCGAACCGCACGGCACGGCCGAGGTGGTGGTGCGGGTGCTGGCCCGGCCGCACGGCGAGCGGCGGGCCCGGCGCCATCTGCTCGGCCGACGGCACGCGCGCGAGCGGCCCGGTGATGGCGGCGGGCGCGCAGGGCTACGCCTACGACGCGTTGCGCCGTACGGCATGGCTCGCGCGCACCGTCTGGCAGGACCAGTCCTACGCGGCCCTGCTGGAACAGGCGGCCGCCGACCTGCGCGACCGCTTCCAGCGGGACTTCTGGATGCCGGACCTCTCCTTCCCGGCGCTGGCGCTGGACGGCCACGGCCGCCAGGTCGACGCGCTGGCCTCGGACGCGGGGCATCTGCTGTGGTCGGGGCTGCTGGACAAGGAGTACGGCGAGGTGGTGGGCCGCCGTCTGCTGGAGCCGGACTTCTTCTCCGGCTGGGGCGTACGTACGCTCGCCTCGGGCCAGCCGGCGTACCACCCGCTCTCGTACCACCGGGGCTCGGTCTGGCCGCACGACAACGCTCTGATCGCGCTCGGCCTGTCCCGCTACGGCCTCCACGACGAGGCCCGCGCGGTCGCCCAGGCCCTGGTCGACGCGGCCGCTACCACCGCCCACCGGCTGCCCGAACTTCTCGCGGGGTACGACCGGACGGCCCATCCGCGACCGGTACCGTTCCCGCACGCCTGCGTCCGCGAGTCCCGCTCGGCGGCGGCTCCGCTGGCGCTGCTGACGGCGGTGGGCGGCGCGTAGTACAGGATTGACGACCCGTTTGCCCGGTGTTTGCCGACGGCCGTGAACAGGGGCCGCCGGCCGGCCGTACGGAAGGACGGCGTGCTCCTGCCTCCCCAGCGTGGCCCGCCACCCATTCCCCCGCTCACGGTCTCGCACGGAAGGACCCCCGGGTTGTCCCAGCACACGAGCACGCGCCAGTCACCGGACACGACCGGGGAGCCGAAGGAAGCCGAGACACAGCCCGCGCAGCCCCGTCCCCGCCCCCGCCACCGTCCCGGTGAGTGGCGGGTGTGGCGTTTGTGGCGCGGGTGGCGGGGGGCGTGGCGTGTGTGGCAGCAGGCTCACCCCACCGCCGTGCGCACCGCCTCCGTCACCCTCACCGTCCTCGCGGCCCTCCTCGTCCACGTCTGTCTTGTGCTGCCGAACGTGCCGTCCGGGCTGCGGCCCGCCTCCTTCGTACGGCTGCCGGCCGAGGCGATCATGGGGGCCGTCGTCCTGCTCAGCGTGCCGCGCCGGGCGCGGGTGGCGGTGTCGGCGACGGCGGGGGCGCTGCTGGGCCTCGTCGCCGTGGTGAACCTGTTCGACCTGGGCTTCAACGAGTTCCTCGGCCGGGGCTTCAACGTCATCCTGGACTGGAGCCTGCTCGACGACGCCCGCGGGTATCTCCGGGACACCTTCGGGGGCCCCGCCGAGGCCGGCATCACGATCGGCGCGGTGCTGCTGATCGTCCTGGTGATCGCGCTCGTCTCGCTGGCCACCGTGCGGCTGTCCGCCCTGCTGGCCGCGCACCGGGCCCGGGCCTCGCGCGGCGCGCTGATCGTGGGCACCGTGTGGATCGCCTGCACCGCGCTCGGGCTCCAGGTCGCCGGGGTCCCGCTCGCCTCGGAGCACACCGCCACCGTTCTGAAGGCCCAGGCGCGGCAGATGCGGGACACGCTGCGGGACGAGGCGGCGTTCGCGAAGACGGCGCGGGTGGACGCGTTCGCGAACACGCCGGGCTCCGAGCTGGTGCCGGGCCTGCGTGGCAAGGACATGATCTTCACGTTCATCGAGAGCTACGGCCGTACCGCCATCGAGGACCCGGTCATCGCGCCCGGCGTCGACCGGACGCTGGACCGGAGCAACCGGGCGCTGGCCAGGGCCGGTTACCACGCGAAGAGCGGCTGGCTGACGTCGGCGACGTACGGCGGCGGCAGCTGGCTCGGCCACTCCACGACGATGTCCGGCCTGTGGGTCAGCAGCCAGCAGCGCTACCGCACGGTCATGGCGGGCGACCACCTCAGCCTCACCAAGATGTTCAGGAAGACCGGCGCCTGGGACACGGTGGGTGTCATGCCGGGCGTGCAGAAGGCGTGGCCCGAGCAGAAGTTCTACGGCCTCGACAAGGTCTACAACGCCTTCCAACTGGGGTACAAGGGGCCGAAGTTCAGCTGGTCGACGATGCCGGACCAGTACGCCCTCGAACAGTTCCAGAAGCGGGTGCACGGCAAGAAGCGCACCGACGGCAAGCAGCTGATGTCGTTGGTCATCCTGACCTCCAGCCACCAGCCGTGGGCGCCGATTCCGAAGATGGTGGGCTGGGACCGGCTCGGCGACGGCTCGGTCTTCAAGGGCATCGAAGCGGCGGGCAACGACCCGGCCGACGTGATCGCGGACACGGCCAAGTCCCGTCAGGAGTACGGCAAGTCGGTGCAGTACTCGGTCACCGCGCTGGCCCAGTGGCTGGAGCGCTACGGCACGAACGACACGGTGCTCGTCGTCCTCGGCGACCACCAGCCCATCGCCCGCGTCAGCGGCAACCACTCCGGCTTCGACGTGCCGATCTCGATCGTCGCGAAGGACCCGAAGGTACTGGACAAGATCGCAAGCTGGAACTGGACGAACGGCCTGCGCCCCGCCCACAACGCCCCGGTCTGGCGCATGGACGCCTTCCGCAACCGCTTCCTCACGGCCTACGGCTCGACCCCCCACCCAAAGAAGGACTGACGCCCCGCCACCGTCCCACCGGGCTGGCGGCCTGGCCCACCGAACGCGGCTACCCGCCGACCACCACGCCACGGCGCCGCCGGGTCTCCAGACCCCTGAACCGCGGGGCCGCCGACCGGACCACCGGGCGGCTGGACCGCTGGACCGCCAGACCGCCGCGCCCCTGTGCCGCCGCACCGCCAGGCCGCCGGGCGGGGCCGGTACTGGGCCACTGGACCGCCAGGCCGCCAGGCAGGGCCGGCGCTGGACCACCGCACCGCCAGGCCGCCAGACGGGGCCGGTACTGGGCCACCGCACCGCCAGGCCGCCAGGCAGGGCCGGTACTGGGCCACCGGGCCGCCGGACGGGGCCGGCGCTGGACCACCGCACCGCCAGGCCGCCAGACGGGGCCGGTACTGGGCCACCGCACCGCCAGGCCGCCGGGCGGGACTGGTACTGGGCCACCGCACCGCCAGGCCGCCGGGCGGGGCCGGTACTGGGCCACTGGACCACCGGGCCGCTCGGCCAGGGGCGAGCCGCCGAAGGCGGCGGCCTCCTGGCCCGCTCGGGTCCCGAGCACCGAAAGGTGCTCCGCCCGGGCTCACGGGGGGTCCGGGGGGAGCGGAAAGGTGCCCTCCCACCGGGACCCGCGGGGTCCGGGGCGGAGCCCCGGGGGTGGGTGACCTCTCGGCCTGCCGAGTCGGGCGGGTGGGTGGGCGAAAAATCCGCTCAACCGCCGGAGGTATCCAGTTCCGCTTCCTCCCCCACGCCCGCACAGTCGTACGGATCCTTCAGCCAGCCGTCCGGCAGCACCACGCGGTTGTTGCCGGACGTACGCCCGCGGGGGCCGTCCGCGCCGTCGGGCCAGGGCTGGTCGAGGTCCAGCTCGTCGAGGCCGGCGCGCAGCTCCCCCAGCGAGGAGGTGATCGCGAGCCGCTTGCGCATCTCGGAGCCGACCGCGAAGCCCTTCAGGTACCAGGCGACGTGCTTGCGGAAGTCGATGACGCCCTTGGACTCGTCGCCGATCCACTCGCCGAGCAGCGTGGCGTGCCGGACCATCGCGTCGGCGACCTCGCGCAGCGCCGGGCGGGCGAGGTCCTGCGTACGGCCCTCGAAGGCGGCGACCAGGTCCTGGAACAGCCACGGCCGCCCGAGGCACCCGCGGCCGACGACCACACCGTCGCACCCGGCCTCGCGCACCATCCGCAGCGCGTCCTCGGCCGACCAGATGTCGCCGTTGCCCAGGACCGGGATCTCCGGCACATGCTCCTTGAGGCGCGCGATCGCGTCCCAGTCCGCCGTGCCTCCGTAGTGCTGGGCGGTCGTGCGGCCGTGCAGCGCGATGGCGCTCACGCCCTCCTCGACGGCGATGCGGCCGGCGTCGAGGTAGGTGATGTGGTCGTCGTCGATGCCCTTGCGCATCTTCATGGTCACCGGCAGGTCGCCGGCCCCGCTGACGGCCTCGCGCAGGATCGCCCGCAGCAGGTGGCGCTTGTACGGGAGCGCGGAACCGCCGCCCTTCCTGGTGACCTTCGGGACCGGGCAGCCGAAGTTCAGGTCGATGTGGTCGGCGAGGTCCTCCTCCGCGATCATGCGGACGGCCTTGCCGACGGTCGCCGGGTCCACGCCGTACAGCTGGATCGAGCGCGGCTTCTCCGTCGCGTCGAAGTGGATCAGCTGCATGGTCTTCTCGTTGCGCTCGACCAGCGCCCGGGTCGTGATCATCTCGCTCACGAACAGGCCCTTGCCGCCGCTGAACTCCCGGCACAGGGTGCGGAAGGGCGCGTTGGTGATACCGGCCATGGGGGCCAGCACGACGGGCGGCTGGACGGTGTGCGGACCGATCTGGAGGGGGGACACGGGCGTGGACATTCCCCCATTGTCGCGTATCGAGGCGGAGGGGCGTGACCCCGGTGGTTAGTTAGGCGCACTATTGAATGTCGTACGATGGGGTCATGCCCGAGTTGAGTCATCGTCGACGCCTGCTCGTGCTCGCGATCTGCTGCTCCAGCCTGCTGATCGTGAGTCTCGACAACACCGCGCTGAACGTGGCGCTGCCCTCGATGCAGCGCGAACTGCACGCCACGACGTCGGGCCTGCAGTGGACGATCGACGCCTACACGCTGGTACTGGCCTCGCTGCTGATGCTCGCGGGCTCGACGGCCGACCGGATCGGCCGCAAGAAGGTCTTCATGACCGGCCTGGCGACGTTCACCGCCGGTTCCCTGCTGTGCTCGCTCGCGCCGAACCTGGAGCTGTTGATCGTCTTCCGGATGGTCCAGGCGGTCGGCGGCTCGATGCTCAACCCGGTCGCCATGTCGATCATCACCAACACCTTCACCGACGCCCGCGAGCGGGCGCGCGCGATCGGCATGTGGGGCGCCGTGATCGGCATATCCATGGCCGCCGGCCCGCTGGTCGGCGGCCTGCTGGTGGACTCGGTGGGCTGGCGCGCGATCTTCTGGGTCAACCTGCCCGTCGGCCTCGCGGCTCTGCTGCTCACCCTGCGCCTCGTCCCCGAGTCCCGCGCCCCGAAGGCCCGCCGCCCCGACCCCGTCGGCCAGCTGCTGGTGATCACCCTGTTCGGCTCGCTGACGTACGCGATCATCGAGGCGCCGGCCTCCGCCGCCTCCTCGGTCCTGCCGTTCGCCGCGCTCGCCGCGGCCGCCCTGCTCGCCCTGCTGTGGTACGAGCCGCGCCGCGACGAACCCCTCATCGACCTGCGCTTCTTCCGTTCGGTGCCGTTCAGCGGGGCGACGGTGATCGCGATCAGCGCGTTCGCGGCGCTGGGCGGCTTCCTCTTCATGTCGACGCTGTACCTGCAGAACGTACGGGGCCTGAGCGCGCTGCACGCCGGGCTGTGGATGCTGCCGATGGCCGTACCGACGTTCCTGTGCGCGCCGCTGTCCGGACGGCTGGTGGGGGCGCGGGGCCCGCGGCCTTCCCTGCTGCTGGCCGGTGCCGCGATGACGGCCAGCGCCGTGCTGTTCGCGGTCTTCGGGGTGGAGACCTCGAACGTCACACTGTTCGCCGCCTACCTGCTGTTCGGCATCGGCTTCGGCTTCGTCAACGCGCCCATCACGAACACGGCGGTCTCCGGCATGCCGCGCGCCCAGGCGGGCGTCGCCGCCGCCGTCGCCTCCACCAGCCGTCAGCTCGGCCAGACGCTCGGCGTCGCGGTGGTCGGCGCCGTCCTCGCGTCGGGCGTGGGGGCGTCGTCGTACCGGCAGGCCTTCGTGTCGGCGTCGCTCCCCGGCTGGTGGATCCTCACCGGCTGCGGACTCGCGGTGCTCGGCCTGGGCGCGCTGACGAGCGGCCGCCGGGCGCGCGCGAGCGCCGAGCGCACGGCCGAGCGGCTTCGGACGGCCGAGGTGAGCGAGGCCGCGGGGGTTGTGAGCTGCTGCGATGTAACCGTGCACAAGTGAGTTCTGGTGTGCGGGAGCGAGTGCCCGGGCCCGGTGCGTGCCTCTCCTCGCCTATGGAACGGGGGGTTTGTCTGTCGAATGGGTGACCTTTGCGGGTGGTGGTCGTTGGGTGGGGTGGCGGGTTGCTTGGGGGCGGGTGGGGAGGGTGGGTGCCGGTGGGCGGGCTGCGGGAGCTGGCGGCGCCGTTCGTGGTGCCCGGTCCTTCCGGTGTTGCGGTCCGTGACCGGCTCAAGCACCTGAGCGCGGGGGACGAGGAGGTGCTGCGGCTGGTCGGTGACCATCTCGGTGGGCTTGCCTCCCGCGATCTGAAGGCCCGGTGTGCGGCCGGGCCGGACCACGACAGCGATGCGTGGGCGGAGCGCAAGCGTGTGCTTACCGGGGAGTCGTCGTCGCGGTGGGCGGGTTCGATCACGAAGGCCACGCACGATCAGTGGGGTCTGGCCCGGCGTGCCCAGCTCGCGCACGTGCAGGGGCTGGAGGCGGGGGTGCGCACGATCGAGCACCGGCTGTCCCTGCCGCTCGGACAGAAGGGCGGCAAGGGGGCGCCGGGCGGCTACCGTTCCCGGCGGGAGTGGTTCGCCAAGTCCCGCCGCCTGCATGTCCTCGAGGACCGGCTGCGGGCGGCGCGCGCCGACTGGCGGGCCGGTGTCGTGCACGTGGTGCGCGGCGGGAAACGGCTGCTGCACACCCGCCACCACCTCGATGCGGCGGGGCTCACGGAGCCGCGGTGGCGAGAGCGGTGGGAGGCCGCGCGCCGGTTCCTGGCCGCGGACGGCGAGTCCGGGAAGCGGTACGGCAACGAGACCATCCGCGTCACCCCGGACGGTGAGGTGAGCCTCAAACTCCCCGCACCGCTCGCCCACCTGGCGAACGCCCCGCACGGCCGGTACGTGCTGGCCGCCCGCGTGGCGTTCGCGCACCGGGGCGAGCAGTGCCGCGACCGCGTGAGCGCGAACCGGGCCGTCGCCTACCGCATCCACCAAGACCCGGTGCGTGGCCGCTGGTACCTCACCGCCTCCTGGACGATCTCTCCGGCGACGACCGTCCTCCTGGCAGCCGCCCGCGCGAACGGGCTGATCGGTGTGGACACCAACGCCGATCACCTCGCCGCCTGGCGCCTGGACACCCACGGCAACCCGGTCGGCCGGCCACACCGGTTCGACTATGACCTGTCCGGCACCACCGCCCACCGTGACGCCCAGGTCCGCCACGCCCTGATCCGGCTGCTGCACTGGGCCAAACGCCACCATCTCGCGATCGCGGTCGAGGACCTGGACTTCACCGCGGACAAGACCCGCGAGAAGCACGGCAGGCGCAAGAAGTTCCGCCACCTCATCTCCGGCCTGCCCGTGGCAAGGCTGCGCGCCCGGCTGGTCAGCATGGCGGCCGAACTCGACATCCCCCTGATCGCCGTCGACCCCGCCTACACCTCCCGATGGGGCGCCCAGCACTGGCAGAAACCCCTCACCGGCAAGAACAGGAAACCCAGCCGTCACGATGCCGCGAGCATCGCGACCGGCAGGCGCGCCCTGGGGCACCCGATCCGGCGACGGACGACACCGCCCCGCACCCACCAGAGCGATGGGTACGGGCATCGGACCGTCCAGGCCGGAGCAGGCACCCCAGGGCGTGAGGAACCCCGCCCCCGCATTCCCGGACCACGCACCAGATGCGTGCAGCCGGACGCGGCGAGAACGCGGGCGACCAGGACACCCAAAACCGTTCGGGATATCCGCAGCGACCAGGTATGGGCCCAAGACCCACTCCTGCTCACTGAATAGGAACGGTCTCAGTCAGTCACGGCTGAGCGCGGTATCGCTGTCGCTCAGGGCCGCACGCAGCGCGTCGGCCGCCTCGGCCGTGGCCTCGCGGAAGAGGTCCCCGATGCCGAGGAAGTTGGCGTAGCCGTGGATCAGGTCCGGCCGACGGCTGAGGACGACCTTCACGCCGGCCTCGGTGAGCGCCTCGGCGTAGGCCTCGCCCTCGTCGCGCAGCGGGTCGAAGCCCGCGGTGGCGATGTAGGCGGGCGGCAGTCCGGCGAGGTCGTCGGCGAGCAGCGGGGAGATGCGCGGATCAGCGCGGTCCACGCCTGCGGGGGCGTAGTGGTCGGCGAACCAGTCCATCTGCTCGCTGGTGAGGAAGAACCGGTCGGCGAACAGCTCGCGTGACCGCCGGTGCCGCGAGGCGTCGGTGGCCGGGTAGAGCAGCAGCTGGAACGCGGGCGCCGGGCCGCCGCGCGCGGTGGCGAGCTGGGCGGTCACGGCGGCGAGGTTGCCGCCCGCGCTGTCGCCGCCGACGGCGATCCGCTCCGGGTCGGCCCCGAGCTCGGCCGCATGGGCGTGGACGTGGTCGAAGGCGGCCAGCGCGTCGTCGACGGCCGCCGGGAAGACGTGCTCGGGGGCCAGCCGGTACTCCACCGACAGCACCCGTACGCCGGCCTGCCGGGCGAGGAAGCGTGCGGTGTTGTCGTGGCTGACCCGACTGCCGAGCACCCAGCCGCCGCCGTGCAGGAACACCAGCAGCCCGGACGGCGCCGTGAGTCCCTCGGGCGTGTACAGCGTGGCGGGCAGCTCGCCGTGCTCCGCCGGAACGACGATCTCCCGTGCGGTCACCGGCTCGATCACGGGCCCGCTCACGATGTGCCGGCCCAGCTCCAGCAGCGTGCGGGAGGTCTCCACCTGGTCGCCGACGACCAGTCTGGTCCCGGCGGCGCGCATCAGCCGGAGCAGCAACTGCGCGTCCAGGGCGAGTTCCTGGCCGTCCCGCCGGACCGGCGCTCCGGCGATGAGCCGCCGTAGCGGGCGGGGCAGTGCGAACGCCGCGCGGACGGCGGCCGCTTGGACGCGGACGGGAAGCGGAATCGTCATCGGGCCTCTCTCAGGCGGGTTCCACACACGCGGCAGGGGCTGGCCAGGCTCTCACGGAAGCGGCCCTGCCGGTAGATGATCGCGGCGGCTTCCCGAACCGGCCGAACGACCGAACCACCCGCATTGCAGAGGCAGTAGGGGTTGGAGGCGCTGTCGGTCAGTCGTCGCCCCGCGCGATCTCCAGCAGCTTCTCCAAGCGCTCGCGCGTCTCCTCGTTCTTCGGCGTGTAGGTCAGCATCCGGGGGCCGTGCTGCGGTCCTAGCCACAGGTCGGTGTGCTCGACGGTGAGATGGCCGACGTAGGGGTTGAGGAACTCCTTGGTCCTGGAGCGCATGCCGACCACCTCGTAGCGGTCCCAGTTCTCGCGGAACTCGGGGGAGGCCGACTTCAGACGCTTGAGGAGCATCTTCCAGGCGGGCTCGCCGAGATGGCCGGCCATGGAGGCGCGCAGCCGGGCGGCCATCACACGCATGACCTCGTCGAGGTGGACGATCGCGGCCTGCCAGTCGGGGTGGGTGTGGACGAGGAACACGCAGTTGCGGTCCTCCGGCGGGATCGCGTCGAGGTCTCCGAAGAGCCGGGCGTACGTGCGGTTGTAGACGAGGATGTCGTAGCGGCTGTTCTGGACGCAGGCCGGAACGGGCTCCAGGCGGTCCAGCATCTCGCGCAGCGCGGGCGTGAGGCTGGGGCAGCTCGCCGCGGGGGTCGGGTCGGTGGCGGCGGCCAGCTGGAACAGGTGGACCCGCTCGCTCGGGTCGAGCATGAGGGTGCGGGCGAGGGCGTCCAGGACCTGGACGGAGACCTGGATGTCACGGGCCTGTTCGAGCCAGGTGTACCAGGTGACGCCGACCGCCGAGAGGTGGGCGACCTCCTCGCGGCGCAGACCGGGGGTGCGGCGCCGGGAGCCGCGGGGCAGCCCCACCTGCTCGGGCGTGATCCGCTCGCGCCGGCTGCGCAGGAAGGCGGCCAGTTCGTGCCGCCGGATCGCCGCTCCCCGGGTCGCCGGGACGGCGGGGCTTTCCTGGGCCATGGTCGTCATGACTCCAGGGTGCCGTCCGGTCCAGCCTGTTTCCAGGTGCTCCTGCCACCAGGATGAGCCCGGCCCGGTACCCCTCTGCGCGCCGACCGCACTCGGGCGGAGGCTGTTGCCGGGTACTTCCTCTACCAGGACAAGGACACTCTGGTACCGGTCTGGGAACGGGCACATGCTCCGGTACATGACTGAAACCCTCAGCGCTCCGGCCGTCCGCGCCGCCCCGGCGCCGCGCGCACTCGGCGGGCCGGGCCTGTTCACCGTCCTGCTGGCCGCGGCGCTGCCGCTGGTCGACTTCTTCATCGTCAACGTCGCCCTGCCGGCCATCGGCACCGGTCTGTCCGCGGGCGAGGCCGTGCTGGAGCTGGTCGTGGCCGGGTACGGGGTGGCGTACGCCGTGCTGCTGGTGCTCGGCGGGCGGCTCGGCGACCTGTTCGGGCGGCGCCGGATGTTCCTCGGCGGAATGGCCGCCTTCGGGCTGACGTCGCTGGCGTGCGGGCTGGCACCGGACGCGTGGACCCTGGTGGCCGCCCGCGTCGCGCAGGGCGCCTCGGCCGCCGCGATGCTGCCGCAGGTCCTCGCCACCATCCAGGCCACCACCAGCGGCGCCCGCCGCGCCCGGGCGATGAGCCTGTACGGCGCCACGGCCGGGCTGTCCATGGTGGCGGGGCAGATCCTGGGCGGCGTCCTGGTCGCGGCGGACGTCGCCGGGACCGGCTGGCGGTCGGTCTTCCTCGTCAACGTGCCGGTGGTCCTGCTGGGGCTGGTGCTCGCGGTGCGGTACGTGCCGGAGACGCGCTCGCCGCGTCCCGAGCCGGTCGACGGTCCCGGGACGGTCCTGCTCGCGGCGTCCCTGCTGACGCTGCTCGCGCCGCTCACCGAGGGCCGCGCGGCGGGCTGGCCGCTGTGGACGTGGCTGTCGCTGGCCGCGTTCCCGGTGGTGGCCGGGGTGTTCTACGCGGTGGAGCGACGGGCGGACCGCGAGGGCCGTACGCCGTTGGTGCCGCCGAGCCTGCTCGCGCTGCCGTCGCTGCGCAGGGGCCTCATGCTGATCCTGCCGTTCTCCATCGGCTTCAGCGGCTTCATGTTCGTGATCGCGGTGGCGTTGCAGCGGGGCGCCGGGCTGGGTCCGGTGCCGGCGGGGCTGGCGCTGGCACCGATGGCGGTCGCCTTCCTGTGCGCGTCCCTGGCAGGACCGCGCCTGGTGGCCCGGCACGGCAGCCGGGTGGTGACCGCCGGGGCGCTGGTCCAGGGGGTGGGCGTGGCACTCATCGCCCTGGTCGCCTGGCGTGACTGGCCGGACCTGGGCATCGCCGCGCTGCTCCCCGGGGTCGCGGTGGCCGGCGCCGGGCAGGGGCTCCAACTTCCCGTCCTCATGCGGCTCGTGCTGTCCGACGTACCGGCCGCGCGAGCCGGGGTGGGAAGCGGCGTGATGGTCACCACACAGCAGTCGGCGATGGCACTGGGCGTGGCGACGCTCGGCACCCTGTTCCTCGCTCTGGCCCCGCGCCTGGGCATGCGGGACGCGCTGGTCACCACGTTGCTGGTGCAGCTGGCCGGGATCGTCCTCACCGGCCTGCTCGGTCTCCGGCTGCCGCGCGCGGTCCGCTGAGACCCGCCCGGATCCGGCGAACCCTCCCGCTCCGCACGCCAGTTGCTGCACACTCCTTGCGGTCGGAGTACGGAAAGCAACGGACGGACGTGGGAGGCGCCATGCCGCAGAGCATCACGACGAGCAAGGTCAGCCGCTGGGACCAGCACGGCCGGGAGCACGTGGTCCGGGTGCGGCGCACCGGCATCCAGCGCACGATCAGCTGCGACACCTGCGGCTGGCAGCTGACGACCCAGTTCCTGCCCTGGCTGAAGGCGCAGGAGCATCTGGCCGAGGCCCACCAGGCGACGGTGGACCCGTCGCAGTGACACAAGAACGCCCACCCACCGGCCGACGGCGTCGGACAGGTGGGTGGGCGAAGGAAGCGGAGGTCAGGCGCCGATCAGACGCGAGGCCAGGTAGCCCTCGATCTGGTCCAGGGAGACGCGCTCCTGCTTCATCGTGTCGCGCTCGCGGACGGTCACGGCGTTGTCCTCGAGGGTGTCGAAGTCGACCGTGACACAGAACGGCGTACCGATCTCGTCCTGGCGGCGGTAGCGGCGGCCGATGGCGCCGGCGTCGTCGAACTCGATGTTCCAGTTCTGCCGCAGCGCCTGGGCGAGGCCCTTGGCCTTCGGCGACAGCTCCGGGTTACGGGACAGCGGGAGCACCGCGACCTTCACCGGGGCCAGACGGTGGTCGAGGCGCAGCACCGTGCGCTTCTCCATCTTGCCCTTGGCGTTCGGGGCCTCGTCCTCGACGTAGGCGTCGAGCAGGAACGCCAGCATCGTGCGGCCGACACCGGCGGCCGGCTCGATGACGTACGGCGTCCAGCGCTCGCCGGCCTCCTGGTCGAAGTAGGAGAGGTCCTGGCCGGAGGCCTTGGAGTGCGCGCCGAGGTCGTAGTCGGTGCGGTTGGCGACACCCTCCAACTCGCCCCACTCCGAGCCGCCGAACCGGAAGCGGTACTCGATGTCGGCGGTGCGCTTGGAGTAGTGGCTGAGCTTCTCCTTCGGGTGCTCGTACCAGCGCATGTTCTCCTCGCGCATGCCGAGGCCGGTGTACCAGTTCCAGCGCTGCTGCATCCAGTACTCCTGCCACTGCTCGTCCTCGCCCGGCTTGACGAAGAACTCCATCTCCATCTGCTCGAACTCGCGGGTCCGGAAGATGAAGTTGCCGGGCGTGATCTCGTTGCGGAAGGACTTGCCCATCTGGGCGATGCCGAACGGCGGCTTGCGGCGCGAAGTGGTCTGCACCTGGGCGAAGTTGGTGAAGATGCCCTGGGCGGTCTCGGGGCGCAGGTAGGCGACGGAGCCGGAGTCCTGCGTCGGGCCGAGGTGGGTGGAGAGCAGACCCGAGAACTGCTTGGGCTCGGTGAACGTGCCCTTGTTACCGCAGTTCGGGCAGTTGAGGTCGGCCAGGCCGTTCGCCGGGGCGTGGCCCTTCTTCTCCTCGTACGCCTCTTCCAGGTGGTCGGCACGGAACCGCTTGTGGCACGAGGTGCACTCGGTCAGCGGGTCCGTGAAGGTGGCGACGTGACCGGAGGCGACCCAGACCTCGGGGGCCAGGATGACGGACGAGTCGATACCGACGACGTCCTCGCGCGACGTCACCATGTAGCGCCACCACTGGCGCTTGATGTTCTCCTTGAGCTCGACACCCAGCGGTCCGTAGTCCCAGGCGGCACGCTGGCCGCCGTAGATCTCACTGCAGGGGAATACGAAGCCACGGCGCTTGCTCAGGCTGACGATGGTGTCGATCTTGTCGGCGGCCACGGTGCTCTCTTCATTACGACGACGGCGACGAAGCGAGATGCTTCCAGCGAATGCTTCAGGTTACCGGCGCAGCCTCCCCCACCTCCAAATCGGTGTCCGTTACCGGACTCTCCTCACCTTTGTAAGGGCGATCGAGAGGGCTTGTTGACAACGGTTTCCATCTTTGTTGAAAATGACTCTCATGAACGTACGACGACGCCTCATACCCGCCCTCGCCGCGGCCGCCGCCCTCACCGGCCTCTCCGCCTGCTCGGGCACCGGCGCGGCATCGGGCGACACGGGCAGGTTCGACGTCGTCGCGTCCTTCTACCCGATGGCCTTCCTCGCCGAGCGGATCGGCGGTGACCACGTCCACGTCACCAGTCTCACGCAGCCCGGTCAGGAGCCGCACGACCTGGAGATCAGCGCACGGCAGACCGCGCAGCTCCAGGAGGCCGACGCGGTGCTCTACCTGAAGAACCTCCAGCCCTCGATCGACGACGCGGTGGCCCAGGCGCCGGTGAAGACGAAGATCGACGCGGCCTCCCTGACCACGCTGGAGACGCACGGCACCGAGGTCGGCGGCCACACGGCCGGCCACGACCACGCGCACGACGAGGAGCAGGGCGCCAAGGACCCCCACATCTGGCTCGACCCGGTGCGCTACGCCCAGGTCGCCGAGGGCGTCGGCAAGGCCTTCGAGAAGGCGGACCCGAAGCACGCGGCCGACTACCGGAAGAACACCGCCGCCCTGGTCGGGAAGCTCCACGGCCTCGATGCCGACTTCAAGGACGGCCTCGCCCACACGCGGAGCAAGGTCTTCGTCACCACGCACGCCGCCTTCGGCTACCTCGCCGAGCGCTACGGCCTCACCGAGGAGGCGATCAGCGGCCTCGACCCCGAGTCGGAGCCCAGCGCCGCCCGGGTCAGGGCCCTGCAGAGCATGGCGAAGGCCGACGGCGTCACCACCGTCTTCTACGAGACGCTCGTCAGCGGCAAGACCGCGGCGACCATCGCCCGCGACGCACGTCTGCGGACCGACGTCCTCGACCCCATCGAGGGCATCACGGACAAGTCCCGGGGCACCGACTACTTCTCGGTGCAGGAGGCCAACCTCAAGGCCCTGCGGTCCGCCCTGGGCGCCAAGTGACCATCACGGAGGGCGACATGAGTGACATGGACGAGTCCGTCATCGCGATGCGGGGCGTACGGGCCGAGCTGGGCTCGCGTCCCGTCCTGCGCGGCATCGACCTCACCGTGCGCCGCGGCGAGGTCGTCGCCCTGCTCGGTGCGAACGGCTCCGGCAAGTCGACGGCCGTACGCAGCGTCATCGGCCAGGTGCCGGTGAGCGCCGGTGAGATCGAGCTGTTCGGCACCCCGCGCCGGACCTTTGGCGACTGGGCGCGCGTGGGGTACGTACCGCAGCGCACCACTGCCGCGGGCGGGGTCCCGGCGACGGTCACCGAGATCGTCTCCTCGGGCCGCCTCTCGCGCTCGCGCTTCGGCCTGTTCCGCAAGGCCGACCAGGAGGCCGTACGGCGGGCCCTGGACCTGGTCGGCATGGCTGACCGGGCGAAGGACTCCGTGAACGCCCTCTCCGGCGGCCAGCACCAGCGCGTACTCATCGCCCGCGCCCTGGCCGCCGAACCCGAGCTGCTGATCATGGACGAGCCGATGGCCGGCGTCGACCTGGCCAGCCAGGAGGTGCTCGCCGAGACGCTGCGGGTCCAGGTGTCCCAGGGCGCCACGGTGCTGCTCGTGCTGCACGAGCTGGGCCCGCTGGAGCCGCTGATCGACCGGGCGGTCGTCCTGCGCGACGGCTGCGTCGTGCACGACGGGCCGCCGCCACGGGCCGCGGCCAGCACTCCCCCACTCTCGGCTTCGCTCGAGCGGGGGGACCCCCAGCCCGTCCACGACCACGTACACCCGCACGCCCCCGCGGGCCCCGATCCGATCTGCACGGGACTGCTGAGCTGATGGACCTCCTGAACTACGCCTTCATGCAGCGGGCGCTGCTCGCCGCCGTGCTGGTCGGCATCACCGCGCCCGCCGTCGGCATCTACCTCGTCCAGCGCCGCCAGGCCCTGATGGGCGACGGCATCGGCCATGTGGCGATGACCGGCGTCGGCCTCGGCTTCCTGCTGTCCACGTCCCCGGTGTGGATGGCGACCGCTGTCTCCGTGCTCGGCTCGGTCCTGATGGAACTGATCCGCTGGTACGGCCGCACTCGCGGCGACATCGCCCTCGCGATGCTCTTCTACGGCGGCATGGCCGGCGGCGTGATGTTCATCAACCTCGCGCCGACGGGCTCCAACGCCAACCTGACGTCGTACCTGTTCGGCTCGCTGTCGACGGTGTCGGAGTCGGACGTACTGGCGATCTGCCTGCTCGCGGCGTTCGTCGTCCTGGTCACCCTCGGCCTGCGCCGCCAGCTGTTCGCGGTCAGCCAGGACGAGGAGTTCGCCCGCGTCACCGGCCTGCCCGTGCGCGCCCTGAACCTGCTGACGGCCGTCACGGCGGCGGTGACGGTGACGGTCGCCATGCGCGTGGTCGGCCTGCTGCTGGTGAGCGCGCTGATGGTGGTGCCGGTGGCGGCCGCGCAGCAGCTCACCCGGAGCTTCGCCGCGACGTTCGCGATCGCCGTGGCGCTCGGCGTGACCGTGACGATCAGCGGCACCGTGACGTCGTACTACCAGGACGTGCCGCCCGGCGCGACGATCGTGCTGCTGACCATCGCCGCGTTCCTGGTGCTGACCGCGCTGGCCGCGCCGCTGGCCCGCCGCCGGGCCCGGGCCGCCGCCGCTGCGCGGCCGGCCGGGGACCCCGCGGAGTGCTCGATTCCCGGCGCGCGGGGGTCCGCCGACGAGGTCGGTGTCTGACCGCGCCTGCTCCGGCCTGGCAGAATGGCCCGGCAGACGCGGAGTTTAGGAGGCAACCGGTGACCACCGCTGGACCGCCCGTGAAGGGCCGCGCGACCCGCCAGCGTGCGGCCGTGGCGGCCGCTCTTGACGAGGTCGACGAGTTCCGCAGCGCGCAGGAACTCCACGACATGCTCAAGCACAAGGGCGACTCGGTCGGCCTCACCACGGTCTACCGCACCCTCCAGTCCCTCGCCGACGCGGGCGAGGTCGACGTCCTGCGCACGTCCGAAGGCGAATCGGTCTATCGCCGCTGCTCCAGCGGCGAACACCACCACCACCTCGTCTGCCGCACCTGCGGCAAGGCCGTCGAGGTCGAGGGCCCGGCGGTGGAGACATGGGCGGAGGCCGTCGCCGCGGAACACGGATATGTCAACGTGGCCCACACGGTGGAGATCTTCGGTACGTGCGCGGAGTGCTCCGCGGGCTAGGGGTGCCTCGTGAGCGCCGCGGGGTGCTCCGCAGGCCGACTCGTGAGCGCCGCGGGGGTTCCTGGCCGTTTCGGACCGCGGGTCGTCGTGGGCTGGTCGCGCAGTTCCCCGCGCCCCTTTTGGGGCGGGGATTCAGGCCGGCAGGGTTTCAGGCCCGCGTCAGGTGTCGGTCCAAGATTGCCCGCAGCCGGTCGGCGTCCGCCGGGTCGGCCAGCCCGCGCTTGGGCAGCGGGGTCAGGCAGCGCGCGTTGCGGTCGCCGCTGAAGAGGACGAACACCTCGGGGGTCTCCCGGTACACCGGCCGGGCGCCCCAGCCCTGGAACAGCGTGGTGTGCTCCGCGCGGATCGTGACCCCCTCGTCCGTCACCGTCGTGCGGCACGGCCCGATCAGGTCGGCCACCCGGGCCAGACCGCGTGCCTGAAGCAGGGGCACCACGGGGAGCCCGACGCCGAAGTAGCACATGAGGAGCAACGAGAACGGGTCCACCCGCCCGGCGGCCAGCTGGGCCGCGGCGATCAGCGCGAAAGCGACGAAGCCCAGGCCTATCGACCACATCATCACCCTGCCCGACCTGCTGACCTTCCGGCGCGCCCGCAGCGCCGCCGCGAAGTCCCGCACCTCGTGCCGGTACGTCAGCTCGACGGCTTCCTGAACGGTCTCCCGCCCCATGTCCATGACCATGAGGCGGGATCGTAGCGCCCAGGCGGAACCCCCGGTCAGCCGCCCTGGGGCCGGCCCTTCATCGCCGCCTCCATGGCCAGCAGTTGCTCGTTCGGAACGGCTCCGCCGAAGCGGCGGTCGCGGGAGGCGAACTCGATGCAGGCGCGCCACAGGTCGCGGCGGTCGAAGTCCGGCCACAGCACGTCCTGGAAGACCAGCTCGGCGTACGCGCTCTGCCAGAGCAGGTAGTTGGAGGTGCGCTGCTCGCCACTGGGGCGCAGGAACATGTCGACGTCCGGCATGTCCGGGTAGTACAGGTACTTCTGGATGGTCTTCTCGTTGACCTTGGACGGGTCGAGGCGGCCCGCCTTCACGTCCTCGGCCAGGGCCTGCGCGGCGTCGGCGAGCTCGGCGCGGCCGCCGTAGTTCATGCAGAAGTACAGGGTGAGCCTGTCGTTGTCCTTGGTCTGCTCCTGGGCGATCTGGAGCTCCTTGGCGACCGACTTCCACAGCTTGGGCATCCGGCCCACCCAGCGCACCCGGATGCCGAGCGCGTCGAGCTGGTCGCGGGTCTTGCGGATGAAGTCCCGGTTGAAGTTCATCAGGAAGCGGACCTCGTCGGGCGAGCGCTTCCAGTTCTCGGTGGAGAAGGCGTACAGGGAGATGGCGCCGACGCCCATCTCGATGGCGCCCTGGAGCACGTCCAGGACCTGCTCGGCGCCGACCTTGTGCCCCTCCGTGCGCGGCAGGCCGCGCTCCTTGGCCCAGCGTCCGTTGCCGTCCATGACGATCGCGACGTGGTTCGGCACGAGCTCACCGGGGAGCTTCGGCGCGACGGCGCCGGACGGGTGCGGCTCCGGCGTCTTGTACTCGCGGCGCTGGCGGCCCAGGATCCCGCGTACGACCATGTGCTTCTCGTCTCCTCTGTGGTGCTCGCGCCGTGTGCGGCGCGCCTACGACTTTTCCACGTACCGAAGTGAGCGCAGCCCGCGCTCCAGATGCCAGTGCAGGTAGGCGGACACCAGCCCGCTCCCCTCCCGGACGTACCGCGGCTCGCACGCGTCCGCGGTCTCCCAGTCTCCCGTAAGCAGCGCGCCGAGCAGCTCCAGGGTGCGCGGTGAGGGTACGACACTGCCCGCGACCCGGCAGTCGACGCAGACGGAGCCGCCGGAGGCGACCGAGAAGAACCGGTTCGGTCCGGGCATTCCGCACTTCGCGCAGTCGCCGAAGCTGGGGGCGTAGCCGTTGACGGCGAGGGAGCGCAGCAGGAAGGCGTCGAGCACGAGGTGCGGGGCGTGCTCGCCGCGGGCGAGGGTGCGCAGCGCCCCGACGAGCAGCAGGTACTGCTGCACGGCCGGCTCGCCCTCGTGGTCGGTGAACCGCTCGGCGGTCTCCAGCATGGCCGTCCCGGCGGTGTACCGGGAGTAGTCGGCGACGATCCCGCCGCCGTACGGAGCGATGGTCTCGCCCTGGGTGACCAGCGGCAGCCCGCGGCCGACCAGCTCGCTGCCCCGGGCGAAGAACTGCACGTCGACGTGCGAGAACGGCTCCAGGCGGGCCCCGAACTTCGACTTGGTGCGCCGCACCCCCCGCGCCACGGCCCGCACCCGCCCGTGCCCGCGCGTCAGCATCGTGATGATCCGGTCCGCCTCACCCAGCTTCTGGGTGCGCAGCACGATGCCGTCGTCGCGGAACAGAGTCATGGACCCATTCTCGCGTACTCCCCTACCGGCTCGGCACGCCGCCGGAAGGTCAGCCCGTCTCCCCCGCGGCCCGTGCCTCGATCGCGTGGAAGTGGACGGTCATGGCGCGCTGGGCTCCCTCGGTGTCGTGGGCGCGCAGGGCCGTGACGATGTCGCGGTGGCGGCGGACGGTGTCCCCGGGGGCGGGGACGGCGCTCCAGCCGCGGGCGTCGGCGACGCGGTGGAAGACGGTCCAGAAGGCGCCGAGGAGCTGGGGGACGAGGGCGTTGCCGAGCGGGGCGTAGAGCAACTCGTGGAACTCCCGGTCCAGTTCGGGGAAGGGCAGGCCGGCGCGGGCGGCGGCCTCCATCCGGGAGACCACGGACTCCAGGCGGGCCAGCTCGGGTTCGGTGATGGTCGCCGCGACCCGGCGGATCAGTCCCTCCTCCAGCACCTCGCGGACCTGGAGGATCTCGGCGAGGGCGCCCGCGTCGGTGCCCTGGCGGGTCAGGGTGCGGAAGGTGAGGCCGTCGACGAGCGGGGTGAGGGAGGCCTGGCCGACGTAGGTGCCGTAGCCGTGGCGGATCTCCACGATGTCGAGGGCCTGGAGCGCCTTGAGGGCCTCGCGGACGGAGTTGCGGCTGACGCCGAGGTCCTCCATCAGCTCCGGCTCGGTCGGCAGGGGCGCGCCGGGCGGTAGGCGGCGGTCGAGGATCAGCTGCACGACCGCGCGCTGTATCCGGCTGTTCCTGGGCTCCCCGGCGGTCATGCGCCGCATCGTACGCGCACCGGACCCCGTCGGCTCCCCTTCGGCGCAGGCCAGTACGGTGCGGCGTCAACTCCCGTCGTTTCGTCCGCCATTGGTCCGACCTCTGACGGGTGTCTCATTCGTGCGGGATCTCTTGACCCTCCCCATGGGTCCTTTTATGGTCACGCTGATCGAGCCGGACGTAGGACGTCGTACCTCCCCGTCGTATCCGGGTGTCTGCTCGCTGGAGGAACCGTGCGCGACCACGTAACCCCCGACCTGCCGGCGCTGCCCCGCCGGTCCCTTGTCAACTACCCGGGACTGAAGTCCCGGGCTTGCTGCTCGGGTCATCACTGGCGGTGATGGGTCCCGGCTGCGTCCAGCCTTCGTGCTCGGTCGCTAGGCGAGGAGCGCGAGGGCAGGGGCCTGCGACTCGGCCCCGCGGACCCATTTCGACCAGCCGCGCTGGCTGATGTTGTGGGACGCGTTCAGGTCGGCGTGCTCAACGAAGCCGCAGACTCTGCAGGTGAAGGTGGCCTGGTCGGGCCGGTTCTTTCGGTCGGTGTGGTGGCACTGGGAGCATTCCTGGCTGGTGTACGCCGGGTTGACGTACACCACGGGGACCCCTGCGTGTTGGGCCTTGTAGCCGATGAAGGTGCCCAGCTGGTGGAAGGACCAGGAGTGCAACGTGACGCGTTGGGGCTTTCTCAGCCGTACCCGCTCGCGAATGCCCGTGAGGTCCTCCAGGGCGATGCCGCGTCCGGTGCGTTGTGCCGCCGCCACGATGGCCTTGCTGATCTTGTGGTTGATGTCGCGGGTCCTCCGCTTCTCCTTGCCCGCGTGCTTCTTCGCCCGCCGCTTGGCGGACTTGGTGCCCTTCCTCTGGAGCTTGCCGCGCAGCTTGCGGTCGGTTTCCCGGCGGCGGTTCGTCTTCCGTCCGCTGTGGCGGGTGCCGTCGGTGGTGGAGGCGATATTCACGATGCCCAGATCCACCCCGAGAAAGCCGACCGGGTGGGTGTTCAGCCCGGCCTCGGCGATCTCGCACGTGGCCAGCAGATACCACTGCCCGCCCTGGTAGAGCAGGTCGGACTCGCCCTGTCGGTGCGCGGCCACCACGGTGAGCTGCGCGGCCTGGCCGGTGAATCCCACACCCTTCAGGCGCCCGGCGGTCGTCCAGATCGAGACCGTGCGCTGCTCGTGCTGCCAGGACAGCATCCGATCGTCAAACGGCTGGGCCGCATCCTTACGGAAGGCAAGCGGCTTGCCCGCCGCCCTGGCGTACCGCTTGGTGCCCGGCCGTCCGTAGTTCCCGGCCTTCAGGTTGGCCCGCAGCGTGGTGTAGGCGTCGGCGGTCTTCTTGATGGAGTGCTGGGCGGCCTGCGCACCCAACCCCCACCGCTCCTTGACCTCCTGGTAACACCGTTCGCGCAGCGCCCGGTTGGAGGTGGCCTTGGCCTCGAAGCCGGTGGCCGACACCCAGGAGGCCGCCTCGTTGCACGCGCGCAGGGACGCCTCAAGTGCCGCCGCCTGCACGGGCGTCGGCAGAAGCTTGATGCGCACCACCAGTTTCATGCCCGCGAGGCTAGCACTCCTACAATCAGTCCATGTCACCTCGATGGGAGCCGAACCCCGATCTGAGGAGGGGTAGAACAGTTGTCCATACCCTCCATGCGCGCTTGGTCTTCACCCCGAAGTACCGGCGTGGACCCTTCACCGACGAGATCCTCGTCCGCTGCGAGGAGATCATGCGGGACGTCTGCGACGACTTCGGCGCGGAACTGACCGAGTTCAACGGCGAAACCGACCACGTCCACCTCCTCGTGCAATATCCCCCGAAGGTCGCCCTGTCCCGCCTGGTCGGCTCCCTCAAGGGCGTCTCCGCCCGACGCCTGCGCCAGGAGTTCCCCGACCACATCCGCACGTACCTCTGGGGCGACCACTTCTGGTCGCCCTCCTACTTCGCCGCCTCCGCCCAAGGCGCCCCCCTCGAAGTCATCAAGGAATACATCGAGAACCAGAAACGCCCCGGCTGAGCCCTCACGCCCGGCCGCGCCGGGACTCTCACCGGCTCCGCCGGTCACGAACCCGCGACGCTCCGCGTCGCAACCACGGGCGCAGATCATCGAACTCCTGCTGCGGCTGCGCGCCGAGCTGGGCTTCGCGCTGATCCTGGTCTCGCACGACCTGGCGCTGGTCGCGGACGTCACGGACCGGGTGGTGGTGATGTACGGCGGGTAGATCGTGGAGACGGGCGTGACCGCCGACCTGGTGGCCGCCCCGGCCCACCCCTACACGCGCGGCCTGCTGGGCAGCGTCCTGTCCCTGGAGGCGGCGGCCACCCGGCTGACCCAGATCCGCGGCACCGTCCCCGCCCCGGCCGACTTCCCCACGGGCTGCCGCTTCACCGACCGCTGCCCGCGGGTGAGCGAGGTGTGCCGGACGACCCCGCCCGGTCTGGCAGGACCCCACACGCACACGGCGGCCTGCCACCACCCGGTCGTCGACCTCATGTCCCCGGAATGCGAGGCGGTGAAGTGAGCGCGCTGGTCGAGCATTCCGAGCCCGTCGCCCCACCCGGCGGGGCGGCCCGCGCAGCCGGTGAGCCCGGCGGCGGCACGCGAACGACACAGGCTCCGGGTGGCCTCGCCGGCCCGCCCGACTGCCGGACCTCCGGCCGCCTTCCACCGGCAGGTGCCCCGGCGCCCAGGCAGAGCCAGGAGAGGGTCAAGTGAGCGCACAGGTGCGACCTCGCCCCGGACGTGTCGGTGCGGGCCCAGATCCTCAACCTCCTGCTGGACCTGAAGGAACGGCTCGGGCTGGCCCTGGTGTTCGTCTCGCACGACATCCAGACGGTCCGGCGGATGAGCGACCGTGTGATCACCATGTACCTGGGCCGGATCGTCGAGGAGACCCCGGCCGCCCTCGTCACCGACCGGGCCCGGCACCCGTACACCCGCGCCCTGTTCTCGGCCACGCCCGGGCTGCTGGACCCGATCGACCCGATCCCGCTGACCGGCCCGGTGCCCTCGGCGACCCGGCCGCCGAGCGGCTGCCCGTTCCGCACCCGCTGCTGGAAGGCCGACGACGTGTGCGCCACGGCGATGCCGGACTTCACGGCCGCGTCGCAGCCGGGACATCGCTTCCGCTGCCACCATCCTGTGCAGGAGGACCAGTCGACCCGCGACCTCGTACGCCAGAGTGTGCCCAGGGAGCCCTGATGACCTTGCCCACCCCGCTGACCGGTGTCGTCCCACCCGTCTGCACCCCTCTGACACCGGACGGCGAGGTGGACGTCCCCTCGCTGCTCGCCCTCGTCGACCATCTGGTGGCCGGCGGGGTGCACGGGCTGTTCGTGCTCGGCTCGTCCTCCGAGGCGGCGTACCTCACGGACCGGCAGCGGGAGCTGGTGGTGCGGGCGGTGACGGCGCACGTGGCCGGGCAGCTGCCCGTGCTGGCCGGGGCGATCGACATGACCACGCCCCGCGTGCGGGACCACGTCGCGGCGGTCACGGCGGCGGGCGCGGACGCGGTGGTCGTCACCGCCCCGTTCTACACGCGCACCCACCCCGCGGAGATCGCCCGCCACTACCGTCTGGTCGCGGCCGCCTCCCCCGTCCCGGTCGTCGCCTACGACATCCCCTCCGCCGTCGGCACCAAGCTCCCCGCCGAGATCCTGCTGGAGCTGGCGGCCGACGGGGTGCTGGCGGGGCTGAAGGACTCCAGCGGCGACCTCGGCGGCTTCCGCCGGATCGTCACCGGCGTCCGGGACCGGCCCGGGGCGAGCGGCTTCGCCCTGCTCACCGGCTCCGAGCTGGTCGTGGACTCGGCCCTCGCGCTGGGCGCCGACGGGGCGGTGCCGGGCCTGTCCAACGTCGACCCGCACGGCTACGTCCGCCTCTACCGCCTGTGCCGGGCGGGCGACTGGGACGGCGCGCGGGCCGAACAGGAGCGGCTGTGCGCCCTGTTCGGCATGGTGGGCGTCGGGGACCCGGCCCGGATGGGCGGCAGTTCCTCGGCCCTCGGCGCGTTCAAGGCGGCGCTGCACCTGCGCGGCGTCATCTCCTGCCCGGCGACGGCGGAGCCGCAGGTCCCGCTGTCGGGCGAGGAGACGGAACGGGTCGGCAAGTACCTGGCGGCGGCCGGGCTGCTGTGAGCCGGGGCGCCACGGCCCCTGTTGGCCGGGGCCCGTAGCCCCTGTGAGCCGCTGAGCCACGGCCGCGCTACCCCTGCGAGCACTGAGCCACGGCCCCGGCGCCTCTGTCGGCTGGGACGCCACCGGCCCTGTTGGCCGGGGCGCCACAGCCCCTGTAAGCCGGCGCCCCGCCGACCCTGTTGGCTCGGCCCCGCCCCTCAGGACGGGGTGCGCGCCGCTGCCAGCAGGCGGGTCACGTCGTCCGTGCCGAGGGTGAGGGCGGCGCCGACCGTGGCGAGGGTGTCGCGCTCGGCGGGCGTGTAGGGGCCGTCGGACAGGGCGATGCGGGCGGCCTGGAGGAGGATCGACTCGCGGCCGGCGCGGGCGAGGTGCGGGGCGAGCGGGTCGAGGGCCTCGTGCAGCTCTATGGCCAGCCCCGCGCCGTCCTGCTGGTCGAGGACCCGGCCGGTGTCGGCGGCCAGCGCCTCGACGAGCGCGGCGAGCTGTTCCTCGGTGCAGTCGGCGAAACCGGCCGCGCGGACCGCGCTCGCGGCCGTCTCCAGGGCCGTACGGGAGCCGGTGCCGCCCGCGGCCAGCACGGCCAGGGCGACGGTGTGCACGGCGTCGCGGAGCATCGCGGAGAAGCGGGCGGTGGTCGGATGGTCGAGGACGTCGGTGCCGTAGCGGTGGCCGCAGGCGGCGCACTCCACGACGGGCCCGGTCTCCCCGCGCGGCACCAGGGGCACGCCGAGGACGGTGAGGCGCCGGCGGCCGGTCAGCCGCTGGTAGTTGCGGTCGCCTCCGCAGCCGGGGCAGAAGAACTCGCCGTCCCCCACGGGTGTCCACGCGGTACGGGTGCCCAGGATCCGCACGACCCTGGTGGCACAGTCGTCTCGTCCCCGTACTGGCAGCACGTCGCACCTCCGTAACCCCGCGGCAACATCGCCGCGCTGGCGTGATGTTAGCCACATTGTCGACGTGGAGTCAGTACCCCGTAAGAGACCTTTCCGTGACCTGGGCGCGACGATGGCCGGTAATGGACGGGGCCCTGATCGTCGTATACGACGATCAGGGCCCCGAAACCCCCGGTCAGAGGGATCAGCGGGCCGCGCGGTTGACGGCCGAGACGACCGCCTTCAGCGACGCACGCGTCGTGTTCGCGTCGATTCCGATTCCCCACAGGATCTTGCCGTCGATCGCGCACTCGATGTAGGAGGCGGCCTGCGCGGAGGCGCCCTCGCTCATCGTGTGCTCCTGGTAGTCGAGCAGGCGTACGTCGATGCCGATGGACTCCAGGGCGTCGAAGAAGGCGGAGATCGGACCGTTGCCGGAGCCGGTCAGGACCGTGTCCTCGCCGTCGACGGTCGCCTCGACGGTGAGCGTGTCCACGCCGTCCGTGTCGGTGGTCGACTGTCCCGCCCTGACCTGGATCCGGCCCCAGGGGTTCTCCGGGTTGGGCAGGTACTCGTCCTGGAAGACCGTCCAGATGGCACCACCGGTGACCTCGCCGCCCTCGGCGTCCGTCTTCGCCTGGATGATCTTCGAGAACTCGATCTGCATCCGGCGGGGCAGGTCCAGCTTGTGGTCGTTCTTCAGGACGTACGCGACCCCACCCTTGCCGGACTGCGAGTTGACGCGGATGACCGCCTCGTAGGAGCGGCCGACGTCCTTGGGGTCGATCGGCAGGTACGGCACCGCCCACGCGATGTCGTCGACGGTGACGCCCTTGGCCTTCGCATCGGCCTCCATGGCGTCGAAGCCCTTCTTGATGGCGTCCTGGTGCGAGCCGGAGAAGGACGTGTAGACCAGGTCGCCCACGTACGGGTGGCGCGGGTGGACCTCCATCTGGTTGCAGTACTCCCACGTACGACGGATCTCGTCGATGTCGGAGAAGTCGATCTGCGGGTCGACGCCCTGCGAGAAGAGGTTCATGCCGAGGGTGACCAGATCGACGTTGCCGGTGCGCTCGCCCTGTCCGAACAGGCACCCCTCGACGCGGTCGGCGCCGGCCATCAGCGCCAGCTCGGCCGCCGCGACGGCCGTACCGCGGTCGTTGTGCGGGTGGACCGACAGGCAGACGTGCTCACGGCGGGAGAGGTTGCGGCCCATCCACTCGAAGCGGTCCGCGTGCGTGGACGGGGTCGAACGCTCCACCGTGGCGGGCAGGTTGAGGATGATCTCGCGGCCCGGGCCGGGCTGCCAGACGTCCATGACCGCCTCGCAGACCTCCAGCGCGAAGTCCAGCTCGGTGTCGGTGAAGATCTCGGGCGAGTACTGGTAGCCGAATTCGGTCTCGGGGCCCAGCAGCTTCTCGGCGTACTCCATCACCAGGCGGGTGCCGTCGACGGCGATCTGCTTGATGTCGTCCTTGGAGCCACGGAAGACGACCCGGCGGAAGACGGGGGCGGTGGCGTTGTACAGATGCACGGTCGCGCGCCTGGCGCCCTTCAGCGACTCCACGGTCCGCTCGATCAGATCCTCGCGCGCCTGGGTGAGGACGGAGATCGTCACGTCGTCCGGAATCGCGCCCTCCTCCTCGATGATCGAGCGCACGAAGTCGAAGTCGGTCTGGCCGGAGGCCGGGAAGCCGACCTCGATCTCCTTGTAGCCCATCGCGACCAGCTGGTCGAACATCCGGCGCTTGCGCTCGGGCGACATCGGGTCGATCAGGGCCTGGTTGCCGTCGCGCAGGTCGGTGGAGAGCCAGCGGGGAGCGGTCGTGACGCGCCGCTCCGGCCAGGTCCGGCCGGGGAGGTCCACCTGCTCGTACCGGCCGTACTTGTGGGTCGGCATGGGGCTGGGCTGCTGGCGGTTGGCCATGGTGCGAGGCTCCTCAGGGTGTCCGTGGGACGGAGGGTGTCCGGTGGGACGGCCGACGACACAACGCCAAGCGCCGCGGGGAGGGGGTCGGCCTCGACTACAGGCCCTCACCGCGGCAGCTAAGGAGAAGCAGCCCGAAACGCATGATGCTCCGCATGCTAGTCGAGCCCCCTCCGGATGCGGACGCCCGTATCACTATGCGAAACCGAAAAGTAGGACGGCATACCACCCGCCCTGCCGATACGGGCCGAGGCACCCCAAAATTTCCCCCATCACGGTTGCAGCTAGTGACAGACAGATAACTCAGTGCAATGGTGCGTGGCATGATGACGACCCACGGGGGCTTCGAGCCCGTCTTCTGCACCATCGTCCCGCCCCACCTCCTCGACAAGCTCGCCCAGGACGGCGACGCCGCCCTGTCCGGCCCCGCGCGCCGGACCCTGGAGCGCGACGCCCTCGAGCGCACCCGCCGCCGGCTGACCACGGTCGTCGGCGCCACGTCCGTCGCCGCGCCCGCGGGTGCGGCCGCCGACCAGCCGCACCGCACCGTCTACGACGCGCGGCACACCGAGAACCTGCCCGGCGAGAAGGTCCGCGCCGAGGGCTCGGCCCCCGGCAAGGACGCCACCGTCAACCGCGCCTACGCGGGCCTCGGCGCCACCTTCGAGCTGTACCTGAAGGCGTACGGCCGCAACTCCATCGACGGCGAGGGCCTGCCGCTCGACGCCACCGTGCACTTCGGCGAGAACTACGACAACGCCTTCTGGAACGGCGAGCAGATGGTGTTCGGCGACGGGGACAACGAGGTCTTCCTCGACTTCACCATCCCGGTCGACGTCATCGGCCACGAGCTGACCCACGGCGTCACGCAGTACACCGCGAACCTCACGTACTTCGGCCAGTCCGGCGCACTCAACGAGTCGATCTCGGACGTCTTCGGCTCGCTGATCAAGCAGTACTCGCTGGGCCAGACCGCCGCCGAGGCCGACTGGCTGATCGGCGCCGGCCTGCTCGCCCCGCGCGTCACCGGCACCGCCCTGCGCTCCATGAAGGCCCCGGGCACGGCGTACGACGACGACGTCCTCGGCAAGGACCCGCAGCCCGCGACGATGGACGACTACGTCCGGACCGGCCGCGACAACGGCGGCGTGCACATCAACTCCGGCATCCCCAACCACGCGTTCTACCTGGCCGCCACCACCCTCGGCGGCAACTCCTGGGAGCGGGCGGGCCAGATCTGGTACGACGTCCTCACCGGCGGCGAACTCATCGCCAAGGCCACGTTCACGGACTTCGCCAAGCTGACGGTGAAGGCGGCCCGGGCCCGCTACAAGGACGGCGAGGAACTCCAGGCCGTTCTGAAGGCGTGGGAGCAAGTCGGTGTGCAGACGGCGTAGTTCCGTACTACACAGGGACTCATGCATATCGAGGTGAGGCGCACGGGCGGTTTCGCGGGCATCGAACGCCACGCGGAAGTGGACACCACGGACCGCCCCGACGCCCAGCACTGGCAAACCCTGGCCGAACAGGCCCTGACCCCCGCGTCACCCACCCCCTCGAGGGGCGTACCGGACGGCTTCCACTACGAGATCACGGTAGACGGCAAAACAATCCACACCGCCGACCCCCACGTGACGGAACCCCAACGGGAGCTGATCTCAAGAGTGTTGAAGGAGGGGGCGTAGTTCTCGGGAGTCGGGTTCGGGTTCGGGGGCGGGCGCAGTCAGGCGTTCGGGGCGCACGGTCAGGTGAGGCCGGGGGCCCTGATAGGGGCGCAAGGGACGCGGGCCCGCCGGGGCCGGGGGCGCAGTCCCCGCCCGGCCCGGGCCCCGGGGGTGCAGGGGGCGGAGCCCCCGCCGGGGTCTGGGCCCGGGGGTGCAGGGGGCGGAGCCCCTGCCGGGGTCTGGCCCCGGGGGTGCAGGGGGCGGAGCCCCCGCCGGGGTCTGGGGCGGAGCCCCAGGGCCGAACCTTTCGACTTACCGAGTCGGGCGGGTGGGTGGGCGACTCGCAGGGGACGCAAGTCCCGCCGGGGGGCCGGGGCGGAGCCCCGGGGCGGGACCTCTCCACCCACCGAGTCGGGCGGGTGGGTGGGCAAAGAAGGTCAGAAGCCCAGCTTACGGAGCTGCTTCGGGTCGCGCTGCCAGTCCTTGGCCACCTTCACGTGCAGATCCAGAAAGACCGGCGTCCCCAGCAGCGCCTCGATGTGCTTGCGGGACTTGATGCCGACCTCCTTCAGCCGCTTGCCCTTGGGCCCGATGATGATGCCCTTCTGGCTCGGCCGCTCGATGTACACGTTGGCGTGGATGTCGAGCAGCGGCTTGTCCGCCGGCCGGTCCTCGCGCGGGAGCATCTCCTCCACGACCACCGCGATGGAGTGCGGCAGCTCGTCGCGTACACCCTCCAGCGCCGCCTCCCGGATCAGCTCGGCGACCATCACCTGCTCGGGCTCGTCCGTCAGATCGCCCTCGGGGTAGAGCGCGGGCCCCTCCGGCAGCAGCGGCACGATCAGGTCGGACAGCAGGTCCACCTGCTCGTCCCCGACCGCCGACACCGGGATGATCTCCGCCCACTCGAAGCCGAGCTCCGTGGCGAGCTGGTCGATCGCGATGAGCTGCTCGGCGAGCGTCTTGGAATCCACCAGGTCGGTCTTCGTGACGATCGCGATCTTCGGCGTCTTCTTGATCGACGCCAGCTCCTTCGCGATGAAGCGGTCACCGGGGCCGATCTTCTCGTTCGCCGGCAGGCAGAAGCCGATCACGTCGACCTCGGCCCACGTCGTGCGCACGATGTCGTTCAGCCGCTCGCCCAGCAGCGTGCGCGGCTTGTGCAGCCCGGGGGTGTCGACCAGGATCAGCTGGGCGTCCGGACGGTGGACGATGCCCCGTACCGTGTGCCGCGTCGTCTGCGGCTGGTTGGCGGTGATCGCCACCTTCTGCCCGACGAGAGCGTTCGTGAGGGTGGACTTGCCCGCGTTGGGGCGGCCCACGAAGCAGGCGAAGCCGGCACGGTGGGCGGCCTCGGCCGACTGCTCGGATGACTGGGTACGAACGCTCATGGCGCCCATTGTCCCTGATCCCGGACGCCACTTCTCCCTGACCTCGCCGCCTGCCCGGCACGACACCCCACCGTGAGCACCCGGTAACCTCCGCGCAACGAAACGTCACCGAAACACACCCGTAGACATCCGGAAACGCGCACCGGTGACCCTCTGACGAGCCCCCACACCGTTGGAGACACCCCGTGCCCCTCGCCGCCGCGAAACTGGACACCGGCGACACCGCCTGGCTGCTCGCCGCCACCGCACTCGTCCTGCTGATGACCCCGGGACTGGCCCTCTTCTACGGCGGCATGGTCCGTACGAAGAGCGTCCTCAACATGCTGATGATGAGCTTCGTGTCGATCGCCCTGGTCACCGTGGTGTGGCTGGCGGCCGGCTACTCCCTCGCGTTCGGCGACGACGCGTTCGCCGGGCTCGTCGGCTCCCTCGGCCACGCGGGGATGGCGGGCCTCGGCCCCGGCAGCGTCCAGGGCACGGTGCCCACCCTCCTCTTCGCCACCTTCCAGCTCACCTTCGCGATCATCACGGCCGCCCTGATCAGCGGCGCCGTCGCCGACCGGACACGGTTCGGGGCGTGGCTGGTCTTCGTCCCCGTCTGGGCGCTGCTCGTCTACGTCCCCGTCACCCACTGGGTGTGGGGTCCCGGCGGCTGGATCAGGGACGGGCTCGGCGCGCTCGACTTCGCCGGCGGCCTCCCGGTCGAGATCACCTCCGGCGCCTCGGGTCTCGCCCTGTGCCTGGTCCTCGGTCCGCGCCTCGGCTTCAAGAAGGACGCGATGCGCCCGCACAACCTGCCGATGGTCGTGATCGGCGCGGGTCTGCTCTGGTTCGGCTGGTTCGGCTTCAACGCGGGCTCCGCGCTCGGCGCGAACGGCCTCGCCGCCGCCGCGTTCCTCAACACCCTCGCCGCGGGCTGCACGGGCCTGCTCGGCTGGCTCTTCGTCGAGCACAAGCGCGACGGCCACCCCACCACCCTGGGCGCGGCCTCCGGCGCGGTCGCGGGCCTGGTGGCGATCACCCCGTCCTGCGGCTCGGTCTCGCTGCTCGGCTCGCTGGCCGTCGGTCTGGTCGCGGGTGTCGTCTGCTCGTACGCCGTGGGCTGGAAGTTCAAGCTGAACTACGACGACTCGCTCGACGTCGTCGGCGTCCACCTGGTCGGCGGGATCATCGGCACCGTCCTCATCGGCCTGTTCGCGGTCCGGGAGATGACCGGTGGACCGCAGGGGCTGCTGTACGGCGGCGGGCTCGCGCAGCTCGGCAGGCAGCTGGTGGCCGTGGCGGTCGTCGCGACGTACGCCTTCGCCGTCACGTACGGCATCGGCAAGCTGATCGACAAGGCCATGGGCTTCCGCGCGAGCGAGGAGGAGGAGCGGGAGGGCCTGGACCTTACGGTGCACGCCGAGACGGCCTACGATCACGGGGTCCTGGGCCACGGCGCCCCGGTCGCCCACTCCGCAGTCTCCTCCGCGCAGAAGGTCAACCGCCCGGCATGAAGCTCATCACCGCGATCGTGAAGCCGTACCGCCTCGACGAGGTCAAGAACGCCCTCCAGGAACTCGGCGTGCACGGCCTGACCGTGACCGAGGCCAGCGGATACGGCCGGCAGCGCGGCCACACCGAGGTGTACCGCGGCGCCGAGTACCGCGTCGACCTGGTGCCGAAGGTCCGTATCGAGGTCGTCGTCGAGGACGCCGACGCGGACGCCGTGATCGACGCGGTCGTCCGGGCCGCGCACACCGGGAAGATCGGCGACGGGAAGGTCTGGGCGGTGCCCGTCGAGACCGTCGTACGGGTGCGCACCTCAGAGCGCGGTCCCGACGCGCTCTGACCGGCGGCGCCCTTCACGATCTGCTTCAACCGGTCAGGGTCTGCTTCCGCCGGTCAGGATCTGCTTCAGCCGGTGGAGACGGTCAGCCGGACCGCACCGTCCGGGCCCGCCACCAGCACCGGCGTCCCGGCACCGCCCAGGTCCCGTACGGCCGCCAGGTCCTCGGGGGCGGCGCCGTCGGCCTCCGTGACGACCGCCGCCGCCTCCAGCGACCTGGCCCCGGACGCCACCGCCATCGCGACCGCGGTCCGCAGTGCGCTCAGCTTCAGCGAGTCGAGGGCCACGGTCCCGGCGACGTACGTACGGCCCGTCTCGTCGCGCACCGCCGCGCCCTCGGGCACCCCGTTGCGGGCCCGGGCGGAACGGGCCAGGGTGACGATCTTGCGGTCTTCCGGGTCAAGCGCGTTGGTGTCCGTCATGCCCTGAGCATACGAAGTCCGGCTCACCTCAGCCCGCGACGGGGTGGAGCGCCCCGCGCCGCCCCTCCGGCGAGGCCAGCCACTCCAGCTTCGCGGCGGTGTCCGCCTCGTCCAGCGGGGTATGCAGAACGACCGTCAGATCGGGCCGGGCCGGCAGCTTCATCGCCGTCGACTCCACGCACAGCAGCCCGACCAGCGGATGCTCCAGCTCCTTGCGGATCTGCCCGGCGTCCTCGATGTCCCGCTCGGCCCACAGCGCGGTGAACTCCGGGCTGGACTCGGTCAGTTCGGCCAGCAGTGCCTGGAACCCCTCGTCGTCGGGGCGGCAGGAGCTGGCGGCCCGGAACTGGGCGACCACCGCACGGGCGTTGCGCTCCCAGCTCCTCGCCCGCGACCGGTACAGCGGGTCCGTGAAGTAGTCGACGACGCAGTTCTGGGTGGTGCCGGGCCGCATGCCGAGCACGATCGCGGCGGCGTCGTTGTACATCACGCAGTTGTAGTACATGTCCATGATGTGCGCCGGGTACGGCATCCAGGTGTCGATGACCCGCCGCAGCCCCTCGCACATGTCCCGCTTCTCCGGCGCCACTTCGGGCGCGGGCGGGTTCAGTCCGGCGAGGACGTACAGGTGCCGCCGCTCGGCGTTGCTGAGCCGCAGCACCCGTGCGACGGAGTCGAGGACCTGCGGCGAGACGGAGATGTCCCGGCCCTGCTCCAGCCACTGGTACCAGGAGGCGCCCACGCCGGCGAGCACGGCGACCTCCTCGCGGCGCAGTCCGGGCGTGCGCCGCCGTCCCCCGCCGCCCGGCAGTCCGGCCTCGGCCGGGGACACCCGGGCCCGCCGGCTCCGCAGGAACTCGCGCAGTTCGCCCAGCCGACGGCTCTTCAACTCGTCGTCCGCCACGTGCAGATCCCCCTCGCACTGTCTGGTGGTGCCACCACCACCATAAGTTCCGGCTCCCCGCGCTTATTCCGGCCGCGGCAGGCTCGTGCCATGGCGATCGACACCTCCCTCTCCCCCGCCCCCACGCCCGGACCGGACGACGTACAACCGTCCCGGACGGCCCGGCTGTCGCGGCGCGACACGCTCGTCCTGCTGGTCCTGTGCGCGGCCCAGTTCATGGTCTCGCTCGACTTCTCCGTGCTGAACGTGGCACTGCCCGCGCTCGGCGACGACCTCGGCATGAGCCGCTCCGCCCTCCAGTGGGCGGTCACCGCCTTCGCGTTGCCCTCCGGCGGCTTCCTGCTGCTGTCCGGCCGGATCGGCGACCTGTTCGGTCGCCGCAGGCTGTTCCTCATCGGGCTCGCCCTGTTCGGCGCGGCCTCGCTGCTCGCGACGTTCGCCTGGGACCCGGCGTCCTTCCTCGCCGGCCGGGCGCTGCAGGGCCTGGGCGCGGCGGCGATCGTCCCGACCGGCATGTCCCTGCTCACCACCACCTTCGCGGAGGGCCCGGCCCGCGACCGCGCGCTGAGCATCTCGGGCACGCTGCTCTCGCTCGGCTTCACGATCGGCATGGTCGCGGGCGGCGTACTGACCGACACCCTCGGCTGGCGTTCCACGATGGGCCTGCTCTCGGTGTTCGCACTGCTCGCACTGGTCCTGGCGCCCGGTCTGCTGCCCGAGTCGCGTTCCCCGGAGCGCCCGCGGCTGGACGTGCCCGGCGCGGTGACCGTCACCGGCGGCCTGCTCGCGCTGATCTACGCCCTGTCGACGGCCGCCGACCGCGGCTTCGGCCACGGCGACGTCGTCGTCACCCTGGTCGCGGGCCTCGCGCTGCTCGCCGCCTTCACCGTCGTCGAGTCGCGCGCCGAGGCTCCGCTGGTCTCGCTGCCCATGCTGCGCCGCCGCACGGTGGCCTGGGGCAACCTGGGCGGTCTGGTCACGTTCTCGATGATGTCGGCGGTGGTCTTCGTGCTGACGCTGTACTTCCAGGAGGTCCTGGGGCTGTCGGCCTTCGAGACGGGGCTCGTCTTCGGTGTGCAGGGCGTTCTGTCGGCGGTCGCCGGCGCCTGTGCCCCGAGGGTCATCGGCCGCTTCGGCGCCCGGCGTACGCTGGTCGGCTCGCTCGCCGGACAGGGTGCGCTGGTCGCCGCCCTGCTCGGCCTGGACGCCCACACCTGGTCGGTGTGGCTCGCGACGGCGGCCGTGTCGCTGGCGAGCATGTGCCACCTGGGCGCGATCATCTCCTACGGCCTGACCGTCGCCTCCGGCGTCCCGGACGAGGAGCAGGGCCTGGCCACCGGGCTGATCACCTCGACGCAGCAGGTCGGCATCACCGTCGGCATCCCGCTGCTCGGCGTCCTGGCGACGACCTCCGCGGACCTGCTGTCCGGCGTCCGCACGGTGCTGGCGCTGGACGCGGCGATCGTGCTCGCGGCGGCGGTCCTGGTCGGCCTGGGGCTGCGGAGCCGGCGCCAGGCCGCCTCAGGGGCGGTCGAGCCGGAGGCGCTCGGCGCGCGGTAGCCCGGCGACGACCAGGTCGTACGAGTCCTCGACGAGCTCCCGGACCAGCCGGTCCGGGAGCTCGTCGCCGACGGTGACGGTGTTCCAGTGCCGCTTGTTCATGTGGTACCCGGGGAGGATCAGGCCCGGGTACTCGCCGCGCAGCCGGACCGCCTCGTCCGGGTCACACTTGAGGTTGATCCTCAGGGGGCGCGCGCCGAGGTCGGTCAGCGCGAAGAGCTTGCCCAGGACCTTGAAGACCGAGGTCTCCGGGTTGAACGGGAAGTCCTCCACGGCCGCGTTGAACGACAGGCAGAACGCGCGCAGTTCCTGAGGTCTCACGCGGGCCTCGTCTCCTGCTCATCGCGGGCGCGGGCCTCCGCCCGCTCGGGCGAGCCCGGGAGGGAGGGCCGGTCCGCCTCGCCCGCCGGCTCCACCAGCACGGTCACGATCTTGTTCCGGCGGCCGGCCGCGGCCTCGGCGGTGAGCCGCAGCTCGCGTCCGTCGGGGAGTTCCACGGCCGAGGAGGCACCGGCGATCGGCACCCGGCCGAGGGCCTTGGCGAGCAGGCCGCCGACGGTCTCGACGTCCTCGTCGTCGTAGCTCTCCAGGCCGTACAGCTCGCCGAGGTCGGTGATGTCGAGGCGGGCGGTGACCCGGTAGCGGTCGTCGCCGAGCTCCTCCACGGGCGGCAGCTCACGGTCGTACTCGTCGGTGATCTCGCCGACGATCTCCTCGAGGATGTCCTCGATGGTGACGATGCCGGCCGTGCCGCCGTACTCGTCGATGACGACGGCGACGTGGTTGCGCTCCTTCTGCATCTCGCGCAGCAGGTCGCCGGCGTTCTTGGTGTCGGGCACGAAGACGGCGGGGCGCATGGCCGTGGACACCAGGTCGTTCTCGGCGTCGCGGCTGATGTGCGTCTTGCGGACCAGGTCCTTGAGATACACGATGCCGACGATGTCGTCCTCGCTCTCGCCGGTGACCGGGATGCGCGAGAAGCCGGAGCGCAGGGCGAGGGTGAGCGCCTGGCGGATGGTCTTGTACCGCTCGATGACGATCAGGTCGGTGCGGGGGACCATGACCTCGCGTACGAGGGTGTCGCCGAGCTCGAAGACCGAGTGGACCATGCGGCGCTCGTCGTCCTCGATCAGCGACTCCTTCTCCGCCAGGTCGACCATCGCACGCAGCTCGGCCTCGGAGGCGAACGGACCGCGACGGAAGCCCTTGCCGGGAGTCAGCGCGTTGCCGATGAGGATGAGCAGCGACGGGACCGGACCCATGACGCGGGCGAGCGGCAGCAGCGCGTAGGCGGCCGCCGTCGCCGTGTTCAGCGGGTGCTGGCGGCCGATGGTGCGCGGGGAGACGCCGACGGCGACGTACGACACCAGGACCATGACGCCGATGGCGGCGAGCAGCGCCTGCGCGGTGCCGCGGATCTCCTGGAGGCACGCGTACGTGACCAGGGCCGCGGCGGCCATCTCACAGGCGACGCGGACCAGCAGGGCCACGTTGAGGTAGCGGGTCGGGTCGGCGGCGACCTGGGCGAGCTTGGCGCTGCCGCGCCGCCCGGACTTCACCGCCTCCTCGGCCCGGAAACTGGACACGCGCGCGATGCCCGCCTCGGCGCAGGCGGCGAGCCATGCGACGACGACGAGGGCGACCGCGCCGACGACGATCTGCGGACTCATACGCCCCTCTTACGAGACCGTCGGCGCCGGGGACGGGCCGGTCAGGCCCTTCTCCGCGCGCCAGCCGTCCACGATGGCCGCCTGGAGGCCGAACATCTCCGCCTTCTCGTCGGGCTCCTCGTGGTCGTACCCGAGCAGGTGCAGCACGCCGTGGACGGTGAGCAGTTGAAGCTCCTCGTCCATGGAGTGCTGCGTGGGCGCCTCGGCGCCCTGCCTGGTGGCGACCTCCGGGCACAGCACGATGTCACCGAGGAGTCCCTGCGGGGGCTCCTCCTCGTCCTTCGAGGGCGGCCGCAGCTCGTCCATCGGGAACGACATGACATCGGTGGGGCCCGGGAGGTCCATCCACTGGATGTGCAGCTGCTCCATGGCGTCGGCGTCCACGACGATCACCGAGAGCTCGGAGAGCGGGTGGATGCGCATCCGCGCGAGCGCGTAGCGGGCGATGTCGAGGATCGCCTGCTCGTCGACCTCGGTTCCGGACTCGTTGTTGACGTCGATCGACATGGTCGTGCTGGTCTACTTCCCCTTGTGTCCGGCCTTGCCGCGGCTGTGCCCCTTGGGGGTGCCGTTCTCCGTGCCGTGCCTGCTGTCGTACTGCTCGTACGCGTCGACGATACGGCCCACGAGCTTGTGCCGGACGACATCCTGCGACGACAGCCGCGAGAAGTGCACGTCGTCGACGCCCTCGAGGATCTCCTGCACCTGCCGGAGACCGGACTTGTTGCCGTTCGGCAGGTCGACCTGCGTCACGTCACCGGTGATGACGATCTTCGAGTCGAAGCCGAGGCGGGTGAGGAACATCTTCATCTGCTCGGGGCTGGTGTTCTGGGCCTCGTCCAGGATGATAAAAGCATCATTAAGGGTGCGACCCCGCATATATGCCAGCGGCGCCACCTCAATGGTCCCCGCCGCCATCAACCGCGGAATGGAATCCGGGTCCAGCATGTCGTGCAGCGCGTCGTAGAGCGGGCGCAGGTACGGGTCGATCTTCTCGTAGAGCGTGCCGGGCAGGAAGCCGAGGCGCTCTCCGGCCTCGACCGCCGGGCGGGTCAGGATGATCCGGTTGACCTGCTTGGACTGCAGGGCCTGGACCGCCTTGGCCATGGCCAGGTAGGTCTTGCCGGTACCGGCGGGGCCGATGCCGAAGACGATCGTGTGCTTGTCGATCGCGTCGACGTACCGCTTCTGGTTGAGCGTCTTGGGGCGGATGGTGCGGCCGCGCGAGGACAGGATGTTCTGGGTGAGCACCTCGGCCGGTGTCTCCTCGGGACCCTCCCCGTTCTCGCTCGCCTTGAGCATGGCGATCGAGCGTTCCACTGCGTCCTCCGTCATCGGCTGCCCGGTGCGGAGCACCAGCATCATCTCGTCGAACACGCGCTGGATGAGGGCGACTTCACGAGCGTCGCCGACCGCGCTGATCTCGTTGCCCCGGACGTGGATGTCGGCCGCCGGGAAGGCCTTCTCGATCACGCGCAGGAGGGAGTCGCCGGAACCCAGCACGGTGACCATGGGGTGCTGGGCAGGGACCGTGAACTGTGCTCTCGCCTGGTCCTGCGCGGCGCTGTGAGCTGTGGGTGTCTGAGTCATGGGCCGGCTCTGTAGGCCTGCGGTTCCTCCTCGTCACGGCCGCACCGCCGAGGGCGGCCTCGCGGTTCCAGGGTACGACGGTGGAGTGACAACGCCGTAAGTCTTTTCCGCGGTTGTTCAGGCCGGTCGCCTGAAGCCGATCGTCGGGACCGCTCTGCGCAGGGGCCAGGGGCTTACCGGATCTCGGGGGATCAGGTCGGCCAGGAAGGCGTAGCGGCTCAGGGCGGCGGGGTCCTGGGTCTCGACGGACTGGACCTTGCGCCACCAGGCGCCGATCTCGGCCCAGCCGGGGGCGGAGAGGGAGCCGCCGAACTCCTGGACGGAGAGGGCGGCGGTGAGGCCCGCGAAGGCGAGGCGGTCGGCGAGCGGCCAGCCGGCCAGGCTGCCGGTGACGAAGCCGGCCACGAACACGTCCCCGGCGCCGGTCGGGTCGAGTGCCTCGACGGCGATGGCGGGCACCTCGGCAGCCTCCCCGGTGCGCCGGTCGACGGCGTACGCGCCCTCGGCGCCCAGGGTCACCACCGCCACCGGCACGTGCCGGGTCAGGGCGTGCGCGGCCGCGCGCGGGCAGTCGGCGCCGGTGTAGCGCATCGCCTCGGCGGCGTTCGGGAGGAATGCCTCGCAGTGCGCCAGGTCGGGGAGGGCCGCCAGGTCCCAGGCGCCCGTGTCGTCCCAGCCGACGTCGGCGAAGACCCGGGTGCCCTCGCTCGCGGCGTGGCCGATCCAGTGGGCGCTCACGCCCGGCGTCAGGGAGGCGACGGCGGCCCGCGCGCGGGGCGGGCAGTCCGGCGCCGGCTCCTCCGGGGGCGGCTCGTGTCCGTGCGAGACCATCGTGCGCTCGCCCTCGTACGCCATCGAGACGGTGACCGGCGAGTGCCAGCCGGGCACGGTGCGCGAGGGGGAGAGGTCGATGTTCTCGCCCCGGGCGAGCGCGTCCCAGCAGTAGTCGCCGTAGTGGTCGTCGCCGAAGGCCGCGGCGAGGGAGGTCCGCAGCCCGAGCCGGGCCAGCGCGGTGGCCATGTTGGCCACGCCGCCGGGGCTGGAGCCCATCCCCCGCGCCCAGGACTCCGTACCGCGCACCGGGGCGCAGTCAAGGCCGGTGAAGACGATGTCCAGGAAGACGGTGCCGGTCAGGTACACGTCCCAGGGCGGGTCGGCCGCCGTGCGCAGGCCGGCCAGCGGGTCGGTCTCGGACTGACGGTGCGGCTGCTCCAGGACGTACTCGGGCTGCAGGACGTGGTGTTCCGTTTCCCGTACGTGCTCCGGTTCCCGTACGTGCTCCGGTTCCCGTACGTGCTCCGGTTCCCCTCCGGCATACGCGTTGGACGCGGTCACGGTGCGCTCCCTGACGTCGTGCGGACCCGGCCAGTGTGCACCACGGCAGGAAGCACGGGAGGGACACGGGAGGCGACGGGCCTAGGAGAACGTGTACGCGTCCACCTCGGCGAGATACCGTGCGCGCCGCTCCTCGTCGTCCTCCAGGAAGGAGGCGAGGAAGGAGTTGCGGGCCAGCTCGCGCATCTGTTCCTTGGTCAGCCCCAGGCTGTCGTGCACGGCGTGGTAGTTGTCGGCGACGTAGCCGCCGAAGTAGGCCGGGTCGTCGGAGTTGACGGTGCACAGCAGCCCGGCGTCGAGCATGGCCGGCAGCGGGTGGTCGGCGAGGACGTCGACGGCGCGCAGCCGGACGTTGGACAGCGGGCACAGGGTCAGCGGGATGCGTTCGCGCACCAGTCGCTCGACCAGCGCCGGGTCCTCCATGCAGCGCAGCCCGTGGTCGACGCGCTCCACGCCGAGCACGTCGAGGGCCTCGGTGATGTACTCCGGCGGTCCCTCCTCACCGGCGTGCGCCACCCGGCGCAGACCGAGCGCGGCGGCGGCCTCGTACACCTCGCGGAACTTCACCGGCGGGTGGCCGACCTCGGCCGAGTCCAGGCCGACACCGGTGATCCGGTCCAGGTAGGGCCGGGCCAGCTCCAGGGTCTGAAGCGCCGACTCGGCGGTCTCGTCGCGCAGGAAGCACAGGATCAGCCTGGTGGAGATGGCCGGGCTCTCCTCTCCCCCACTCTCGGCTTCGCTCGAGCGGGGGGACCCCCAGCTGCCCAACGCCCGCCACAGCCCCTCCACGACGGTTCCCATCGACACGCCGCGCGCGAGGTGGGCCTGCGGGTCGAAGAAGATCTCCGCGTGCCGCACGCCCTGCTCGGCGGCGCGGGCGAGGTAGGCGTTCGCGAGGTCCTCGAAGTCCTGCTCGGTGCGCAGGACGGCCATCAGCTCGTAGTACAGGTTCAGGAAGGACTGGAGGTCCTCGAACTGGTACGCCTTGCGCAGCTCGTCGGTGGTCTCGTACGGCAGCGTGACGCCGTTGCGCTCGGCGAGGCGGAAGGCGAGCTCGGGTTCGAGGGTGCCTTCGATGTGCAGGTGCAGCTCTGCTTTGGGGAGGGGCATCAAAGCATCGTACGGGCGTTTTATGCGCGCTTCGGCACCGGCACTCGCAGCAGGTCGTGAGCTACCGTCAGCTCCCCCTCGAAACCGGCCGCCCGGGCCTGCCGCCCGAACTCCTCGGGGTCGGAGTAGCGCTGGCTGAAGTGGGTGAGCACCAGGTGGCGCACCCCGGCGTCGCGCGCCACCGACGCCGCCTGCCCGGCCGTCAGATGGCCGTGCTCGACGGCCAGGTCGATGTCCTCGTCGAGGAAGGTGGACTCGATGACGAGCATGTCGCAGCCCTCGGCGAGCGCGTACGCCCCCTCGCACAGGCGCGTGTCCATGACGAACGCGAACCGCTGTCCGCGGCGCACCTCGCTGACCTCGTCGAGCGTGACGTCCCCGAGCCGTCCCTCGCGCTGGATCCGGCCGACGTCGGGGTCTTTGATGCCGTGCGCGGCGAGCCGTTCGGGCAGCATGCGACGCCCGTCGGGTTCGACAAGCCGGTAGCCGTAGGAGTCGACGGGGTGGGAGAGCCTGCGGGCCTGAAGGGTGTACGACGCGGTCACCGCGAGGTCGCCGTCGGCGTCGACCGGGGCCTCGGTGATCCGGGCCGTCTCCCGGTAGGCGGTGGCGTACCGCAACCGGTCGAAGAAGCGCTGCCCGGAGCGCGGATAGTGGGCGGTGACCTCGTGCGGCACCTTGTCGAGGTTGATCCGCTGGACCACTCCGGGCAGGCCCAGCGCGTGGTCGCCGTGGAAATGGGTGACACAGATCCGGTTCAGGTCGTGGGCGGCGGCCCCGGCCCGCAGCATCTGGCGCTGCGTGCCCTCCCCCGGGTCGAACAGGATGCCCTCGCCGTCCCAGCGCAGCAGGTAGCCGTTGTGGTTGCGGTGCCGGGTGGGGACCTGGCTGGCGGTGCCGAGGACCACCAGTTCACGGACGGACACGGTGACTTATCCCGGGGGCCACTGCAGACCGCGCCCGCCGAGGACGTGTGCGTGGGCGTGCCAGACGGTCTGTCCGGCGCCGCTGCCGGTGTTGAAGACGACGCGGTAGCTCTCCAGCTTGTCGTCGTCGGCGACGGCCTGCGTCTCGCGCAGTATGTCGGCGGCGACGTCCGGCCTGGCGGCGGCGAGTTCGGCCGCGTCCCGGTAGTGCACCTTGGGGATCACCAGGACGTGGGTGGGCGCCTGGGGATTGATGTCCCGGAAGGCGATCGTCGTCTCCGTCTCCCGGACGATGGTCGCCGGAATCTGCCCCGCGACGATCTTGCAGAACAGGCAGTCTTCCTGCGGCTCCCCAGCCATGTGCCCTCCGGCGGTTGAGCGGGATCAGGTTTACGGGGGGCATCGTATCGTCGTCGGGTGCGGGTGTGCCGTGGCTGGTCGCTCCCCCAAGCTCTCGACTCGTTCGAGCAGGGAGGTACCCCCATCGCGGCGGAGCCGTATATCGATACAGCCCCGCGCCCCTTCAGGTCGGCAGAGTCGGCGGCGTCTTCACGGGCCGCTCCTCCAACGCTTCCAGCGCCAGTCTGATCGCCTCGTCCAGTTGTACGTCGCTCCCCGCCGCCCAGTCCTGTGGGCGCTGTACGACCTCGACGTCCGGGTCGACGCCGTGGTTCTCCACGCCCCAGCCGTAACCCTCCAGCCAGTAGGCGTACTTCGGCTGGGTGACGAGTGTGCCGTCGACGAGGGCGGTAGCGGCTGTCGATGCCGATCACGCCGCCCCAGGTGCGCGTGCCGACCACGGGGCCGATGCCGAGGGCGCGTATCGCCGCGTTGACGATGTCGCCGTCGGAGCCGGAGAACTCGTTGGCGACGGCGACCACGGGCCCGCGGGGCGCGTCCTGCGGGTAGCTGATGGGCCGCATCCCGCGCGGCACGGCCCAGCCGACGATCCGCCGGGCCAGCTTCTCCACGACGAGCTGGGAGGTGTGGCCGCCCCGGTTCTCCCGGACGTCGACGACCAGCCCCTCGCGGGTCACCTCGCTGCGCAGGTCGCGGTGGATCTGGGCCCAGCCGGGGGCCTGCATGTCGGGCACGTGGAGATAGCCGAGCCGGCCGCCCGAGCGCTCGTGGACGTGGGCGCGCCGGTCGGCGACCCAGGCGTGGTAGCGCAGCGGCTCCTCGTCGGCGAGCGGGATGACGACCGTGTGCCGCGGGTCGCCGCCGCCGGCGGGCGAGACGGTCAGCTCGACGGGCTGTCCGGCGGTTCCGACGAGCAGGGGGCCGGGTCCGGTCACCGGGTCGACCAGGTGGCCGCCGACGGCCACGATCGCGTCCCCGGCGCGCACGGCGACACCGGGCGCGGCGAGCGGGGCGCGGGCCTCGGGGTCGGAGGTCTCCGAGGGCAGGATGCGGTCGATGCGCCAACTGCCGTCCGGGTGGCGGGAGATGTCGGCGCCGAGCAGGCCCTGGCGGGCGCCGCCGTCGTATCCGCCGCGCGGGATGACGTAGGCGTGCGAGGTGCCGAGTTCGCCCTGCACCTCCCACAGCAGGTCGACCAGGTCGTCGTGGGTGGCGATGCGGTCGAGCACCGGGCGGTAGCGGTCGAGGACGCCGTCCCAGTCCACGCCGCTGAGGTCGGGGCGCCAGAACTGGTCGCGCATGATGCGGCCGGTCTCGTCGTACATCTGCCGCCACTCGGCGGCCGGTTCGACCGTCTGCCGGATCCGGGCGAGGTCGACGGTGAAGCTGGTGTCGCCGTCGTCGTCGGAGGGGGCGCGCCGGTCGCTGGGGACGACGCGGAGCCGCTCGTCGGTCCACAGCAGGACGCGTCTGCCGTCGCCGCTGACCTCGAAGTGGTCGGCGTCCGCGGCGAGATGCTCCAGGCGCCGCTGGGCGAGGTCGTAGCGCTCCAGCTCGGTCTTGGGCTCGGGGTCGTCGGGGGTGGCCCGGCCGGCGCCGAGGGTGCCGCGCACCGGGTGCCGCAGCCACAGCACGCCGTCCTTGGCGGCGCGCAGGCCGGAGTAGCGGGCGGCCTCGACCGGGAAGGGCACGATCCGGTCGGCGAGGCCGTCGAGGTCGACGCGGGTGACCGGGGTGCCCTCGCTGTCGGGGGTCTCGTCCCGGTCGGGCGTCTCGAAGGCGCGGCCGTGCCGCTGCGGGCCGAAGGGCGAGGGCGTGGTCGCGGCCAGGGTGATCAGGTGCGGGCGGTCGCCGACGACGAAGGCCAGGTCGAAGACGTGTTCGTCGTAGACGGGGTCGAAGGAGCGGTTGGAGAGGAAGGCGAGGTGCTTGCCGTCGAGGGTGAACGCGGGCGCGTAGTCCCTGAAGCGCAGCGGGGTCGCCTCGGTGACGGAGAGGTCGGTGGTGTGGGCGAGCCGGAGCTGGGAGAGGGGGCGCGGGCCGGGGTGGGTCCAGGCGAGCCACGCCGAGTCGGGCGAGAAGGCGAGGCCGTGGACGTCGCCGTCCTCGCTGCGGTCGACCTCGCGGACCTCGCCGGTCTCCCGCTCGACGAGCAGCAGGCGTCCGTCGTGCGCGGCGACGGCGGCGCGGCTGCCGTCGGGGGCCATGGCCAGCTCCAGCACCCGGCCGAGCTGTCCGGCGGCGAGCCGCCTGGCGGTGGCGCCGGGGGCGAGGCCGGTGGCCGGGGCGAACTCCAGGGCGTCCTCGCCCTCGGCGTCCGTCACCCACACCACCCACTCCTCGCCGTCCATGCGGAAGGTGCGCGGCAGCCGGGCCCGTACGCCGGGCCGGTCGGCGAGCGCGCGGGCGGGGCCGGAGCGGTGGGTGACCCAGTGGACGGCGCCGCGCACACAGACGGCGCTGCCGCGTGCGGTGTGGTCGGGCGAGGCGTCCGAGAACCAGCGGGCTGCGTCCACCGGGTACGGCTGGAGGTCCACCCGCGGTCCGCCGAGCCGGATGTCCAGGCGCCGGGGCTCGGCGCCCTCCAGGTCGTCCAGCAGCCACAGTTCGCCGGCGCTGGCGTAGACGACACGGCGGCCGTCGCTCGCCGCGTGCCGGGCGTAGAAGCCTTCCTCGAGCGGGGTGTGCCTGCGCAGACCGGAGCCGTCGGCGAGGGAGGAGTAGAAGGAGCCGGTGCCCTCGTGGTCGGAGAGGAAGCCGATCCGGTCCCCGGCCCACAGCGGGCACTCGATGTTGCCGTCCAGGTCCGCGTGCAGCCGGACGAACTCGCCGTCGCCGTCGCGGTCGATCCACAACTTGCCCGCCGTGCCGCCCCGGTAGCGCTTCCACCAGGCCGCCTCCCGGCCCATGAGCGCCGAGAGCAGGACGGTGCGCTCCCCGAACGCGACGTCGCCGACGGGGCCGTAGGGAAGGGTGGTCGCCGGTCCGCCGTCCAGCGGGACGGCGCGCGCCCAGCTGCGGCGCAGGCTGGCCTGTCCTTGCGTGGAGAGCGCGAGGACCTGTCCGTCGGGGGTCCAGCCGAGCACGCGGGTGTGCCAACTGCCCCAGTACGTCAGCCGTTTGGAGACGCCGCCCTCGACGGGGGCGACATGGACCTCCGGTGCGCCGTCGCGGGTGGAGGTCCAGGCGACGGTGGTGCCGTCGGGTGAGATCCGGGGCTGGGTCACCGGTACGTTGTCGGCGCTGACCCGCCATGCCCGGCCGCCGTCGAGCGGCGCGAGCCAGACGTCGTCCTCGGCGGTGAAGGCGACCAGATCGCCGTGCAGGTGCGGGAAACGGAGATACGAACCCGTGGACGCAGTCACCCGGTCACCCTATGCACGCGGCGGCGTCCGTGGGCCCGGTTTCCGATCACTTGCCTTCGACGGGCCGGCAACTCGGGTCCGTCTCGCACCAGATGGTCCGGGTGACGGTCACCGTGACGGTGGGGCGGGGCTGCCCGCCGGCCGGGGGCCGGTGGGTGGCGGGCGGGCTGTACGCCGGGCCGGGGGTGGCGTCGCAGTCGCCGAGGCCGTGCACATGGAACCGCTCCTTGCCGCCGACCCGGGCGACGAGGTCGCCGCGCACGCACGCGCCGTCCACGGCCCGGGTGACGCGTCCGGTCACGGTGATCTTCCGCCCGTCCTCGGTCCGCCCCTGGCAGTCGACGGACACCACGGTGGACTCGCTGGGCGACGGGCTCCGCCCGGACGCCTGGGTCCGCCCGCCGCTGCCGTAGTCGCCGGTGCAGCTGAGCCAGCGCACGTCGACATGCTGCCGGTCGAGTCGGGCCGTCGCCGTCCGGTCGGTGGTGTACGCCGCCGACGCGGAGTTCAGGTCCCCCGGCCGGCAGCCCGCGACGGTGACCGCAGCCAGCGCCGCGAGTCCCGCCGCGGCCACCGGCCGCACCGCGCGGGGCCGTTGCCGCGTTCGCCTCAATACCCCCATGCAGGGCAGCGTCCCACCGACACGCGCACCGCGGTAGGGCGCATACGGCCACTCACGTGTTCGGGCAGCTCACCGATGGGTGACGTGCGGGGTGGTGCCGTCAGCTCCAGCGCCCGGTGCGGCCCAGCAGCAGGGCCGCCGCCGCGGTGCCCGCGGTGGAGGTGCGCAGGACGGAGCGGCCGAGGACGTACGGCTTGGCGCCCGCCGCCCGGAAGGCCGCCAACTCGTCGGAGGAGACGCCGCCTTCGGGACCGACGACGAGCACGATGTCGCCCTCGGCGGGGAGTTCGGCGGTGGCGAGCGGCTCGCTGACGGTGTCGAAGTCGGAGTGCAGCACGGCGGCGAAGTCGGCGTCGGCCAGAAGTGCCGCCACCTGCTTGGTCGTCGCGGCGTCGGCCACCTCGGGGAAGCGGACCCGGCGGGACTGCTTGCCGGCCTCGCGGGCGGTGGCCCGCCACTTGCCGAGGGCCTTCAGCCCGCGCTCGCCCTTCCACTGGGTGATGCAGCGGGACGCCGCCCACGGCACGATGGCGTCGACGCCGACCTCGGTCATGGTCTCCACGGCGAGTTCGCCCCGGTCGCCCTTGGGCAGGGCCTGCACGACGGTGATGCGCGGGGACTCGGCGGGCTCCTGGACGACATCGCCCAGCCGGACGACCAGCCGGTCCTTGCCCTCGGTGCCGGTCACCTCGCACTCGGCCCAGCGCCCGGCGCCGTCGGTGAGGACGACGGCCTCGCCCGGCTGCAGCCGCTTCACGGAGACGGCGTGCCGTCCCTCGGGGCCGTCGAGGACGAAAGAGCCCGAGCCGTGCGCGGGGAACTCCTCGACGACGAAGACGGGAGCGGTCATCGGAGGTCACCTCCGGCGGACAGCGGGGCCTGGGCGGCGGCGAGTTCACCGGCGAGGACGTGGACGAGCTGCCCGGCGGGCAGGTCGCGGGCGAGCCGGTGCCCCTGGCCCGCCCACAGCGCCATGCCCTGCGCGTCCCCGGCCCTGGCGGCGGCCTTGCGCAGCGGCGCGGTGAGGTGGTGGACCTCGGGGTAGGCGGCGGGGGCGTACGGGCCGTGCTCGCGCAGGAACCGGTTGACCAGGCCGCGGGCCGGGCGGCCGGAGAAGGCGCGGGTCAGTTCCGTGCGGGCGAACAGGGGGTTGGTGAGCGCCTGCTTGTGCAGATCGGCGGCGCCGGACTCGGGGGTGGCGAGGAACGCGGTGCCGAGCTGGGCGGCACTCGCGCCCGCCGCGAGGACGGCGGCGATCTGGCTGCCGCGCATGATGCCGCCCGCGGCCACGACGGGCAGGTCCACGGTTTCGCGGATCAGGGCGACCAGGGAGAGCAGGCCGAGGCCGGCACCGTCGTTCTCCGGGAGGTCGCGGTGGGTGCCCTGGTGGCCGCCGGCCTCCACGCCCTGCGCGATCACGGCGTCGGCGCCGGACCGCTGTACCGCGAGGGCCTCCTCGGGGGTGGTCGCGGAGACCATCGTGAGGGTGCCGGCGCGGTGGAGGGAGTCGATCACCTCACGGCTCGGGACGCCGAAGTGGAAGGAGACCACCGGCACCGGGTTGTCGAGCAGCGCGGCCAGCTTGACCTCGTAGCCGTCGTCCCGGCCGCTGTCGGGGTCGCCGAGTTCGGTCCCGTACCAGGCGGCCTCGCCGCCGAGCTGATGCGCGTAGACCTCGACGGCGGCCGCGGCCGGCGTCGTCGCGCCCTCGGCCGCGGCGGCCGTGGGGCCCGCGCTCGAACACTCCGGCTGGGGCACGAACAGGTTGACGCCGAAGGGGCGCCCGGTGAGGCCCCGCAGCTGCTTGATCTCCTGGTACATCCCGTCGGCGGTCTTGTACCCGGCGGCGAGGAAGCCGAGGCCGCCCGCCTCGGACACGGCGGCGGCGAGCCGCGGGACGGCGACACCGCCCGCCATCGGGGCCTGCACGATCGGATGCCGGAAGAGATCGGTCAGTGCGGAGGACATGACGGCATGTTGTCACGTCCTCCGATCAACACCGAATCGGACGGTTCCCGGGCGTCAGCGCCCGTTGAACGCGTCCTTCAGCCGCGAGAACAGGCCCTGCTGACCGGGCTGGAACTGACCCAGGGGCCGTTCCTCGCCGCGCAGTTTGGCCAGCTCGCGCAGGAGGCGCTCCTGCTCGGGGTCGAGCTTGTTCGGGGTCTGGACCTCGACGTGGACGATCAGGTCGCCCCGGCCGCCGCCGCGCAGGTGCGTGATGCCCCGGCCGTGCAGCGGGATCGACTGGCCGGACTGGGTGCCGGGCCGGATGTCGACCTCCTCCATGCCGTCCAGCGTCTCCAGCGGCACCTTGGTGCCGAGGGCCGCCGCCGTCATCGGGATCGTGACCGTGCAGTGCAGGTCGTCGCCGCGCCGCTGGAAGGTCGAGTGCGGCAGCTCGTGGATCTCGACGTACAGGTCGCCGGCGGGACCGCCGCCGGGGCCGACCTCGCCCTCGCCGGCAAGCTGGATGCGGGTGCCGTTGTCGACACCGGCCGGGATCTTGACGGTCAGGGTGCGGCGCGAGCGGATGCGGCCGTCGCCGGCGCACTCCGGGCACGGCGTCGGGACGACCGTGCCGAAGCCCTGGCACTGCGGGCAGGGACGCGAGGTCATGACCTGGCCCAGGAAGGACCGGGTGACCTGCGAGACCTCACCGCGGCCGCGGCACATGTCGCACGTCTGGGCGGACGTGCCCGGTGCGGCGCCCTCGCCGTTGCAGGTGTTGCAGACGACCGCCGTGTCGACCTGGATGTCCTTCGTCGTGCCGAAGGCGGCCTCGTCGAGCTCGACGTCGAGCCGGATCATCGCGTCCTGGCCGCGGCGGGTGCGCGAGCGCGGTCCACGCTGCGAGGCCGTGCCGAAGAACGCGTCCATGATGTCGGAGAAGTTCCCGAAGCCCCCGGCACCGAATCCGCCCGCACCCGCGCCCGCACCGGCTCCGCCGGCCTGCGAGAGCGGGTCGCCGCCGAGGTCGTAGACCTGCTTCTTCTGCGGGTCCGACAACACCTCGTAGGCGGCGTTGATCTCCTTGAACCGCTCCTGCGTCTTCGGATCGGGATTGACGTCCGGGTGCAGCTCGCGCGCGAGCCGGCGGAACGCCTTCTTGATCTCATCCTGCGACGCGTCGCGGCGCACGCCGAGAACGGCGTAGTAGTCCGTGGCCACTTACGACTCCGCCAGGATCTGTCCGACGTACCGTGCCACTGCGCGTACCGCTCCCATCGTTCCCGGGTAATCCATGCGGGTCGGTCCGACCACGCCGAGCTTGGCTACTGCCTCGCCGCCCGAACCGTAGCCGACCGCCACCACGGAAGTGGAGTTGAGTCCCTCGTAGGCGTTCTCGTGACCGATGCGTACGGTCATGCCCGAATCCCCGGCCTCCCCAAGCAACTTGAGGAGCACGACCTGCTCCTCGAGTGCTTCGAGCACCGGACGGATGGTGAGGGGGAAGTCATGTCCGAAGCGCGTCAGATTGGCGGTACCGCCGATCATCAGCCGCTCCTCGTTCTCCTCGGCCAGCGTCTCCAGCAACGTGGAGAGCACTGCGGAGACCGTACCGCGATCCTCGACCTCGAAGGCCTCCGGCAGGTCCTCCACGAGACGCGGGACGTCCGTGAAGCGCCGGCCGGCGACCCTGCTGTTGAGCCGCGCCCGCAGATCCGCGAGCGTCGCCTCGCCGCACGGCGCCGGGCAGTCCACCAGCCGCTGCTCGACCCGGCCGGTGTCCGTGATCAGCACGAGCATGACGCGCGCCGGGGCGAGCGACAGCAGCTCCACGTGCCGCACGGTCGAGCGGGTCAGGGACGGGTACTGAACGACGGCGACCTGCCGGGTGAGCTGCGCGAGCAGCCGTACCGTGCGGGCCACGACGTCGTCGAGGTCGACCGCCCCTTCGAGGAAGTTCTGGATGGCGCGCCGCTCGGGCGCGGTCATCGGCTTCACGCCGGCGAGCTTGTCGACGAAGAGCCGGTAGCCCTTGTCGGTGGGGATGCGCCCCGCGCTGGTGTGCGGCTGGGCGATGAATCCCTCGTCCTCCAGGGCGGCCATGTCGTTGCGGACGGTGGCCGGGGACACCCCGAGGTTGTGCCGCTCGGTGAGCGCCTTGGAGCCCACCGGCTCCTCGGTGCCGACGTAGTCCTGGACGATGGCGCGCAACACCTGGAGCCTGCGCTCGCTCAGCATCGCACTCACCTCCGGAATCGGTCGTCACCGCGCTTCGCGGCCTGGCACTCTGCGCGTACGAGTGCCAATGTTCCCCGGCCAAGTGTACGGCCGTGAGGTACGGCGGGGGCAAGGCCGGTCCTGCGGCGTCGTGCCCCGGACGGACCTCACCGCTAGCGTCGCGGTATGACGGTGACTTGGGAAGACCTGGGGTGGGAGCGGCTGGCCGCCGGGGCCGGCCGGTGCCGCCTGCCGGGCTGGGACTGCACGGTGGGCCTGGTTCTCGGGGAGGGGACGGCGCTCGTCGTGGACGCCGGTTCCAGCCTCGCGGAGGGCGCCCGGCTGCGGACCGAGGCACAGGAACTGACCGGGCACCGTGTGACTCATCTCGCTCTCACGCACCCCCACTTCGACCATGTCCTCGGCGCTCCCGCGTTCGCGGGCGCGGAGGTGTTCGCCGCCGTGGGCACGGACGCCGTGTTCGCGTACGAGCGCGAGGAGCTGCGTCTGGACGCCGTCCGGCACGGTCTGCCGGCCCCGGAGGCGGAGCATGCGGCCGACGCCCTCGCGGTGCCGCGCCGTCTGGTCTCCGGCGAGTGGACGCTGGACCTGGGCGGCGGCCGCCAGGTGCTGCTGGCGAACGTGGGCCCGGGGCACACGGCGTACGATCTGGCGGTTCTGGTGCCGGGCGACCCGGAGGTGGTCTTCTGCGGCGACCTGGTCGAGGAGTCCGGCGCTCCGCAGGCGGGATCCGACGCCGTCCCGGCGCAGTGGCCGGCCGCCCTGGACCGGCTGCTCGCCCTCGGCGGCGAGGACGCGCTCTACGTGCCCGGTCACGGCGCGGTGGTGGACGCGGGGTTCGTGCGCAGGCAGCGGGACGAGCTGGCGGCGCGTTTCGGCGTGTCGTAAGCGCGGGTCGCTAGTGCTGGTCGCGGGCTTCTCCTATCGTCATCCGAATGCGCCAGTACTCCGCCGACCTGACCCCGCCGTGGAAGAAGCCGAAGCCCGCCCCGGAGGTCCCGGCGGACCCCGGCCTGGTGGTGGAGGAGCCCGGCACCGGCTTCTGCGGCGCGGTGATCCGCTGCGAGGCGGGCACGGTGACCCTGGAGGACCGCTTCGGCAAGCACCGGGTGTTCCCGCTGGAGCCGAGGGGCTTCCTGCTGGAGGGCCAGGCGGTGACCCTCGTACGGCCTGCGTCAGCGGCTGTACGTCCCACCCGTACGGCATCCGGTTCGGTCGCCGTCCCCGGCGCCCGCGCCCGGGTGGCCCGTGCCGGGCGCATCTACGTCGAGGGCCGGCACGACGCGGAGCTGGTCGAGAAGGTGTGGGGCGACGACCTGCGCATCGAGGGCGTGGTGGTTGAGTACCTGGAGGGCGTGGACGACCTCCCGTCGATCGTGGCGGAGTTCGGGCCAGGGCCGGACGCCCGGCTGGGCGTGCTGGTGGACCACCTGGTGCCGGGCACGAAGGAGTGGCGCATCGCGGAGTCGGTGACGAGCGAGCACGCCCTGGTCGTCGGCCATCCGTACATCGACATCTGGGAGGCCGTGAAGCCCTCGTCCCTGGGGATTCCGGAGTGGCCGCGTGTGCCGCACGGGCAGGACTGGAAGACGGGCGTGTGCCGGGCGCTGGGCTGGCCGTCGGACAACACGGGGGCGGTCTGGCAGGCGATCCTGAAACGGGTGGGGTCCTACAGGGACCTGGAGCCGGCGTTGCTGGGACGGGTGGAGGAGCTGATCGACTTCGTCACGGCAACGGGTACCGGTAGGGCTTGACGTCGGGCAGCGTCCCGAAGCCGCTGGTGTCCACTTCGCCCCCCCCAAAGCCTCGAGTCCGTCGGGCGGCTCGAACCCCTCGAAGGACTCTGCGACTCCACGTTCGTCCACAGCGGTCATCTCCGTGGCCTCCACAATTCGCCGCGTACGGTCAGCGGCGGACTACGAATCAGGTCAGGGACCGAACCGGCGTTTCGCAGTGGTTCACCCCGCCGAGTGATCAGTCCACCAGGTCCCGCACCACCGCGTCCGCCAGCAGCCGCCCGCGCAGCGTCAGCACGGCCCGCCCCTCGTCGTACGCCCCCTGCTGCAGGAGCCCGTCCGACAGTGCCTGGCGCGAGGCCGCGAGGCCGTCGGGGCGCAGCAGATCCAGCGGCGCCCCCTCGCGCAGCCGCAGTTCCAGCAGGATGCGCTCGACCCTGCGGTCCTCGGCCGAGAGGAGTTCCCGGCCCGCGCCCGGTGAGCGGCCGGAGGCCAGCGCCGCCGCGTACGCCCCCGGGTGCTTGACGTTCCACCAGCGCACCCCGCCGACGTGGCTGTGGGCTCCGGGGCCGGCGCCCCACCAGTCGGCGCCGCGCCAGTAGAGCTCGTTGTGCAGGCAGCGGCCGGCGGCCGAGGTGGCCCAGTTGGAGACCTCGTACCAGTCGAAGCCGGCCGCGGCCAGGCGCTCCTCCGCGATGAGGTAGCGGTCCGCGTGGACGTCGTCGTCGGTCATGGGGACCTCGCCGCGGCGGATCCGGCGGGCGAGCTGGGTGCCCTCCTCGACGATGAGCGCGTAGGCGCTGATGTGGTCGGGTCCGGCGCCGAGGGCCGCGTCCAGCGAGGCCCGCCAGTCGTCGTCGGACTCGCCCGGGGTGCCGTAGATCAGGTCGAGGTTGACGTGCTCGAACCCGGCCGCGCGGGCCTCGGCGACGCAGGCCTCGGGGCGGCCCGGGGTGTGCGTGCGGTCGAGGATCTTGAGCACGTGCTGTTTCGCGCTCTGCATGCCGAAGGAGATCCGGTTGAAGCCGCCCTCGCGCAGGGTGGCGAGGTAGGCCGGGTCGACGGACTCGGGGTTCGCCTCGGTCGTGATCTCCGCGTCGGCCGCCAGCCCGAACTCGTCGCGGATCGCCGCCAGCATCCGCACCAGGTCGGCGGCGGGCAGCAGGGTCGGCGTGCCGCCGCCGACGAAGACCGTGCGGACCTCGCGCGGGTCGTCGCCGAGCACCTTGCGGGCGAGGCGGATCTCGTCGGTCAGGGTGTCCGCGTAGTTCTCCCGGGAGGCGAGCACACCGCCGGTGCCGCGCAGCTCGGTGGCGGTGTAGGTGTTGAAGTCGCAGTAGCCGCAGCGGGTCGCGCAGTACGGGACGTGCAGATAGAACCCGAGGGGTCGGTCGGCGGCCCCGGCGAGCGCGGAGGCGGGCAGCGCCCCGTCGGTGGGGACGGGCTCGCCGTCGGGGAGAGCGGAAGGCATGCCTTCCATTGTCCAGCACCAGCGCACAAGCCATGGTCCAGCACCGGCGGGAAAGCTCCGGGACGACGGAGAGGCTCCCGGACGACGGAAAGAGGCTCCCGGACGACGGGAAAGCTCCTCAGGCCGTCACTCGGCCTGGAGCACCAGCAGGGCGAGGTCGTCCTCCGGCGGGCGCGCGCCGAACTCGTGGACCAGCCGCCGGATCCGTTCCGCGATCAGCTCGGCGTCCAGACCCGCGCAGCCGGCGAGCGCCTGGGCCAGCCCGTCGCCGTCGTCGAACTGGCGGGAGCCGGAGCGCCGTTCGGTCACGCCGTCGGTGACGCACAGCAGGCTGGCGCCGTGGCCGAGCTCGATGGTCTCGCTGGTGTACGTGGCGTCCTCGACGACGCCGAGCAGGGTCTGCGGCCGGGCGGCCGTGCGGACCTCGCCGTCGGGGCCGAGGAGCAGCGGGAGCGGGTGCCCGGCGGAGGCGAGGGTGCAGCGGACGCCGCCGTCGAAGGGCACCAGTTCGCCGTAGAGCAGCGAGAGGAAGCGGGTCTGGGGACCGCCGTCGCCGGCCCCCAGGGCCCGGCCCCCGGCGGCCACGAGCGCGCGGGCGGCGGCGTCCGCGGCCTCGGTGGCGTCGTCGAGGAGGAGCTGGTTGAGGCGGTCGAGGACGTCGGCGACGCGGTAGCCCTCGCGTGCGAGCAGGCGCAGCCAGGGCCGGGCGAGCCCGATCACCACGGCGGCCTCCGGGCCCTTGCCCTGTACGTCGCCGACGGCGAAGCACCAGCGGCCCTCTCCGGCCGGGAACAGGTCGTAGAAGTCGCCGCTGGGGCCGCCCTTGTCGCACGGCTCGTAGACGAGCGCGCTGCGCAGCCCGGGGATCTCGGCGACGGCGCCGGGCAGCAGCCCGCGCTGGAGGACGGCGCTGATGGTGGCCTGCCGGGCGTACTGGCGGGCGGCGCCGATGGCGAGGGCGACGCGGCGGGCGAGGTCCTCGACGAGCCCGGTGATCTCGTCGGGGAAGCCCGTCGGCCCGCACCGGCCGATGACCAGCGTGCCGAGCGGCCGGCCGCCCGCGATCAGCCGGTAGGCGAGCGCGGTGCCGTGGGTACCGCGCGGGCCGAGCGCCTCGCCCGGCCAGGGGTAGGGCTCGGGGCCGGAGCGCAGGACGTCGTCCCTCGGGCGCGGCGGGTCCTTCTCCAGCGCGCGGTGCAGCTCCTCGATCCGGTGCTCGCTGCTGTGCCACACCCGGGCCAGCCGCGGGCCGGCCACCCCGACGCCGTCGCCCGCCGGGGAGGGCGAGCCCCAGCGCCCGGTCGACTCGTCCTCGAGCCACACCGCGCACCAGTCGGCGAGCCTCGGCACGATCATCTGTCCGGTGAGGGCGGCGACCAGGCTCTCGTCGAGCTGCCCGGCGAGCAGGTCGGAGGCCTCGGCGAGGAACGACAGCGCGCCCCGGCCGAGCCAGTCGCGGTCCCGCTCGGCGCGGGCGGGCTCCGGGGCGAACTCCTCGGCGAGACGGAGCCCGCCCTGCCCGGCGTACGCCTCACCCGCGCCGGCCGGCGCGCTCCCCTCCAGGGGCAGCCGCGCCCACACCGTCTTGGCGCCGGTGCGGTAGGTGACGCCCCAGGACTCGGCGAGCGTGGCGACGAGGCGCAGGCCGCGCCCGTACTCCGGGGTGTCGTACGCCGTCTCGCCGCCGCCGTCGCGCGGGGCGCGGGAGGGGTGGTGGTCGGTGACCTCGACGACGGCCGCCCCGCTCTGCTCCAGGGCGCAGACCAGCTCCAGGTCCGTGCCGGCGTGCACGACGGCGTTGGTGACCAGCTCGCTGACGACGATCGTCACGTCGTCGGCCAGCCGCCCCGCACCCTCCGCGCCGACCAGGCCGAGGCGGCCCCAGTCGCCGAACGCCGCCCGCACCAGCGTCCGGGCCGAGCCGGGCGCGAGGGGGCTGCCGGGCAGCGTCGCCCGGACCCGCGGCAGCCCGTCGGCGACCGGGCACGCGGCCCCGTCACGGGCACGGGACGCGGTCTCCCGCTGCGTGGGTATGGCCCCCATGGCCGGCTCCCCGAACGTTTCGGACGAATGGGCCTGTGTCGTTGCCGACAGCGTGACAGACAGACCGCGCCCATAAGCACCGAGTTACCGAAGTGGGCGATCGGGGAGAGCAACACAACACACGTGCTCGCACCCGGACAGAAACCGTCCAGACTCCGAACACACCGACGCCTCAGGGGCGCGGGGAACTGCGCGCCCAGCCACGACCCACCCGCAGCCGGAACCCGACCCGCATGTCCCCGCCCCCAGCGGAGCGCCTACGCCTCGCGCGCCCCCGCGTACATCTCGTCGATCAGGTCCTTGTACGCCCGCTCCACCACCGGCCGCTTCAGCTTCAGGCTCGGGGTGATCTCGCCGTGCTCGATGTCGAGGTCGCGCGGCAGCAGGCGGAACTTCTTGACGGTCTGCCAGCGCTGGAGGCCCTGGTTGAGCTGCTTGACGTAGCCGTCGATCAGCTCGACCGTGGCCGGCGCCGCGACGACCTCGGCGTACGCCTTGCCGCCCAGGCCGTTCTCCTGCGCCCAGGCCAGGATCGCGGGCTCGTCGAGGGCGATGAGGGCGGTGCAGAAGTTCCGGTCGGCGCCGTGCACGAGGATGTTGGAGACGTACGGGCACACCGCCTTGAACTGCCCCTCGACCTCGGCGGGCGCGATGTACTTGCCGCCGGACGTCTTGATCAGGTCCTTCTTGCGGTCGGTGATGCGCAGATAGCCGTCGGGGGACAGCTCGCCGATGTCGCCGGTGTGGAACCAGCCGTCGGACTCCAGCACCTCGGCGGTCTTCTCGGGCAGCCCGTGGTAGCCCTGCATGATGCCGGGGCCGCGCAGCAGGATCTCGCCGTCGTCCGCGATGCGCACCTCGGTGCCGGGCACCGGCTTGCCGACGGTGCCGGTGCGGTAGGCCTCGCCGGGGTTCACGAAGGAGGCCGCGGAGGACTCGGTGAGGCCGTAGCCCTCCAGGATGTGGATGCCGGCGCCCGCGAAGAAGTAGCCGATCTCGGGGGCGAGGGCGGCGGAGCCGGAGACACAGGCGCGCAGGTTGCCGCCGAAGGCCTCCCGGATCTTGGCGAAGACGAGCGCGTCGGCGGCCTTGTGCTTCATCCCGAGCGAGAACGGCACGGCCGCGGTCCCGGTGCGGCGGAAGTTGTCCTGCGAGACCTTGGCGTACTCGCGGGCGACGTCGGCCGCCCACTGGAAGATCTTGTACTTGGCCGCGCCGCCGGCCCGCGCCTTGGCCGCGACACCGTTGTAGACCTTCTCGAAGATGCGGGGCACGGCCGCCATGTACGTCGGCCGGACGACCGGCAGATTCTCGATGATCTTGTCGACCCGGCCGTCGACCGCGGTGACATGGCCGACCTCGATCTGGCCGGAGGTGAGCACCTTGCCGAAGACGTGCGCCAGCGGCAGCCACAGGTACTGCACGTCGTCCGGGCCGACCAGCCCGGTCGAGGCGATCGCCTTCGCCATGTACGACCAGTTGTCGTGCGGAAGGCGCACGCCCTTGGGACGGCCGGTGGTGCCGGAGGTGTAGATCAGCGTGGCGAGCTGGTCCTCGGTGATCGCCGCCACCCGCTCCTTGATGAGCTCGGGGTGCTTCTCCAGGTAGGCGGCGCCGCGCCGCTCCAGGTCGGCGAGCGTGAGCACCCAGTCGCCGGTCTCGGCAAGCTCGACGCCGGCCGGGTCGATGACCACCACATGGGTGAGGCCGGGCAGTTCGGCGCGCTTCTCCTGGGCCTTGGCGACCTGCGCCGTGTCCTCCGCGATCAGCACCCGACTGTCGGAGTCGGAGAGGATGAACGCCGACTCGTCCGCGTTGGTCTGCGGGTAGACGGTGGTCGTGGCCGCGCCCGCGCACAGGATGCCGAGGTCGGCGAGGATCCATTCGACGCGGGTCGAGGAGGCGAGCGCCACGCGCTGCTCGGGCTCCACGCCCAGTTCGATGAGGCCGGCGGCGATCGCGAAGACCCGCCGGGCGGCCTCGGCCCAGGTCAGCGACGTCCATGCGTCCGGGCCGGCGCCCGAAGCGACCGGGTAGCGGTAGGCCTCGGCGTCCGGTGTGGCCGCAACGCGGTCCAGAAAGAGGGACGCCACGGACGGCGGACGGTTCTCGATCAGTGTCTGTGTGTCGCTCACGACATCCTCCGGGACCCGCGACAGTGCGGCTGGCTCAGTTGCGTGCGTCTGGGTTGGCCACGGGCTGCGATCAGGGTCCGGACTGGCCCGGACAGTTGTTTAACCCGTGAGTAACTATCGAGCAGAGATCAGACTAGAGCCCGACCCGCCGGTGCGTAAGAGGCGTCGGCCAGTCAGTTTCCACGGAGAGCGACGCTACGCACGCGTAGGGGCCCGCCGCACTTTCGTACGACGGGCCCCTGTTGCACCCGGTTTGCCGGGCCGGCAGGCGTGACCGCGGTCACGTCCTGCCGTCGCGCGGTCACCGGCCGCGCCCTGGGTCACTTCTTGCTCTTGCCCGCGCTCTCGTCGCTGGACAGGACCGCGATGAAGGCCTCCTGCGGAACCTCCACGGAACCCACCATCTTCATCCGCTTCTTGCCCTCCTTCTGCTTCTCCAGCAGCTTCCGCTTACGGGAGATGTCACCGCCGTAGCACTTGGCGAGGACGTCCTTGCGGATGGCGCGGATGGTCTCGCGGGCGATGACCCGGGAGCCGATGGCGGCCTGGACCGGCACCTCGAAGCTCTGCCGCGGGATGAGCTCCCTGAGCTTGGCGACGAGCCGCACGCCGTACGCGTACGCCTGGTCCTTGTGGGTGATCGCCGAGAAGGCGTCGACCTTGTCGCCGTGCAGCAGGATGTCGACCTTGACCAGGGAGCTGGCCTGCTCGCCCGTGGGCTCGTAGTCCAGGGACGCGTAGCCGCGGGTCTTCGACTTCAGCTGGTCGAAGAAGTCGAAGACGATCTCGGCGAGCGGCAGCGTGTAGCGGATCTCGACGCGGTCCTCGGAGAGGTAGTCCATGCCGAGCAGCGTGCCGCGCCGGGTCTGGCACAGCTCCATGATCGCGCCGATGAACTCGGTGGGCGCGAGGACCGTGGCGCGTACGACCGGCTCGTACACCTCGGCGATCTTCCCCTCGGGGAACTCGCTCGGGTTGGTCACCGTGATCTCGGTGCCGTCCTCCATGACCACGCGGTAGACCACGTTGGGCGCGGTGGCGATCAGGTCCAGCCCGAACTCGCGCTCCAGCCGCTCACGGACCACGTCCAGGTGGAGCAGGCCGAGGAAGCCGACGCGGAAACCGAAGCCGAGGGCGGCGGAGGTCTCGGGCTCGTAGACGAGCGCGGCGTCGTTGAGCTGGAGCTTGTCCAGGGCCTCGCGCAGGTCCGGGTAGTCGGAGCCGTCGAGCGGATACAGACCGGAGAAGACCATGGGCTTCGGGTCCTTGTATCCGCCCAGGGGCTCCTCGGCGCCCTTGGCCTGGCTGGTGATCGTGTCACCGACCTTGGACTGGCGGACGTCCTTCACACCGGTGATGAGGTAGCCCACCTCGCCGACGCCGAGGCCGTCGGCCGGCAGCATCTCGGGCGAGTTGGTACCGATCTCCAGCAGCTCGTGCGTGGCGCCGGTCGACATCATCCGGATCCGCTCACGCTTGTTGAGCTGGCCGTCGATGACACGGACGTACGTCACGACACCGCGGTAGGAGTCGTAGACGGAGTCGAAGATCATCGCGCGGGCCGGGGCGTCCTTGACGCCGACCGGGGCCGGGATCCGCTCGACGACCCGGTCGAGGAGGGCCTCGACGCCCAGGCCGGTCTTGGCGGAGACCTTGAGCACGTCGTCGGGGTCGCACCCGATGAGGTTCGCCAGCTCCTCGGCGAACTTCTCCGGCTGGGCGGCCGGCAGGTCGATCTTGTTGAGCACGGGGATGATGGTGAGGTCGTTCTCCATCGCCAGGTAGAGGTTGGCGAGGGTCTGCGCCTCGATGCCCTGGGCGGCGTCGACGAGGAGGACGGTCCCCTCGCACGCGGCGAGCGACCGCGAGACCTCGTAGGTGAAGTCGACGTGCCCCGGGGTGTCGATCATGTTGAGGATGTGAGTGCTGCCCTGGTCGGGGCCCACGGTGGGGGCCCACGGCAGACGCACCGCCTGGGACTTGATCGTGATACCGCGCTCGCGCTCGATGTCCATCCGGTCGAGGTACTGAGCACGCATCTGCCGCTGCTCGACCACACCGGTCAGCTGGAGCATCCGGTCGGCGAGCGTGGACTTGCCGTGGTCGATGTGCGCGATGATGCAGAAGTTGCGGATCAGAGCCGGGTCGGTACGGCTCGGCTCGGGCACATGGTTAGGGGTCGCGGGCACGCAGGGTCCTGTCTCTTGAGGCGCCTTATGCCTCGGGTCGGATCGATACGTAGTCTCCATGGTCCCACGGGCGGCGACCTGGAAGCGGTTTGGGCCGTCCGGAGGGCCGCTGGTACTGTGGATGGCTGTGCCTCATGCCCTCTCAGGCGCGAGGCACGCGAGAAGATTCAGAAATTTTCGAAATCCCGGCACGGAGCCTTGCGGCCCCGTGCCTGAACCTGAAAAGGCTCTTTCGTGGCGAACATCAAGTCCCAGATCAAGCGGATCAAGACCAACGAGAAGGCTCGGCTGCGCAACAAGGCCGTCAAGTCCTCCCTGAAGACCGCGATCCGCAAGGCCCGCGAGGCTGCTGCCGCGGGTGACGTCGAGAAGGCCACCGAGTACCAGCGCGCTGCCGCGCGTCAGCTCGACAAGGCCGTCTCGAAGGGCGTCATCCACAAGAACCAGGCCGCCAACAAGAAGTCGGCCCTGGCTTCCAAGGTCACGACCCTCAAGGGCTGAGTCAACTCTGACTTGACCGCCGGAAGGACCTAGAGCGGGCCCTCTCTCATCCGCTCCCGACCGGCACCCCCGTGATCCGCGCGCGGCCTGCGTTCGCCACGCGGGCGCGGATCCTTCAGCTCGAACCGAAACCCCCGCCGTCCACCCTTCCCCAGGGTGAATCGGCGGGGGTTTTCGGCATGTGGCGAGGTGCTTCGGCAATGTAGCGAGGTGCTTCGGCATGTAGCGAGACGAGGTACCGGGGCTACTCGGGGGAGGGGGAGGCCAGCGGTATGTCTATCCGCGTCCACGGGAACGGGCCGCGCGCGCGATCGTCACGACGGCCTTCTCCAGCGCGTACTCGGGATCGTCCCCGCCGCCCTTCACACCCGCGTCCGCCTCGGCCACGGCGCGCAACGCGAGCGCCACCCCGTCCGGCGTCCACCCGCGCATCTGCTGCCGCACCCGGTCGATCTTCCACGGCGGCATCCCCAGCTCGCGGGCCAGATCGGCGGGACGCCCCCCGCGCGCCGACGACAGCTTCCCGATCGCCCGCACCCCCTGCGCCAGCGCACTGGTGATCAGCACCGGCGCCACCCCGGTCGCCAGCGACCAGCGCAGCGCCTCCAGCGCCTCCGCCGTACGCCCCTCGACCGCGCGGTCGGCGACCGTGAAGCTCGACGCCTCGGCCCGGCCTGTGTAGTACCGCCCGACGACGGCCTCGTCGATCGTCCCCTCGACATCGGCGACCAGCTGGGTCGCCGCGGACGCCAGCTCCCGCAGATCACTGCCGATCGCGTCGACCAGCGCCTGGCACGCCTCGGGCGTGGCCGACCGCCCGAGTCCGCGGAACTCGCTGCGCACGAACGCCAGCCGGTCCGCCGGCTTGGTCATCTTCGGGCAGGCCACCTCGCGCGCCCCCGCCTTACGCGCCGCGTCCAGCAGGCCCTTGCCCTTGGCCCCGCCCGCGTGCAGCAGCACGAGGGTGATCTCCTCGGCCGGCGAACCGAGATACGCCTTCACATCCTTGACGGTGTCGGCCGACAGGTCCTGCGCATTGCGTACGACGACGACCTTGCGCTCCGCGAAGAGCGACGAGCTGGTCAGCTCGGCGAGCGTGCCCGGCTGCAACTGGTCCGGGGTCAGGTCACGTACGTCCGTGTCCGCGTCGGCGGCCCTGGCAGCGGCCACCACCTCCCGCACGGCACGGTCGAGCAGGAGGTCCTCCTGGCCCACGGCGAGTGTCACCGGGGCGAGAGGGTCGTCGTCAGCAGTCTTCCTGGCCATCGCGACAAGCATCCCACGCCCCACTGACAACGGTCGGCGCGACCGCTTCACCGCCGCACGGCCTCCGGCTCACGGCTCACGGCTCCTCGCGCCACCCGTCCCACTCGCCCGCGAGCGCGTCCAGCTCCGCCGGGTCCAGCCGATCGCCCTCGTCGTGCAGGACGACCAGCCACTGCGCGTCTTCGGCGTCGTCCTCCCCGGCCAGCGCGTCCCGGACGAGCTGCGGCTCCTCGCCGATCCCGAAGCGCTCCCCGAGCGCCTCCGCCACCTCCTCCGCGGCATCACGATCGGGCAGCACCAGCACGTGTCTCACATCGCTCACGGGAACATTCTCGGGTACTGAGGGGAGGGGGAATGACCAGGTCGGGGGGGGTGGGCCGATCCTGGTTGAGGGGCGGGTCGATCCCGGTCGGGGGGCGGGCCGAGCCTGGGTCGGGGGCGGGCCGAGCCCGGTCGGGGGCGGGCCGAGCCCGGGTAGGGGGTGGGCCGAGCCCGGGTAGGGGGTGGGCCGAGCCCGGGTAGGGGGCCGTTCCCTGTCGCGGGGAGCCGTTCCCTGTCGCGGGGAGCCGTTCCCTGTCGCGGGGAGCCGTTCCCTGTGCCGGGGGGGGAGGTTCCCTGTCGCGGGCCGGCCGATCCCTGTCGCGGGGGACTTGCGCCGTTCCTTGGGGGGCTCCCCCTCCCCCTCTCCCTCACCACCCACCCCGCCCCCTCCCCCACCCCCCACCCCTCACCCCCGCGCCACGCGCAGCTCCGCCCCCTCCCCCGTGACCGCCAGTGCCCCGTCCTCGTCCGTGCGCAGCACCACGGCCCCGCCCGCCCGCAGCGCGGCCACGGTGCCGGGCGCCGGGTGGCCGTACGGGTTGTCCGCACCGCATGAGATGAGCGCGAGCCGCGGAGCCACCAGGCGCATCAGCTCCGGGTCCTGATAGGCCGAGCCGTGATGGGCGACCTTCAGCACGTCCACGCGGCCCGCCCCCGCTGCCGCCGGCGACCTCAACAGCGCCTGCTGGGACGGCGGTTCCAGGTCCCCGAGCAACAACAGCCGCAGCCCTCCCGACCGGACGAGCAACGTGAGGCTCGCGTCATTGGGCCCGTCCGGCTCCGGCGCCGGGAACGGAGATGCCATGCCGCTCGCCCCTCCCGCCTGAGTGCGAGGGCCGACGGGAGGCCACAACACCTGCCAGGAGAGCGCCCCGATACCCCGCCGCTCCCCGCCGACGGCCCGGGTGAGTGGGATGTGCCGCGCCGCCGCCTCCCTTCGTACGAACTCCACCTGGTCCGCGGGCTCCTCGAAGTACGTGGTCTCGATCGCCCCCACGGACCGCCCGCGCAGCACCCCGGGCAACCCCGCGACGTGGTCGGCGTGGAAGTGGGTGAGCACGAGGAGCGGGATCCGCGTGATGCCGAGTTCCCGTAGGCAGTGGTCGACGAGCTTCGGATCGGGTCCGGCGTCCACGACCACCCCACTGCCGTCGCCCGCCGCGAGGACCGTCGCGTCGCCCTGGCCCACGTCGCACATCGCGTAACGCCAGCCGGGCGACGGCCATCCCGTGATCACTCGGGTCAGCGGAGCCGGCCGTATCACCAGCAGCAGGAGCAGCGCCCCGCCGGCCGCGCACCACCACGGGTGCCGCAGCAACCGCCGCCCGACGAGCACGGCACTCACCGTGACCACGGCCAGCAGCAGCGCCCCCGTCCAACTGCCCGGCCAGTCCACTCCCCCGCCCGGCAGCGCGGCCCCGGTCCGAGCGACGCCAGCGATCCAGCCGGCGGGCCAACTCGCGCACCACGCCCACAGTTTGGCCAATGGCATCGCGACCGGCGCCGTCATCAGGGCCGCGAACCCCAGCACAGTGGCCGGGGCGACCGCGATTTCGGCGAGCAGGTTGCACGGCACCGCCACCAGGCTGACGCGTGCCGACAGCACCGTCACGACGGGCGCGCACACGGCCTGCGCCGCGGCAGCGGCGGCCAGCGCCTCCGCCAGTCGCGCGGGAAGCCCACGCCGTTGCAGGGCCGTGCTCCATCCCGGCGCGAGCACCAGCAGCGCGCCGGTCGCCAGCACCGAGAGCAGGAACCCGTAACTCCGCGCCAGCCAGGGGTCGTAGAGCACCAGCAGCAGAACGGCCGTCGCCAGCGCCGGGATCAGGGATCTGCGGCGTCCGGTCGCCAGGGCCAGCAGCGCGACCGCTCCGCAGGCGGCGGCCCGCAGCACACTCGGGTCGGGTCGGCACACGACGACGAATCCCAGTGTGAGCCCGGCCGCGAGCAGCGCGGTGCTCCGCAGCGAGATTCCGAGGCGTGGGGCGAGCCCGCGGCGCTCCACGTGCTGGGCCACTCCGGGTGGTCCGAGCAGCAGGGCGAGCAGGATGGTGAGGTTGCTCCCGGAGACCGCGAGTGTGTGCGCCAGGTCCGTCTCCTTGAAGGCCTCGTCCAGCTCGGGAGTGATCCGCGAGGTGTCCCCGACGACCAGCCCGGGAAGCAACGCCCGTGCGTCCGGCGGCAGTCCGTCGGTCGCCACCCGCAGCCCGGCCCGCAACCGCCCCGCCAGCCGCTGGGGCGCGCTCGGCTCCCGCACGACGGTTGGAGCACGCTGCTCCGTGACGCGCAGTACGGCCGCGCTCCGGTCCCCGTTCGTCATCGTGGGCGCCAGCCGTGCGCTCACCCGCAACCGGGTGGACGGCAGCAACCCGAGCCACGCCTCACGCCGCCCGTCTCCCGCGTGCCGCTCGCCGTCCCGCTCGGGCGCAGGCACCTCCGCGTCCACGATCATCAGCACCGGCGTCCGCGTGGTCACCGCCGTTCCGTCGGCCTGCTCGACGTGCCGCACCTCGGCGCGGACCAGGACCGCTTCCGGGGCCGCGTGATCGCCTCGGACACGGGGCTTACTGAGCCAGGGGTCGGACGTGAGCTCGACCTCCGCGGTCACCGTCGCGTACTGCCTGGCCAGCTCCGGTACCGGGCCACGGCGTACGTCCGCCCCGTGCAGCCCGGCGGACACGGCTGCCGCGGCGACGCACAGGAGGACGGCGGCGGCCGAGGCGCTCGGCCAGGTGAACAGCCCTCTGAACCGGTGGGGTCCGAGCCGGTGGGCCAGGAGCAGGGCAACTGCTGCCGTGAGGCAGGCCGTCGCGATGCCGGCAGCCCACGCGGGCGGAGCGTTCAGCGTCAGTGCCGCCGTCGCCCATACCGCCAGCGCGGGCGGCACCAGGCGGAGGTCCGTCGGTCCTTCCTGGCGGGGATGGGCCTTCCCCAGCCGTTTCTCGGAACCGGCGTGCACCGACCGGCGGGTGGGCGGCGGGCTCATGGCTGCACCAGGTTCCGCAGGTCGGAGAAGCGTCGATCCCCGATGCCGTTGACCTGGCGCAGCTCGTCCACGGAGCGGTAACCGCCGTGCTGGGTGCGGTAGTCGATGATGTGCTGGGCCAGCACGGGACCGACCCCGGGAAGGGTGTCGAGCTGGTCCGCGGTGGCCGTGTTGAGGGAGACCGGGGTCGCGGGGCCCGCCCCGGCCGCCGTGGAGCCCGAGGCCCCGGGCCCCGCTGCGGATCCGGTGCCTGGTGCCGCCGCCAGCGCCGGGGTACCGACGGCGACCTGTTCCCCATCGATGAGGAGGCGCGCGCGGTTGAGTCCCTCGGTGCTGGTGCCCGGCCGTACCCCGCCCGCCGCCCTCAGCGCGTCGGCGACCCTGGAGCCGGCCGGCAGCCGATGAATCCCGGGGTTCCGCACCTTGCCGCTGACATCCACCACGATCTCGGTCCCGGCGGTCCCTGGGGAGCCCCCGACCGCGGCTCCCGCGACGCCCCCGGCAGCGGCGGGCCCATCCGAGTCACCCTCGCTGCCCTTCCCCGCTCGGGCATCCGTACCGAACGACGCCTCCGCCCGCACCACTTGCGGCGCCTGTACAGGTTGGGTTCGGCCGGCCCAGAAGTGCTGCACGGCGAACACCGCGGCGGCGACGAGCAGAACCGAGAGCGCGACCACGCCCCGCCGTTCCATCCCGCACCTGGCCTGTAGCCAGACCGGCATGCGCTCCCGCACGGCAATCCCGACTCGTGCCCCCCACCCCGGCACCACATGACCGGAATCCCGGCGAGACTCGGCCGGTTGGTCCGCCGCCCATGCCGCCCATGCCTCCGATGCGTCCGATGCATCCGGCTCCTCCACAACCTCGGCTTCGCCGGGATGCACCACATCAGGTGGCCCATGCCCCGACTCCTCCCGCTCACCGACGCGTTCACCGGCACGCTCCCCGAAGAGCAGCTCCGCCCGGCGGCGCAGCTCACCCGCCGATGCGTGACGGTGGTTCCTGACGCGGTGTCGTGGTGCGGAACGGCGGTGGCCGGCGCGGCCGTCGGAGGCCGGGGCGGCGGCCCGGGCCGCTGGTCGCGGCCGCTGTGCGTGTACGTGATCGAAGTGCCATGCGCCGAGGATCGGACATCTCGCCACATCGCGATGATCTTGGTCAATTTCCGGGGACCACGGCCCAGTTGTGGATAACTCGGCCACTCACACGAGTGAGCCGGCCCACGAACACCACGCCGACCGGCCCCCGACGCAGGTTCAGCGCGGCGACACCACGACGCCCAGCAGCCCCGGCCCGGTGTGTGCCCCGATCACCGCTCCGACCTCGCTCACATGCAGGTCGGCCAGTCCCGGTACCCGGGTGCGCACGTGGTCGGCGAGGGCCGATGCCCGGTCGGGGGCGGCGAGATGGTGGACGGCGATGTCGACCTCGGCGCCGGCGGCCCGCTCGGCGACGATCTCCTCGAGGCGGGCGATGGCCTTCGACGCGGTGCGGACCTTCTCCAGCAGTTCGATGCGGCCGCCGTCCAGCTGGAGCAGCGGTTTCACGGCGAGCGCGGAGCCGAGCAGTGCCTGGGCGGCGCCGATGCGGCCGCCGCGGCGGAGATAGTCGAGCGTGTCGACGTAGAAGTACGCGAAGGTGCCCGCGGCCCGCTTCTCGGCGGCGGTCACGGCCTCGTCCACGGTGCCGCCGGCCTCGGCCACCTCGGCGGCGGCGAGCGCGCAGAAGCCGAGGGCCATGGCGACCATGCCGGTGTCCACCACCCGCACCGGCACCGGCGCTTCGCGGGCCGCGAGGACGGCGGCGTCGTAGGTGCCGGACAGCTCGGCGGAGAGGTGGAGCGAGACGATGCCGGTGGCGCCGGACTCGGCGACCCTGCGGTAGGTCTCCGCGAACGTCTGAGGGCTGGGGCGCGAGGTGGTGACGGGGTCCCGCTTCTGGAGGGCCTGGGCCAGGGAGCGGGTGGAGATCTCGGTGCCCTCTTCGAATGCCTCGTCGCCGAGGACGACGGTCAGGGGCACTGCGGTGATGCCGTGACGCACCATCGTCCGCGGCGGCAGGTAGGCCGTTGAATCGGTGACGATCGCGACATGGCGGGACATGAGCTGGAGGTTACCTGGCGTAGCGTCCCGGCGGCAGACCGGCCCCTCCCACCTGCTCCCGGACCGTCGATGCGGTGCGGACGGTCCGTGCGGTCCGGATCATCTGCTGCTCTCGGGACGGGCCTTCTTCTGCCCGTTCCCCAGCCAGGGGTACTCGGGGCTCGGGCCGGGCGGGGTGATGGCCGCGGGGGCCGGTTCGTCACCGGCCGGGCGGGAGTGCGGCGTCTCCGGCCAGGGCTGCGGCTCCGGCGCGGGCTCCGTGCGCTGCCAGTGCCGCAGGGCGCCGGTCTCGACGTCGATCTGTGCGCTCAGGGCGTCCAGGTCATCGTCGGCGAAGCGGTGGGCGCGGTCGCGGACGGCCCAGCGCAGGGAGTCCGCGGACCGGGTGATGCGCTCGGTGCGGCGGCGCAGCTCGGGCAGCCGGGCCGCGAGCGTGGCGCGGTCCGGTTCGCTCTCCAGGCGCTTGAGGTCGCCGTCCAGCTCCTGCCCGTGCACGCTGAGGCGCTCGAAGAGGCCGAGGGACTCCTTCAGCGACTCGTCGCGCGGGGCACCCGCGCCCAGCGCGTCCTGGGTGGCGCGCATCGAGGTGCGCAGGCCGAGCCGTAGCTGGGCGATCTCGCCGAGGGGGCCCGGCTGGGCGAAGGACTTGGCGCGCAGCGTGTGGTCCTCGACCGTGCGGCGCGCCTGAGTGATGGTCCGGTCGACGCCCTGCTTGGCGGCGCCGACGGCCTTGACCGTGGCGTAGGTGCCGAGGCCCACGAAGAGCAGGAAGAGCAGTGCGAAGACTGTGATCACGACGTCCACGATGCTCCTCCTCCGGCCTGCCCGGCACGATCCGCTGCGCTCTCCACGGTAAACGCAACGGGCAGGCCCGGAGTTCCATCGGAACCCCGAACCTGCCCGTACAGAACCCGGAACCTGCCCGTAGGGGACTACCCGGAGGCCGTGCTCACGCCCTCACGCTCACGCCGTTACGCGGGAACGATGTTCACCAGCTTCGGCGCGCGGACGATCACCTTGCGGATCCCGGCGCCGTCCAGCGCGGCGACGACCCGCTCGTCGGCCAGGGCCACCTTCTCCAGCTCCTCGTCGGAGATGGACGGCGGCACCTCCAGGCGGGCCTTGACCTTGCCCTTGATCTGCACGACGCAGGTCACGGTCTCGTCGACGACGTACGCCGGGTCGGCGACGGGGAAGTCCTGGTGGACGACCGAGTCGGTGTGGCCCAGCTTGCGCCACAGTTCCTCGGCGATGTGCGGGGCCAGCGGTGCGATCATCAGCACCAGCGTCTCGGCGACGGAGCGCGGCAGGGCGCCGCCGGCCTTGGTCAGGTGGTTGTTCAGCTCGGTGACCTTGGCGATGGCGGTGTTGAAGCGCAGGCCCTCCAGGTCCTGGCCCACGCCGTCGATCGCCTTGTGCAGGGCGCGCAGCGTGTCCTCGTCGGGCGCGGCGTCGGTGACGGTGACCTCGCCGGTGGCCTCGTCGACGATGTTGCGCCACAGCCGCTGCAGCAGGCGGAACTGGCCGACGACCGCGCGCGTGTCCCACGGGCGGGAGACGTCCAGCGGGCCCATCGCCATCTCGTACAGGCGCAGGGTGTCCGCCCCGTACTCGGCGGCGATCTCGTCCGGAGTGACGGCGTTCTTCAGGGACTTGCCCATCTTGCCCAGCAGGCGGCTGACCTTCTCGCCCTGGTAGTAGTACGCGCCGTCGCGCTCCTCCACCTCGGCGGCCGGCACGGCGATGCCGCGGCTGTCGCGGTAGACGTAGGCCTGGATCATGCCCTGGTTGAACAGCTTGTGGAACGGCTCCGCGGAGGAGACGTGTCCCAGGTCGAACAGGACCTTGGACCAGAAGCGGGCGTACAGCAGGTGCAGCACGGCGTGCTCGGCGCCGCCGACGTACAGGTCGACACCGCCGTGCGGCTGGCCCTCGCGCGGGCCCATCCAGTACTGCTCGATCTCGGGGTCGACCAGCTTTCGGTCGTTGTGCGGGTCCAGGTAGCGCAGCTCGTACCAGCAGGAACCGGCCCAGTTGGGCATGGTGTTGGTCTCGCGGCGGTACTTGCGCGGACCGCGCCCGTCGCCCAGGTCCAGGGTGACGTTGACCCATTCCTCGTTGCGCGACAGCGGCGTCTCGGGCTGGGTGTCGGCGTCGTCGGGGTCGAAGGTGCGCGGGCTGTAGTCCTCGACCTCGGGCAGCTCCAGCGGCAGCATCGACTCGGGCAGCGCGTGGGCGATGCCGTCCTCGTCGTAGACGATCGGGAAGGGCTCGCCCCAGTAGCGCTGGCGGCTGAACAGCCAGTCGCGCAGGCGGAAGTTGACGGTGCCTTCGCCGATGCCCTTGCGTTCCAGCCACTCGGTGATGCGCGCCTTGGCGTCGACGACGCCCAGGCCGTCCAGTTTCACGTCGTCGCTGGAGGAGTTGACCAGCTTGGCGTCGTAGGAGACGAAGGCGTCGTCCCAGGTCGACGGGTCGGTACCGCGATCGTCGGACGGCTCGACGACGCAGCGGATCGGCAGCTCGAAGGCGCGCGCGAAGGCGAAGTCGCGCGTGTCGTGGCCCGGGACGGCCATGATCGCGCCGGTGCCGTAGCCCATCAGCACGTAGTCGGCGATGAAGACGGGGACCGGCTCGCCGTTGACGGGGTTGGTGGCGAACGCGCCGGTGAAGACGCCGGTCTTGTCCTTGGCCTCGGCCTGGCGCTCGACGTCGGACTTCGAGGCGGCCTGCGCGCGGTACGCGGCGACGGCCTCGGCCGGGGTTGCGTGGCCGCCGGTCCACGCCTCGTGGGTGCCCTTGGGCCAGGCGGCCGGGGTGAACTTCTCGACCAGCGGGTGCTCGGGGGCCAGCACCATGTAGGTCGCGCCGAACAGGGTGTCGGGGCGGGTGGTGAAGACGGTGATGCGCTCGCCGTCGATGGGGAAGTCGACGCGGGCGCCCTCGCTGCGGCCGATCCAGTTGCGCTGCTGCAGCTTGATGGCCTCGGGCCAGTCCAGCTCCTCCAGGTCCTCCAGCAGCCGGTCGGCGTAGGCCGTGATGCGCATGTTCCACTGGCGCAGCTTGGCCTTGAAGACGGGGTAGTTGCCGCGCTCGGAGCGGCCGTCGGCGGTGACCTCCTCGTTGGCCAGCACGGTGCCCAGTCCGGGACACCAGTTGACCGGCGAGTCGGAGGCGTAGGCCAGGCGGAACTCGCCCAGGACGTCGGCGCGCTCGGCGGCGGTCAGCTCGTTCCACGCGCGCGTGTGGCCGGGGACGGTGCGGTCACCGGACTCGAACTGGGCGATCAGTTCGGAGATCGGGCGGGCCTTGTTCGCCTCGTCGTCGTACCAGGAGTTGAAGATCTGCAGGAAGATCCACTGGGTCCACTTGTAGTACTCCGGGTCGATCGTGGCGAACGACCGGCGCTTGTCGTGGCCCAGGCCCAGCCGGCGCAGCTGGGCCTTCATGTTCTCGATGTTGGCCTCGGTGGACACGCGCGGGTGCGTGCCGGTCTGCACGGCGTACTGCTCGGCGGGCAGGCCGAAGGCGTCGAAGCCGAGGGTGTGCAGGACGTTGTGGCCGGTCATGCGCTGGAACCGGGCGTAGACGTCGGTGGCGATGTAACCCAGGGGGTGGCCGACGTGCAGACCCGCACCGGAGGGGTACGGGAACATGTCCATGATGAACTTCTTGGGCTTGGCCACCGTCGCGGGGTCGCCGGCCAGGTCACCGGTGGGGTTCGGCGCGGCGTACGTTCCCTCGGCGTCCCAGACGTCCTGCCAGCGTGCCTCGATCTCGGCGGCCACGGCTGCCGTGTAGCGGTGCGGCGCGGTCACCTCGGCGGTGGCGGCGGGGTTCGTCTCGCTCATGATCCTCAAAGCTCCATCGATCGTCTCTGCCTGCGGCTGTGACATCCAAGAAACGAAAAAGCCCCTCGCACAGGAGGGGACGCCGCGCCGATGCCGGCCACTCGACTTCGCGAGGGTCGGGACTGATCAGCGCGGCCCGCTAAGCAGAAGGCGTACGGCACGCATGGCGTTAGGGTACCGCAGCCCTTGAGCACGAGGCGACGCGCTTCCGTATGCCTGGTTGGCCGAACAAGATCTGAACCAAGAACTGAACCAAGTTCAAAGGTTACTTCGCGTACCACCCGCTAAAGGACATCACAACAACCGCATTGTCATTTGATAACAGCGCAATAACTCAAACCACGTACTGATCGGTATGGCGCCGCTTAGAGTCTCGGCAGCGGGACCGCTTTCCCGAACCGCTCGGAGTTGCCCCCATGAATCCTCGTCGTAGTCACGGTTCGCTCCCCAAACCGGGCCGGTCGGCCTACGGGGTGGCGACCGCCTTCGCCTTGTTACTGATACCCGTGATCGTGCTGATCGGAGACGGCCCGTTCCGCGACTTCCTGAACTTCGGTGCGGGCGTGCTGTCCCTCGTCTCGCTCAGCTGCTCGGTGATCTGGGGCCTGGTCGCGCAGGACCGGATCGTCCTCAACACGCGCCAGCGGATCGTCGGCCAGGCGGTCCACCGGACGACGGCGGTCGCCTCGATCGCGTTCCTGCTGCTGCACATCACCACGAAGATCGCGCTCGACCACACCGTGCTGATCGCCGCGATCATCCCCTTCTCCCTCGGCGTCACCGGGAGCGCCGGCCTGATCGGGCTCGGCTCGGCGGCCGGCCTGCTGATGATCTTCGTGGGGGTCACCGGCGCCCTGCGCAGCAACTTCGCCTCCCCCGCCCCGGTCGCCGCCCGCTGGCGGGCCATGCACATGCTGGCCTACCCCGCCTGGGGCGCGGCCCTCGTGCACGGCCTGTACGCGGGACGGCAGGCCAAGCCGGTCTTCGTGATCCTCTACAGCCTGTGCCTGCTCGGCGTCATGGCCGCCCTCGCGCTGCGCGCGGCGCCGCGTCCCGTCAAACGGCGGGTCGCCGACCGCCTCGTGTCGTTCATGGGCCCCTCGGAGCGCCGGGACCTGGACGAGAGGGAAGCGAGCCGCTCCCGGGGCCGCGAGACGATGTCCGCCCTGCCGGGCTACGAGCGGCAGCCGTCGTTCGCGGCGGCCTCCCCGAGCACCCCGGCCCCGCCGTACGACACCCCGGTGCCCCGGCCCGGGGCCGGCTTCGCGGCCGCTTACCGGGCCATGTCCACGGTCCCGCAGCAGCCCTCGGGGAGCGAACGGAACGCACGTATGGACCGCCCAATGGAGGCCACGGAGGTCTTCGCGCGCGTGGACGGCGGCCCCTCCAGCACCTCGGGCAGCTGGCCGGTCCCGTCCCCGCCGCCGGTCGGCGAGGCGCCGCGCTCGGTGTACGACCCGCTCCGGGACACCGGCCACAGCATTCCCGTCTACGGCGCGGCCGGCACCGGCGCCTACCCGGACAGCGACGTCCGCGGCACCGCTGAGACGAACACCCTCTACGGCACGTACAACCCGAACGACACGTACAACAGCGGTCCCGCCACTGATCCATCGCCCGGTGCGCCCTACGACGCGCCGGGTCCGGGCGAACCTTGGAACATGCCTTCCGGAGGCCATAGGTGAACGAGGCCCTGCCCGACGTCCCGGAAGTCCGCGTCGTCGGGCTTCCCCAGCTCACGTCGGGCTTCGACCTTGTCGAAAGACTTGATCTGCCCATGCACCTCAGGGTGCACGGGCCGCTCGACCCGGTGGGCGGCGAGAAACTCGCCAAGCTCGCCGAGAGCATCAACCTGAAGGGCCGCGGCGGCGCGGGGTTCCCCTTCCACAAGAAGCTGCGCTCGGTCGCCGAAGCGGCGATCAAGCGCGGCGTACGGCCGGTCGTCGTCGTCAACGGCAGCGAGGACGAACCGGCCTGCCGCAAGGACACGGTGCTCATCAACCGTGCCCCACACCTCATCCTGGACGGGGCGCTGCTGTGCGCCGAGGCGATGGGTGCCCGCACGCTCGTGGTGGGGGTCACCCGTGAGTCGACGCAGCGCTCCATGGAGGCCGCGCTCGCCGAACGCGGCCTCAGCAACAGCCGCCGATCCGCGCTCCGCGCGTGGGTGCAGCGCAATCCGATCCGCATGGTCACCGGCGCCGCCGCGTCGGTGATCCGCTCGATCGACGGCGGCCCGGCGATCCCGCCCGGCCGCAAGGTCAGCGCGTCCAAGAGCGGCGTCGGCGGCGCGCCCACGCTGCTGTCGAACGCCGAGACGTTCGCGCAGCTGGCGATCGCCGCCCGCATCGGCCCGGAGCGCTACGGCAACACCGGCCTGTACGACGAGCCGGGCACCGTCATGCTGACGGTCTCCGGCGCGGTCGCCCGCCCGATGGTGATCGAGGTCCCCACGGGCGTGCCGTTGCGCTACGTCCTGCAACTGGCCGGTGCGCCGCCGGTCCCGCAGGGCGTGCTGACCGGCGGCTACCACGGCAAGTGGATCGACGCGGCCACGGTCGAGGAGGCCATCGTCTCCCGCAACTCGCTGGACGCGGTGGGCGGTTCGCTCGGAGCGGGCGCCATCCTGCCGATCAGCCAGGAGACCTGTCCGCTGGGCGAGTCGCTGCGGGTGGCCCAGTGGCTGGCCGAGGAGAGCGCGGGGCAGTGCGGCCCCTGCTACCTGGGCCTGCCGGCCGCCGCGCGCGGGCTGGAGGACATCCTGAACGGAGGCGGTCCGGCCGCGCTGGAGGCGCTCAAGCAGGTCGCGAAGAACGTGAAGCGGCGCGGCGCCTGCTCGCACCCGGACGGCTCCGCGATGTTCCTGGAGTCCACCGTCAAGGCGTTCACCGACGACCTCGCCGCCCATGTCCTGGGAAGCGGCTGCGGACGGCCCGTGGAGGGCGTTCTGCCGCTCTTCGAGGGCGGCTACGGCGGCGCGGGTGCCATGGGTGACGCGGCGGCTCAGGAGGCGGGCGGGAGCCGCCAGAAGATCTACGTCGACTGGACGCTGTGCCGGGGCCACGGCCTGTGCGCGGACATCCTCCCGGAGGTCTTCCAGCTGGGCGCGGACGGATTCCCGACCGTCGCCCAGGCGCAGGTGCCGCAGTACGCCGAGGCCAAGGCGCTGCGCGCGGTGCGCCGCTGCCCGGCGCTGGCGCTGCGGCTCGAGGAGGACACGCGCGGGCAGGCGCCGTCGCGCAACCTTCCGGTCCTCTCCCAGGGCCGCGGTCGCCGGGCCCTAGGCCGCTGAACGCCGAAGGCGGACCATCCATCGGGATGGTCCGCCTTCGACTTCTGTGGAGCTAAGGAGAATTGAACTCCTGACCTCCTGCATGCCATGCAGGCGCTCTACCAACTGAGCTATAGCCCCTCGCGGCGCGCCGCCCGGTTCCCCCGGCGGCCACGCCAACTTTACACGGTCCTACGGGTGCCTCGGCTCACGCGGATGGGCACCCAGCCCCACCGGCATGTGACCCACGCAACGCCGAAGGCGGACCATCTGTCCGGATGGTCCGCCTTCGACTTCTGTGGAGCTAAGGAGAATTGAACTCCTGACCTCCTGCATGCCATGCAGGCGCTCTACCAACTGAGCTATAGCCCCTCACGGTGCGCCGCCCGGTTCCCCCGGCGACGACGGCAACTTTACACGGCCGCCCCGGGACCTTGCCAAATCGCTTCCGCTCCGCACCGATAAGGGCCTAATGTCGGCCCTCATGTCGGTGATCAGGTTCTCCGCAGTCCACCGTCGCGTGCCGGTCGCCCTGGGGGCGTGCCTGCTCTCCTTCGTGGCCTTCTGGGCCGCGCAGCGGGCCGCCGACGTGTCGATGCTCGACCTCATGGTGTACCGGGCGGAGGGGGCGACCGTCCGCGCGGGCGGCGATCTCTACGCCCTACGGACGACCTATGCCCAGCTTCCGGCGACGTATCCCCCGTTCGCGGCCCTGCTGTTCACCCCGCTGACGCTCTTCGGCACGGGGACCATGCGGACGCTGGCCACCGCCGGGAACCTCGCCCTCCTCGTCGCGCTCGTCCACCTGTCGCTGAAACTCGTAGGGCACGCGCGCGTGGAGAGCACGCTCTGGGGCGCGGCGGTGGTCGTGTGGTGCGAGCCGGTGTGGACGACGCTGCGCTACGGGCAGATCAATCTGCTGATCGCCGTCCTGGTGATGTGGGACCTGGCCCATCGCTCCCCCGCCGGCCGGGCCCGCTGGGCCGGGGTCGGTCTCGGGCTTGCCGCGGCGATCAAGCTGACGCCCGGACTGTTCGTGATCTTCCTGGCCGCCACCGGTCTCGCGGCGTACGTCCGGGGCGCCGGCGGAGGCCCGTGGCTGCGTCACGCGCGCGGGGCGGTCGGCGCGTTCGCCGGGGCGACGCTGCTCGCGGCGGCCGTCCTGCCGTACGACTCCTGGCGGTTCTGGACCGAGATGGTGTTCCGCACGAGCCGGGTCGGGTACGCCGAGGAGACCGGCAACCAGGCCCTGCGCGGTGTGGTGGCGCGGCTGCTGCACACGCCGGAGCCGGGCGCCCCCTGGTTCGCGCTGGCCGTCCTAGTGGCCGTGGCGGGGCTGTCGGTGGCGGTCGCCGCCGAACTGCGGGGCGAGCGGGCGTGGGCGGTGACCGCGTGCGCGGTGACGGCACTGCTGGTCAGTCCGGTGTCGTGGTCGCACCACTGGGTGTGGTGCGTGCCGTTGGTGCTGGTGCTGTGGACGAGCGGGCTCCGCGCGGCCGCCCTGGGCGCGCTGCTGGTGTTCTGCTCGTACGCCCTGTGGTGGGTGCCACACAGCTACGGTCGGCCCGAACTGCACCAGAACGCGCTCGAATTGACGCTGTCGATGCTCTACGGGGTGGTGGGCTGCGCCTTCTTGGTGCTCACCGCTGCCTCGGGGCGGGGCCCGGCCGAGGTGGCCGGGGTGCCCGAGGCGGCGGAGGTCAGGCCGTCACGAATGAGTAGAACCGCTTGAGCGTGCAGTGCTCTTCGAGAAGGCGACCGTAGATCGGTTCCCCGTCCAGTTCACGGTAGGTCTCGATCGGGTCGCCTTTTATGATCAGCGCCCGTGCGCATTCCTCGCACCAGTACTGGTAGTCGGGGTTGATCGGCTCCATGTCACGGACGATGGGCGTGCCGCTGCCGCACCAGTCGCACTTCCTCCTGTGTGCACCCATCGATCAGCTCCAGCTGTGGCCGCAGGCCGTGCACACGTAGGAGATCCCCCCGTTGTCGCCGAGGACTTGGGCCACATGGGCGGATCCGCAGGAAGGGCAGCTGAGACGGGTGGCCGTGCCCCGTTTCGACGCCCCGCCGAGGAGGTGGCCGACCTCCTCGAGGATGCTCGCAGGCATCACTGCTCCCTCCCGTCGGGCCGCGCCCCCTTCCGGCCGTTTGATTCTGCCACGGCCAGACCAATACGGTCAGCGACGCCTTCGTACCAGTCCGGACACGGCGGCCGCCGCGGCCGTCCCGGCCATCGCCCACAGGCACACCGAGAGCGCCTCCGCAGAGGTATACGCCCCCGGAGCCCCGAGCGACTCAAGCCGGTTCAGGAACAGTGTGCCGAAAACCGCGACACCGATCAGCTGGCCGAGCTGCGTGACCGTGGCCAGCAGCCCGCTGGCGTCCGCCGCGTCCTCGGGGCGCACCGCTGCGAGCGCGCGGGTGAGCGTGGGGCTGAAGGCGAGCGACAGTCCGACTCCCACGCCGAGGTAGGCGACGTACAACGCTGCTCCCCCGTCACCGCCGCCTCCAAACGCCGCCGCGACCCCGGCCGTGCCGAGCGCGGTGAGCGCGAACCCGCAGGGGATCAGCGCACGCTGCCAGGAGACGGGCCAGCGTCGCCAGGTCAGGCCGACCGCTCCGAAGACGAGGGCGGTCGGCGCGAACGCGAGGCCCGCGTGCAGCGCGCTGTAGCCGAGGCCGGCCTGGACGTGCAGGGTGAGCGTGAACAGGAAGCCGGCGTTGACCGCCATGACGGCCATGATGCGGACGACGGCCAGGCCCATGCCGGGCAGGCGCAGCACGCGCGGCGCGATCAGCGGGGCGCCGCCGCGGCGGGCCAGCCGGGTCTCGTACCCGCAGAACACGGCGAACAGGACGGCCGCGGTCACCAGCGACAGCCAGGTCCACCGCGGCCAGCCCGCCTCCTGCCCGAGCACCAGCGGGACGGTCAGCAGCGACACGGCCGCGCCGAGCAGCACCAGGCCCGGTACATCGAGGCCGCGCGCCCGCTCCCGGCCGGCGCCGCCGTCCCGCGGCAGGACGCGGCGGCCGAGGACGAGCAGAGCGACGCCGACCGGCACGTTCACGAGGAACACCGGGCGCCAGCCGGTGCCCAGGAGGTCGGCGCCGACCAGGACGCCGCCGACGATCTGCCCGGCCGCGGCACCGACGGCGAGGACGGCCGAGTAGGCGCCGAGCGCCCGGACGCGGGCCTCGCCGGTGAAGGTGCGCTGGAGCAGGCTGAGCACCTGCGGGATCATCACGGCCGATCCGGCGCCCTGTACCAGCCGGAAAACGATCAGTTCGGTGGCGCCCTGGGCCAGGCCGCAGGCGAGGGAGGCGGCGGTGAACAGGGCGAGTCCGGCGAGGTGGGCCCGGCCGTGGCCGTACCGGTCGCCGAGCCGTGCGCCGGTGATCAGGAGCACCGAGTAGGTGATGGCGTATCCGGCGACCACCAGCTGCAAGTCGGCGCCGGAGGCGTGGAGTTCGGAACCGATGGTGGGGGCCGCGACGTTCACGATGAAGACGTCGAGGACCGCCATGAACAGGGCCGAGAGCACGAGCGCGAGCAGCAGGCGGGGCCGGTTGTCAGTGGGGGGTGCTTCACTGATTGCAGGCCTCGTCGACGGTGCGGGGCCTGGTGCCGAACGGGATGTCGTCGTCATGCCATCGAGCCTGACGACGTGCCGGTACCGGTGCCGAGAGCCCGCGGGTGCTGGTAGTGGCAGTACCTGGCAGGGGGCGGGCCGGGGACCGACGATGGGAACGTGACGACGGGGGGCGGGACCATGGGAACGACAGCGCAACGCCGGCGACCGGAGCTGGCCACCTTTCTGCGCAGCCGAAGGGCCCGGGTGACTCCGGCCGACGTGGGGATGCCGCCGGGACTGCGGCGGCGCACGCCGGGGCTGCGCCGTGAGGAGGTCGCGCAGCTCTCGGGCGTGGGGGTGACCTGGTACACGTGGCTGGAGCAGGGCCGTCCGATCAACGCCTCCGCTCAGGTGCTGGATGCGGTGGCGCGCACGCTGCGGCTGGACCCGCCGGAGCGGGAGCATCTCTACCGGCTGGCGGAGGTGCCGTTCGTCCCGGACCCGCAGGGCCTGACGCGGGCGGTCGGGCCCGAGGTGCAGGGCATCGTCGACGCCCTCGATCCGCTGGTGGCGGTGGTCTACAACTCGCGGTACGACATCGTCGCCACCAACCCCGCCTACCGCGACCTGTTCCTGGTGACGGAGTCCCTCCGGCTCGGTGTGCCGAACGTCCTGTGGACGCTGTTCACCACGCGGGAGGAATGCTGCCCGCTGCTGCACCGGGAGCGTGAACTGCCCCTGATGGTGGCCACGCTGCGGTCGTCCTACGGCAGACATGTCGGCGAGCCGGCCTGGGAGGACTACATACGCGCGCTGTCGGCGGCCAGCCCGTACTTCGCCGAGCTGTGGGCGAGCGGTGCGGTGGTGCGGCCGGGGCCGCGGGTGAAGACGTTCCGTCATGAGGCGGTGGGCGAGGTGCGGATGACGTCCCAGTCGCTGTCGATCGACGGGATGCCGGAGTGCCGGATCGTCGTCTACACACCGGAGGACGAGGAGGCGAGCGGGAAGATCGCCCTGCTGAGAAAGCGCAGACAGCGGGTGGGGTGCGCGGACGCCACCGACACGACGGCCGCCGAGATCATCCGCAAGTGGCACGACGCAGAAAATCCCGCCCCCTGAGGGACGGGATTCTCATCACCGATCTTTGACAACTCAACAGAGTGTCGATCTGTGGAGCTAAGGAGAATTGAACTCCTGACCTCCTGCATGCCATGCAGGCGCTCTACCAACTGAGCTATAGCCCCTTGCGTTCTTCCCGCTCGGCGGGCGAACAAGAAGAACTTTAGCCTGCGACCTGCCAGAAAGTGAAATCGGGTCCCCGGGCCCCGGGCGCTCAGTCGTCGTCGCCGAGGACGGGCTCCGGGAGGGTGCCCGCGTTGTGCTCCAGCAGGCGCCAGCCGCGGGCGCCTTCGCCGAGGACGGACCAGCAGCAGTTGGACAGTCCGCCGAGGCTCTCCCAGTGCTGGGCCTCCAGGCCGAGGAGCCTGCCGATGGTGGTCCGGATGGTGCCGCCGTGGCTGACGACCACGAGAGTGCCGTCCTCGGGCAGCTTCTCGGCGTGCCGCAGCACGACGGGGGCGGCCCGGTCGGCGACCTCGGTCTCCAGTTCGCCGCCGCCGCGGCGGACCGGCTCACCGCGCTTCCACGCGGCGTACTCGTCGCCGTGCCGGGCGATGATCTCGTCGTGCGTCAGGCCCTGCCAGACGCCCGCGTAGGTCTCGCGCAGACCCTCCTCGCGGGTGACGTCGAGGCCGGTGAGGGCGGCGAGCTCGGCGGCCGTTTCGGAGGCCCGCTGAAGGTCCGAGGCGATGATCGCGTCGGGCTTCAGGGAGACGAGCAGCCGGGCGGCGCGGCGCGCCTGCTCGACGCCGGTGGCGGTGAGCTCGACGTCCGTGGAGCCCTGGAAGCGGCGCTCCACGTTCCAGGCCGTCTGGCCGTGCCGCCACAGGATGATGCGGCGGCCCCGCTCCGGCGTGCGCTCGACCTCGGCGGTGGAGGTCATCACCAGTCCCCGCCGGGCTCGGCAGCGTCCTCGGCGGCCTTGAGCTTGGCGTGCTCCTCGGCCTTGCCGCGCGTGGCCTTGGCCTCGGCCGGCAGCTCGATCTCGGGGCAGTCCTTCCACAGCCGCTCCAGGGCGTAGAAGACGCGCTCCTCGCTGTGCTGGACGTGGACGACGATGTCGACGTAGTCGAGCAGGATCCAGCGGGACTCACGGTCGCCCTCGCGGCGCACCGGCTTGACGCCGAGCTCCTTCTGGAGCCGCTCCTCGATCTCGTCGACGATCGACTTGACCTGGCGGTCGTTGGGCGCGGAGGCCAGCAGGAAGGCATCCGTGATCGACAGCACATCGCTCACGTCGTAAGCGATGACGTCGTGGGCGAGCTTGTCGGCGGCCGCCTGGGCGGCGGTGTTGATGAGCTCGATGGAACGGTCGGTGGCGGTCACTACGTGGCTTTCCGTCGGCGGTCAGTAGACCTCAAGGGTCTCACGGACGGCCTTGCCCGGCCCACGGTGATACGGGCGCCGCGGCACCCTGCGCGGCGAAAGCGTCACGTGGGGTGCCGCGGCGGTCACGCGTACGGCGGGCCCGCGCTCACGAGGCGGACGGGCGGTAGTCCTGGCCGAGGACCACCGAGACGTCGGCGTTCGAGGCGACGGAGCCCTTGGTCACGGCGCTCGCGGGCAGGCCCAGGGTCTTGGCGACCTCGCCGGCGTTCTCCTTGTCGGCGGCGTCCGAGTAGGTCACCTGGGAGGTCGTCCGGGCGACGGACCCGCTGCCCGCCTCCATGAAGGTGAAGCCGCCGTTGAGGAGCACCACGCGCGCCTTCTCGGTGTTGTCCTCGGCGCCGGTGGCGTTCTGGACGGAGACCCGGACGGCCGAGCCCTGGTCGGGGCTCTTGGCGGTGCCGCCCAGGATGTTCTTCACGACGTCGGCGCTGGTCTGCGCGCTCACCGTGCCGTCGGCCTGGACGGGCAGCAGCGCCGACCTGTAGTCGCCGCCCTTGGCCAGGTCGGCGAGCTTGGCGAGGAAGGCGCCGAGGTTCTTGTCGGACAAGGGCGGCTCGATGATCTGCCCCAGCGTCTGCACGGTGACGGTGGCCGCCTGCGGGTCGGAGGAGACCTTGCGCAGCACGCCGTGCAGCACCTGGCCGAACCGCTCCAGCTGGGCGTTCGAGGCCTCGCCCGGCGCGCGGTAGGTGGCGTAGGCGACGGCCATCTTGCCGCTGAGCGTCTGGCCCTGGCCGCGGTGGACGAGGGGCCCGGTGTTCTTCTTCTTGGCGTCCTTGGCGGCGGGGTCGGGGACGTCGGTGTTGGTGTCGACCTCGATGTTGCCGACCAGGTCGACGAGGTTCTGCAGGTAGGGCGTGTCCAGTCGCCAGGTTCCCTGGATGCTGGTGCCGAGCACGGTGTCGAGCTGGTCGCGGGTGCCGGAGGAGCCGTCGTCGTCGACCGACTTGGCGAGGGTGGTGACCGCGCCGTCCTCGTCGGTCAGGGTCAGGGAGTTGGGCAGCAGGACGGTGGTGCCCTGCTTGGTGGTGGTGTTGTCGACGAGCAGCGCCGTGGAGGTGCCGCCCTTCGCGGTGTTGTGCAGGTGGACGACGATCACGTCGCGGTTCTGCGCGCCGAGCGGCGTCCCGGTGCCGGCCTTGGTGCCGGACGAGGACAGGCCGGGCAGCTTTCCGGCGTACCAGAGGTAGCCGACGCCGCCGGCCGCGACCAGGGCGAGTACGACGACGAGGGAGATGAGGCGGCTGCGCGCGCGGCGGCGGGCCTCCTCGCGGCGCTCGGTGCGGTTCTCGGTGAACTTCAGCCAGTCGATGACGTCCTCGGAGTCGCCGTCGGGCTCCTCGACGAAGTCGAACTGCTCGTTCTCGCCGCCCCGTTCACCTTCGCCGTGCAGCCGTGACTCCTCGGCCTCGGCCGGGCCGGTCTGCTGCGGGATGCGGGCGGTCTGCTCGGCGCCCCGGGGGCGTGCGGGCCCGCCCTGCGGGGGCCGACCGTAGGGGGTGTACGCCTGCTCGGACGCACCGCCCCGCGCGCCGGCGCCGTAGGGGTCGTAGGAGGGGACGGGCGGCTGCTCCCCGGTGTCGTAGCCGTCGTAGGACGGCACGCGCTGCTGCGGTCCCGTGCCGTACGGGTCGCTGCCATAGCCCTGCTGGGCCTGCTGGCCCTGCTGCGCGTACGGGTCGTAGGTCGCCTGCGGAGCCTGTTGCGCCGGGATCTGGCGGTACACGGGCTGCCCGTACGTGTCGTAGCCGACGATCTCGTACTGGTCGCCCCCGTACGTCTCGCCCCCGTATGCCGGGTCGTATCGGTCGTTCACCGGTGCCCCTCTCGGCTCACTCGCCGCGGTACAGCTCGCGTTTGTCGATGTAGCGCACGACGCCGTCCGGCACCATGTACCAGATGGGGTCGCCATGGGCGACTCTCGCACGGCAGTCTGTGGAGGAGATGGCGAGCGCGGGAACCTCGACGAGCGAGACGCCCCCCTCCGGCAGACCGGGATCGGTCAGATGGTGTCCGGGCCGGGTGACCCCGATGAAGTGCGCGAGGGAGAACAGCTCGTCGGAGTCGCGCCACGTCAGGAGCTGGGCGAGGGCGTCCGCACCGGTGATGAAGTAGAGGTCGGTGTCGGGGTTGAGCGCCCTCAGGTCGCGCAGCGTGTCCACGGTGTAGGTGGGTCCGCCGCGGTCGATGTCGATGCGGCTCACCGAGAACTGGGGGTTCTCGGCGGTCGCGATGACCGTCATCAGATAACGGTCCTCGGCCGGGGACACCTTGCGGTGGGTCTTCTGCCACGGCTGGCCGGTGGGCACGAAGACCACCTCGTCGAGCTGGAACTGCGTGGCGACCTCGCTGGCCGCCACGAGGTGCCCGTGGTGGATCGGGTCGAACGTCCCGCCCATGACGCCGAGACGGCGCTTGCCCAGGTGCATGGGCCCCTCGACCGGCCTGGTGGCCCGGGCCCTCGCCGTGCTGCTCGCCGCGCCGCTCGCCCTGTGCCGCGCCGCGTCACGCGCCGTCGCGTCCTGCGTCGCGTCGTCCGCCACGCCGTTCGCCGCGCCCTGTGCCGGACCGACAGGCATGTCCTGCTCTCCCATGCGTGCAGACCCTACCGGCCCGGCCTGCGGGCCCCGGTCGCCAGACCCCCGGGTACGGTCCGGCGGGCGCCGGGCCGCCGTGCTCAGCGGTCGCGGTTGAAGCGCGTGGTGATCCACAGCAGGAGCAGCAGGATGAAGAGCGCGCCGCCGCCGGTGAGGAACGGGTTGAGGCTGTCGTGGTTGCCGCCGTGCTCCCCGCCCTCCGCGGCGAGGGTGACCAACTGGGCAGCGGTGCTGTGGAGGCTCATCTTCGGCAGACCTATCCGGTGTGGGCGGGATAAAGACGTCGGCTCATCGTATGCGGGCGCCCCCGCGTCGATCACGCCGACTCCGCAGTTGGGCGTGAGCGGGCCAATCCACGGGGGACAAACGGGAAATGAGCGACGTCCGCGGGAACGATCCGGGAGCCTCGGCCGTCCTTCTGCTTGTGCCCGCGCAGCAGGAGCCGGTCAACGGTGACTCCGCCTAGGCTGGGGTCTGCCTCGGGGGCACAGGGGCCACGACGCACTTGGGGGAAGGCATGTCCGACGACGGCCGGCAAAACGGGCACGAGCGCGTGCCCGGCAGGCGGCGCAGGCGTTTCCCGGGGCTCTCCTCGCGTGCGTACGAGCACCCGGCGGACCGCTCCGCCCTGGTGGCGCTGCGCAGGCTGAGCGGTTTCGACACCGTCTTCAAGGCGCTCAGCGCGCTGCTCCCGGAGCGGAGCCTGAGGCTGCTGTTCCTGTCCGACTCGGTGCGCGTCTCGGAGCAGCAGTTCGCGCACCTGCACGACATGCTGCGGGACTCCTGCTACATCCTGGACCTCGAGAAGGTCCCGCCCATGTACGTCACGCAGGATCCGCAGCCGAACGCGATGTGCATCGGCCTGGACGAGCCGATCATCGTCGTCACCACCGGGCTCGTCGAGCTGCTGGACGAGGAGGAGATGCGGGCGGTCGTCGGCCATGAGACGGGGCACGCCCTGTCCGGGCACGCGGTGTACCGCACGATCCTGCTGTTCCTGACCAGCCTGGCGGTCAAGGTCGCCTGGATCCCGCTGGGCAACCTCGCGATCATGACGATCGTGACGGCGCTGCGGGAGTGGTTCCGCAAGTCGGAGCTGTCCGCCGACCGGGCGGGCCTGCTGGTCGGGCAGGATCCGCAGGCCTCGATGCGCGGCCTGATGAAGATCGCGGGCGGCAACCATCTGCATGAGATGAACGTGGACGCGTTCCTGGAGCAGGCCGAGGAGTTCGAGGCCGGGGGCGACCTGCGCGACTCCGTGCTGAAGATCCTCAATGTGCTGCCCCGTACGCACCCGTTCGCCGCCGTCCGCGCGGCCGAGCTGAAGAAGTGGTCCGAGTCCCGCGACTACCAGCGGATCATGGACGGCCACTACCCGCGGCGCAGCGAGGACAGGGACACCTCGGTCGGCGACTCGTTCAGGGAGTCGGCCGCGAGCTACGCCGGCGACGTGAAGACCTCCAAGGACCCGCTGATGAAGCTGGTCGCGGACCTCACGGGCGGGGCCGGGAACCTGGGCGGCCGGGTGAAGCGCGGCTTCAGCGGCTTCACCAGCCCGCCGCCGCCGAAGGACCGGGACACCAAGGCGGACGGACCGTCGGGCCGGCCGTCCACCGACGAGCCACCCACCCACGAGCCGCCCACCGACGAGCCGCCGACGGACGAGCCGCCGACGGACGGCACCACGTCACGCGAGGGCGACTGACAGGACGTTCCGGAGCCGCAGGTGAGCGCCGCGCGCCCTCACACCTTCGGCTGCGCCCCGCCGGCCAGGGTCCCGCACAGGGCGGTGGCGCTGCCCGTGGCGTAGGGGTTCGTTCCCGCCGGTCCGCCCGACCTGGCGGTCTGGCCGGCGAGCAGCGGGTGCAGGTGCTCGGCGGCGGCCTCGGCGCAGGACAGCGGGCCGGCCTGGACGTAGGAGGCGACCAGCTGGGCCTGGTGGCGGCGCAGGTCGGCGCGGTCGTAGCGGAAGGTCAGCTCGCGGCGGACGGTGAACAGGGAGACCAGCGCGGGGTCGCTTCCGCCGGGGCCCCGCAGCGCGTAGACGAAGGTGTGGTCGGCGGTGACCTCCAGCGTGCCGGAGTCGGTCTCGGCGGCCTGGAGGGTGCCCTGGACCCGGATCCTGCGGTCGGCCAGCTCCGCGCCGGCCGGCGCGAACCGCACCAGCCATCCGGTGGGCGCGTGCCGCCCGTCCGCGGCCGGATGCCGGAAACTCTGGTCGAACTGGTCGAGTTGGTCGGGGTCGAGCAGTACGCGCACCGGCCGCACCTGGCTGCCGTTCAGCACCTCGGGATAGAGCGAGGAGCGGACGAGGTAGTCCTTGGCCGTGGTCAGGGCCGTCACGACGTCGCCGTCGGTGAAGTGGGCGGTGCGCCGGGAGGCGGGCAGGGGTATCCCCTCGGCGCCGATCCTGAACTGGGCGGCGGGGCTGTGCGCGTACAGCCGCTCGGCGTCGGCCGCGCCGGGCACCCTGCCCTGCGGGGCGAGCGGGATGACGGTCATGCGCAGGGGCTCGACGGGCTGGCGGGTCTCGGCGGTGCCGTAGGGGTGGCGTACGCCCATGTAGATGGCGGTGCCGAAGGCGACGGCGATCAGCAGGACCAGGATGAGCGCCTGCCGGGACAGGCCACGGTGCAGGGGCGGGCGCCGGCGTACGGCGGGGGCGTGGTCGCCCATGCGCTCCTGGGCGGAGTACTCCTGGAGGCGGGCAGCGCGGACGAACGACTCGTCGAAGACGACGGATCGGTATTCGTCCTCGCCACCACCGGGAGCGCCTTCGGGTGTCCCCTCAGGTGGTTCTCCTGGCCCGCCCATACCTTCAGAGTAGGTCTCGGGGGGCTCAGGTAAACGCCCTGGTACACGACAAGTTCTGACAGGTTCTCACAGTGCGGGGAACGGCTGCTCAGGGCGTGCGCGGGAGCACGGGGACGGCCGGCCGGGAGTGGTCGGCGGGGGCGGAGGGGGGCGCCGCGCCGGGCGGTTCCAGGCCGGTGGAGGCGGGTGGCACCACCGCGTCCCGGCTGCCCGAGGAGGCGCTGCGGTAGACCGCGGCGAAGGCCAGCGCGACCATGCCGACGCCCATCACGAGGGCGAGTACCCAGGCGACGGGCCGGTGCCAGCCGACGTGCCGGCCGTACAGGCCGAAGGTGCCGTAGCGGCTCTCGTGGCCGTCGGGGTCGTCGGCGCCCTCGGGCTCGTCGGAGTGGTCGGGGGCCGCGTCGCGGGGGAAGTCGTGGTCGTCAGGTCCGTACCCGTCGCCTGGCCGCTCGCTGCGGGTGCGGCCGCGGCGGGCCTCGGCCTCGGAGGCCTCGGCTCTCGCCTGCGCGGCGGCCAGGAGGCGTTCGACGGCGCTCGGCTCGTGCACCGGGGCGGCCTGCACGAAGGCCTCGTCGAAGACCACGGAGGCGAACCCGTCGTCCGGCACCCCGTGATCGCGGTCGTCGTCGGGCTCCCGGCCGTCAGCGAACGGCGTGCCCCCCACGTCCTCCGTCACGGGGTCCAGCCTAGACCTGGGGGGTCAATTTGGGCAGACGGTATGGAAATTAACCCGCCCGGCGGACCGTGCGGCCGGGCGGGATTCCGTCAGCCGCGTACGTGCCCGTCGCCGGTCACGATGTACTTCGTGCTGGTGAGTTCGGGCAGGCCCATCGGGCCGCGGGCGTGCAGCTTCTGGGTGGAGATGCCGATCTCGGCGCCGAAGCCGAACTGGCTGCCGTCGGTGAAGCGGGTGGAGGCGTTGACGGCGACCGTGGTGGAGTCGACCAGCTGGGTGAACCGGCGGGCCGCCTGCTGGGAGGTGGTGACGATCGCCTCGGTGTGCCCGGAGGTCCACAGCCGGATGTGCTCGACGGCTTTGTCGAGCGAGTCGACGACGGCGGCGGCGATGTCGTACGAGAGGTACTCCGTCTCCCAGTCCTCCGGCGTCGCCTCGACGACGGTCGCCTCGGAGTCCTTGGCGTACGCCATCACGCGCTCGTCGGCGTGCACGGTCACCCCGGCCGCGGCGAGGGCGTCCAGCGCGCGCGGCAGGAACACGGGGGCGATGTCCTGGTGGACCAGGAGGGTCTCGGCGGAGTTGCAGACGCTGACGCGCTGCGCCTTGGAGTTGATCAGGATCTCGATCGCCATGTCGAGGTCGGCGTGGGCGTCGACGTAGACGTGGCAGTTGCCGGTGCCGGTCTCGATGACCGGGACGGTGGACTCGGCGACGACGGTCCGGATGAGGGAGGCGCCGCCGCGCGGGATCAGGACGTCGACCAGGCCGCGGGCGCGCATCAGCTCGCGCACGCTCTCGCGGCTCTCGCCGGGCACCAGCTGGACGGCGTCGGCGGGCAGCCCGGCCCCGCCCACGGCGTCGCGCAGGACCCGGACGAGGGCGGTGTTCGACTCGTACGCGGAGGCCGAGCCGCGCAGCAGCACCGCGTTGCCGGCCTTCAGGCACAGGGCGGCGGCGTCGACGGTGACGTTGGGGCGGGCCTCGTAGATGATGCCGACGACGCCGAGCGGGACGCGGACCTGGCGCAGGTCGATGCCGTTGGGGAGGGTGGAGCCGCGCACGATCTCGCCGACCGGGTCGGGCAGGGCGGCGACGTCCCGGACGTCGGAGGCGATGGCCCGGACCCGCTCGGGGGTGAGGGTGAGCCGGTCGACGATCGCCTCGCTGGTGCCGGCCTCGCGGGCCCGGGCGACGTCCAGGGCGTTGGCCTCGACGATCTCGGCCGTACGGACCTCCAGCGCGTCCGCGACGGCGAGCAGGGCGTCGTCCTTCGCGGCCCGCGGGAGCGGGGCGAGGTCGGCCGCGGCGGCCTTGGCGCGGTAGGCGGCCTGGGTGACCGGGGACATGGCGTCGTACGGGGAGAGCGTGGTCATGGGGGAAGGGTAGTGCGCATGGCCCGGTCGGGTCCGGGGCATTTCACACCCTGGTCACGTCATGCCCGTACCGGGTCAAAAGGGGTGGACGCCCACCGGGGTCGCGGGCGGCGGTCCGCACCCCTCGGCGATGCGGTGGTGGTAGGTCTCTCGGTCGATGACCTCCAGGCCGACGATCTCCCAGGGGGGCAGCCCGGCGCTCTGCCGGTGCTCGCCCCACAGCCGCAGGGCCACCGCGGCCGCGTCGTGCAGGTCGCGGGCCTCCTCCCAGTACCGGATCTCGGCGTGGTCGGGTGCGTACCGGCTGGTCAGCAGGAAGGGGTGGTCGTGGGCGAGCTGCTCCAGGGCGCGCCGCAGGTCCTTCAGGGGGACCTCCTCGCCGGAGACGCTGAGGGTGACGTGCCACAGGCGCGGCAGGTCCTTCGGCGCCGCGTACCGGTCGCCGGGCGCGACGCTCGCCAGGGGACGCTCCTCCGCCGGACCGCGGGAGGGGGAGCCACCGCGGGATCCGGCCGCCCCAGGGCGCACTCGTCTCACGACGGCCTCCTTCACCCAGCGCTCGCACGGGACGTGCCCCTGAAACACGTCAAACACGTCCCAGTTGAGCAGGCCCGACGGCTCCGCGTGGCGGTTTTACGGAACGTCCCCCACCGGGGTCGCCGGCCGCGCGCCCGGTTTACGCGTGCAGGATCACCAGGTCGTCCCTGTGTACGACCTCGCGTTCGTACGCCGGGCCGAGCTCACGCGCCAGCTCCCTGGTCGAGCGGCCGATCAGCTGGGGGATCTCCTTGGCGTCGAAGTTGACGAGCCCGCGGGCCACCGGGTGCCCGCGCCCGTCGCGCAGCTCGACCGGGTCGCCCGCGCTGAACTCGCCCTCGACGGCGGCGATCCCGGCCGGCAGCAGCGAGGTGCGCCGCTCGACGACCGCGCGCACGGCGCCGTCGTCCAGGGTGAGCGAGCCCTGCGGGGCGGAGGCGTGCTGGAGCCACAGGAGCCGGTCGGCGGAGCGCTTGCCAGTGGGGTGGAACCAGGTGCCGGTGTCGGCGCCGGAGAGGGCGTCGGCGGCATGGACGGTGCTGGTGAGGACGACGGGGATGCCCGCGGCGGCCGCGATCCGGGCGGCCTCGACCTTGGTGATCATGCCGCCGGTGCCGACGCCGGCCTTGCCCGCGCTGCCGATCTCCACGTGCGCGAGGTCGGCGGGGCCGCGCACCTGGGCGATCCGCGAGGTGCCCGCCCTGCCGGGGTCGCCGTCGTACACGCCGTCGACGTCGGACAGCAGGACCAGCAGATCGGCGCGGACGAGGTGGGCGACGAGGGCGGCGAGGCGGTCGTTGTCGCCGAAGCGGATCTCGTCGGTGGCGACGGTGTCGTTCTCGTTGACGACCGGGAAGGCACCCATCGCCAGGAGCTTGTCGAGGGTGCGGGAGGCGTTGCGGTGGTGGGCGCGGCGGCTCATGTCGTCGGAGGTGAGCAGCACCTGGCCGACGCGGACGCCGTAGCGGGCGAAGGAGGCGGTGTAGCGGGCCATGAGCAGGCCCTGGCCGACGCTGGCGGCGGCCTGCTGGCGGGCGAGGTCCTTGGGCCGGCGGCGCAGGCCCAGCGGGGCGAGGCCGGCGGCGATGGCGCCGGAGGACACGAGCACGACCTCCCGCTCGCCGCCGCCGTGGCTCTTGGCGAGGACGTCGACGAGCGCGTCCACCCGGTCGGCGTCGAGGCCGCCGGCGGCGGTGGTCAGGGAGGAGGAGCCCACCTTGACGACGATTCTGCGGGCGCCGGCCACCTCCTGCCGTGCCGTGGTCCGCTCTGCCGCCGTCTGCCCTGCCGCTGACACCTGCTGCCCCCATGCTCGGAACCGGCCCGGAGGATGCGCGTCCGGGTGGGTGCAATCTACGTGAGCCGGGCACCGGGGCGCCGCCGCGTTTCGAGGGGCGGACGGTGCGTGGACCCTCCGTCCGTTCCGTGATTCGCGCCCGGACTGTCCGTTATCCAGTGATTGATTTCACGCCGGATTGCTAGGCGAATACCAAAAGTCATACGGTCAGTGGTCGCCCTACCCTCCTGCGGCATGCGTGCCGCAGATCCGTGCGGGCAGCTCCCACCCCCCATGCTCGCCCTCCATCCGCCGAACCCCTTCGCAGGAGCCCCCCCAGTGCCCTCCGCAGGCCTCGCCCCTCGCCGCATCATGCAGCTCTGTGCGCTGTTCACGATGCTGGCGCTCATCACAGCCCAGATAGTCTCGGCTCTGGTGCCCTACGTCCCGGTGTTCGTCGCCGCGAGTGCCGCCGGGCTCGCCCTGGACCTGTATCTGCAGTACCGCGAACCGGGCCTCCTCGGATCCCTGGGCAAGATCCGTTTCGACGCCCTGGTCCGCCAGCTGCTGCGCGACATGCTGATCCTGATAGGACTGCTGCGCATCGAGGGCATCGACCCGGAGCGCGAGCACGCCCCGGTCCTGGTGGCGCTGTTCGTCTTCTACGGGCTGCATTTCGTCTGCCAGGCCGTCGCCGTCCTGGTCCGCCGCGCCCGTACGCTGCCGATCGTCACGCGCAACATCGACGCCTCGGCGCTGCGTCTGACCGTCGCCCCGCCGCGGCTGCTCTCCCGCCGCCACAACCGCCGGCTGCTCGTCTTCTCGGTTCCGGCGACGGCCGGCCTGCTGACGACCGTGGTCACCTCCCAGGGCCGCTGGGCCGCCTTCGGCGTGGGCCTGGCCATCCTGCTGATGACCGGCGGCATCGTCCGCCTCGGCACCTGGCTGCTGCCGAAGAAGCGCGCCGTGAACTCCCAGAAGGTCATGGAGTGGCTGGACGGCTGGCTGGCCGACTACCAGCCGACCGTCGCCATGTACTTCTCCGGCGGCACGACCTCCGCCTACCAGGCCAACATGTGGCTCTCCACGCTGTCGCAGCTGGACGCCAAGCCGCTGATCGTGCTGCGCGAGCGCTTCATGGTGCAGAAGATCGACGCGACCGACGTCCCGATCATCTGCTTCCCGCGGGTCTCGACGATGTTCTCGCTGGAGAACTCGACGCTGAAGATGATGCTGCACCCGGCCAACGCCGCGAAGACCTCGCAGGTGCTGCGCATCCCCACGGTCAAGCACGCCTTCATCAACCACGGCGAGAGCGACAAGCTGTCCTCCTGCAACCCCTACGCGAAGGCGTACGACGAGGTGTGGGTCGCCGGTCCGGCCGCGCGTGAGCGCTACGCCCTCGCGGACGTCGGCGTCGCCGACCAGGACATCGTGGAGGTCGGCCGCCCGCAGCTGGCGCCGATCCGCCCCTACGCGGGCGCGCCGACGGGCCCGTACACGACCGTGCTGTACGCCCCCACGTGGGAGGGCTGGGACGGCAACCCGGGCAACACCTCGGTGCTGCTGGCCGGCGAGAACATGGTCCGCGAGCTCCTCGCGGACGAGGGCGTGCGCCTGCTGTACAAGCCGCACCCGATGACCGGCTCCGTCGACCCGCGCTGCGGCGCGGCGAACGAGCGGATCAAGGCGATGATCCGCGAGGCCAACACCCGCCGCTCGGGCACGCGCCCCGGCCCGGAGGCCGCCGCCGAGCTGGCCCGCCGCACCGCCGAGCTGGACGCGCTGACCTCGACCGCCTTCCGCAAGGGCGCGGACGAGCTGGAGCGGATGCTGGTCCAGGGCGCGCCGCAGGGCGACCGCGAGGCGGAGATCGCGCAGGCGACGGCCGCCTGGGAGAAGGCGTACTGGGCGTCCCTCCCGGAGTGGGAGCACCAGATCATCACGTCCGCCCGGCCGCCGATCTTCGCCTGCTTCAACGTGGCGGACCTGCTGATCAGCGATGTCTCGTCGGTCGTCTCCGACTGGCTCTCCAGCGAGAAGCCGTACGCGGTCGCCAACACCTCCGGCATGTCGGAGGCCGACTTCCGCGAGAACTTCCCGACGGTGTCGGCGGGCGCGATCCTCACTCCGGCCGCGGACGGCGTGCCGGCGCTGCTGGACTCGGTCCGCAATCCGGAGAAGGACACGTTCGCCGCGGCCCGCGCCGAGCTCAAGGTGCACCTGCTCGGCCCGTCGGACCCGCCGTCGCTGGCCCGCTTCGACGCGGCCGTGCACGCGCTGTGCGGCAAGGCCGACGAGCGGCGCGCGCGCATGGAGGCCCGTCAGGTCACCCCGGCCATCCCCGCGCCGCGCGCCGGTGCCGAGGAGGCGGTCCCGGAGCCGTCCGAGGACCCCGACCCCTCGGACCGCACGGCCGACACCTCCGTCAGCGCTTAGGGCCTGTCGTTTGGATCATCCCGGTGTCGCGGGGTCTGGCACGCACATCTGCCGCGTTGTCGTCGGTTGCCAACTCCCCCACGCTCGGCTCCGCTCGCGCGGGGGGACCCCCATCGCGTTGACGCCCTCCTCCGCCTTGCAGCTGCACGCACCAGACCCCGCTCGGGTCGGTCGAGAAGTACCGCACCTCACAGCCGGCCTGATCCAAACGACAGACCCTAGGCGCTGCGGCCGGGCCGGCCGCTGAACGCACGAAGTGCTCCTGACCTCATGGTCGGTGGGACTCTCGACGAGTCCTACCGGGGAGGTCAGGAGCACTTCCGCGTCATGGGGAACCGGGCGGCGCCGGAGGCTCAGTCGTGCCGGCGGCGCCAGCCCTGCCAGGCGGACTCGATCATCTCGTCCAGGCCGTGGCGGGCGGTCCACCCGAGTTCCTCGCGGATACGTCCCGCCGACGCCACCACGCGCGCCGGGTCGCCGGGCCGCCGGGCCGTCACCTCGGGCGCCACCTGCTCGTTGCCGGTTACCTTGAGAATGCGGTCCACCATCTCGCGGACCGAACTGCCCTCGCCCCGGCCGATGTTGAGGATCAGCGAGGTCCCCTCGGCGGCGTCGCGCAGGTGTTGCGCGGCCGCTAGGTGGGCGGAGGCGATGTCCTCGACGTGGATGTAGTCGCGTACGCAGGTGCCGTCCGGGGTGGCGTAGTCGTCGCCGAAGACGCGCGGGGCCTCGCCGGCCTCCAGCCGCTCGAACACCATCGGGATGAGGTTGAAGGCGCCGGAGTCGGCGAGTTCGGGGGCGGCCGCGCCGGCGACGTTGAAGTAGCGCAGGGAGGCGGCCCGGATGCCGTGGGCGCGGGCGGCCGCGGCGATCAGCCACTCGCCGATCAACTTGGTCTCGCCGTAGGGGCTCATGGGCGCGCAGGGGGTGTCCTCGGTGACGAGGTCCACGTCCGGCATGCCGTACACGGCGGCCGAGGAGGAGAAGACGATCCGGTCGACGCCGGCGGCGGCCATCGCGTCGAGCAGGGTCTGCAGACCGGTGACGTTCTCCCGGTAGTAGTGGAGCGGGCGCTCGACCGACTCCCCCACCTGCTTCTTGCCCGCGATGTGCACGACGCCGGTCACGGCGTGCTCGCGCATCGTCCGCTCCAGGAGCTCGCCGTCCAGCACACTGCCGACGACCAGCGGGACACCGGTGGGCACCCGGTCGGCGTCTCCGGTCGAGAGGTCGTCGTACACGACCACGTCCTCGCCGCCGCGGGTCATCGCACGCACCACATGGGCGCCGATGTACCCGGCCCCACCCGTCACCAGCCAGCTCATCCTCATGCCTCCTACGTCCGTGTCGCTGAGGGGCAGACTCGCCCATGGGCCGGGGAAAATCGAGTCCGACGCACCGGAGCGACTTGCCCAACTATAGGGAACCCGACGGTAAAGAAGACGAAAGAAGATCGACCGGGCAAGTGTGAGGAATTTCTCCAGGCGTAAGAAAAGGGACGTTAAAATCCCTGCGTGCGCCTGCTGAAGGGGTGGCCGAACTCTTACTTTGCCCTCAACTCCGCCAGGGAAACGGAAAGTGAATCCCTTAGGCTGAGCGACGCACTCCGCGCCCGCGGCGGAGTGAGCGCACTCTCGGTCTTCCGGACCATGCTCTCGTGACCAGCTCTCGGAACAGGTTGTAAGGATGCCCAGACTCTCCCTCGTCGTGCCGGTGTACCAGGTGCGGAGTTATCTGTCCGAGTGCCTGGACTCCGTACTCACGCAGGACTGCACGGACTTCGAGGTCATCGCGGTCGACGACTGCTCAACGGACGGGTCGGGCACCATCCTCGACGAGTACGCGCGGCGTGATCCGCGTATTCGCGTGACACACCTCACCGACAACGTGGGCCTCGGACGTGCGCGCAACGCCGGTCTGGAAATGGCGCAGGGCGATTACGTGCTGTTCCTGGACAGTGACGACACGTTGACCCCCGGCGCCCTCACGGCGATATCGGATCGCATAGACGCAACCGATTCCCCCGAGATACTCGTCTACGACTACGCGCGTTCCTACTGGGACGGACGAATACGTCCCAATCAGCGGAGGGATCTCCTCCGCGCCGACGGCCCGGACGTGTTCCGTCTCACCGACCGGCCAGGGCTGCTGGACCTGCTCCAGATCGTCTGGAACAAGGCCTACCGCCGCGACTTCATCGCCCGCCACGGCCTGACCTTCCCGCCGGGCTACTACGAGGACGCCCCCTGGACGTTCTGCTCCCTGATCAGCGCGGAGAGCATCGCCGTCCTGGACCGGGTCTGCGTGGAGTACCGGCAGCGGCGCGAGGGCGGCAACATCCTCAGGACCGTCAGCCGCAAGCACTTCGACGTCTTCGACCAGTACCGCCGCGTCTTCGACTTCCTCGACGAGCGCCCCGAACTCGCCGAGTGGCGCGGGCCGATGTTCCGCAAGATGGTCGACCACTACCTGACCGTCCTCAAGCAGCCGGGCCGTCTCCCCCGTGTCTCCCGCGCCGAGTTCTTCCACCGCGCCGCCGCCGACTACCGGGCCCTCAGGCCAGCGGGGTTCGTACGCCCGGCCGGTGCCCGCGGGCACAAGTACACGCTGCTGGAGCGCGACTCCTACGCCGCCATGGCGGGCGTCATGGCCGCCGTGAAGTTCCGGCAGGCTGTGGGCAGTCGGGCCCGCACCGCGCTCAACCGCTCCAAGCGGGGCGCGATGGGCGTCTTCTACCAGTCCCAGCTGAGGCTGCCGCTGGACGAGAACCTGGCGCTGTTCTCCGCCTACTGGAGCCGCGGCGTCTCCTGCAACCCGGCCGCCGTCGACGCCGAACTCGCCCGCCTCGCCCCGCACATACGCCGGGTGTGGGCGATCCGGCCGGACGCGGTGGACCAGGTGCCGAAGGGCGTGCGGTACGTCCGGGTCGGCTCGCGCGAGTACTGGACGGCCCTCGCCCGCGCCAAGTACCTCGTGAACAACGTGAACTTCGCGGACTCCGTGGTCAAACGCGAGGGCCAGATCCACCTCCAGACCCACCACGGCACCCCGCTGAAGACGATGGGCCTGGACCAGCGCAAGTACCCGGCCTCGACCGACATGGACTTCGACAAGCTCCTTCAGCGCTGCGACCGCTGGGACTTCAGCCTCAGCTCCAACCGGTTCTCGACCGCCATCTGGGAGCGCGTGTACCCCTGCCCGTACACCTCGCTGGAGACCGGCTACCCGCGCAACGACGTCCTCGTCAACGCCACGTCCGACGACGTGCGCCGGGCGCGCGCAGCACTCGGACTGGCCGAGGGCACCCGGGCCTTCCTGTACGTACCGACCCACCGCGAGTACCAGCCCGGGTTCACCCCGAGTCTCGACCTCGCCCGGCTCGCCGAGGAACTCGGCCCCGACGTCACCCTGATGGTGCGCGGCCACTACTTCTACGGCACCTCCCCGCACATCGCCGAGCTGCGCCGCAGCGGCCGGGTCGTCGACGTGTCGGGGCACCCGCGGGTGGAGGAGCTGTACCTCGCCGCGGACGCGCTGATCACGGACTACTCCTCCGCGATGTTCGACTACGCCGTCCTCGACCGGCCGATCATCATCTACGCGCCGGACTGGGACATCTACTCCGCGGTCCGCGGCACCTACTTCGACCTGCTCCAGGAGGCGCCCGGCGCGGTGGCCACCTCGCAGGCGGAACTGATCAGACTGCTGGGAGCGGACCCGTACGGCGACGAGGACGCGGCCGCGCGCCGCGCCGCCTTCCGCCGGCGTTTCTGCGAATTCGACGACGGACAGGCAGCCGAGCGCGTGGTGCGCCGCGTCTTCCTCGGTGAGCAGGACCTGCTGCCCCTCGTCCCGTTCGCCGACCGGCCCCACGCCCCGACTCCCGCGCAGGCACTCGCACTGACCGAGCGGGCCTGACCCCAGACAGGAGACCCACCACGCCATGGCCCCTCGGCTCAGCGTCATCGTCCCGATCTACAACGTCGAGCGCTACCTTCCGGCCTGCCTCGACTCGCTCGCGGCCCAGACCTTCCGGGACCTCGAGGTCCTGATGGTGGACGACGGTTCCCCGGACGGTTCGGCGGCGATCGCCGAGGCGTACGCGGCGCGCGACTCCCGGTTCCGGCTGATCCGCAAGGAGAACGCGGGCCTGGGCGCCGCCCGTAACACCGGCATCGCCCATCTCGCCGCGGAGGCGGAGTTCCTCACGTTCGTCGACAGCGACGACGTCATCCCGCCGGACGCCTACCGGCTGATGGTCGCGAGCCTCGACGAGACCGGCTCGGACTTCGCCACCGGCAACGTCTTCCACCTCAAGGGCGAGAAGTCCTGGCAGGTGCCGCTGCTGAAGATGCTCGCCGGCCGCGAGGCCCGCCAGCGCACCCACATATCCCGCTACGGCAGGCTCGTCGCCGACCGAATAGCGTGCAACAAGGTGTTCCGGCGCGACTTCTGGGACAAGCACGGCCTCGCCTTCCCCGAGAGCCGGCTGTACGAGGACACGCCCGTCACCATGCGGGCGCACTACCTCGCCGAGGCCGTCGACGTGATCTCCGAGCCCTGCTACTACTGGCGGCTGCGCGAGGGCGAGTCCGCCCCCTCGATCACCCAGCGCCGCACCGACCCGGCCGGCGTGCGCGACCGCACCACCTCCGTGCTGGAGATCAGCACCTTCCTCGCCGAGCAGCCCGGCGAGACCTTCGCCCGGCTCAAGCGCGAGTACGACTCCCGGGTCCTGATGGACGACCTGCGGCTGTTCCTCAACGTGGTGCCCGACGGCGACGAGGAGTACCGCGCCGAGTTCCTGCGGTCGGCCAACCGGTTCCTGGACCACATCGACCCCGAGGTCGTCATGGCGCTGCCCGCCCAGCTGCGCGTGCAGTGGCTGCTGGTCCGCAAGCACCGGCTCGACGAGCTGATCACCCTGCTGGCCGGGCAGCGCCGCAAGGAGGCCGTCGAGGTCAGCGGCCTGGTCCGCAAGTACGCCGCCTTCCCCTCCCTGGCCGGTACCGACCTCGGCATCCCGCGCCGGGCGCTGCGCATCGACCAGGATCTGGAGATGCGCGCCCCGCTGCAGGAGGTGAGCTGGGCGGACGGCAAGCTGGTGCTGTCCGGTCACGCCTGGATCGACAAGATCGGTCTGCCGTCGAGGCGTTCCTCGGTGAAGGTCCTCCAGCTGCGCAAGGACCGTTCCCGGCGTCGGCTGCTGCTGCCGGTGCGGAACACCGAGCGCCCCGGGCGCACCACCGACTCCGGCCAGGACCGCTACAACTACGACTGGTCCGGCTGGGAGGCCACCCTCGACCCGGCGCGGCTGCGCAAGGGCGGCGCGTGGCAGGAGGGGCTGTGGCACGTGGGCCTCGGCCTCTACGCCTCCGGTCTGATACGCCGGGCGCCGGTGCAGTCCAGCGGCGGCGCCGCCTGCAACTTCCCGCCGTACCACTGGCTGAGCCCCGACTTCCGGCTGCTGCCGTCCGTCGAGGGTGGTGTGCTCAAGCTGCGCGTCGAGCGGGTCCGGGCCCTGGTCACCGGCCACGCCCTGGAGGGCGACCGGCTCAGGGTCACGGGTGAGATCAAGGTGCCGCTGGCCGACGGCGAGCGCGTCGTGCTGCGCGTGAAGAACCAGAAGGGCGCCCAGGTCCACGAGTTCCCGGTGACCGTGACCGAGGAGGACGGCACGCGCCGGTTCTCGGCCGAGGTTCCGGTGGCGGACGTGGCGCTGCTCTTCCACGAGGGCGTGGCCGCCAAGGCCCAGCCGGAGAGCCGTACCTGGTCCACCGCGCTGGTCGCCACGGACGCAGGCGGCCGCGAACGCCAGTTCAGCACCGTGCTGCGCGAGGGCCTGGCGGACACGCGGTTCAACCTGCCCGCCTCGCTCGGCGAGCAGGCCGAGGGCTGTGAGCTGGCCGTGGTCGGCGGCCACAACGGCTATCTGAAGCTCGCCGGCCGCACCCGGCGCGCGCTGATCGAGCACATCGGGCTGCGCGACGGCCTGATCACCCTCACCGCGCGCACCGACCCGCGCCTCACCGGCTCCCGGTTCCTGCTCAGGCCGCGCAACCGCTTCGAGGAGCGGTTCGTGGAGCCGCAGTGGGGCGAGGACGGCCGCTTCGAGGTCGCCTTCGACCCCTCCGTCCTCGGTGGCGGCGGCAACGTGCCGCTGCGCGCGGGCCGTTGGAACCTCTTCCTGCGCCCGGCCGACGGCGAGAGCGCGGACGTCCCCTTCGTCACCGACCGGCTCGCGGCCGATCAGTTCCCGCTTCGCGCCGAACTCGGCGGCCGTCTCTACCTGTTGGAGAACCGCTGGGCCGACTTCCCGCAGCTGAACTGCCGTTCGGAGCTGAGCGACCTGGAGCGCGGCCCGTACCGCCAGCGGCAGCTGCGTGCCGAGGTGTACGAGCCGCTGCGCCGGGAGCCGCTCAAGGACCAGGTGTTCTACCTGAGTTACAACGGCAAGCAGTTCTCCGACAGCCCGCGGGCGATGTACGAGGAGCTGGTCCGGCGCGGCTGCGACCTGAAGCACCTGTGGGCCGTACGCGACGGGCAGGTCCTGCTGCCGGAGGGCGTCGAGCCGGTGCGGATGTGGGGCCGCGAGTGGTACGAGGCGCTGGCCTCCAGCCGCTACATCGTCACCAACGGCCACCTCCCGGACTGGATCGAGCGGCGCCCGGGCCAGGTCATCGTGGAGACCTGGCACGGCACGATGCTGAAGAAGATCGGCCACGACATCGACACGCTGCACTTCGACCGCCGGTACCAGGAGAAACTGGCGCTGGAGGCGAAGCAGTGGAGCCTGCTGGTGTCCTCCAACCGCTTCAGCACGCCGATCCTCCAGCGCGCCTTCTCCTACGACGGCGAGATCCTGGAGGCGGGCTACCCGCGCAACGACTACCTGTACGCGGCCGACGGCGACCGCATCGCCGCGCGCGTGAGGAGGGAACTCGGGCTGCCCGCGGGCAAGAAGGTCGTGCTGTACGCGCCGACCTGGCGCGACGACCAGTCGCACAGCGCCGGCCAGTACCTGTTCGACCTGCGGATCGACCTGGAGGACGCGCAGCGGCGGCTCGGCGACGACCACGTCCTGCTCATCCGCCGCCACTCCAACGTGGTGGACGCGGTGCCGGGCGCGGGCAACGGCTTCGTGTGGGACGTCTCGGAGTACCCGGACATCGCCGACCTCTATCTGGCGGCCGACATCATGATCACGGACTACTCCTCGGTCATGTTCGACTACGCGCACCTGAAGCGGCCGATGCTGTTCTTCACGTACGACCTGGAGCACTACCGGGACACCCTGCGCGGGTTCTACTTCGACTTCGAGCAGGACTCGCCGGGCCCGCTGGTCTTCACGTCCAAGGAGCTCGTCGACGCGATCCGCGACATCGACGCGGTCTCGGCGGAGTACCAGGACCGCTTCGACCGCTTCCACCACCTGTTCTGCGACCTGGACGACGGCAACGCCTCCGCCCGCGTCGTGGACCGGATGCTGGAGCAGTCCCGCGAGCTGTGACGCGGGAGCAGGCAAAGGGCGGGGCCCCGGAGGTTCTTCCTCCGGGGCCCCGCCCTTTGTGCTCTGCTCTTCTGTCGTACGCCGGTGAAGGCGGCGTGGCTAGAACGGCTCGAAGTCGTCGAAGTCCCGGTCCGCCTCGTCCCGTTCGGCCTGCCGGTCGCGGCGGCGCTGGGCGGCCGGGCGGGGCTCCTCGAAGCGGTGGTCCTCGCCGCGGCGGCCGAGCATCTCGGCGCCGGTGGTCATCGACGGCTCCCAGTCGAAGACGACCGCGTTCTCCTCGGGGCCGATGGCGACGCCGTCGCCGGAGCGGGCGCCCGCCTTCATCAACTTCTCCTCGACACCGAGGCGGTTGAGGCGGTCGGCGAGGTAGCCGACGGCCTCGTCGTTGTTGAAGTCGGTCTGGCGGACCCAGCGCTCGGGCTTCTCGCCGCGCACCCGGAACAGCGGCTCGCCGTCGACCTCCTCGCGCGTGACCGTGAAGCCCGCGTCGTCGACGGCCTTCGGCCGGATGACGATCCGGGTCGCCTCCTCCTTGGGCTTGGCCGCGCGCGCCTGGGCCACGATGTCGCCGAGGGCGTACGACAGCTCCTTCAGGCCGGTGCGCGCCACCGCCGACACCTCGAAGACGCGGTAGCCGCGCTCCTCCAGGTCGGGGCGGACCATATCGGCCAGGTCCTTGCCGTCGGGTACGTCGATCTTGTTGAGGACGACGATGCGGGGACGGTTGTCGAGGCCGCCGTACTGCTTCAGCTCCTCCTCGATGATGTCGAGGTCGGAGAGCGGGTCGCGGTCGGACTCCAGCGTCGCGGTGTCCAGGACGTGCACCAGGACGCTGCACCGCTCCACGTGCCGCAGGAACTCCAGGCCCAGGCCCTTGCCCTGGCTGGCGCCCGGGATCAGGCCCGGCACGTCCGCGATGGTGTACACGGTCGAGCCGGCGGTGACCACACCGAGGTTCGGGACGAGCGTGGTGAAGGGGTAGTCGGCGATCTTCGGCTTGGCCGCGCTCAGCACCGAGATCAGCGAGGACTTGCCGGCGCTCGGGTAGCCGACCAGCGCCACGTCGGCGACGGTCTTCAGCTCCAGGACGATGTCCTGGAGATCGCCGGGCTCGCCGAGCAGCGCGAAGCCGGGCGCCTTGCGGCGGGCCGAGGCCAGCGCCGCGTTGCCGAGGCCGCCGCGGCCGCCCTGGGCGGCGACGTACGAGGTGCCCTCGCCGACCAGGTCGGCGAGCACGTTGCCGGCCTTGTCGAGGACCACCGTGCCGTCCGGCACCGGCAGGACCAGGTCCTGGCCGTCCTTGCCGGAGCGGTTGCCGCCCTCGCCGGGCTTGCCGTTGGTGGCCTTGCGGTGCGGGGAGTGGTGGTAGTCGAGCAGCGTGGTGACCGACTGGTCGACGGTGAGGATCACATCACCGCCGCGTCCGCCGTTGCCGCCGTCCGGGCCGCCGAGCGGCTTGAACTTCTCACGGTGAACGGAGGCACAGCCGTGGCCCCCGCTACCCGCGGCGACGTTCAGATCGACGCGGTCCACGAAGGTGGTCATGTTCGGTGCCTCCAGAATGGTGCGGGTATGTCTTGTAGTAACACGCGAAAGGCGGACCTGCTTCCCCGACCGGGAAGTAGGTCCGCCTCGCGGAACGAAACGTTCGGTTCAGCCGTGAATCAGAGACTCACTTGAATCAGATGATTCAGGCGACCGAAACGATGTTCACGACCTTGCGGCCACGGTGGGTACCGAACTCCACGGCACCGGGCAGCAGGGCGAACAGGGTGTCGTCGCCGCCACGGCCGACGCCGGCGCCCGGGTGGAAGTGGGTGCCGCGCTGACGGACCAGGATCTCACCAGCGTTGACCAGCTGACCGCCGAAGCGCTTCACGCCGAGCCGCTGGGCATTCGAGTCGCGACCGTTCCGAGTGGACGATGCGCCCTTCTTGTGTGCCATTTCTCCTCAGTCCCTTACTTCGCAGCCGTGGGGATCTCAGTGACCTTGAGCGCCGTGTACTGCTGGCGGTGGCCCTGACGACGGCGGTAGCCGGTCTTGTTCTTGTAGCGCAGAATGTCGATCTTCTGCCCCTTGTGGTGGTCCACGACCTCGGCCTGGACCTTGACACCGGCCAGCACCCACGGGTCGCTGGTCACAGCGTCGCCGTCGACGAGGAGCAGGGTCGAGAGCTCGACCGTGTCGCCAACATTGGCGGTGGAAATCTTGTCAACCTCAACGATGTCGCCGACAGCAACCTTGTGCTGGCGACCACCGCTGCGCACGATGGCGTACACGCGGATCTCTCTTTCGCTCAAAAACGGCACCCCCGCAGGCCAGCCGCCCGGTGTCACCACGGACGACCTCTCCCGGTCAGCCAGGCGCCCGGGAGGATGAAGGTTTACGGGAATGTGGCATGTTCAGTGGACACGCCGACGGCCAAGGTTACGGGGCCTTGGCCGAACGGGTCAAACCGGGGTGCCCTCTCACGCGGAGACGGCGGCGGCGTAGTCGGCGTACGCGTCCTTGATCTGGGTCGGCGACAGGTCGAGGTGCTCCAGGATCGTGTAGCGGCCCGGGCGGGTCTCCGGGGCGAACTCCACGGCCCGGACGAACTCGTCGTCGCTGAACCCGATCTCCTGCGCCAGCACCGGCAGGCCGTGCCGACGCAGCACGTCCGCCATGAGCCCGGAGCTCTCGTGCTCGCCGCGCAGGTGCATGGCGAAGGCAGCGCCGAGTCCCACCTGCTCGCCGTGGCTGGCGGCGCGCTGGGGGTACAGGAGGTCGATCGCGTGGCTGATCTCGTGGCAGGCACCGGACGAGGGCCGGCTGTGGCCCGCGATCGACATGGCGATGCCGGACATCACCAGTCCCTCGGACAGCACCGTCAGGAAGCCGTCGTCGCCGCTGCCGCCGGGGTGGCGCAGCACCGCCTCGCCGGCCTGGCGGGCCATGGCGGCGGACAGGCCGTCGATCTTCTCGCCGTTGACCCGGTGGGCCAGCTCCCAGTCCGCGACGGCGGAGATGTTGGAGACGGCGTCACCGATGCCCGAGCGCACGAAGCGGATCGGCGCGTCGCGGATCACGTCGAGGTCGATGAGCAGCGCGACGGGGGTCGGCACCCCGTAGGAGCCGCGGCCCGCGTCGTTGTCGAGGATGGACACGGGCGAGCAGATGCCGTCGTGTGACAGGTTCGTCGCCACGGAGACCATGGGCAGGCCGATCCGCGCCGCGGCGAACTTGGCGCAGTCGATTATCTTGCCGCCGCCCAGGCCCACCACGGCGTCGTAGTGGCCGGACTTCATCTCGTCCGCGAGCCGTACGGCGTCGTCGATGGCGCCTCCGCCGACCTCGAACCAGGTCGCGCCCGGCAGGGACGGCGCGAGCCGCTCCCGCAGCTTCGCACCGGAACCACCGCTGACCGCGACCGCGAGCCGGCCCGAGTGCGAGATGCGCTCGTCGGCGAGGACAGCCGCCAGTTCGTCCAGGGCACCCGGACGGATGTCCACGACGACCGGCGAGGGAATCAGCCTCGTCAGTACTGGCACGCGATCTCACGCCCCTTGGCGAGGTCGTCGTGGTTGTCGATCTCGACCCACCTCACGTCGCCGATCGGCGCCACGTCCACCTTGAAACCACGGTTGACGAGCTCCTGGTAACCGTCCTCGTAGTACAGGTCCGGGTCCCGCTCGAACGTCGTCCTCAGCGCGTCCGCCAGCTCCGCCGCCGCGTCACCCTCGATCAGCGTCACACCGATGTACTCGCCCGTCGCCTCCGCCGGGTCCATCAGCTTCGTGATCCTCTGGACACCCTTCTCGGCGTCCACGACGACCTTCATCTCCTCGTCCGCCAGCGACTTCACCGTGTCCAGCGCGAGGATGATCCTCTTGCCGTCACCGCGGGCGGCCAGCAGCGTCTTCTCGACCGAGACCGGGTGCACCGTGTCACCGTTGGCGAGGATCACACCGTCCTTCAGCGCGTCCCGCCCGCACCACAGGGAGTAGGCGTTGTTCCACTCCTCGGCCTTGTCGTTGTCGATCAGCGTCAGCTTCAGGCCGTACTTCGCCTCCAGCGCCGCCTTCCGCTCGTACACGGCCTCCTTGCGGTAGCCGACGATGACCGCGACCTCCGACAGACCCACCTCGGCGAAGTTCCCCAGAGTCAGGTCCAGCACCGTCAGCGACTCCTCGTCGCCCTCCGGACCCACCGGCACCAGAGCCTTGGGCAGGGTGTCGGTGTAGGGACGCAGACGCCGTCCGGCGCCGGCGGCGAGTATGAGGCCAATCATCGCGGTTATCTCCTCTGATGGTGCAGATGCCGCCGAGACGGTATCGGTCTCGGCGGCGGGGACATCTGACGGGGCCGCGGTCCATTCGCGCATGGCCCGGACCCTGGGGAAACGGCGTGGTCCTGCCCAGGGGGGGGCAGGACCACGCGGGGTGTTCGAGCGGCTCAGTCCTCGTCGGCGGCGGCCGAGACCGTGGTCTTCTTCGCCGTCGTCTTGGCGGCGGCCGTCTTGGCGGTCTTCGCCGCCTTCTTGGCCGTCGTCTTCTTCGCCGTCGTCTTCTTGGCAGCCGCCTTCTTGGCCGTGGTCTTCTTCGCCGCGGTCTTCTTGGCGGCCGCCTTCTTGGCCGGAGCCTTCTTGGCGGCCGTCTTACGGGCCGTCTTCTTGGCCGGGGCGGCCTCCTCCTCGGCCGGGGCCTCGGTGGGAGCCTCCTCGACCGGCGCGGCGGCCGACTCGACGACCACGACGGCCGCTTCCTCGGACGCGGTCGGCGCGGTGGCCTTGCGCACGGCACGGCGGCGCGGGCGGGGCGGGGCGGCGGCCTCGGCGGGCGCCTCCTCGACCGGGGCCGGAGCCTCGGCCCGCTCCACCGGCGCCTCCGCTGCGGGCGCGGTCTCGGCGACCGTCACCACGGCCGCCTCGGCGGACTCGGGGGAACCGGCCGGCGCCGACACCCGCCGGGTGACCCGGCGGCGCGTACGGGCCTTGGGCGCGGCCTCCTCGACGACCGGGGGCTCGACCGGGGCCTCGACGGCCTCGGCGGTCTCGGTCACCTCGGCGACCTCCGCGGCGGCCTCGGCCTTCCTGCCCCTGCGGGCCTTGGGGGCCTCCGCCGTCACGGCCTCGGTCTTCGGCGCACCCGCCGGGGCAGAGGCCCGACGGCTCGTCCGGCGGCGCGAACGGCCACGGCCGGCCGCGGCCTCCGCCTCGGCGACGCTGCTGTACAGCTCCTCGTCCGGCGCGAACGTCGGCGAGGCGAGCGACATGGGGGCGGCGACCTCGGCCGCGATCTCGGCCTCGGACTCCGCCTCCTGCTCGGCGGTCTCGGCGACCTCGGCGATCACGGTCTCGGCGGCCTCGTGCACATGGCCGTCGCCGCCGGCGCGGGCCCGCTTCTTGCGCTTGCCGCCGCCTCCGGCAGCGGTCGGCTGCTCCATGTGCACGATGACACCGCGGCCGTTGCAGTGGACGCAGTTCTCGGAGAACGACTCCAGCAGGCCCTGGCCGACCCGCTTGCGGGTCATCTGGACCAGGCCGAGCGAGGTCACCTCGGCGACCTGGTGCTTGGTCCGGTCGCGGCCCAGGCACTCCAGCAGACGCCGCAGGACCAGGTCGCGGTTGGACTCCAGGACCATGTCGATGAAGTCGATGACGATGATGCCGCCGAGGTCGCGCAGCCGCAGCTGACGCACGATCTCCTCGGCCGCCTCCAGGTTGTTCCGGGTGACGGTCTCCTCGAGGTTGCCGCCCTGACCGGTGAACTTGCCGGTGTTGACGTCGATGACGACCATCGCCTCGGTCCGGTCGATCACCAGCGAACCGCCGCTGGGCAGCCAGACCTTGCGGTCCAGCGCCTTGGCGAGCTGCTCGTCGATCCGGTAGGTGGCGAAGACGTCGACCTCGGAGGTCCACCGCTGCAGACGGTCCGACAGGTCCGGCGCGACGTGCGAGACGTAGCCGTGGATGGTGTCCCACGCCTCGTCACCGCTGACGATGACCTTGGTGAAGTCCTCGTTGAAGATGTCGCGGACGACGCGGACGGTCATGTCCGGCTCGCCGTACAGCAGGGACGGGGCACTTGAGCTGCCGCCCTTCGCCTTCTTCTGGATCTCCTCCCACTGCCCCTGCAGACGCTCGACGTCGCGGCGCAGCTCCTCCTCGCTCGCGCCCTCGGCGGCGGTGCGCACGATGACGCCCGCGTCCTCGGGGACGATCTTCTTGAGGATCGTCTTCAGCCGGGCCCGCTCGGTGTCGGGCAGCTTGCGGCTGATGCCGGTCATCGAGCCCTCGGGGACGTACACGAGGTAGCGGCCGGGGAGGGAGACCTGGCTGGTCAGGCGGGCGCCCTTGTGGCCGATCGGGTCCTTCGTCACCTGGGTGAGCACGGGCTGGCCGGACTTCAGGGCGGCCTCGATGCGGCGCGGGCCGTTGGCCATGCCCAGCGCGCCGAAGTTGACCTCACCGGCGTACAGGACGGCGTTGCGGCCCTTGCCGATGTCGATGAAGGCGGCCTCCATCGACGGCAGCACGTTCTGGACCTTGCCCAGGTAGACGTTGCCGACGTACGAGGTCGACTGCTCCTTGTTGACGTAGTGCTCGACGAGCACGCCGTCCTCCAGAACGCCGATCTGCGTACGGTCGCCGTGCTGGCGGACGACCATCACGCGCTCGACGGCCTCGCGGCGGGCGAGGAACTCGGCCTCGGTGATGATCGGCACGCGGCGGCGGCCCTGCTCGCGGCCCTCGCGGCGGCGCTGCTTCTTGGCCTCCAGACGCGTCGAGCCCTTGATGGACTGCACCTCGTCGGACGGCTCGGCGGCCTTGCGGGGCTCACGGACCTTGACGACCGTGCGCTCGGGGTCGCTCTCGCCGGGCTCGCTGTCGGAGGCGGAGTCACCGGCGCGACGCCGGCGACGGCGACGGCGACGGCTGCCGGCGCTGGAGCCGCCGGCCTCGTCGCGGGCCTCGTCGGCGTCGTCCTCCTCCTGCTCGGCGGTGTCCTCGGCGTCCTGGGCGGCCTGCTCGGCGGCCAGTTCCTCGGACTCGGCGTCGGCGCCCTCGGCCTCGCCGTCGGCGCTGTCACCGCGGCGGCGGCGACGGCCTCCGCGACGGCGGCGGCGACGCGAGCCGGTCTCCTCGGAGTCGTCCTCGGCGTCGGCATCGGCCTCGGCGGAGGTCTCGGGCTCCTCGGCCTCCTCCGTCTCGTCCTCGGCGGCGGCGGTCTCGACGGTCTTGGTCTCCTCCTCCTGCGCGGCACCGCGACGGCGGCGGCGACGGCGGGAGGCGGTCTCGGCCTGCTCCTCGAAGACCTCCTCGGCCTCTGCCACGGGCTCCTCGGAGCCGGCGGCGGCCGCTTCGGCCGCTTCGGCGGCGGCGCGCTGCGGGGTCTGGAACTTCGGCTCGGTGAAGACGGGCGCCTGGAACACGGCCGCGGCGGGGCGGCCCGGACGGCGCGGCTCGTCGCCCTCGGCGGCGGGCTGCGGCGCGGGAGCGGAGAAGCCGGACGCGGGGCGCGCGGCACGGCGGCGGCCGCGGCGCGGGGCACCGCTCTCGGCGGAGGCCTCGGCGGCGGGTGCCGTGGTGGCGGCGACGGGCTCGGCGGCGGCCTCGCTCTGGGCGGCCGGCTCGGCCTGGGGGGCGGTCTCCGGCGACCCGGCGGGCGCGGACACACGGCGCGTGGCGCGGCGGCGGGCGCGGCGCGGAGCCTCCTCGGCGGCCTTCTCCTCCGCCGTCTCGGTCTCCTCGACCGCTTCGGCGGCGGGCGCGGCGACGGTCTCGGCGGCCTTAGGGGCACCGGCGGGCGCGGACGCACGGCGGGTCGCACGACGACGCGGACGCGCGGCCGGCGCGGCCTCCTCGGACGCGGCGGGCGCCTCGGCGACGACCCCCGCCGTCTCCTCGGTCTCCTCCTCGGCCTCCGCGGTCTCGGGGACCTCCACGGTCTCGGGCGCGGCGGCCTTCTCCGGCGACCCGACGGGCGCGGACACACGGCGGGTCGCGCGGCGGCGGGTACGGCGCGGGGCCGCGTCGTCCTCGGTGGTCTCGACGGCCTCGACCGGCTCGGTGGCCACGGGCTGCTCTGCGGCAGCCGGGGCGACGACGGTCTCGGGGGCGGCCTCGGCCGCCTTCGGGGCACCGGCGGGCGACGCGGAACGACGCGTCGCACGGCGACGCGGACGCGCGGCCGGCGCGGCCTCCTCGGCCACGGCGGGCGCCTCGACGACGGTCTCCACCGTCGTCTCGTTCTTCGTTTCGGTCTTCTTCTCGGTCTCGTCGTCCGTCACGCCGGCGGACGAGGGCGCCTCGTTCCCGGCGGGCGGGCCCGCGGGTCGGGAGGCGGCGCGACGACGCCTGCGCGGCGGCAGGGTGTCGCTGGGGGTGTTCGGTTCGGAACCCGTCTGAGGGTCCATGGATTCGGTCGGCTCGAGCATGCGGGCGTTTCTCCCGTCAGGCTCCCGGGCGCCGCACCTGGTCCGGCGTCGGTCTCATCGACCGATCACCGTTGACGTCCGCGGCTCGCGCGGTGCGCGATGGCCGCCGTCCGGGGCGCGGGCGCCGCACGGGAGCTCTCTGTGTCCTGTCTCGCCGGTTCCGTACGCCGTGTTGCGTACGGCCTGGCGAAAGTCTTGTGGTCGGTGCGCTGCCCGACCCAGGTGGCTCCCGAGTCCGAGGGCGGCGCTACGACGTGTCCCTACGCGGAACCTTCCGGCGCCGACGCCGTCGCGGCGGCAGTGGCGGCGGCCGGATGCGGCGCGGTCGCTGCTGCCTCGCGGTCGGGCGCGAGCGGGTCGGTCACCGTGCCTGTCTCTTCATCGAACAGCCCCTGCGCCAGCCTGGTCACCGCTGCGGGGACCGGCGGCGCCAGGTCGGCCACGGCGCGGAGACCGGACAGGACGTCGTCGGGTCGAACGGCAGGCGTCACGTGCCGAACAACCAGCCGCAGTATCGCACAGGGCTGGTCGGTAGGCCCATTAAGGGGCGCGGCGAATGCCGCTCCAGTGGAGCCGACGCTTGCGTCGGGCTGCGAACTGTGCGTTTCCGCGTCCGCCACGCGCGTAAGGCTCGCGACGGCCGCGCGGGTGTCGAAGGTGCGGACACCGTTCTTGGTCTGGCGCTGCACCTCGACGGTCTCGGCCTGGTTGAAGGCCTCGACCGCGCGCTCGGCGTCGGCGGGGTCGACTCCGTCCAGCCGCAGCTCCCACACGGAAGCCGTCAGCCGATCGGCCAGCCCTGACGTCCGTGCTTCGACGGCGTCGACGATGTCGAGCCCGGTGGGCAGCGACTCGTCGAGGAGGGCGCGCAGGATCTGCGGGTCGCGGGCCGCCGTGAGCGCGATCTCCAGGTACTCCGCCTCACTGCCCGTGCCGGTGGGTGCGGCATTGGCGTACGACACCTTCGGATGCGGCGTGAACCCCGCCGAGTACGCCATCGGCACCTCGGCACGGCGCAGCGCACGCTCGAAGGCGCGCTGGAAGTCACGGTGGCTGGTGAACCGGAGGCGGCCGCGCTTGGTGTATCGCAGTCGGATGCGCTGCACCGCGGGTGCGGGCGGCGGGCCTACGGGCTGTCGCTTGCCCAGTGTCCTAGTCCTTCGTGAGTGCGGTTGTCCTGCTACCAAGAGTACGTGTCCCGTCCGCCGGAGGTTCCCGCCGGGCGGTCTACCTCAAGGGCCGGGGCTCGCCGAACAGCATGCGGCGGGCGTCGGCGCGGGCCTGCCGCACCGTCGCGCGCGCGGAGACCAGCGCCTGCCCGGTGGCCTGCCCGACGGCGCGCGCGGCCTCGGCGACGGGCCGCAGGACGGCGTCCCGTACGACATGCCCGACCGGGATGACGACGGTCCGGTACACCCAGCGCACCGGCTCGACGACGATCCAGCGGAAGAGGGTGGCCAGGAACCGGCCGACGGCGCGCGCGAGGTGCCCGGCGATCCGCCAGGCGTGTCCGAGCGCCTCTCCGATCTCCCGCGCGACGACGGCGAGGACCCGGCCGACCGGCACGAGCACCGAGCGCCACAGCGCGCGGGCGGGCAGCACGAACAGCACGCGGGCCGTCCAGTACAAAGCGGCGCCGACCCCGGTCGCCACGGCGTCCGCGCACCACGCCAGCGCCCGTCCGACCGGCGTGAGGACCCGGACGTACAGCCACTTCAGGGCCGCCCCGACCCCGCGCGCGAGCCAGGCGATGCCGTGCCCGAGGGGCGTGAGGAGCCGGACGTACAGCCACTTCAGGGCCGCCCCGACCCCGCGCGCGAGCCAGGCGATGCCGTGCCCGAGGGGCGTGAGGAGGGAGCGGTGGAGCCAGCCGAGAGGGACGACGACGAGGACGCGGCCGAGCCACAGCAGGGCCCGGCCGACGGGCACGGCGACGTACCGCCACAGCGCCACCCACGGCCACACGAACACGGCGCGGCCGAGCCACAGCAGCACCCGGCCGACGGGGCGCAGCACGGTGTCGGTCAGGAACCGGCCGGCCACGACCAGCGCGTCCCACAGCATCCGCACCGGCACCACCAGCACGAGCGCGACGATCCGCACGGGCAGCCGGATCGCGACGACGAGGCACCCCTGCGCCTGCGGCGGGGGCTGCGGTCCGTCGGGGCTCTTGCGGGGGTGGATGGCGTCCATACGGGAACAGACGCCGTAGCCACCCGCATGGATGCGCGCGGCGCCCACGACGTACGGCAAGTCCGCCCGAACAGTCGTACAAGCGCTCAACTGTGCCTTCCGCAGCAAAGATTGAGCCATCGGAACGTTATGTTTTGCTCCGATCTGCGGATAAAGCACCGGGCTCGCCCCGATGCGCGTGCCACGCCACCCATACAGGGTCCAACCTCGCACTCAGATTCGGGACTTCACCCGAACCTGACGACGCAAGGAGCAATGGGATGAGTCCTGAGCACAGGACGACTTCGCTTCTCGGGCCGCTGGCCCGGGACAGGTTCAAGAAAGCCGGGATGCTGACCTCGCTCGCGCTGGTCCTCGCGGCCGGTGTGGTCAGCCCGGCGGCCGCCGCGGCGCGGAGCATGCCCGACGGCCACGCGCCCGTGGCGCGCCACTATGGCGGCGACCACTGCAAGGAGGACAAGCCGGGCAAGTCCCTCCTGGACAGCCGTGCCGAGGCGGGCGGTGGCGACGGCAAGGACGAGTGCAAGGGCGCGACCGGCGCGACCGGCCCGAAGGGCAACACCGGCGCGACGGGCGCCACCGGCGACACCGGACCCAAGGGCGACACCGGCGGCACCGGCCCCGCGGGCCCGTGCTCCGACATCGACGCCAGCCAGGACAGCAACGACTTCGAGCTGCGTGCCGTGCTGACCGGCGGGCGGACGTACGCGGGCATCCGTGACCTCACGACCGCGACGCCCGGTCCCTACCTGTGGACCGACCTGTCCAACAAGACCAACTACCCGCAGGACGCCTGCGCGGTCTCCATCGCCCAGCACGCCCAGGGCATGCAGGTGGAGGGTGACCTGAGGGTGAACGTCGTGACCACGGCGGGCGTGGTCTGGGAGAACACCTGCCAAGTGGTCACCAGCAACCGCACCCTGAACTGCAACGACCCCTCCTGGCACCGTGTGACGCTCCAGCCGGCGCCAGGCGCCATCAACGGCGGCAACCCGTAACGAGTACCCGTCGCCGAAGGGGCGTCCGGTGGTCCGCGACGGACCGCCGGACGCCCCTTCGCGTCACCGGCTCACTTGTCGTCGCGGACGAGCAGGCTCACCGTCATCCCCGTCACCGACCGGCTCGACGTCACCGTGTACCGGCTCCGCAGCGCGCTCGACTGCGCCGGGCCGAGCGCGTCGAGGGGGAAGCCGGAGCCCTCGGTGAGCAGCCAGACGCGCCGCTCGTCATCCTTCAGGCACAGCTCCGGCGCCGGGCACTCGACCGCGTACAGGTCGTCGATCGCGGTGGCCGACTTCTCCAGGAAGACGTCGCGCATCCGCAGGTCGCGGGGCAGGTAGTACCGCACCCCGCTGTCGAGCTTCCAGGTGTCCGTGCGGTCGTAGACGACGGCGTCCCCGGGCTGGTGGCCCTGGCTGACCACGTCGGCCGCCGCCGCGTAGTCGAGCGGCACGGGGGCGTTGTGCTCGAACGGCTGCCGCATCTGCCGCTGGTCGGGCAGCCCGAGCACGGCCACCGCCGCGAGCACCACCACGGCCGCCCCGCGGGAGCGGCAAGCCGCGGCGAGACCGGCGCCGGCGAGCAGGGCCCACGCCGGGAGCGTGAACAGGACGTACACGGGACGGAAGTACGACACCTGGCCGTGCGAGGCGATCCAGACCAGGACGGGCGGCACCAGCGCCCACGTCCCGCACAGCAGCAGCGCGCTCCGGCGCGGCGAGCGGGCCAGCAGCGCGAGCGCGACCAGCGCGCCGGCACACAGACCGGAGGCGAAGACCTCGCCCAGCATCGACGGCAGCGCCCACGCGTCGGGCTCCGGGACCCAGTACAACTGGCGCCCCACCTGGGACCGCCCGAGCAGCACGACCGGCGCGACACAACCGGCGACCGCCGACAGGGCCAGGGCGGTCTTCCACCACAGCGAGCGGTCCCGCCGCGCGGCGGACACGAGCGGCCAGACGTGCGCGAGGACGACGGACAGCGCGATCAGATGGAGCAGCCCGACGCCGGCCAGGGCGAGCGCGTAGGCGGCCCAGCGCCCGGGACGGCGCGGTTCGTCCAGCACCCGGAGCAGCAGGAACGTGGCGAGGGCGACGGCGAACACCACCAGCGCGTAACTGCGGGCCTCCTGGCCATAGCGGCTCACCGCCGGCACCAGCGCGAAGAGAATTCCGGCGGAAATTCCCGCACGGTATCCGAAGAGCCGGTTGCCGATGAGGCTCACCATGGCGGCGGCCCCGGCGGCGGAAAACACCGTGGGAATCCGCAAGGAAATGACGGAATCCCCAAAGATCCCGACCCACAGGTGCATCAGCAGATAATAGGCGCCGTGCACCGCGTCGACATTACCGAGCGTGGCGAGAATCTCCCCCGTACCTCGGTTCACCATGTCCCAGGTGACCAGCTCGTCGCGGCCCAGCAGCGGATGCGTCATGCCGTAGCAGGCCACGGCGAGGGTGACGACGAACGGCCGGAGCCAGAGCCCCGTCCCGCGGCTTCCGGCTCCGGCCGCACCGGCTTCCTCGATTTCATCGCGCGGAGCGGGGAGCTGCGCGGTGACGACCATCAGGACCTCCCATGCCCGACATCGGGAACGGCCAACAGGAACGGCTAACGGGAACGGCTCCCTATATACACGCGCACGGGCGGCCCGAACGGCCCCGAAGCACGGCCCTGCCGAGCCGCCACCTGTATGGGCGGCAATTCCAGGGCGGCGGTCCTTGAACGGGGTTTACGGACTCACTAAAGTCGCCGACCAAATCCTTTTCATCACAGAAAAGATAAAGTCATGCCAACGGTCTGCCTCAATATGATCGTCAAGAACGAGGCACACGTGATCCGACGCTGCCTCGAATCCGTGCGCCCCCTCATCGACACCTGGGTGATCCTTGACACCGGCTCGACCGACGGCACGCAGGACGTCATCCGCGAGACCCTCGCCCACCTGCCCGGCACGCTGCACGAGAGCCCCTGGAAGGGCTTCGACCTCAGCCGCACCGAGGCGATCGACCTGGCCCGGGACCGCGCCGACTATCTGCTGTTCATCGACGCCGACGACATGATGGAGACCGACCCCGGCTTCACCATGCCGGACCTCACGCACGACTGCTACGACTTCGAGGTGCGGCACGGCTCCATCGTCCACTGGCGCGCCTCCATGGTGTCGACGCGCCTGCCCTGGCGCTACGTCGGCGTCCTGCACGAGTACCTGGAGTGCGACACGCGCTATACCCGGGCGACCCTCGATGGCGCACGCATGCTCATCATGGGCGGCGGCGGCCGCCTCCAGGGCGGGGACCAGCGGGCGAAGTACCTCCGCGACGCCGCGATCCTCAAGGACGGACTCGTCAAGGAACCCGACAACGCCCGCTACGTCTTCTACCTCGCCCAGAGCTGGCGCGACGCCGGCGAACCCGCGAAGGCGATCGCGGCGTACGACCGGCGGGCGGTGATGGGCGGCTTCGCCGAGGAGGCGTTCTGCGCCCGGCTCTACGCGGCCCGGCTCGCGGTCGACCTCAAGCGCCGGATGCCGGAGGTCATCGCCCGCTTCCTGGACGCCCACGAGTCCCGCCCCACCCGCGCCGAACCCCTCGGCGAACTCGCCCACCTGTGCCGCACGAACGGCGAACGCTGGCCACTGGCTTACCTGTTCGCCCGCCGCGCGGTGGAACTCCCGCAGCCGCCGGACATCCTCTTCCTCGAACACCCCTGGTACGACTGGCGGTCGCTGGACGAGCTGGCGGTGGCGTCGTACTGGGTCGGCGAGTACCGCGAGTCCCTGGAGACCTGCGAGAAGCTCCTCGACGGCGGCAAACTCCCCGAGGCCCACCGCGAACGCGTCCTCGCCAACCGCGACTTCGCCCGCGCCAAGCTCCGCCTGTCCCCCCGGTCCGCCAACAAGCCCCCGTCGAAGTCCCTCGTCGGCAACTGACGCCCCTCAGGCACGCTCACGCGGTGCAGGATCCCGGGCCGCTCTTGTCGAAGGACGCCTTCGTGCAGTACGTGACGATCGGATAGTAGGCGCCCATCACCTTCGCCGGGTCCTCGCCCTTGCCGACGTCCTGCACCGCGTTGGTGAAGCTCCGCTCCGGGAGCATGTTCCGCATGATCAGCAGGCTCTCCACGTTGGTCGGACCCCAGTCGAGCCAGGTCACGCCGTGCTCCATCGTCGCGTCGGCGGGGCGGTCCTGCTTGGTGGAGACCACGTAGGTGTAGCGGCCGTCCTTGTTCCGCACCGTCTGGAAGTCGGCGGCGCAGGAGCTGACCGGGTACGGGAGCCGGACCTGGTTCTGGCACAGCGACCAGTACCGGAGCTGGCTCTTGGTCAGCACCGACTGGCCGTTGGCGGTGTCGGGGAACGTGGGCGCCTTGCCGCGGACCACCGCGACCCGGCCCTCCTTGTACGCGAGCGGCGTGCACAGGTACGCGTTGTACGGGTTGGGGAACAGCCCCCCGGTCTTGTTGGGCTCGGCGAAGCCCGGATCGCTCGCCGTGGCCGCCCCGCAGCCGCCGAACCCGCCGCGCGGGGCGTACTTCTCCACCACACTGCGCGCCTCGTCGGCGACCGGCCCCGCGGGACCCTGGGTCGAACCGGAACGCGGGCACGCCGACAGGGACTTGGCCGCGCTGCCGTGCCGCTGCACCGACAGTGTGGGCAGCGCGACGCCGCCCGTCGGGTCGGACTGCCGGTCCGGCACGTAGATCCGCAGCGCCAGCCACCCCGAACCCGAGGCGGCGCCCTTCGCGGTGGCGGCGAGGGTGTTCTGGCCGGAGCCGGGCTCCGTACCGGGCTTGAGCGTCACCCGGTACCGGTGCCGCGCCGGGTTCGGCCCCGCGTCCGGGACGGCGAAGGGGTTCATGCTGCCCGCGCTCGGCGCGATCTGGTCGTCGGCCAGGGAGTCGATCGGCGATCCCTTGGCGTCATACGCCGTCAGCGACGTGAACCGGGCCGCGGGGTACGTCCCGTTCACCACGATGCGGTCGCCCTCGCCGAGCCGGTACGGCATCAGCCAGTACGTGGCGTTGGACTCGGGGAACGCGATGTTCAGCCGGCCGGGAGCGACGACCGCCGGCCACGCGCAGGAGACCTGGGGCGCGTCACCGGCCGTCCTGTCACCGGCCGTCCCGGCGGCGGCCGACGGCGCCGCCAGCACCGTCACCACCCCCAGCCACGCCAGAGCGGAGACCTTCAGGGTTCGCCAAGGGCCACGCAGCATGAAGCCCCTCCGTCCATGAGGAGCGGGAGCAGCGGAGAAGGGAGGCGCCCGGCGTGTAACTCACCCACGCCTGGGGGGGGACTACAGCCCGGTACGACGCCGACGCAGGCCCCCGCGCCGACGGAACGCAACCGCCTCACCAGTCTCACCCCGGCCCGATTGCTCCGCAAACCAGTGCACACGCCCGCTCTTCCCTCACCCACCGAAACCGACGAGCCCCTCCCCGGCGGGGAGGGGCTCGTCATGTCAGCCAGTGCTCAGTGCTCAGTGCGCGTGTCCGCTCGCGGCCGGGGCCGGCGCCGCGTTCTTCACCGCCAGCGGGAGCAGCTTCTTGCCCGTGGGGCCGATCTGGATGTGGGTGTCCATCTGCGGACACACGCCGCAATCGAAGCACGGCGTCCAGCGGCAGTCCTCGACCTCGGTCTCGTCGAGGGCGTCCTGCCAGTCCTCCCAGAGCCAGTCCTTGTCGAGGCCCGAGTCGAGGTGGTCCCAGGGGAGGACCTCCTCGTAGGTGCGCTCGCGGGTGGTGTACCAGTCGACGTCCACGCCGAGCGGCTCCAGGGCCTTGTCGGCGCAGGCCATCCAGCGGTCGTACGAGAAGTGCTCGCGCCAGCCGTCGAAGCGGCCGCCGTCGTCGTAGACCGCGCGGATGACGGCACCGATGCGGCGGTCACCGCGGGAGAGCAGGCCCTCGACGATGCCGGGCTTGCCGTCGTGGTAGCGGAAGCCGATCGAGCGGCCGTACTTCTTGTCGCCGCGGATCTTGTCCCGGAGCTTCTGCAGGCGGGCGTCCGTCTCCTCCGCCGAGAGCTGCGGGGCCCACTGGAAGGGCGTGTGGGGCTTGGGGACGAAGCCGCCGATGGAGACCGTGCAGCGGATGTCGCCGGAGCCGGAGACCTCGCGGCCCTTCTGGATCACGCTCATCGCCATGTCGGCGATCTGCAGGACGTCCTCGTCGGTCTCCGTGGGCAGGCCGCACATGAAGTACAGCTTCACCTGGCGCCAGCCGTTGCCGTAGGCGGTGGCGACCGTGCGGATCAGGTCCTCCTCCGAGACCATCTTGTTGATGACCTTGCGCATGCGCTCGGAGCCGCCCTCGGGGGCGAAGGTGAGGCCCGAGCGGCGGCCGTTGCGGGTCAGCTCGTTGGCCAGGTCGACGTTGAAGGCGTCGACGCGGGTGGAGGGGAGGGACAGACCGATCTTGTCCTCCTCGTAGCGGTCCGCGAGACCCTTGGCGATGTCGCCGATCTCGGAGTGGTCCGCGGAGGACAGGGAGAGGAGGCCGACCTCTTCGAAGCCGGTCGCCTTGAGGCCCTTGTCGACCATGTCGCCGATGCCGGTGATCGAGCGCTCACGCACCGGGCGGGTGATCATGCCCGCCTGGCAGAAGCGGCAGCCGCGGGTGCAGCCGCGGAAGATCTCGACCGACATGCGCTCGTGGACGGTCTCGGCGAGGGGGACGAGGGGCTGCTTGGGGTAGGGCCACTCGTCCAGGTCCATGACGGTGTGCTTGGACACGCGCCACGGCACGCCCGACCGGTTCGGGACGACGCGGGCGATGCGGCCGTCGGCGAGGTACTCGACGTCGTAGAACGCCGGGATGTACACGCTGCCGGTCTTGGCCAGGCGGAGGAGGACCTCCTCGCGGCCGCCGGGGCGGCCCTCCGCCTTCCACTCGCGGATGATCTTCGTCATGTCGAGCACGGCCTGCTCGCCGTCGCCGATGATCGCCGCGTCGATGAAGTCCGCGATCGGCTCGGGGTTGAAGGCCGCGTGGCCGCCGGCCAGGACGATCGGGTCGTCGATCGTGCGGTCCTTGGACTCCAGCGGGATGCCGGCCAGGTCCAGGGCCGCGAGCATGTTGGTGTAGCCCAGCTCCGTGGAGAAGGACAGGCCGAACACGTCGAAGGCCTTCACCGGGCGGTGGCTGTCGACCGTGAACTGCGGCACGCCGTGCTCACGCATCAGCGCCTCCAGGTCCGGCCACACGCTGTACGTGCGCTCGGCGAGGACGCCCTCCTGCTCGTTCAGTACCTCGTAGAGGATCATGACGCCCTGGTTGGGCAGACCGACCTCGTACGCGTCGGGGTACATGAGCGCCCAGCGCACGTCACAGTCGGCCCAGGGCTTGACGGTGGAGTTGAGCTCTCCGCCGACGTACTGGATCGGCTTCTGCACATGCGGGAGCAGAGCTTCGAGCTGCGGGAACACAGACTCCGCGGACTCGGCGGCTTCGGCAGGCATCTCGCGAACCTTCGTGAGCTGAGGACAGGGGTGACCATCAAGCGTAACCCGCTCGGCGGCCTCCCCCGACCGCTCAGACGGACGCCCCCGCCTTGATCTCCGCCCAGGTCCCGGGCAGCTCCGCCTCGTCCGCCGCCGCCCGCTGCTCCTCGCGGCCGTACAGCACGCCGTAGGTGAAGGTGCTCTCCCCCACCGCGTGCGCCACGGCGGACAGCTCACGCAGCGCCTCGCGGGCCAGCACGCTGTCCTGGTGGTCGCCGAGCAGCTTCTGCAGGGACTTCATCGCCTTGGTCAGGGCCGCGGCCGGGTCACCGAGGACCGGGGTGGCCGCCTCCGCCGCGTACCGGGTGCGCTTGGCCTTCTTGCGGGCCTCGTGCAGGCCGAGGTCGCGGTCGCGGCCGGGCGGCAGGTCGATGGCCCGCTCGACGAGGGCGGAGAGCTTCGCGAAGTCCTTGCGTACGGCCTTGGCGATCACCTTCGCCGGCTTCTTCGCGGCCGTCTTCCGCAGGGGCGGGTCGGCGAGCAGGGCGTCGAGGGTGTCGAGCAGCGTCAGATAGCGGTGGGAGTCGAGGACGCCGGTCAGCCGGCGGCGGGATCCGCCGCGGCGGACCTTGGACCAGGTGCGCAGCCGGGTGCGGACGGGCCCGGCGACCAGGGTGCGGGGCAGGGCGTCGAGGGCCGTCGCGATGCGCTCGGTGAGCACCTCGCGGTCGCGGTCCACGCCGAGTTCGGTCGCCAGCCACTTGAGCTCCTCGCCGATCGGGTCGGTGACGGCGCGGTCGAGGATGGTGCGGTACGAGCGGAAGGTGCTGCGCAGCCGGCGGGTGGCGACGCGCATCTGGTGCACGGAGTCGAACTCGTCGCGCCGGACGGCCGGATCGAGTTCGACGATGGCGTCGCGCTGGGCGCGGACGTAGGCGAGGACATGGTCGCCGGCGGTCACGTCCGCCGCGCCCTTCCCTGCCTCACTCCCCTTCTCCTTTCCCTCCGGGGCGGTCTCGGCGAGCGCCCGCGCCAGTTTCGACGACGAGCCGGAGCGCCGTACGCCCGCCTTGCGCAGCCGCTTCTCCACCTTGTCGAGGATGTCCGTGCCGATCCCCTCTGCGGCCTCCACCTCGATCTCGGTCCACTGGACGGTGGCGCCGCCCCCGCCGAGCCGCTCGGCCGTGACGGCGTCCTCGCTGACCTCGGCGAGCAGCGTGCCGTCGGCGTCGACGAGGTGGTGCACGTCGCGGGCGGACAGGAGCCGGACCACGGGCACCAGCTCGGCGTCGCGGACCCGGGAGCGCACCAGCGCGGCGAGCGCGGGCGGAACGGTGTCGGAGAGCGGCGCCCTGATCTCGTCCCGGACGTCGGCCGCGACGGGAAGCTTGAGATGCCAGCCCTCGTCGGAGCCGCCGGTGCGCCGGCGCAGGGTGACGGAGTGGGCGGCCAGGCGTTCGTCGGCGGTGTCGTAGTAGGTGGCGTCCAGTTCCATGACGCCCTTGTCCAGCACGGCCGCCACCCCACCGACCCCGGCCAGGTCAGGCAGCCCGCTCTCATCGGCTTCGTACTTGCGCTCGATCTCGCGTTTCGTATCCGCCATGAACTGAATCTACAGAGGAGTACGGAATGAGGGGAGGGTGCCCGGCGGACGCTCGGCCGGGCACCCTCCCCTCGTTGCGAAGGGCTCTTGTGAAGACCTACGCCGACAACGGCCGCTGCACCTTGATCGATTGCAGCAGGCCCACGGCCACCCATACCGCGAACATCGACGAGCCGCCGTAGGAGACGAAGGGCAGGGGAAGGCCGGTGACCGGCATGATGCCGAGGGTCATGCCGACGTTCTCGAAGGTCTGGAAGGCGAACCAGGCGACGATTCCGGCGGCGACGATCGTGCCGTACAGCTCGGTCGTCCCGCGGGCGATGCGGCAGGCGCGCCACATGACGACGCCGAGGAGGGCGATTATCAGGCCCGCGCCCAGGAAGCCCAGTTCCTCGCCGGCGACGGTGAAGACGAAGTCCGTCTGCTGTTCGGGGACGAACTGGCCGGTGGTCTGGGAGCCGTGGAAGAGGCCGGCGCCGGTGAGGCCGCCGGAGCCGATGGCGATGCGGGCCTGGTTGGTGTTGTAGCCGACGCCCGCCGGGTCGAGCTTGGGGTTGGCGAAGGCCGCGAAGCGGTTGATCTGGTAGTCGTCCAGGATGTGCAGCTGCCACACCGCGATGGCGCCGAGCGCGCCGGCGGTGATCAGGCCGAAGACCCAGCGGTTGGAGGCGCCGGAGGCGAGCAGCACGCCGAGGATGATGATCACCATGACCATGACCGAGCCGAGGTCGGGCATCAGCAGCACGATCAGGATCGGTACGGCGGCCAGGCCCAGGGCCTGAAGGACCGTGCGGTGGTCGGGGTACTTCTTGTCGCCGGCGTCGACGCGCGCCGCGAGGAGCATCGCCATGCCCAGGATGATCGTGATCTTCACGAACTCGGAGGGCTGGAGCGAGAAGCCGCCGCCGAACACGATCCACGAGTGGGCGCCGTTGACGGTGGAGCCGAGCGGGGTGAGCACCATCAGGATGCCGAGCAGCGAGAGGCCGTAGAGGATCGGCACGGCGTTGCGCAGGGCGCGGTGGCCGAGCCAGATCGTGCCGATCATCAGGACGAGCCCGATGCCGGTGTTCATGAAGTGCCGGATCAGGAAGTAGTACGGGTCGCCCTGGTTGATCTCGGTGCGGTTGCGGGTCGCGGAGAAGACCAGTACCGAGCCGATCGTCGACAGGGCGATGGCCGCGAGGAGCATCGGCCAGTCCATGCGGCGGGCCACCGAGTCGCGGGCGAAGAGCCGTGTCCAGCCGGCCCGCTGGGGTCCGTATCCGGGGACGGAGAAGGTGTTGCCGGTCATGCGGGCGTCCTCCGGTTTCCCCGCCTGCGCGGTCGCCTGCGGGTGTCGCGGTTGCCCGTGCCGGGCGAGGGGGCGGTCGAGGCGGGCTGCGAGCCGTCCGGGGCGGGTGAGCCCGAGGGGGCCGGGCGGACGTCCTTGGCCGGGTCCTCGGAGACCTTCGGGGACTTGATCGTGCCGTCGGTGCGGACCTTCGGCAGGCTCTTCTCCGGCTCGGGCAGCAGCGCCTTCTTCGGGTCGATCTTGCCGTCGGGCTGGACGCCGTACATCGCGCTGTAGATGTTGCGCACGGCCTCACCGGAGGCGCCGGAGCCCGTACCGGCCTGGGAGATGGTCATGATGACCGAGTAGTCCTTGGAATACGTGGCCAGCCAGGACGTGGTCTGCTTGCCGTAGACCTCGGCGGTACCGGTCTTGGCGTGCAGCGAGATCTTGTCCTGCGGCCAGCCGTTGAACTTCCAGGCGGCGGTACCGCGGGTGACGACGCCCGCGAAGGCGTCGTGCATGCCCTTGAGAGTGGCCTTGCTGACCGGGAGCCTGCCGTGCGGCTGCGGCTTGATCTCCTGCACGTGCTTGCCGTCGGGGCTGACGACCGCCTTGCCGATGCTCGGGGTGTACATGGTGCCGCCGTTGGCCACGGCGCCGTAGATCACGGCCTCCTGGATCGGCGTGACGAGTGTGTCGCCCTGGCCGATGGAGTAGTTGATCGCGTCACCCTCGCGCATCTTGTTGCCCTCGAGGCAGTTCTCGTACGCGATCTTCTCGACGTAGGAGCCGTTCTTCTTGCCGGACTTGCACCAGGCGTCCTTGTTGGCCTTCCAGTAGTCGAGCTTCCACTTGCGGTCGGGGACGCGGCCGGTGACCTCGTTGGGGAGGTCGACGCCGGTCTCCTTGCCGAGGCCGAACTGGTGGGCGGTCTTGTAGAACCAGTCCTTGGGCTGGCCCTTCTTCGGGTTGATGCCGCCGTCGCGCTTCCACTCCCGGTCCGCGAGGCCGTAGAAGACGGTGTCGCAGGAGACCTCGAGGGCGCGGTTGAGCGGGATGGGGCCGAAGCTCTCCCCCTCGAAGTTCTTGAAGACCTGGCCGCCGACGGAGTACGAACTGGTGCAGGGGTAGCGGCCGTTGAAGGGGTAGCCGGCCTGGACGGCGGCCGCCGTCGAGACGACCTTGAAGGTCGAACCGGGTGCCGCCTGCCCCTGGATGGCCCGGTTGAGCAGCGGGTAGTCGGACTTCTTGCCGGTGAGGGCCTTGTAGTCCTTGGCGGAGATGCCGCCGACCCAGACGTTCGGGTCGTACGTCGGCGCGGACGCCATGGCGACGATGCGGCCGGTCTTGGCCTCCATCACGACGACGGCGCCGGAGTCGGCCTTGTAGTTCTCGCCGGTGATCTTGTCGTACTGCTGGCGGGCGACTTTCATCGCGTGGTCCAGCTCGTACTCGGCGACGCGCTGGACACGGGAGTCGATGCTGGTGACCAGGTTGGAGCCGGGCTGGGCGGCGTCCGCCTCGGCCTGGCCGATGACGCGCCCGAGGTTGTCGACCTCGTAGCGGGTGACGCCGGCCTTGCCGCGCAGCTCCTTGTCGTACTGCCGCTCCAGCCCGGAACGGCCGACCATGTCGGAGCGCAGGAACGGCGAGTCGGTGTCCTCGGCCTTGGTGATCTCCTCGTCGGTGACCGGCGAGAGGTAGCCGAGGACCTGCGAGGTGTTGGACTTGCCGGGGCTCGGGTAGCGGCGCACGGCCTCCGGTTCGGCGGTGATGCCGGGGAAGTCCTCGCCACGCTCACGGATCTGGAGGGCCTGCTTGGCGGTGGCCTCGTCGGTGATCGGGATCGGCTGGTACGGCGACCCGTTCCAGCAGGGCTGCGGGGTCTTGGCGTCGCACAGCCTGACCTTCTGCATGACCTCCGTGGGGCTCATGCCGAGGACGCCGGCCAGCTTGGCGAGGACGGCCTTGCCGTCGTCGTGTTGCTTCAGCAGGTCCGTGCGCGAGGCGGAGACGACCAGCCGGGTCTCGTTGTCGGCGAGTGCCACGCCGCGCGCGTCGAGGATCGAGCCGCGGGGCGCGGGCTGGACGACCTGCTGGACGTGGTTGCCGGAGGCCTCCTTCTGGTACTCCGCGCCCTGGCGGACCTGGAGGTACCACAGGCGGCCGCCGAGGGTGCCGAGCAGGGAGAAGACGAGGATCTGGATGACGACGAGTCGGATCTGGACTCGTGGGGTCCGTCCGGTCTCGGGAATATTGGTCACTGCGGCTGCCTCCCCCTCTCAGTGCGTGTACGGGTCGTGCGGGTACGAGGCGCTCGTACCGGTGTCGTGCGGGGCGCGGCGGCTGGGCCGGGCCGTGGTCGACTCCCGTGTGGTCACAGCTTCTTGACCCCCTTGATGCGGCCGACGCGGGCGGTGCGGGTGCGGGCCTTGTTCTTCAGGGCGCCGAGTCCGCCGCGCTGGCCGCCGATACGCAGGCCGGTGCCGGCGGAGAGCCAGCCGGAGGAGATGTCGGTGCCCTTGGAGCCGGAACCGGCCTCCGCGAGGGGGTCGTTGTCGGCGCGCCGGGCCAGGGCCATGATCCCGGGGACGACGAACGGTGCGAGCAGCAGGTCGTACAGGGCGGCGCTGAACAGCAGTCCGGCGAGGCCGACATGGCGGGCGGCGGTGTCGCCGACGAGGGCGCCGACGAGCGCGTACAGCAGTGTCGAGCCGATGGCCGCGGCGACCACCACGACCATGGGGGCGGTCGCCGACTTGATGCGGCCGGTCTCGGGCTTGACCAGTCCGGCGAAATAGCCGATGACGCACAGCACCAGGGCGTAGCGGCCGGCCGCGTGGTCGGCGGGCGGGGCGAGGTCGGCGAGCAGTCCGGCGCCGAACCCGACGAGGGCGCCGCCGACCTGGCCGTACACCAGGGCGAGGCCCACGACGGTGAGCAGCAGCAGGTCGGGGACGGCGCCGGGGAGGTGGAGGCGGGCGAGGACGCTCACCTGCACCACCAGGGCGACGACGACCAGGGCGGTGGAGAGCAGGATCCGGTTGACACGCATGGGGGTTGAGCTCACTCCTACTGCTGCTCGTCGGTGGCGGTCGTGTCGCTGGTCGGCTCGTCCGTGGCCGTGTCGTCGGTGGCGGAGTCGTCGGTCGCCGAGGTGTCACCGGACGACTCCTCGCCGGAGTTCGCCTGGGCGGACGGGGTGACCGTGACGGTGACCGTCGGGGTCGGGGTCGGCCTGGGCTTGGCCGGGAGCACCTCGTCGCGCGGGTCCTTCTTCGGGGCCTCGACGACGACACCGACGATGTCGAGCTGGGTGAAGTTGGCGAAGGGCCTGACGTACATGGTGCGGGTCAGGCCGCCGCCGGAGGGGTCGACGCGGGAGACGGTGCCGACCGGGACGCCGGGCACGAAGGGCTTGTCGGCCTGGGAACCGAAGGTGACCAGCCGGTCGCCCTTCTTCACCTCCGCCTTGCCGTTGAGGAGTTCGACGCGCAGCGCGCGGTCGCCCTGGCCGGAGGAGAAGCCGAGTTCGTCGCTGCCCTCCATCCGGGTGCCGACGGTGAAGTCGGGGTCGTTGGCGAGCAGGACGGTCGCGGTGTCGGGGCCGACGGTGGTAACGCGGCCGACCAGGCCGTCCCCGTTGAGGACGGTCATGTCGCGCCGGATGCCGTCGCCTGCGCCGGCGTCGATGGTGATGGTCCAGGAGAAGCCCTGGGCCGCTCCTATGGCGATGACCTGGGCGCCCTTGATGCCGTACTGCCCGTCACCGGCGAGCTTCAGCATCTTGTCGAGCTGGTGCAGCCTGCTGCGGTCGCGGTCCTTGCTGCCGAGCTTCGCCTTGAGAGCGGCGTTCTCCTTCTCCAGCAGGGCGAGCCGGTCATGGCGCTCTCCGGAGTCACGGACGGCGGAGACGGCGTTGCCGACGGGACTGACCGCCGACGACACTCCGTTCTCGATCGGACCGAAGACCGCTGCCGCGGCCTGCCGGGCACCGTCGACCGGGGAGTTCTGGCCGCCGCGGATATCCACCGTGATCAGCGCGAACGCGATGGCGATCAGCAGCACCAGAAGCAGCCGGCTCTCTTTCGTGTCCCTCACGTGCGGCGGCCGTGCCCTTCCTCGTAGGAATGCGGAGGCCCCTTCGATGGGCGCGAGCGCGAAGTCGAAACGCAAACCCAAGGGGCCCGTTTGTGGGAGCTTATGCCTCTATATCAACGATCCGCCGCACGAGGAGAGAACGTCTCGTACGGCGGAATCGAAGAGTTGTGTCACCTGCGCGGCTGGGCGTCCAGCACCTGCTGGAGCGCCTCGAACTCCTCGACACACTTGCCGGATCCGAGCGCCACACTGTCCAGCGGGTCCTCGGCGATGTGGATCGGCATGCCGGTCTCGCGCCGCAGCCGCTCGTCCAGCCCGCGCAGCAGCGCGCCACCGCCGGTCAGGACGATGCCCCGGTCCATGATGTCGCCGGACAGCTCCGGCGGGCACTTGTCGAGGGTGGTCTTGACCGCGTCGACGATGGCGTTGACGGGCTCCTCGATCGCCTTGCGGACCTCGGCGGCCGAGATGACCACGGTCTTGGGCAGCCCGGACACCAGGTCCCGGCCACGGATTTCGGTGTGCTCGTCGGAGTCGAGGTCGTACGCCGAGCCGACAGTGATCTTGATCTGTTCCGCGGTCCGCTCACCGAGGAGGAGGCTGTACTCCTTCTTGATGTGCTGGATGATCGCGTTGTCCAGTTCGTCGCCCGCGACACGGATGGACTGGGCGGTGACGATCCCGCCGAGCGAGATGACCGCGACCTCCGTGGTGCCGCCGCCGATGTCCACCACCATGTTGCCCGTGGCCTCGTGGACCGGCAGGCCGGAGCCGATGGCGGCGGCCATGGGCTCCTCGATGATGTGCACCTGGCGGGCGCCCGCCTGGGAGGACGCCTCGATGACCGCGCGGCGCTCGACGCCCGTGATGCCCGAGGGCACACAGACGACGACCCGGGGCCGGGCGAGGTAGCGCCGCTTGTGGATCTTCAGGATGAAGTAGCGGAGCATCCGCTCGGTGATCTCGAAGTCGGCGATCACGCCGTCCTTCAGAGGGCGTACGGCCACGATGTTGCCGGGCGTGCGCCCGATCATCTTCTTCGCTTCGGCACCGACGGCGAGGATGCCGCCGGTGTTGGTGTTGATCGCGACGACGGACGGCTCGTTGAGTACGATCCCCCGACCCCTGACGTACACCAGCGTGTTGGCGGTCCCGAGGTCGACAGCCATGTCACGGCCGATGAACGACATTGAGTTCCCCATCAGGATTCGTCAGGCCTTCCCAGGAGCTTTTGAGGGCTTTTCAGGTCGGCGAAGTGGGTGCTGTGACGTGAAGGCTTCCATCGTAGACGCGGCTTCACGAACACTGCGCGAGGGTCTCCGCCATTGTCAGCATGTGCGCCGCCGCCTCGCTTGTGGAGACGGTCCATCGGGGGCACTGGTTCCCCCGATCGGCACGCATATGCCAAGGGACGGCCGAAACTACGGCCGTCCCAGGCGGATGTCCAGACCGGACTGATGATCATTCAGAAAAATCCGCGAAACCTTCGCTCAGCAGGTCAGGCGCGGGTTTCCCGTGAGCGGATCAGCCGCGCCCCGGGAAGAAGATCTTGACCTCGCGCTCGGCCGACTCCTCGGAGTCGGAGGCGTGGATGAGGTTCTCACGCACGATCACGCCGTAGTCGCCGCGGATGGAGCCGGGGGCCGCGGCGATCGGGTCGGTCGGGCCGGCCAACTGGCGCACGCCCTCGATGACACGGTCACCCTCGACGATCATCGCCACGACCGGGCCGGAGGACATGAACTCCACGAGGGGCTCGTAGAACGGGCGGCCCACGTGCTCCGCGTAGTGCTGTTCCAGGATGGCCCGGTCCAGAGTCCGCTGCTCCAGCGCCGTGATCCGCCAGTCGGCCTTGCGCTCGATACGGCTGATGATCTCGCCGACCAGGGAGCGGCGGACAGCGTCCGGCTTCAGGAGGACGAGAGTGCGCTGGGACATGGTGTGCGGGCTCCTTGCAGGCCAGGGAATGATGGTGCGACTGGCCTGAGGCTACCCGCTGGCGCTCCGTAAGTGGCACCCGGACCGCTTCCGGACGTTCCCCCCCGCGTATGCGGGGACCACGATCAGCAATACGCCGAGCACAAGGGAAAGCCGGGATCACCCCCGCTCCTGCGGGGAAGGTCCGGGCGCCGTATCCAGTAAAGCGCCCGCCACTGACAACGCCCCCTACTGCGCCTCTGCCTGACGCGCCGCGAATCTGGCCTTCGCCTCGTCGATCTTGCGGCCGTAGTGCACCGAGGCCCACCACAGGGCGGCGAAGACCGCGCCCAGGAAGTACATCGTCGGGACGAAGAACCCGGCGGCGATCAGGGCGAGCTGGAGGGCCCAGCCCAGGGCGATGCCGGCGGGACGCGTCACCACGCCGCACAGCAGGACGCACAGGAGCATGGCGACCCCGCTGACCGTCCACACCGTCGACATCGCCAGGTCCGGGTCCTTCATCGCGACCAGACCGGCGAAGCCGATGACGAAGAACTCACCGATCAGCGTGGACGAACAGAGCGTGCGCATCGGATCTCTCAGCCCCTCTTCAGCAGCATGCGGGCCTCGCCCACCGTGATGACGGACCCCGTGACCAGCACGCCGCCGCCCGCGAACTCGGCCTCCTCCTCGGCCAGCGTGATCGCGGCCTCCAGGGCGTCCGGCAGCCGCGGCTCGACCTGGACGCGGTCCTCGCCGAAGACCTCGACGGCGATCGCGGCCAGCTCGTCGGCGCTCATCGCCCGCGGGCTGGTGTTCTGCGTGACGACGACCTCCGCGAGGATCGGCTCGAAGGCCTCGAGCAGCTCGCGGACGTTCTTGTCGGCGCTGACGCCGATGACACCGATCAGCCGGCTGAAGTCGAAGGCCTCGCGCACGGCCTCGGCGGTGACCCGGGCGCCGGCCGGGTTGTGCGCGGCGTCCAGGACGACCGTCGGCGAGCTGCGGACGACCTCCATCCGGCCCGGCGAGGAGACCGACGCGAAGGCCTGGCGGACCGTCTCGATGTCCAGCGGCTGCGCCCGCTCCTTGCCGACGCCGAAGAACGCCTCGACGGCGGCGAGCGCCACGGCCGCGTTGTGCGCCTGGTGCGCGCCGTACAGCGGGAGGTACACGTCGGGGTACTCGCCGCCCAGCCCCCGCAGCTTCAGCAGCTGGCCGCCGACGGCGACCTGGCGGTCCACCACGCCGAACTCCAGGCCTTCGCGGGCCACGGTGGCGTTCTCCTCGACGGCCTTCTTCAGCAGCACCTGCGCGGCGTCCACCGGCTGCTGCGCCATGATGACCGTCGCGTCCGGCTTGATGATGCCGGCCTTCTCCGTGGCGATCTCGGCGGGCGTCTCCCCGAGCCGGTCCGTGTGGTCCAGGTCGATGGGCATGACGACGGCGACGTCGCCGTCGATCACGTTCGTCGCGTCCCAGCTGCCGCCCATGCCGACCTCGACGACGCCCACGTCGACCGGGGCGTCCGCGAACGCGGCGTACGCCATGCCGGTGAGCACCTCGAAGAAGGAGAGCCGGAAGTCCTGCTGGGAGTCGACCATCTCGACGTACGGCTTGATGTCCTGGTACGTCTCGATGAAGCGCTCGGCGGCGATCGGGGCGCCGTCGAGGCTGATCCGCTCGGTGACCGACTGCACGTGCGGGCTGGTGTAGCGGCCGGTGCGCAGGTCGAAGGCGCCGAGCAGGGCCTCGATCATGCGGGCGGTGGACGTCTTGCCGTTGGTGCCCGTGATGTGGATCGAGGGGTACGAGCGCTGCGGGTCCCCGAGGACGTCCATCAGCGCAGAGATGCGGCTGACGGAGGGCTCCAGCTTGGTCTCGCCCCAGCGGGTGGCCAGCTCCGTCTCGACCTCGCGCAGCGCCCTGTCGAGCTCCGGGTCCTCCGGACGCCCGGGTACGTCGGCCTCCGGCGGCCCGCCCTGGGTGCGCAGGGTGCGGCTGCCGGCCTCGATCACCGCGAGATCGGGGTCGCGGTCGGTCTCCGCGTCGATGATCTCGTCGAAGTCGGCGTCGAGGGGCTCGGGCCCGAGGCTGTCATCGCTGTTGTCAGGGGGGAGGTCGCTCACGGGGACCAGTCTACGGAGCCGATGCGACTGCGCGCGGCGTGGTCGGGCGCCTGAGGGGTGGGGTGGCTCGTGCCGCCGGCGCCTGCGGGGGCCTTGTGGCTCGTCGCGCAGTTCCCCGCGCCCCTGAGGAAGGCGAAGGCCCCGGTGCCTGTTACGCACCGGGGCCTTCAACCTGCGTGCAAACCCTTACGCCTGCGGCAGCCTGTCCAGCTGGGCCTGGATTCGGGTGATGTCCTCGTCCGCCTTGGCGAGGCGGCCGCGGATCTTGTCGACCACGTTCTCCGGGGCCTTGGCCAGGAAGGCCTCGTTGCCGAGCTTGGCGCCTGCCTGGGCCTTCTCCTTCTCGGCGGCCGCGAGGTCCTTCGCCAGGCGCTTGCGCTCGGCGGCGACGTCGATGGTGCCGGAGAGGTCGAGGGCGACCTCGGCGCCGGCGACCGGGAGGGTGGCCGTCGCCGTGAAGGACTCGCCCTCGGGCTGCAGGCGCAGCAGCTGGCGGATGGCGGCCTCGTGCGGGGCGAGGGCCGTGCCGTCGAGCGTGAGGCGGGCCGGGACGCGCTGGCCGGGCTGCAGGCCCTGGTCGGCGCGGAAGCGGCGCACCTCGGTGATGACGGACTGGAGGGACTCGATCTCCTGCTCGGCCGCGGCGTCACGGAAGCCGGAGTCGGTCGGCCAGTCGGCGATGACCAGGGACTCGCCGCCGGTCAGCGTGGTCCACAGGGTCTCCGTGACGAACGGGACCACCGGGTGCAGCAGCTTCAGCGTGACGTCGAGGACCTCGCCGAGGACGCGCTTGCTGACCTCGGCCGGCTCGCCGCCCGCCTGGAACGTCGTCTTGGACAGCTCGACGTACCAGTCGAAGACCTCGTCCCACGCGAAGTGGAAGAGGGCGTCGGAGAGCTTCGCGAACTGGAAGTCCTCGTAGTACGCGTCGACTTCGGCGACGACCGAGTTCAGGCGGGAGAGGATCCAGCGGTCGGTCGCCGACATCTTCGAGGCGTCCGGCAGCGGGCCCTCCACCGTCGCGCCGTTCATCAGCGCGAAGCGGGTGGCGTTCCAGATCTTGTTGGCGAAGTTGCGCGAGCCCTGGACCCAGTCCTCGCCGATCGGGACGTCGACGCCGGGGTTGGCGCCGCGGGCGAGGGTGAAGCGGAGGGCGTCGGAGCCGTACTTGTCCATCCAGTCCAGCGGGTTGACCGCGTTGCCGAAGGACTTCGACATCTTCTTGCCGAACTGGTCGCGGACCATGCCGTGCAGGGCGATGGTGTGGAACGGCGGGGTGCCGTCCATCGCGTACAGGCCGAACATCATCATCCGGGCGACCCAGAAGAAGAGGATGTCGTAGCCGGTGACCAGGACGGAGTTCGGATAGAACTTCGCGAGTGACTCGGTCTGTTCGGGCCAGCCCATCGTGGAGAAGGGCCACAGGCCGGAGGAGAACCAGGTGTCGAGGACGTCGGTGTCCTGGTGCCAGCCCTCGCCGGTGGGGGGCTCCTCGCCGGGGCCGACGCAGACGACTTCGCCCTCGGGGCCGTACCAGACCGGGATGCGGTGGCCCCACCACAACTGCCGTGAGATGCACCAGTCGTGGAGGTTGTCGACCCAGTCGAAGTAGCGCTTCTCCATCTCCTGCGGGTGGATCTTGACCTTGCCGTCGCGGACCGCGTCACCGGCGGCCTGGGCGAGCGGGCCGACCTTGACCCACCACTGCATCGACAGGCGCGGCTCGATGGTGGTCTTGCAGCGCGAGCAGTGGCCGACGGAGTGGACGTAGGGGCGCTTCTCGGCGACGATCCGGCCCTCGGCGCGCAGGGCGGCGACGATGGCGGAGCGGGCCTCGAGGCGGTCCAGGCCCTGGAAGGGGCCGTGGGCGGTGATGACGGCGTGCTCGTCCATGACGGTGATGGACGGCAGGTCGTGCCGCTGGCCGATCTCGAAGTCGTTCGGGTCGTGGGCCGGGGTGACCTTGACCGCGCCGGTGCCGAACTCGGGGTCGACGTGCTCGTCGGCGACGACCGGGATGGAGCGGTCGGTCAGCGGGAGCCTGATGAGCTTGCCGACGAGGTGCTTGTAGCGCTCGTCCTCGGGGTGGACCGCGACGGCCGTGTCGCCGAGCATCGTCTCGGCGCGGGTGGTGGCGACGACGATCGTCTCGTCGCCCTCCCCGTACGTCATGGAGACGAGCTCGCCGTCGTCGTCCTGGTACTCGACCTCGATGTCGGAGATCGCGGTGAGGCAGCGCGGGCACCAGTTGATGATGCGCTCGGCGCGGTAGATCAGCTCGTCGTCGTACAGGCGCTTGAAGATGGTCTGGACGGCCTGGGAGAGGCCCTCGTCCATGGTGAAGCGCTCACGGGACCAGGCGACGCCGTCGCCGAGGCGGCGCATCTGGCCGCTGATCTGGCCGCCGGACTCGGACTTCCACTGCCAGACGCGGTCGACGAAGGCCTCACGGCCCAGGTCGTGGCGGGACTTGCCCTCCTTGCCGAGCTCGCGCTCGACGACGTTCTGGGTGGCGATGCCCGCGTGGTCCATGCCGGGCTGCCACAGGGTCTCGAAGCCCTGCATGCGCTTGCGGCGGGTCAGGGCGTCGATGAGCGTGTGCTCGAAGGCGTGGCCCAGGTGGAGGCTGCCGGTGACGTTCGGCGGCGGGATGACGACGGTGTACGGAGGCTTGTCGCTCTTCTCGTCCGCCTCGAAGTAACCCCGCTCCACCCAGCGCTCGTACAGCGGCCCCTCTACGTCGGCCGGCGCGTACTGGGTCGGCAGTTCGGTCTCGGGCGCGGTTGGCTGCTGCTGAGCGTTCTCGGTCACGGGGGTCAGTTTAGAGGGGTCACCTCCGTGCCTCGAAACCCGTTTCTCCCGCGACGGCGAAAGGGCGCCCGGCGGCGATCCGCCGGGCGCCCTCGATGTTCTCGGTGATACGGGCTAGGCCGTCTTCTGTTCGCCGGATCCGCGGCCGCGCGCATCGCGCGGGATGAGCGTGGGGTTCACGTTCGAGTGAACGACGTCCGCGGTGATGACGACGCGGGCCACGTCCTTGCGGGACGGGACCTCGTACATCACCGACATCAGGACCTCCTCCATGATGGCGCGCAGGCCGCGCGCGCCGGTCTGGCGGAGGATGGCCTGGTCGGCGATGGCCTCCAGGGCCTCGCGCTCGAAGTCCAGCTCCACGCCGTCGAGTTCGAACAGGCGCTGGTACTGCTTGACGAGGGCGTTGCGCGGCTCGACCAGGATCTGGAGCAGGGCCTCGCGGTCGAGGTTGTGCACCGACGTGATCACGGGGAGGCGGCCGATGAACTCGGGGATCATGCCGAACTTGACCAGGTCCTCCGGCATGACGTCCTCGAAGATGTCCTTCTCCTCCAGCTCGCGCTTGGAGCGGATCGTCGCGCCGAAGCCGATGCCCTTGGCGCCGGCCCGGGACTCGATGATCTTGTCCAGTCCGGCGAAGGCGCCGCCCACGATGAACAGGACGTTCGTCGTGTCGATCTGGATGAACTCCTGGTGGGGGTGCTTGCGGCCGCCCTGCGGCGGGACCGAGGCGGTGGTGCCCTCCAGGATCTTCAGCAGCGCCTGCTGGACGCCCTCGCCGCTCACGTCCCGCGTGATGGAGGGGTTCTCGCTCTTGCGCGCGACCTTGTCGATCTCGTCGATGTAGATGATCCCGGTCTCGGCCTTCTTGACGTCGTAGTCGGCCGCCTGGATCAGCTTCAGGAGGATGTTCTCGACGTCCTCGCCGACGTATCCGGCCTCCGTCAGCGCGGTCGCGTCCGCGATGGCGAAGGGGACGTTCAGCATGCGGGCGAGGGTCTGCGCGAGGAGCGTCTTGCCGGAGCCCGTGGGACCGAGCAGGAGGATGTTGGACTTCGCCAACTCGATGGCGTCCTCGCGGCTTTGGGCGCCGCCGTTCTCGCCGGCCTGGACGCGCTTGTAGTGGTTGTACACCGCGACCGAGAGGGCCTTCTTGGCGGGCTCCTGGCCCACCACGTAACCCTCGAGGAACTCGTAGATCTCGCGGGGCTTGGGGAGTTCCTCCCAGCGCACCTCGCTCGTCTCGGCGAGCTCCTCCTCGATGATCTCGTTGCAGAGGTCGATGCACTCGTCGCAGATGTACACACCGGGCCCTGCGATGAGCTTCTTGACCTGCTTCTGGCTCTTGCCGCAGAACGAGCACTTGAGCAGATCGCCGCCGTCACCGATGCGTGCCACGGTGTGCTTCCCCTTCGCCTGGGAGCCGCCTGGACGTCACAGGTCCAACGACTCCTGGTGCTGCCTTATGTCCGACGGTACCTTGCCAGGCCCCCCGTTCGGGCCCCCCTTGGCACGGTTCACTTTGACGTGGACCTTGTCGCGCACGGGGTCAAACCGTGCCAAGGGCGGCAGAGGCTGCTTCCCGCCCCCGGGCGGACGGCCTCGGCCATACGGGGGACTCCCCCACCGTCAGCGGACGGATTCGTTGTTCATCTTCCGGGTGGAGATGATCTGGTCGACGAGGCCGTACTGGAGCGCCTCCTCGGCCGTGAGGATCTTGTCGCGCTCGATGTCCTCGCGGACCTTCTCGATCGGCTGGTTGGAGTGCTTGGCCAGCATCTCCTCCAGCTGCGTACGCATCCGGGTGAACTCGTTGGCGATGATCTCCAGGTCGGAGAGCTGCCCGCGGCCGGTGGAGCCGGCCGGCTGGTGGATGAGCACGCGGGAGTTCGGCAGCGCCATGCGCTTGCCCGGCGTACCGGCGGCGAGCAGGATGGCCGCGGCCGAGGCGGCCTGGCCCATGCACACCGTCTGGATGTCGGGCTTCACGAACTGCATCGTGTCGTAGATCGCCGTGAGGGCGGTCATGTCGCCGCCGGGGCTGTTGATGTAGATCGAGATGTCCCGGTCGGGGTCCATCGACTCCAGGCACAGCAGCTGCGCCATGACGTCGTTGGCGGAGGCGTCGTCGATCTGGACGCCGAGGAAGATCACGCGCTCCTCGAAGAGCTTCGCGTACGGGTCGTACTCGCGGACGCCCTGGGAGGTGCGCTCGACGAAGCGCGGGATGACGTAACGGCTCTCGGGCCGCGGCCCGTCGTACAGGCCGCTGGCGGCGCCGGGGAAGTTGCTCATGTGCGTGTTCACCGTCCTGGTGGCGTTCAAGGGGCTGGGGGCGTGGCGGTGCGTGGCGCGGCCGGGCCGGTCAGGCACCGGTGCCGCCGCCTCCCGGAACACCCGAGGCGTGCGTGATGATCTCGTCAATGAGACCGTACTCCTTGGCCTCTTCCGGGGTGAACCAGCGGTCGCGGTCGCCGTCGCGGACGATCGTCTCCACGGTCTGGCCCGAGTGCTCCGCGGTGAGCTCGGCCATGCGCTTCTTGGTGCGCAGCAGGTACTCGGCCTGGATCTTGATGTCCGAGACCGTACCGCCGAGGCCCGCGGAGCCCTGGTGCATCATGATGTCCGCGTGCGGCAGCGCGAAGCGCTTGCCGGCGGCGCCCCCCGTGAGCAGGAACTGGCCCATCGAGGCCGCCATGCCCATGGCGATCGTGACCACGTCGTTCGGGATGTACTGCATGGTGTCGTAGATCGCCATGCCAGCCGTCACCGAGCCGCCGGGGCTGTTGATGTAGAGGTAGATGTCCTTGTCCGGGTCGGCGGCAAGGAGCAGCAGCTGCGCGGTGATCTTGTTGGCGATGTCGTCGTCGACCTGCTGGCCGAGGAAGATGATCCGCTCGTTGAGCAGCCGGTTGTAGACCTGGTCGCCGAGGCCACCACCGATGGAAGGCTCGCCGGCGGCTGAGGGCATCAGATTCGTCACGTATCCACCTGCTCGTCTTACGACGGCGCCGGGCCGTCTCACGTGTTCCCGTCCGGGGGCTTGCGGGGACTCCAGTCCCCTTGCCCCCGTATTCATGGACCCTAACGCGCTGGTCCCTTCGGGGAATCCCGGTGATGGGGGTGTTCGCCCGGGGCGTAGCGCTCCGCGGTGGGGGCGGGTTCGGATCGTGAGGGGTGGGACGGGTGATTGTCGGGCTTGCGGGTGCGTGGGGGCTGGTCGCGCAGTTCCTCGCGTCCCTTTGGGTTGGCTGCGCCTGCGTACGTCGAACGGGCCCCGGTATCAAGACACCGGGGCCCGTTCCAGACGCTCAGAGGGGAGCGGGAGGCTCAGGCCTCCGGCTTGTCCTCGGTGGCCTCGACCGTCTCGACGGTCTCGACCGTCTCCGTGGTGGTCTCGGCCTCGTCCTCGTCGGACAGGTCGACGACCTCGCCGTTGGTGTCCTTGACCGTGGCGGCCTCGACCACGAGGGCCAGGGCCTTGCCGCGGGCGACCTCGCCGACGAGGAGCGGAACCTGGCCGCCCTCGACGACGGCCTGGGCGAACTGGTCGGGGGACATGCCGGAGGAGGCCGCACGCCGCATGAGGTGCTCGGTGAGCTCCTCCTGGTTGACGTTCAGGTTCTCCTTCTTGACCAGCTCGTCGAGGACAAACTGGGTCTTGATGCCCTTGACCGCGGCGTCGCGGGTCTCGGTGTCGAACTCCTCGGCGGACTTGCCCTGGATCTCCAGGTACTTGTCGAGGTCCAGACCCATGCGGCCGAGCTGGTGGTGCTCGAGGTTGTGCTTACGGGTGTTGACCTCGTCCTCGAGGAGCTTCTCGGGGACGGGGACCTCGACCAGCTCGAGCAGCTTGTCCAGCACGCGCTCCTGGGCCTGCGTGGCCTGGTCGTACTGCTTCATGTCGGCGAGGCGCTTGCGGCTGTCGGCCTTGAGCTCGTCGAGGGTGTCGAACTCGGAGGCGAGCTGCGCGAAGTCGTCGTCCAGCTCCGGCAGTTCGCGCGCGGCGACCTGGGTGACCTTGACGGTGACCTCGGCCTCCTTGCCGACCGCGGAGCCGCCCTTCAGCTCGGAGGTGAAAGTCGCCTCGGCGCCGGCCTCCAGGCCCTTCACGGCCTCGTCGATGCCGTCCAGCAGCTCCCCGGAGCCGATGGTGTAGGTGACGCCCTGGGCGACACCGTCCTCGAGGACCTCGCCGTCGACCTTGGCCTCCAGGTCGATCGTGACGACGTCGCCGTCCTCGGCGGCGCGCTCCACCGGGGAGGTGGACGCGAAGCGCTCGCGGAGCTGCTCGACCGACTTCTCGATGTCCTCGTCGGTGACCTCGACGGCGTCGACCTCGACCTCGATACCGGAGAAGTCCGGGATCTCGACGGCCGGGCGGATGTCGACCTCGGCGGTGAAGTTCAGCGTCTCGCCGTCCTTCAGCTCGGTGATGTCGACGTCGGGCTGACCCAGCGGGCTGAGCTCGGCCTCGTTGACCGCCTCGGTGTAGAACTTCGGAAGCGCGTCGTTGACGGCCTCCTCGAGCACGGCGCCACGACCGAACCGCTGGTCGATGACCCGGGCGGGGATCTTGCCCTTGCGGAAGCCCTTCACCGTGACCTGCTGGTTGATCTTCTTGTACGCCGCGTCGAGGCTGTCCTTGAGCTCCTCGAAGGGCACCTCGACAGTGAGCCGAACCCGGGTCGGGTTCAGGGTCTCCACGGCGCTCTTCACGGTTCGGTCTCCTTGTGGCTGACTGCTTGGTTTCGCCGGAGCCAGACAGGTCCGGCGGATCTCGCCGCCCGGAGGAGTTCGTAGGCCGAGTGGGCCAGGACACACGGGCGCGCAACCTGCATAGTAACCGGAGCGGGTCGGCGCCCCAAAAGGCGACCTTGACGAGCCTTGTCAGCCGGTGGTCGGGGTGGCGGGATTTGAACCCACGGCCTTCCGCTCCCAAAGCGGACGCGCTACCAAGCTGCGCCACACCCCGTCTGGTGCGACACGTAGGGTACATGCCCGCAGACGGTGCGGCCGCCGCTTTCCCGGGGCCGTGAGAGCCGCGGTGCGGCGAGCCGGGAACCGGGGTGTGCGGCGAGCGCCCGCGACCCGCTACGATGCGTCGTGTGCCGCGGTCACGCGACCTGCCGGTACGCCGCATGCGGGCGTAGCTCAATGGTAGAGCCCTAGTCTTCCAAACTAGCTACGCGGGTTCGATTCCCGTCGCCCGCTCTGTACGGCCGAGGGGCCCGGTTCATCTGCGAACCGGGTCCTTCCGCATTTCGATCATCTTCGATCACTCATCGCTCAGAAGCTGATCGAATTGATCGTCTCGGCTATGGAGTTCATGAACCGGTTGATGGACGGGGCCATGCCGGTCGAAGCGAGGAAGAACCCGAAGAGCACCGCGACGATCGCCGGGCCGGCCTTGATGCTCCCCCCTCGGATCAGCACCACAAGGATGATCGCCAACAGCAGCACCACGGACAGTGAAATGGCCACACTGATCACACCCTCGGTCGGTCCGCTCTCCCGGCCCTGAGGCGCACCACCGCGCCCCCGCCAGAGTCATCGTGCCACCAACTCGGCTGCTGTATGCGGCCCGTGACAGATCGTTGGCCATCGGTTGGGGCGCCGCGGCGCGCCGGGCGCCAACCGCCGTGCGCCGCAAGGAAATTCGAGGACCCACCCACAGGGATCACGGTCGGGAATTGTGTGACTTCGTTTCCGTGTCCACACAACCTGTTCGCAGGTAATTCGAATTGACGGCGCGGGGCGCCACCTTATGCACCAATTAGTCCGGATAGATCGGTACATCGAGGGCGCTGTACGACCCGTGATGGCCCGTGATGTGCCGACCCTCACATATGCAGAGATCCCGACTTCATCGAATTTCCGGGTGATCCCGGACCTTAAACCTGGAATGACGTCGGAGGTTTTCCCAAATCCTCAGGGCGACGCTAGGGTGCCTGAGATGTTTGAAGCCGCCTCGTCCCCCGGCCAGAACCGAAGTCCACTCCCACCGGCGCAGCAGCCGGCCGACGGAGTGCCCTCCCCGCGTACCCCGCTGAGTACGCAGAAGCGAGTGCCACAGCCGGACAGACCGGGCAAGCAGCGCGACGCCTTCTTCGACAACGCCAAGTACCTGGCGATCGTGCTCGTGGCCGTCGGCCACTTCTGGGAGCCGCTGAAGGGCGACAGCCGCGCCCTCAGGGCCGCGTACGACGTGGTGTACACCTTCCACATGCCGGCGTTCATAATCATCTCCGGCTACTTCTCCCGCAGCTTCGACATGCGGCCGGACCGGCTCAAGCGGCTGATCACCGGCGTGGCGGTGCCGTACCTGATCTTCGAGGCGGCGTACTCGCTGTTCCAGCGCTTCGGGGCGCCGGACCCGGGCCAGCACCTGACGCTGCTGGACCCCATGTACCTGACGTGGTTCCTGTGCGCGCTGTTCGTCTGGCGGCTGATCACGCCGATCCTGAAGGTCGTGCGCTGGCCGCTGCCGCTCGCGCTCGGCATCGCCATGCTGGGCACCGTCTGCCCGGGCGTCGGCAACGACCTGGACATGCAGCGGGTCCTGCAGTTCCTGCCGTGCTTCGTTCTGGGCCTGTGCCTCAAGCCCGAGCACTTCAAGCTGGTGCGCCGCCGCTCGATGCGGATCGCCGCGGTGCCGGTGTTCGCCGCCGCGCTGGTGTTCGCCTACTGGGCGGCGCCGCGGATGACCACCGCCTGGTTCTACCGCCGTGACTCGGCGCCGGAGCTGGGGGCGCCCTGGTGGACCGGTCCGATCATGACGCTGGCCCTCTTCGGTTGCTCCGTGGTGCTGACCGCCTGCTTCTTCGCCTGGGTGCCGGGCCGCAAGATGTGGTTCACGGCGCTGGGCGCGGGCACGCTCTACGGCTACCTGCTGCACGGCTTCCTGCGGAAGGCCGGCGAGTACCAGGGCTGGTTCGACCACCCCTGGCTGCACACCCACTTCGGCATCGTCCTGACGACCGTCCTCGCGGCCGCCGCGGTCACCCTGCTGTGCACCTCGCCCGTGCAGCGCGTGTTCCGGTTCGCGATGGAGCCGAAGATGGACTGGGCGTTCAAGAAGGACCCCGTCGAGATCGCCCGCGAGCGAGAGAAGCGCGAGATGCGGGAGAAGCAGACGAGCGCGGTACGGGAGACCGTCAGCGCGTAACCCCCCGCGTCCGGTCCGGACCGGGACGTACGGCTCAGACAGGGAGGCCGAGAAGTGCACGCATCCGCGTGTACTTCTCGGCCAATCGCGTTCTTACGGGGGCTTCCAGGACCGCCAGGCGCGCGGGGTCGGCGTTGTGCGCCAGGTCGGCCTCCTTCACCAGCAGCGCGCCCGGGACGGCGAGGATGCGGCGCGCGTACGCCTCCGGCTCCTCCCCCGGCCGCTTGGTGAGAGCGAGGACGATGTCCTTCGTGCGCCGGCTCAGGGCGGCCCGGCCGAGCCACTCCTCGGTGAGCGCGTCGTCCTCGACGGCGTCGTGCAGCCAGGCCGCCGCGATCTGCTCCGCGTCGCCGCCGCGGGCGCGCACGCCCTCCGCGACGGCCTGAAGATGCTCGGCGTACGGGCGGGCCGCCTTGTCCGTCTGCCCGGCATGGGCGGCGCGGGCGAGGGCCTCGATCTCGGCCAGGGTCAGCCGGGGCTTCTCGGTCATCGCCCCAGTGTGGCGTGCGAACGGCTCGGGATCAGCGCACGATCGCGGCCGACGGGCCCTCGCGGCAGATCAGCAGCAGTGCCCGGTCGTCGTTGACGTCCTTGGCGACCGCCTCGATCAGATGCCAGGCGGCGCCCGCGAAGCCGCCGGCGACGTACCGGTCGGCCTCCCCGGTGAGCCGGTCGATGCCCTCGACGATGTCGCGGTCGGATGTCTCCACCAGGCCGTCCGTGAACAGCATCAGGACGTCGCCGGGGCGCAGCGAGCCCTTGACCGGGTCGAACTGGGCGCCGTCGTACACGCCGAGCAGCGGGCCCTCGGCGGCCTTCTCCTCCCAGCGGCCGCTGCCCGCGTTCAGCTGGAGACCCGGCGGATGGCCGGCGGTGTAGAGCTCGTAGTCCCCGGAGTCGAGGTCGAGGACGAGGTGGATCGAGGTGGCGAAGCCCTCGTCCCAGTCCTGGCGGAGCAGGTAGCCGTTGGCGGCCGGCAGGAACGCGTGCGGGGGCAGCGAGCCCAGCAGGCCGCCGAACGCGCCCGACAGCAGCAGCGCCCGCGAGCCCGCGTCCATGCCCTTGCCGGAGACGTCGGTGAGGACGACCTCCAGCGTGCGGCCGCCGTTGGTCCGGGCCGCGACCACGAAGTCGCCGGAGAAGGACTGGCCGCCCGCGGGCCTGAGCGCCATCTCGCGGTGCCAGCCCCGCGGCAGCGTGGGCAGTTCGCTCTGTACGCGGATCCGCTCGCGCAGGTCGAAGAGCATGGTGCCGCCGCGCCGCCAGGGCACACCGACGCGGCTGCGGAACTGGGCGGTGAGCAGCCCGAAGAGGCCACAGGCGGCGACCACCAGGACCACACCGGGCGTCACCCGGGCGGGACCCTCGGTGTACGGGCCGAGTTGGACCGACTCCACGATCAGCGCGGTCGCCGCCGTCGCGTACAGCCCGAGCAGGCTGGCCGGGCGCAGCAGCAGCCCGCCGGCGACGACCGGCAGCACCAGCGTGGCCGGTGCGCACCACACCGGGTCGGCGAGGGTCACGGCCGCCAGCACCGGGATCATGAGCAGCAGGCCGGTCAGGGCGATCCAGTCCGAGCCGTCGCCGCGGAAGTAGTCCACGGCGCTTCTGCGCACGCCGACGCGGGCCCGGTGCCACTGCATCTTCCACCGGGCCGTGAACGTCTCGGCCTTCCCGCGCCGTTCTCGTGCTGCTGCCATTAGTTCGGGACCCTATCCATCGGACCGGCCGCTTGGCACGGGAGGTCCCACTTGTCCCCCGTGCGGTGCGGACTTCACAGTGAACTTCACGTGGCACCCTCGCGCTGCCGTCCGGCGGAAATTCGCTGGCTCCGCTCCACAGGCGCTGATAGGCATGGCGCATGGCGACTGAGCACGGGACCGGGCCGCGGGTGCTGCGGCCCGAGGAGTGGGACCGCTGGTACGAGAACCTGGTCCGTGCCTTCGGCGGCGGTCCGGGCTCCCCCGAGGAGCGTGAACTCGACCGCTCACTCACCGAGTTCGACCGTACCCTGGCCGTCTGGGACGGGGACGTGTGCGTGGGGACGGCGGGCGCCTTCGGATTCCGGATGACCGTGCCGGGCGGCGCCCTGGTGCCCGCGGCCGGGGTCACGATGGTCAGCGTGGCCGCCACGCACCGGCGGCGCGGGGTGCTGACCTCGATGATGCGGCGTCAGCTCGACGACGTACGCGGCTGGGGTGAGCCGCTCGCGGTGCTGACCGCCTCCGAGCCCGCGATCTACGGCCGCTTCGGCTACGGCGCCGCGACCTACCGGCTCGGCGCCGAGATCGACACGAGCCGGGTGACCCTGGCCCGGCCCGCCGGCACCGACGACGTACGCCTGAGGTACGCGGCGCCCGCCGACGTCCTCGATGAGTGTGAGGCGGTGTACGCCGCCCTGGTGCCGCGCCGGCCGGGGATGCTGGCCCGGCAGCCGGGCTGGGAGCGGGTCGGGCTGAACGACCCGGAGAGCCGCCGGGGCGGGGCGTCACCGTTGCAGTGCGTGCTGGCCGAGCGGGACGGCGCGGTCACCGGGTACGCCCGCTACCGCACCCGGCTCGGCTGGGGCGCGAGCGGGCACGACGGCACGGTGACCCTGGAGGAACTGGCCGCGCTGGACCCGGCGTCGGACGCCGCGCTGTGGGGGTTCCTGTGCGGCATCGACCTGATGTCGACGCTGACGGTGCGCGGGCGGCCGGTGGACGACGCCTGGCAGTACCTGGTCTCCGACATCCGGCGCTGCCGGCCGACGCTGCGGGACGACTGTCATCTGCGGCTCGTTGACGTGGGCGCGGCGCTTCAGGCGCGTACCTACCAGGCGCCGGTGGACGTCGTGTTGGAGGTGGAGGACGCCTTCTGCCCCTGGAACACGGGGCGTTGGCGGCTGAGCGGCGACACCAAGGGCGCGTCGTGCGGGCGTACCGAGGAGGCGGCCGATCTCGCCCTGTCCGTACGGGAGTTGGGCACGGCCTACCTCGGCGGGGTGTCGCTGCTGTCGCTGGCTCGTGCCGGACTGGTGCGGGAGCTGCGGCCGGGGGCGCTGGCGGAGGCGTCGGTGGCGTTCGGTTCGCCGGTGGCGCCCTGGCTGCCGCACGGCTTCTAGGGTCTGTCGTTTGGATCAGGCCGGCTGTGAGGTGCGGTACTTCTCGACCGACCCGAGCGGGGTCTGGTGCGTGCAGCTGCAAGGCGGAGGAGGGCGTCAACGCGATGGGGGTCCCCCCGCGCGAGCGGAGCCGAGCGTGGGGGAGTTGGCAACCGACGACAACGCGGCAGATGTGCGTGCCAGACCCCGCGACGCCGGGATGATCCAAACGACAGGCCCTAGGGGTTTCTCGGGGATTGCCGGGGCGTCAGCCCTTCTGGCAGGCCGGGCACCAGAAGAGGTTGCGGGCGGCGAGGCCCGCGGTGCGGATCTCGGTGCCGCACAGATGGCAGGGCAGCGTGGCCCGGCGGTAGACGTACACCTCGCCGCCGTGGTCGTCGACGCGCGGCGGGCGTCCCATCGCCTCCGGCGTGTGCTCGGGGCGGACGGTGTCGATCCGGTTGAGGCGGACGCCCTCACGCATGAGCAGGGCCAGGTCGGCCCAGATCGCGTCCCACTCGGCGGGGCTGATGTCCCGGCCGGGACGGTACGGGTCGATGCCGTGCCGGAAGAGGACCTCGGCGCGGTAGACGTTGCCGACGCCCGCGATGACCTTCTGGTCCATGAGCAGGGCGGCGATCGACGTACGGCTGCGGCGGATCCTGGCGTAGGCGGCCGCCGGGTCGGGGTCGGGGCGCAGTGGGTCGGGGCCGAGGCGGTCGTGGACCGCGCGCTTGTCGGCGTCCGTGATCAGGGCGCAGGTGGTGGGGCCGCGCAGGTCGACGTACGACGTGGTGTTGGCGAGCCGGAGGCGGACGGTGTCGGTGGGCGGCGGCGCGGGGGCGTCGCCGAAGCCGACCTTGCCGAAGAGGCCGAGGTGGATGTGCACCCACTCGCCGTCCCGGAAGCCGAGGAAGAGGTGCTTGCCGTGGGCCTCGGTCCGGGTGAGCTCCGCGCCGTCGAGCAGGACCGCGGCGGCGGAGAACTTGCCCTGGGGACTGGTGACACGGGCAGCCGTACCGGCGAAGCGGTCGGCGTAGTCCGAGGCCAGCCGGTGGATGGTGTGCCCCTCTGGCACGGCGCTCGCCCTTCCAGTCCCCGGCGGCGGTCAGTCCTGCTGCGGGTGGTGCGCCGGGATGGGGGGCAGCGCGCCCGTCGTCTCGTAGTCCGCGAGCATCTCGATGCGGCGGATGTGGCGCTCGTCGCCGGAGAAGGGCGTGCCGAGGAAGGTCTCGACGAACTTGGTCGCCTCCTCCGTGGTGTGCATGCGCGCGCCCACGGCCACGACGTTGGCGTCGTTGTGCTGGCGGCCGAGCGCCGCCGTCTCCTCGCTCCAGGCGAGGGCGGCACGGACGCCCTTGACCTTGTTGGCGGCGATCTGCTCTCCGTTGCCGGAGCCGCCGATCACGATGCCGAGGGAGTCGGGGTCCGCGGCCGTGCGCTCCGCGGCGCGGAGGCAGAACGGCGGGTAGTCGTCCTGGGCGTCGTAGATGTGCGGGCCGCAGTCGACGGGCTCGTGCCCGGCGGCCTTCAGCCACTCGACGAGGTGGTTCTTGAGTTCGAAGCCCGCATGGTCGGAGCCGAGGTACACGCGCATGATCCGAGTGTGACACGGCACATGGAGGGCGGCAGCCGCGAGTCCGGGGGGCGATATGTGAGTTCCGCCATAGAACTTGCCGGGAAGGTGAAGTAACAATCCGGAATCAGAGGTTCCCGGATCCGTTCGCCTCGGATTCACTGAACCACCGCGTACGCCGGGCGCCACGCCCTGCGTACCAGGACCCGTACACCGCCGTACAACGGCGACCCCCGCTCGTACGGGCCAAGCCCCCGGCGCAAAGGAAATCCGTCCATGACCCCTGGTTCCGGACTTCAGGCAGGCCTCAAGAACCGACATCTGTCGATGATCGCCATCGGTGGTGTGATCGGCGCCGGCCTCTTCGTCGGCTCCAGCACCGGCATCGCCACGGCGGGCCCCGGCATCCTGCTCTCGTACGCCCTCGTCGGCACGCTCGTGGTGCTGGTGATGCGCATGCTCGGCGAGATGTCCGCCGCCAACCCGACCTCAGGCTCCTTCTCCGCACACGCGGACCGGGCCCTCGGCCGCTGGGCCGGGTTCTCGATCGGCTGGCTGTACTGGTTCTTCTGGGTCGTCGTTCTCGCCGTCGAGGCGACCGCGGGTGCCAAGATCCTGCACGGCTGGATCCCCGGGGTCCCGCAGTGGGGCTGGGCCCTGCTCGTGATGGCCGTCCTGACGGCCACCAACCTGGTCTCGGTCGGCTCCTACGGCGAGTTCGAGTTCTGGTTCGCCGGCATCAAGGTCGTGGCGATCGGCGCGTTCATCGTCATCGGCGCGCTCGCGGTCTTCGGTGTGCTGCCGGGCGTCGACAGCGACAAGGCCGGCCTGAGCAACCTCACCGCGCACGGCGGCTTCCTGCCGCACGGACCGGGCGCGATCCTCACCGGCGTGCTGCTGGTCGTCTTCTCCTTCATGGGCAGTGAGATCGCCACCCTGGCCGCGGGCGAGTCCGAGGACCCGCAGCGTGCGGTCACCAAGTCGACCAACAGCATCATCTGGCGGATCGGCGTCTTCTACCTGGGCTCGATCCTCGTGGTCGTCTCGCTGCTGCCGTGGAACGACCCGTCCATCGCGAAGGACGGCTCGTACGTCGCCGCGCTGGGCTCGCTCGGCATCCCGCACGCCGGTCAGATCATGAACTTCATCGTGCTGACCTCGGTGCTGTCCTGCCTCAACTCCGGCCTCTACACGGCCTCCCGCATGGCCTTCTCGCTGGGCCAGCGCGGCGACGCGCCGAAGGCGTTCGCGAAGACCACCTCGCGCGGTGTGCCGATGGCGGCGATCATCGCCTCCGTCCTCTTCGGCTTCGTCGCCGTCTTCTTCAACTACAAGTTCCCGGACTCGGTCTTCCTCTTCCTGGTCAACTCCAGCGGTGCGGTCGCCCTGTTCGTCTGGCTGGTGATCTGCTTCTCGCAGCTGCGGATGCGGAAGATCATCCAGCGCGAGGCGCCGGAGAAGCTCGTCGTGAAGATGTGGCTGTACCCCTACCTGACCTGGGCCACGGCCGCGCTGATCGTCTTCGTCCTGGGCTACATGCTCACCGACACCGAGGGCGAGAGCAGCGGACGTGTCACCGTGGAGCTGTCGCTCGGCGTCGCCGCGCTCGTGGTGCTGATCGCCGTGGTCAAGCAGAAGGTCCTGGACGCGCGCAAGCCCGCCGAGGTCCCGGCCGCGCCGGAGGCGGAGGCGGACAAGGTGTCCGTCGGCTAGCCGTTCACCTGACACACGAAGGAAGGAGGGGAGGGAGCCCGTTGCGGGCTCCCTCCCCTCCTTCCTTCGTGTGGCGCGTCAGCGCTTGCCGGCGAGCTTCCAGGCCGTGGGCAGGGCGCCCATCGCCAGGATCGCCTTGAGGGCGTCGCCGATGAGGAACGGGGTCAGGCCCGCCGCGATCGCCGCGGTCGCCGACATGCCGGTGGCGATGGCCAGGTACGGGACGCCGACGGCGTAGATGACCGCCTCGCCCAGCAGCATCGTGCCCGCCATGCGCAGCACGGAGCGGTCGGCGCCGCGCCGGGCCAGGGCGCCGACGAGGGTGGAGGCGAGCAGCATGCCGAGGATGTAGCCGAAGGACGCGCCGCCCGCGCCGGAGGTGCCGCCCGCGAACCAGGGCAGGCCGGCGATGCCCGCGAGGGCGTACAGCGCGAAAGAGAGGAAGCCGCGGCGGGCGCCGAGCGCGGTGCCCACGAGCAGGGCCGCGAAGGTCTGGCCGGTCACCGGCACCGGGGAACCGGGCACCGGGACGGCGATCTGGGCCGCGAGTCCGGTGAGCGCGGCGCCGCCGAGCACGAGGGCGGCCTCGCGCACGCGCGAGGCCGGAATCAGGTCGGCGAGGACTTCACCGGGGCGAGCGGTGGTGGCTGCGGTAGCGGTGCTCATGAGGTCTCCGCGGGTGTGGACACAGTGGGACACCGTGACGCTATACCGGGGGGTTCGGCGCGATCACCGTCTGTGCTCGACAAAGGCGACGGCGACGGCTTGGTCGGCTCCATACAAAGGGGACAGGTGACACCGGGTGCGAGGTGATCCCCGTCACTGCGGGTGGGTGGCCTTCGTCCCTTCATCGCGGGGACAAGGGCTCTGTAGGTAGCCTCCAAATAGGCTTTACGCCCGTCCTTCCCCGCCTCACGCACTGGACCAGCCTCCCCATGCCCAACAGCACCCCCACCACGGATACCGGGACGCCCCCGCAAGCGCGGGACGGCGTCTCTCTTTCTTCCGGCCTCTCTTCCGGCCTCAAGCAGCGCCATCTGTCGATGATGGCCCTCGGCGGCGTGATCGGCGCGGGCCTGTTCGTCGGGTCCGGCGCGGGCATCGCCGCCGCCGGTCCGTCGATCGTCGTCGCCTACGCCCTCTCCGGCCTCCTGGTGATGCTGGTGATGCGGATGCTCGGCGAGATGTCGGCCGCGTACCCCTCGACGGGCTCCTTCTCCGCGCACGCCGGGCGGGCGATCGGCCCATGGGCGGGCTTCGCCACCGGCTGGTCGTTCTGGGTGCTCCAGTGCACCGTGGTCGGCCTGGAGGGCATCGGCGCCGCGCACATCGTCAGCGGCTGGCTGCCCGGCACGCCCGAGTGGGCCTGGGTGGCGCTCTTCGTGGTCGTCTTCTGCGGCACGAACCTGGCGGCGGTGCGCAACTTCGGCGAGTTCGAGTTCTGGTTCGCCGCGCTCAAGGTCGGTGCCATCGTGCTGTTCCTCGCGCTCGGCGTGCTGGCCGTCGCCGGGGTCCTGCCGGGCACCGAGGCGCCCGGCGCCTCCAACCTGACCGACTTCCTGCCCCACGGCAGTCAGGGCCTGGTCATCGGCCTGCTCGCCTCCGTCTTCTCCTACGGCGGCCTGGAGACGGTCACCATCGCGGCCGCGGAGTCGGACAACCCGGTGCAGGGCGTGGCCCGGGCCGCGCGCACGGCGATGTGGCGGATCGCGCTGTTCTACGTCGGCTCGATGGCGGTCGTCGTCACGCTCGTCCCGTGGGACTCCAAGGAGGTCGTGACGAAGGGCCCGTACGTCGCCGCCCTCGACCAGCTGGGCATCCCGGGCGCCGGCCAGCTCATGAACGTCGTGGTCCTGCTGGCCCTGCTGTCGGCGATGAACGCCAACGTCTACGGCGGCTCGCGCATCCTCTACTCCCTGGTGGAGCGGGGCCAGGGGCCGAAGGCGCTGGCCAAGGTGTCCTCGGGCGTGCCGCGCGCCGCGGTGCTCGTGTCCTGCGTCTTCGGGTTCGGCTGTGTGGTGCTCAGCTACTGGCGGCCGCAGGACGTCTTCCCCTGGCTGCTGAACATGATCGGCGCGGTCACCCTCGTCGTCTGGATCGTCATCGCGATCTCGCAACTGCGCCTGCGCCGCCGCCTGGAGCGGGAGTCGCCGGAGAAGCTCGCGGTGCGGATGTGGGCGTTCCCGGTGCTGACGTGGGCGGCGCTGGCCGGCATGGCCGGGGTCTTCTTCCTGATGGCCCGCCAGCCGGACACCCGGGTCCAGCTGTACTCCACCGGCGCGATGATGCTGCTGCTCTCCGCCGCCGGCTACGCCTGGCAGCGCGCCCGCGGCCGGGCCCGCGACTGACGCCCCGCCCCGCCCCGTACGAAGGCCCCCGCGAGCACGTGGCTCGCGGGGGCCTTGTCAGAACTCGCCCACGTTGTCGCGGCCCAGGACCGTCACAGGTGACCGTCGCAGGTGACCGTCACAGATTGCTGAAGTCCGGGCCCTTCGTCCTCGTGCGCTTGATCTCGTAGAAGCCGGGGACGGAGGCGACGGCGACGGTGCCGTCCCACAGCCGGGCGGCCTCCTCGCCCTGGGGGGCGGGGGTGACGACCGGGCCGAAGAAGGCGATCTCCTCGCCCTCCGGGCCGGGCAGGGCGATCACCGGGGTGCCGACCTCCTGGCCGACCTTGTCGATGCCCTCCTGGTGCGAGGCGCGCAGCTCGGCCTCGTACGGGGTGGAGTCCCAGTGCTCCATGAGCGACTCGGGCAGGCCGACATCCTTCAGGGCGGCGGCGACGGTCTCCTTGCCCGGGCCCTCCTCCCGGTTGTGGATGCGGGTGCCGAGCGCGGTGTAGAGGTCGCCGAGCACCTGCGGACCGTGCTCGTGCTCGGCCGCGATGACCACGCGGACCGGCCCCCACGCCTTGGTCTCGAGCATCTCCCGGTACTCCTCGGGGAGCTGGTCGAGCTTGTCCTCGTTGAGGACCGCGAGGCTCATCAGGTGCCAGCGGACCTCGACGTCCCGGACCTTCTCCACCTCCAGCATCCAGCGGGAGGTCATCCAGGCCCAGGGGCACAGCGGGTCGAACCAGAAGTCGACGGGGGTCTTGTCCGTCATGTCTCTCCTCGGGTGGAACACCGGCAACGCGTCGTCGGCGACAACGCCGCTCCGCGCGCCCTCATTCCCTGCTGTTCCGTGTCAGGTGCACGTGGCAGGATCGGTCCTGATTCCGGTCCTGATCCGAAGAGGGAGACCCGCCCGTGCCCGGTGAGAATCTGTCCCGCGACGAGGCCCGGGAGCGGGCCGCACTGCTGTCCGTCGACGGCTGCGACGTGTCCCTGGACCTGCGCTCCGCCGTCGGGGACGAGGCCGCCGAGCCGCGCACCTTCCGGTCGGTGACCACGATCCGCTTCCGCTGCAACGAGCCCGGCGCCACCAGCTTCGCGGACCTGATCGCGCCGAGCGTGACCGCCGTGTCCCTCAACGGCAGGGACCTCGACCCCGGTGAGGTCTTCGACGGCGCGCGGATCACCCTGGAGGACCTGGCCGCCGAGAACGAGCTGGTCGTCGACGCGAACTGCGCGTACTCCCGCACCGGCGAGGGCATGCACCGCTTCGTCGACCCCGAGGACGGCGAGGTCTACCTCTACACGCAGTACGAACCGGCCGACGCCCGGCGCGTGTTCGCGAACTTCGAGCAGCCTGACCTCAAGGCGCCCTACCGCTTCGAGGTGCGGGCACCCGAGGGCTGGCGGGTGTGGAGCAACGGCGCCGGTGAACTCGTCGACGGCGTCTGGCAGTTCGCGGAGACGAAGCCGATCTCGACGTACATCACCTGCGTGGTGGCAGGCCCGTACCACTACGTCACGGACTCCTACGAGCGCGTGCTGGAGGACGGCACGAAGCTGGAGATCCCGCTGGGCGCGATGTGCCGCAAGGGGCTCGCGCCGTACTTCGACGCGGACGACGTCTTCCTGATCACCAAGCAGGGCCTGGACTTCTTCCACGAGCACTTCGACTACCCGTACCCGTTCGGGAAGTACGACCAGGCGTTCGTGCCCGAGTACAACCTCGGCGCGATGGAGAACCCGGGGCTCGTGACCTTCCGCGAGGAGTACATCTTCCGCGGCAAGGTGACGCAGGCGTCGTACGAGGCGCGGGCCAACGTCATCCTGCACGAGATGGCGCACATGTGGTTCGGCGACCTGGTCACCATGGAGTGGTGGGACGACCTGTGGCTGAAGGAGTCCTTCGCGGACTTCATGGGCACGTTCGCCAACGTCGGCGCGACCCGGTTCGCCGACGCGTGGATCACCTTCGCCAACCGCCGCAAGGCGTGGGCCTACCGCGCGGACCAGCTGCCCTCGACGCACCCGATCACCGCCGACATCCGCGATCTGCAGGACGCCAAGCTCAACTTCGACGGCATCACCTACGCCAAGGGCGCCTCGGTGCTCAAGCAGCTGGTGGCGTACGTCGGCCAGGACGCGTTCCTCGAGGGCGCCCGGCGCTACTTCAAGCGCAACGCGTACGGCAACACGCGCCTGGGTGACCTGCTGTCGGCGCTGGAGGAGACCAGCGGCCGGGACCTTGCCGCGTGGGCTCGCTCCTGGCTCCAGACGGCGGGCGTCAACTCCCTGACCCCGCAGGTGCTGTTGACCTCCGAGGGCCGGGTGGCCGAGCTGGCCGTGCTCCAGGAGGCGCCGGAGTCCTACCCCGAACTGCGCCCGCACCGGGTGGCGGTGGGCCTGTACCGGCGGAACTGCGAGGGCGCGCTGGAGCGTTACGCGCGCGTGGAGGCCGACGTCGACGGTCCTCGCACGATCGTGGCGGAGCTGGCCGGCGCCGAGGCGCCCGAGCTGGTCCTGGTCAACGACGACGACCTGACGTACTGCAAGATCCGCTTCGACGAGACGTCGCTGGCGACCCTGCGCGATCACCTGGGTGAGCTGACCGATCCCCTCGCGCGGGCCCTGTGCTGGTCCGCGCTGTGGAACATGACGCGCGACGCTCTGTTGCCGGCGCGGGACTTCGTCGGCCTGGTGCTGCGGTTCGCGGGCGGCGAGTCGGACATCGGCGTGCTCCAGATGCTGCACGCGTGGGCGAACTCGGCGCTGGTGCACTACGCGGCGCCCGCCTGGCGGGAGACCGGCGAGCGGCTGCTGGCGGAGGGCGCGCTGCGCGAGCTGCGCGAGGCCGAGCCGGGCAGCGAGCACCAGCTGGCCTGGGCGCGCTTCTTCGCCGCGGTGGCGTCCGGCGAGGCGGACTTCCAGCTGCTCGGCGGTCTGCTGGAGGGCACGGCGAAGATCGACGGTCTGGAGATGGACCAGGAGCTGCGCTGGGCGTTCCTGGAGCCGCTGGCCGCTCACGGCGTGGTGGACGAGCGGGTGCTGGCCGCGGAGCTGGCCCGTGACGACACGGCCTCCGGCAAGCGCCACCAGGTCCGCTGCCTGGCCGCCCGCCCCTCGGCGGCGGTGAAGGCGCAGGCGTGGGCCCAGGTGGTGGAGTCGGACGCCCTGTCCAACGCCCTGGTCGAGGCGACCATCGCGGGCTTCCAGCAGGCATCGCAGCGCGCGCTGACGGCACCGTACGCCGAGAAGTACTTCGCCGCGATCGAGCGGGTGTGGACCGAGCGGTCGATCCAGATCGGCATGGATGTGGTACGGGGCCTGTTCCCCTCGCTCCAGGACAGCCAGGCGACGCTGGACGCGACGGACGCGTGGCTGACCGCCCACGAGGACGCGGCCCCGGCGCTGCGCCGGCTGGTGCTGGAGGCGCGGGACGATCTCGCACGGGCGCTGCGGGCACAGGAGTGCGACGCGGCGGCCGGATGACCGATGACGGACGGCATCTTTGGCCAAGGCTCGGGCGGTCGGTGACCGTTACGAAATCCAGCCAATAAGCGCCGTAACCCCTGGTCCTCACTACAACGGACCAGGGGTTTTCTCTGCCTACTCGGCATCCGAACACCCGTCCTTTAGCCCCGCCTTGTCCGCATTCGTCGACGAGCGTGTAACAGCGGTTACGGAGGGAATCAGGGGCGGGAATCGGGGGGTCATGACCCACAACACCCCGCTCTCGCCCCGCCCGTTGCACCACCTCGCCGAGACCCACCGCCGCGTCCTGACGCGGGCCCAGCTCCGCTCCCACGGTGTCCCGCCGGCCGAGCTGGACGCCCAGTGCCGCCCCGGTGGCTCCTGGCAGCAGGTCCTGCCCGGTGTGATCCTGCTGCACCCAGGGCCGCCGACGAGCGAGGAACGGCTGCACGCGGCGCTGCTGTACGCGGCACGCGAACCGGCATCGACGGTCCCGTCCCAGGCGCGCGCGGAGGGTCCGCACCGTCCGGCGTTCCCGGAGGCGATGGTCACCGGCCTCGCGGCCCTGACCCTGCACGGCTTCGCCTCGTCGCCCTCGCTGCTGACGCTGGACCGCATCGACGTCCTGGTCCCCCGCGCCCGCCGGCTGCGCTCCACGTCCGGCGTGCGCGTCGTGCGCACCCCGGCGATGCCCACCCCGCGCCAGGTGACCGGCCTGCCGGTGGCCCCCGTCCCGCGCGCCCTGGCCGACGCGGTACGGCAGTTGTCGGACGCGGAGACGGTACGGCGGCTGCTGACGGAGGCGGTACGCGCGGGCCACTGCGAACCCGCGTCGGTGGTAAGGGCGTTGAACCAGGCCAAGCTTCTGTCCCGGCCGCATGTGGTGGACGCGGTGGATGCGTTGCTGGCCGAGGGAAGGGCGATCGCGGAGGACCGGTTGTACGAGATGGTGCGCGGGTACGGCCTCCCGGAACCGGTGTGGAACGTGGACCTGCGCCTGCCGGGCGGACCACACCTCGGCGGCCTGGACGCGTACTGGCCCGAGCAGGCGGTGGCCCTGGAGCTGGACACACGGGCTCCGCGCCAGGACGAGGACGCCCTGTGGTCGGAATACGCGCGCAAGCGGGAACACCTGGAGCGCCTGGGCATCACGGTCGTGCACACGACCCCGAAGAAGCTGCGCAACGCGATGGAGCAGCAGGCGGCGGTGGTCCGGACGGCACTGATGGCGGCGGGCGGCCGCGAGCCCGCGGCGTATGTCGTGGTGTTGCCTCGGTCGTGAGGGGCCGGGAGGCGTCAGGGGGGCGAGGAGGGGCCGCCGTATCGGGTACGGATCCGGTATGGCGGCCCCTCCTCGCGTACGGGCCAGATGTGACGCGTGACGCTGTGTGCGGACTGCCGCGCGCCGATAGAGTTGCTCGCGCTATCAGCCGTACGGGGACAGGGGGCACTCGCGGTGGCGAGCGGAGAGTACAGCGTCGATCTGAGCGCGCTGGAGGATGTGCTCAGACAACTCAACGAGGTTATTTCGAATCTGGGCAACACCTCTTCCAACGCGCGCTACCAGACGTACCTGCCGCCCGGCGCACTGGGCAGCGCGGACTTCGCTGAGGCGAACGATCTCCACCTGGCGCACACGGAGATGAAGCAGCACCTCGAAGACATCGTCGCCCACATCCATGGCCTGATGGATGAGTTCGGGACGAAGACGAAAAAGACGCACGGCGCGTACCAGGACCAGGAAGCGGAGATCAAGGCGGCGCTGTCGGGCGGGGGCACGGCATGAGCTCGGGCGGGAAGAAGAGCGACGACGGCTACACGTACGAGTACGTCCCGGCGGGGATGTGCTTCAACGAGAAGGCCACGACGCCGTTCGCGGATCTGGACATGGACCAGATGAAGGCCATGGTCATCAACGCGAAGCCGGGCGAGGTCCACGACGTGGCGCAGGGCTGGCTCAAGGTCAAGCATGACCTGGTGGGCGGCAAGGAGGGTGGCGGCGGGGCCCGGCACGACTTCCTGCAAGCGGTGTACGGGGTCCTGGAGCACTGGGAGGGCGACGCCGCCGACCGGTTCAAGGAGCAGGCCGAGGTCATCGCGAAGAAGATGCAGGACGGCGCCGTGTACGCCGATTACACCTCCACCGCGATGCAGAACGCGGCCACGGTGCTCGGAACCATCAAGACCGCGGTCGACAACATGGAGAAGCCGGGGACGCTGGCCAGCGCGGGTGACTTCATCGCGGACGGCTTCATGCACGACGACAGCGGCTACGACGCGGACCGGCGTGCCGGGATGTCCGCCCAGGAATCCCTGGACCGCAACGACGACGACCTCTCGGCGGGCAAGGAGGCCCAGCTGAGGATGGCCGCGAAGATGGAGGAACTGGGGGCGGCGTACGCGTCGCAGGCCAGGGCCATGGGGTCATGGAACATCAGGAAGGTTGACGAGGGCCACGACTACCCCGGTGATCCCGGAGGCACTGTGCCGATGCCGATCGTCGCGATCCCGACCGGAAACGGCCCTAGGCTGATGGGCCGGACTTCTGCCAGCAACGCTGCGTCGAGCGGCTCTGGCCGGTCCACCATCACGACGTCTCCCAACAACCCCAACCACGTTGCCGGTGCAGGTACCGGTTCCCCTTCCAAGGTGCCCGCGCCCTCCGGCGTCGGTACGGATGTGGACGGCCTTGCGACCGCCACGCCCCGTGGGACTGGCCCTGGAGGCGGCGCGGGGGCAGACAGTGGCCGAGCAGGCGGCGCGGGCACGGGATCTGGAGCAGGTGGCGGTTTCCCGGGCGCACCCGGCGGCCCTGCAACTGGCTCAGCACGTGGTGTCACTGCCCCCGGTGCAGGCTCTGCGACAAGCAACGGCCGTTCGGGCATGGGCGGTGTGGGAGCAGGGGCGGTGGGAGGTACCGGAGCCGGTAAACAGTCCGGTGGCCGCGGCCCTCTGGCCCGTTCGAAGGGCGGGGTAATGGGCGAGCCTGAAGGCACCTCCTCCCCCGGAACCCGGGCCGGTTCTGGTCTGCACGGCAGCCGCGGTGGCACGAATGAGGGCCGCAGAGCGGCGGGCCTGTCGGGCTCCGGGCATGCTGGCGCGGTCGGCAAGGGTCGTGACAGGAAGGCGAAGGACAGTAAGGCAGTTCCGGACTACCTCGTCGAGGACGAGGAGACCTGGGTGCCGAAGCGGGACGACACAACCCCGCGGGTCATCGAGTAGGCACGAACGCGGCAGCGCGGAAGCAGTACAGAAACGGGGCTCGCGTGATCCACTGCGCAGGCCCCGCCCGGCGGGACGAAAGAGGGATACACGGCATGGGCCTCACGCGGACGCTGCGCATGGCAGGCAGTACAGCAGCGGTGGGAGCACTGCTCTTCGCCACCGCGTCCCCTGCATCGGCGGACCAGGTGAGGAACGACCAGTGGCCGCTCCGCGCCCTTGACGCCGAGGCGGTCTGGAATGTCGCGACGGGCAAGGGCGTCACTGTAGCCGTGATCGACGACGGCGTTGACGCCTCCCACCCCGACCTGAAGAGCAACGTCCTCCCGGGCAAGGACTTCATGGACGGGGACTCCGACGCCTCGCCTGTCACAGGCGAAGATCACGGAACAGCCATGGCCGGCGTGATCGCTGGCCACGGCCACGGCGCCAACGGCGCTGACGGCGTGAAGGGACTCGCTCCCCAGGCAAAAATCCTGCCCCTGCGTGACGAAGGCGGCCGGTGGGGCGGCCTCGCCTCGTCGATCAGGTACGCGGTGGACCACGGTGCATCGGTCATCAACATCTCCCAGGGTGGCCCTACGCCAGCCCCTGGCGGCGCGGAACGAGAGGCGATTCAGTACGCGCTTCAGCACAATGTGATCGTCGTGGCGGGGGCGGGCAACGACGGGAAGAGCGGCTCCGAAGCCGCCTTCTACCCGGCCAGTTATCCAGGCGTGGTGAGCGTCGGCGCCGTCAAGAAGTCCAACGAGTTCTGGGAGAAGTCCAACTCCGGCGCAAACCTCCTGCTGACGGCCCCTGGCTACCGCGTCGTCTCGGCTAAGGCGGACTCGAACGGCTACCGCATGGGCGACGGTACTTCCGACGCCACCGCCTACGTCTCCGCCGCCTGCGCCCTGCTGCGCGAGAAGTTCCCCGACCTCACCGCGGGCCAGATCGTCAACCGCCTCACCAAGACCGCCGGCCTCCCCGCCTCGGCCAAGGGCCTGAAGCTCCCCGACCAGAAGTACGGCTACGGCTACATCCGCCCCCTCGCCGCCCTTCAGCAGAACATCCCGGCCGGCTCCAAGAACGGCCCACTGACCATGCCCGCAGCCCAGCCCCCGGCAGCGTCCTCCACGTCCGATGATTCGAGCGGCGGCCTGACCACCAACTCGATCATCGCGCTCAGCGCGCTCGGAGTTCTCGGTCTGCTCATCGTGATCGGCGTACCCCTGCTTCTGGTCCTGCGCGCGAAGCGCCGGGCGGCGGAGCAGAGCCAGGTCAACCAGTACGGCCAGGTCAACCAGCAGCCCGAATACGGAAGCCGGTATCCGTAGATGGCGCCCCGATAGCCTGTCGGGCATGGATAACCCACAGGACACTCCGCTCACCCGTGAAGAAATGCAACGGCGTTGGCCGTCAGCAACGCCTAAGGAGCGGCGCGAGATGATGCGCCGTGTACGGGAACACGAGCTGAACACGGATGAGGGCGCGGCACGGGACAGGCAGCGCAAGGCGATTTTTTATGGGGTGTTGGCACTGATCATTATCGGCGGCCTCGCCTACCAACTACTCCCCCGATACGCCTCGGATCAGCTGGCGACGGCCTGGCTCAACGCCATCGCAGTCAACAGCAGTGCGAGCGCTGCCCAGCTGAGGGAGACCCTCTGCCGCCGCCACCCCGCGAGACCGAGTCCAGCGCTCGCCGAGACCAGCACCGTGACAAGCAGACCGCCGAAGGTGAAGTCACCAGTGAAGATCGCAACCAGCAAGGTCGCCCAGTACCCCAGGGCGAAGAGGACTCCGGCGACCAGCGCAGACACGTAGATCATGCGGTTGGGGTCGTCCTTGCCGTCCGTGGTATGGGGGTTTTCGCTCCCGGGCATACGCATGCAACTACCCTATACGGAGAGGGCGCTTGCGCCGACACCGGCTGAACTATGCGGAGAACCATGGGATTCAAGGTAGTTCCAGACGATCTCGAAGCCTACGGAAAGATGATCGATCGCGCTGGACAGGACGCGCTGCAGGGAAAGGCGTACCTCAACCGTCACAGCGAAATATCTACCCAGGACCAGGGACTTTTCACCCGGCCATTTGATTTTCACGATTCCCTGCGCGCCGACGTGGCGGACGTGTTCGACCGACTGCACTCACTTCTCGACGCGTCGTCCCGGGAGCTCGTCAGGTCCGCGGGCTACTACCGGGATACCGACCAAGCCGAAGCAGCCAAGGTGGACGCTGTCCAGCCTCCGTCGAAACGTTGAGGACGCAACATGGCTTTCACGGACGTAACTGAACCAACCGGTCGACTCAAGGCGCCCGAGAATCCTGCGGATTTTCACAGCCCCTTGAAAGTGCTGAACGACGCAAGCGACCTCGTCAGCCCGACGTACTGGGTGAATGAGATCATCAAGGCGTCTACGGGATACAACCCTCTGGACAAGGCCAAGGAGTACTTGGCCGGCGATTGGGCAGCGTACGCGAAGTGCGGCGAGGTTTGGGAAAGCCTGGGCAAGATGTGTGCCGACATTTCCGAGAACATCAACGCCGGCAATCGTGAGCTCGACGCCACCTGGGACGGCAATGCCGCGGATGCTGCCTTCAACTACTTCAAGGCTCTGGCCGAGCGTTGTGATGAACTGCAGGCTGACCTCAGCGCTCTGAGTACTCAGTACGGCATCGTGTCGCATGGCGTGTGGTCCACAGCAGAGGGAGTCGGCGCGATCCTTGGCCAGATCGGCGATGCCGCTGCCACGGCGGCAATCTCGGCTGCCGCTGGCACGTTGACCTCTTGGACCGGCTGGGGCGCGGCAGTCGGCTACGGCCTTGCCGGATTCGAGATCCTTCGAATCATCGAGCTGTGGGGTGATGCCACCAAAATGATCAACAATGCTCAGTTGATTGTCAACGGTGCTATGGGCGTCACGGAGTCGGTCGGTGGCGAACTGGCCGGCAAACTCCGTGACTTTCGACTGCCTGCGGAAGCGTACGACAACGCCGTGGCCTGACCGCGTCCCGGAGCAAGGATGGAACCAGCGATGGACCGCCACGACAGTAATCCGGATTCTGCGGTGAGTGACGCGGAATTTGAGAGTTCCACTCGGGACCAGGCTCAGGCTCGCGCCCTTCGCAAGCAATTGCAGCAACTGGCGGGCGGCGGCGCCGGCGAGGTGCTGCAGGAAATGTCCAAGGAAATCCTCTCCGGTCGAATTGGGCTGCGTGAGGCTCTGCGGGTCCCCGCCTACGCCGAGGCTCTCGGGGAGCGCACTCGCACCTTCCGGGAGGCGTGGGAGCACATGACACCGGAAGAACGAGAGAGCCAGCAAGCCGGAGCCCGACGTTTCCTCGATGCTCAGCGTCAGGAGATCGAGGAAGAGCGCCGAGAGAAGCAGGACCCGCCGGCCTCAGGCAAACCCGCACGCCACAGCGGCCGTGGCTGGAGTGCGTATTGACCCGACCTGCCCATACTCCAGCCGTAAGGTCAGCAGGTCAGTCAGCGCTTCCTCAGCACCAACTCCGTGTTCCGGTCCCCCGGCTCCCCCGCCAGAGACTTGGCGCCCGGGGCGTTGAAGGAGAGCTCCCGGTACAGCGCCGCCAGGCCCGTCTGGGAGAGGTCCGCGAAGTCCGTGCGGTGGGGAGCCGCGGACTCGATCAGCGTCGTGAACAGGGACAGTGTGCCGTCCTTGTTGTCCACCAGCTCGATCACGCGGGCGAGTTGGGGATGGTCCACGTGGGAGGCGGTGGAGATCTCCCAGAAGGAGTGGCCGTCCTCGGCGCCGGTGTGCGGGGTGATGACGTTCTTGTGCATGTGGCCGTTCACCCAGGCCAGTACGTTTTCGTGGCGGGCGAGCGCGGCGACCAGCTCGTCGCCGGTGTGCCGGAGCTCCCCCGGGCGGCGCGGGTCGGTGCGCGTGTTGTCCATGGACTTGCTCGTGTGATGGCTGAAGACGACGGCGTACGCGTCCTGGTTGTCGCGCAGGGTCTGCTCCAGCCACTTCAACTGGGCCGTCCCGATGGAGCCCTCGTAGTGGCCGCCGGGGTCGGTCGTGTCGAGGCTGATGCCGATGACGTCGTCGGAGATGCGGAAGGCGTAGTACTGGGTGCCCGCCTCCAGGTTGGCAGCCGAGTAGCCGTGGCCGACCGGGCCGCGTCCGGCGTAGGCCGGGTTCAGGTGGGCCTTGAGGTAGTCGGACGGGGTGTACGGGGCACGGGACTCGTCGGGGGTGACGGACCGCATCTGCCGGGTGTGCGCCTTGAGCATGTCGCGGAAGTCGGTGCCGTGCGGGTCCGTGGCGTTCTTCATGGCCTTCTGCAGCTTCGCCGCCTCGGGCTCGGACAGCGTCATCAGCTTCTTGCCGCCGACGGCGAACTCGGCGAAGTAGGAGTCACGGGGGCCGTAGCAGCCGAGCGGGAGCGAGTCGTGGTTGCCGACGGTCGAGTACCACGGCAGGTTGAGGCCGGGGCTACGGACCTCGCGGACGGCGGCGGCCAGAAAGCCGGGCAGGTGCGGGAAGCCGAGCGCCTTGTCGCTGTCGCGCAGGGAGGAGTCGGGCTGCCAGTACTGCTTCAGGTCGCTGTTCTGGACGCCCTCGTAGTGCCGCCGGTCACCGGAGTTGGGGGTGATGCGGCCGCCGCTCATGACCTTCATGAACCACTCGAGTTCGAGGTGGGCGTTGTTGTCGGTGTTGTCGCCCGTGGTCATGACGAAGTGGAGCGGGGAGCCGGTGACGGGCGCGCCGCGCAGGGCGTTGACCCGCTCGACGAGCGAGACGGCGCCGGGCACGGTGAGCGCCTCCTGCGGACGCCAGGCGTGCGGGTCGCAGGAGCGGAAGAACTCCCAGCGCAGGGGGTGCTGGACGTCCATCAGGTGCAGGTCGGTGAACTGCACGAACGCCGCGAGTGCGGTACGGCGCCTGGCGCGGCCCGCCTTGGGCGCGGTCAGTTCGCCGCGCACGACGCGCTGCCAGCCGGGGCCGGCGCCGAGGCGCCGGTAGCCGGAGCTGCTGAGCGGGGCGGCGACCGAGGCGAGGGTCGTGCCCTTGGTGTAGGGGACGAGGGGCGCCGGAACCTTGCGCGAGGAGGCCACGGGCGCCTCGGACGCGGCGTGGGCGGGGGCGGCCTGGCCGTCGGCCGGGCGCAGGGCGTAGCCGACGCCCGCGGAGGCGGCCACCGCCCCGGCGGCGGCGAGGACGGTGCGGCGGTGGACCCGCGGCGCGGAGGTGTCGTCGGAGGTGTCGACAGAGCGTGTGCGCGGCATGGCGCGATCTCCCCGGGTGCGAACGCGTCGGCAGTGGTCGCGGGCGGTCGCGGTCGCTAACTTCCCGCTTCCTGTGGATCGTTGGCACCGGGAATGACCTGTGCGTGAACGAGATCGCAACAGGCGGCGCCGATCACCCGACGTCGGCCATGGCACGGGGATGCGGCCATGAAGCGGATGGTGAGCCGCCGGAGGACCGTCACTCGGTGTTCATCCGCGGGGGTACGAGAGGGCCCTCAGCCCAACGGCCGTCCCGTGGCCGGCCGTCCGGCGGCTGGCCGTTCGCGCCACAGCCCTGAGGGCGGCGTCGACGAGCGGCACCCGGTGCAGGCCGGAGATGCGGGGCGCGCCCGCCCAAGGGGAAATCGCCGGTTCACCGGCGGCCTCGCGCGCTCTATGGCGGAAGTACGCCATGGCTCCATCCCGCCACGGTCAACTCTCCCCAAACTTCTCCTCCTTGGGTAAAGCTGAGCGACCGTCCGGCGTCGGCGCTTCGGCCCCTCGGCGCCCGGACGGACGGACGTGCCGTGCAGAACGCACCTTCACTTCAAGGGATGCCGATGACCCTCACCTCCAGCAGCGACCCGATACCGGGTCCGAGACGCGCGGTCCGGATCGCCGTGGCTGCCGGCGTGGTGGCCGCGCTCGCGGCCGCCGGGCCGATACCCCTGGCCGTCGCGGCGGGCGACTCCGGACCCGCGACGGCCGACCCGGGCGTCAAGTCGTCCCAGTACAAGCTGGGTTCAAACGACGCCGACCTGCTCGCCGAGGCGAAGGCCGAGGGCGACAAGACCGTCACGATGATGGTCGCCACCGCGCCCGGCCAGACCGAGCAGGTCGCGGACCAGCTCGACGCGGTCAAGGGCGGCCTGGTGGGCCGTACCTTCGACAAGGTCGGCTACGTCCGTGCCACCGTGCCGACCGCGAAGGCGGACGCGGCCATCGCCGCCGCCGCGAAGCTCTCCTCCGTGCAGGGCATCGACCTGCGCCAGGAGATCCCGCTGGACGACCCGGCGCCGAACGCGGAGGGCGCCAAGTCGGCGTCGGGTACGACGACTTACCCCGCGCCCGGCAAGGACACCCCCGCCGAGAACCCGTACAACCCGTCCTTCGAGACGGGCGCCGTCGACTTCGTGAAGGAGCACCCGAAGGCGGACGGCCGCGGCGTCACCATCGGCATCCTGGACTCCGGTGTCGACCTGGGTCACCCGGCGCTGCAGAAGACGACGACCGGTGAACGGAAGATCGTCGACTGGGTCACCGCCACCGACCCGGTCGCCGACGGTGACCTCACCTGGCGGCGGATGACCACCTCGGCCTCCGGTCCGTCGTTCACCAGCTCCACGGCCGACCAGGGCACCGAGACCTTCAAGGTCCCTGAGGGCGACTACAAGTTCAACTACTTCCGCGAGTCCGTCACCGCCGGCGGCGACGCCAAGGGCGACGCGAACCGCGACGGCGACACCAAGGACGCCTGGGGCGTGCTGTACGACGCGGCCTCCGGCACCGTGCGCGTCGACCTCGACGACGACCTCGACTTCACCGACGAGGAGCCGCTGAAGCCGTACAAGGACGGCTTCCAGGTCGGCTACTTCGGCACCGACGACCCGTCGACGGACGTCGTCGAGCGCCAGCCGTTCGTGGTCGAGATCCGCAAGGACGTCGTCTTCAACTCGGCCGGTGACAAGGCCGATTACGTCAACATCGGTGTCATCGAGTCCGAGCACGGGACGCACGTCGCCGGCATCACCTCCGCCAACGGCCTGTTCGGCGGGCGGATGAACGGCGCGGCTCCCGGCGCGAAGCTCGTCTCCTCGCGTGCCTGCACCTGGTCGGGCGGCTGCACCAACATCGCGCTCACCGAGGGCATGATCGACCTCGTCACCAAGCGCGGTGTCGACATCGTCAACATGTCCATCGGCGGTCTGCCGGCGCTGAACGACGGGAACAACGCGCGCGCGGCGCTGTACAAGCGGCTGATCGACACGTACGGCGTCCAGCTCGTCATCTCCGCGGGCAACTCCGGCCCCGGCGCCAACACCATCGGCGACCCCGGTCTGGCCGACAGGGTCATCTCGGTCGGCGCGGCCATCTCCAAGGAGACCTGGGCGTCCAACTACGGCTCCCGGGTGGAGAAGTCGTACGCGATGATGCCGTTCTCCTCGCGCGGTCCGCGGGAGGACGGCGGTTTCACGCCGACGCTGAGCGCGCCCGGTGCGTCCATCAACTCCACGCAGACCTGGCTGCCGGGCTCCCCGGTCGCCGAGGCGGGGTACGCGCTGCCCGCCGGTTACTCGATGCTCCAGGGCACTTCGATGGCCTCCCCGCAGGCCGCGGGCGCCTCGGCGCTGCTGCTGAGCGCGGCGAAGCAGAAGGGCATCGACCTCACCCCGGCGAACCTGCGCACCGCCCTCACCTCGACCGCCGACCCCATCAAGGGCGTGCAGGCGTACGAGGAGGGCGCGGGCCTGATCGACATCGTGGACGCCTGGGACGCGATCAAGGACGGCGCCACCGCCCACGACTACACCGTGAAGGCGCCGGTCGACACCGCTCTCGACTCCGGCCTGAAGACGCCGGGCTTCGGCACGGGCCTGTACGACCGCGAGGGCGGGCTCAAGGCCGGTGACAAGAAGACGTACGACATCACCATCACGCGTACGTCCGGCACCGACAAGGCGATCCGCCACGAGCTGCACTTCGAGAACAACGCCGGCGACACCTTCCGGATCGTCGGCTCCGACGAGGTGCGGCTGCCGCTGAACCAGCCGGTGACCGTCCAGGTCGAGGCCGCTCCGCGCTCGGCCGGCCTCAAGAGCGCGATCCTGGAGGTCGACGACCCGGCGACCGAGGGCGTCGACCAGCAGATCCTGTCGACGGTGGCCGTCTCGGCGCCGGTCAAGTACACGTACGCCGCGTCGGACTCGGTGCAGCGCAACAGCACGCGGTCGTACTTCGTGACCGTGCCCGAGGGCGCGAAGGCGCTGGAGGTCGCGATCGGCGGGCTGGCCGACAAGAGCCAGACGCGGTTCATCGCGATCCACCCGTACGGCACTCCGGTCGACAGCACCTCCACGCCGAACTGCTACAACAACTACCTGAACGGCAACGGCTGCCGGCCCGACGTGCGGTCGTACGCCGACCCGCAGGCCGGTGTGTGGGAGATCGAGGTCGAGGCGCGCCGTACGTCGCCGCTGCTCGACAACCCGTACAAGCTGGACGTCAGTGTGCTCGGCGCGGCCTTCGACCCGGAGACCGTGACCGTGCCCGAGGCCAAGGTCGGCACCCCGGCCCCGGCCTCCTGGAAGGTGACGAACCACTACGCGGCCCTCGACGGCAAGCTGGTCGGCGGTCCGCTCGGCTCCGCCAAGAACGCGCGGCCGACCATCGCCCAGGGCGCCACGCAGACCACCACCGTGGCGGTGCCCGAGGGCGCCGCGTCCCTGGACGTCGTCATCGGCGGCGTCTCGGACAACGCCGCCGACCTCGACCTGACGGTGAAGAACGCCGCCGGCACCGTGGTGGGCCAGTCCGCCGACGGCGACTCGGAGGAGGCCGTGCACCTCGACTCCCCCGCCGCCGGGACGTACACCATCGCGGTCGTGGGCTACTCGGTTCCGTCGGGTTCGACCGCGTACGACTACCAGGACGTGTTCTTCGCGTCCACGCTCGGCACGGTCACGGTCGACGACTCGGCGCCGGTGAAGCTCGGCACGGGTGACTCGGCGACGGTCACCGGCTCGGCCACCGCGGCGGCGGTGGCGCCCGAGGGGCGTGAGTTCTTCGGCCAGGTCCAGCTGGTGAACGCGCGCGGCACGGTCGCGGGCGCCGGCAGCATGAAGATCGAGAAGGTCACGCAGTAGCCGTTACGGCGTGGGGGCGGGCGTCCGTGGTGCACGGACGCCCGCCCTTCCTCATGCCCGCGCGGTGCTGTAGGTCACACCCCGTGTGGCGGGGGCGGAGAGGGGCAGGCGAGCTTGCGGCGCGGGCCCGGCGCAAAATGAATATCTGCAGCTCAGCGCGGTCCAGACCGAAGGTCCGTAACCGGCTTCCCTGTCCGGTCGTCCCTTTCCTCGGGCCGCTGACGGGCTTCCGGGCAAAGAATTGGACAGGTGGGCCCGGGTCGGCCGCATGATGGGAATGCCTCGGCCAGGCAGAACGTACGTAGAAGACGAGACAGAGGAGTCGCCGTGAGGGTCGGAATCGTCGGAGCCACCGGTCAGGTCGGCACGGTCATGCGCAGGATCCTCGTGGAGCGCGACTTCCCGGTGGACGAGCTGCGCCTGTTCGCCTCGGCCCGCTCGGCGGGCACCGTGCTGGACGGCGTGACGGTGGAGGACGCGGCGACCGCCGACTACACCGGCCTGGACATCGTCCTGTTCTCCGCGGGCGGCGCGACCTCCAAGGCGCTGGCCGAGAAGGTCGCCTCCCAGGGCGCCGTCGTGATCGACAACTCCTCTGCCTGGCGCCGGGACCCGGACGTCCCCCTGGTGGTGTCCGAGGTGAACCCGCACGCGATCGCCAACCGCCCCAAGGGCATCATCGCCAACCCGAACTGCACGACGATGGCCGCGATGCCGGTGCTGAAGCCGCTGCACGCCGAGGCCGGCCTGGAGGCCCTGGTCGTCGCCACCTACCAGGCCGTGTCCGGCTCGGGCCTCGCGGGCGTCGCGGAGCTGCACGGCCAGGCGCAGAAGGTGATCGCCGACGCCGACAAGCTCACCCACGACGGCGAGGCGGTCGACTTCCCCGAGGCGCAGGTCTACAAGCGCCCGATCGCCTTCAACGTGCTGCCGCTGGCCGGCAACCTCGTCGACGACGGTCTGAACGAGACCGACGAGGAGCAGAAGCTCCGCAACGAGTCCCGCAAGATCCTGGAGATCCCGGGCCTGAAGGTCTCCGGCACCTGTGTCCGCGTCCCGGTCTTCTCCGGCCACTCCCTCCAGGTCAACGCCCGTTTCGCCCGCCCCCTGAGCGTCGAGCGCGCCCAGGAGCTACTGGCGGACGCGCCGGGCGTGGTCCTCACCGACATCCCGACCCCGCTCCAGGCGGCCGGCAAGGACCCGTCGTACGTCGGCCGCGTCCGCCGCGACGAGACGGTGGACAACGGCCTGGCCTTGTTCGTCTCCAGCGACAACCTCCGCAAGGGCGCGGCCCTGAACGCGGTGCAGATCGCGGAGCTGGTGGCGGCTGAACTGAGCGCGTAGGCGACATGGTGAAAGAGGGGGCGCCCACCGGTGATCAGCGGTGGGCGCCCCCTCTTTTCGCTCTCACAGCGCCAGATGCCGTCGCAGCGCCGCGTTGCTCTCGGCCATGCGCTGCCGCGGCACCGAGCCGATCGGCCGCAGCAACCGCTCCGGCGCAAGCGCGCGCACCTCGTAGAGGAAACAGCCATACTCCACGGCCCGCACATGGACGAGGACCACCTCGGGATCAGCGAAGGCCTCCGCGAAGGCCGCATCAAGGGTGGCCGGGTCCTCGACCAGGCGTCCGCCGAGGATGTGCCCCTCGGCCGAGTACCGGCGGACGGTGCGGTGGGCGTTGGCGAACGGGTAGCCGTCGCCCTCAGGCCCCGGACACCCGTCGGCGTGGATGAAGACCGGCCCCTGTTCGTCGTACGCCCCCGGCTCGGCGCCCGTCTCCGCCGCCCAGCGGCGCAGGGGCGCGTACGAGACGAGGGCGATCCGCTCTCCTGGGGCGCTTCGGCGCAGGCAGCAGCGCAACGGGGCGCCGCCCTCGTCGTCGGTCACGGCGGTCATGGGGCGGCCCGCGTCGTCAGCGGAGCGCAGCTCCTTCAGGGCCGTCGGGTCTATGGGGCGTGCGGTGAACGTCGTCATGGGTCCACGGTCAGGCACACGCGCCCCGTTCACCGGCGGTAAACGGCCATCGCCTTCCACACGGCTCCGTGGAAGGATGGCGCAACCCACCACATACCGAGGAGATGACCGCGTGCCTGGCACAAACCTGACCCGTGAAGAGGCGCAGCAGCGGGCGGAGCTGCTCACCGTTGACTCGTACGAGATCGATCTCGACCTCTCCGGCGCGCAGGAGGGAGGCACCTACCGGTCCGTGACGACGGTGCGCTTCGACGTGGCCGAGGGGGGCGCGGAGTCCTTCATCGACCTGGTCGCCCCGGCCGTGCACGAGGTGACGCTGAACGGGGACGCGCTCGACCCCGCCGAGGTCTTCCAGGACTCGCGGATCGCCCTGCCGGGTCTGCTGGAGGGCCGCAACGTCCTGCGGGTCGTCGCCGACTGCGCCTACACCAACACCGGTGAGGGTCTGCACCGGTTCGTCGACCCGGTCGACGAACAGGCGTACCTCTACACGCAGTTCGAGGTGCCGGACGCCCGCCGTGTGTTCGCCTCGTTCGAGCAGCCCGATCTGAAGGCGACCTTCCGGTTCACCGTGAAGGCGCCCGAGGGCTGGACGGTCGTCTCCAACTCGCCGACGCCGGAGCCCAAGGACAACGTCTGGTCCTTCGCGCCGACGCCGCGCATCTCGTCGTACATCACGGCGCTCATCGTCGGCCCGTACCACTCGGTGCACAGCGTGTACGAGAAGGACGGCCAGTCGGTGCCGCTCGGCATCTACTGCCGCCCGTCCCTCGCCGAGTTCCTCGACGCGGACGCGATCTTCGAGGTCACCCGGCAGGGCTTCGACTGGTTCCAGGAGAAGTTCGACTACGCGTACCCCTTCGAGAAGTACGACCAGCTCTTCGTGCCGGAGTTCAACGCGGGCGCGATGGAGAACGCGGGCGCGGTGACCATCCGCGACCAGTACGTCTTCCGGTCCAAGGTGACCGACGCGGCGTACGAGGTGCGCGCGGAGACCATCCTGCACGAGCTGGCCCACATGTGGTTCGGCGACCTGGTCACCATGGAGTGGTGGAACGACCTGTGGCTGAACGAGTCGTTCGCCACCTACACCTCCATCGCCTGCCAGGCCTACGCCCCCGGCTCGCGCTGGCCGCACTCGTGGACCACGTTCGCCAACTCCATGAAGACGTGGGCCTACCGGCAGGACCAGCTGCCCTCCACCCACCCGATCATGGCCGAGATCGGCGACCTGGACGACGTCCTCGTAAACTTCGACGGCATCACCTACGCCAAGGGCGCGAGCGTGCTCAAGCAGCTCGTCGCGTACGTCGGCATGGACGAGTTCTTCAGCGGCGTGCAGGCCTACTTCAAGCGCCACGCGTTCGGCAACACCCGCCTGTCCGACCTGCTGGGCGCCCTGGAGGAGACCTCCGGCCGCGACCTGAAGACCTGGTCGAAGAAGTGGCTGGAGACCGCGGGCATCAACATCCTCCGCCCGGAGATCGCCACCGACGCCGACGGCGTCATCACCTCCTTCTCGATCCGCCAGGAGGCCCCGGCCCTGCCCGCCGGCGCCAAGGGCGAGCCGACGCTGCGCCCGCACCGCATCGCCGTCGGCCTGTACGAACTCGACGCGGCGACCGGCAAGCTGGTGCGGACCGAGCGCGTGGAACTGGACGTGGACGGCGAACTGACGGCCGTACCGCAGCTGTCCGGCACTCGCCGCCCGGCCGTGGTCCTGCTCAACGACGACGACCTGTCGTACGCGAAGGTCCGCCTGGACGATGAGTCGCTGGCCTTCGTCACCGAGCACCTCGGCGACTTCGCGGACTCGCTGCCGCGCGCGCTGTGCTGGGCCTCGGCCTGGGACATGACCCGCGACGCCGAACTGCCCGCCCGCGACTACCTGTCGCTGGTGCTGTCCGGCATCGGCAAGGAGTCCGACATCGGTGTCGTGCAGTCGCTCCAGCGGCAGGTGAAGCTGGCGATCGACCTGTACGCCGACCCGGCCGCCCGCGAGGCCCTGCTCACGCGCTGGACCGACGCGACCCTCGCGCACCTGCGCACGGCCGAGCCGGGCAGCGACCACCAACTGGCCTGGGCGCGGGCGTTCGCGGCGACGGCCCGTACGCCCGAGCAGCTGGACCTGCTGGAGGCCCTGCTGGACGGCTCGCAGACGGTCGAGGGCCTGGCCGTCGACACGGAGCTGCGCTGGGCGTTCGTCGAACGCCTCGCCGCCGTCGGCCGGTTCGACGAGGCGGAGATCGCCGCCGAGTACGAGCGCGACCGGACGGCCGCCGGTGAGCGCCACGCGGCCACCGCCCGCGCGGCCCGCCCGACGCCGGAGGCCAAGGCGGAGGCGTGGGCGTCGGTCATCGAGTCCGACAAGCTGCCGAATGCCGTCCAGGAGGCCGTGATCTCAGGCTTCGTCCAGACCGACCAGCGCGAGCTGCTCGCCTCGTACACCGACTCGTACTTCGAGGTGGTCAAGGGCATCTGGGACACCCGCTCCCACGAGATCGCCCAGCAGGTCGCGGTCGGCCTGTACCCGGCGGTCCAGGTCTCCGAGGAGACCCTGGCCAAGACGGACACCTGGCTGGCGGCCGCCGAGCCCAACGCGGCCCTGCGCCGCCTGGTCTCGGAGTCCCGCGCGGGCGTGGAACGCGCGCTGAAGGCGCAGGCGGCGGACGCGTAACCGCAGCTGCGTTCGCCGGTACGTCGGCGGGGGCGCCCGGTGCTGCACCGGGCGCCCCCGTTCGTCGTGCGGCGGGCTCAGCCCACGTGTGCGGCCAGCGCCTCCTCGATCGCCGCCGGGCCGGCCGCGTCGGCGGCCCAGGCGACGTAGCCGTCGGGGCGTACCAGGACGGTGGTGCGGCGGTTGCTAGCCCAGTGGGTCAGGGTCAGACGGTCCTTGTAGGCGTTCCGGACCTCGTACGGCTCCGGGGTGATCAGCACGAACCGGCCGCCGCGCAGGGCCTCGTGGAGGCGGCTGCCGCCGGCGAGGCCGACGTCCGGGACGCGGGTACCGGTGAGGGGGTGGGCGCCTCGGGGGGCGGGGTAGCGGTAGCCGATGCCGGTGATCTGGCCCATCGCCTTGCGGCGGGCCGGGGCGAACCGGGTGCCCAGGGTGGCGAGGGCCGCGCGCAGCGCCAGTGTCCAGGGGCGCTTGGCCATGGCGAGGCGGACGATCGCGCCACTGCTGCGCAGCACCGTTCTGCCGATGGGGTGGCGTTCGGCCTGGTAGGTGTCGAGCAGCGCCTCGTCGGCACGGCCGGACATGACCGCCGCCAGCTTCCAGCTCAGGTTGGCCGCGTCCTGCATGCCGGTGTTCATCCCCTGGCCGCCGGCCGGGCTGTGGACGTGCGCGGCGTCGCCGGCCAGGAAGACGCGGCCCACCCGGTAGGCGGGGGCCTGGCGTTCGTCGCTGTGGAAGCGGGACATCCAGCGGGCGTCGTGCATCCCGAAGTCCCGGCCGAGGGCGAGGCGGGTGATCTCCTTGACCTCAGCCAGGTCGACGGGCGCGTCGTCGGGCACGTCGCGGCCGCGGTGCCAGGCGATGGCGCGGTAGTAGCCGTCGCCGAAGGGGACGAGGAAGGCGAAGGCGTCTCCGACGGCGTTGGCGGTGAGCAGGCCTTCCGGCTCCTCGGTGAGCAGGACGTCGGCGAGGACGACGGAACGGATGACGGAGCGGCCGGGGAACGGCAGCCCGATCGCCTCGCGCACGGCACTGCGCATCCCGTCGGCACCGACGACGTACGCGGCCCGCATGCGGTCCCCGCCACCGTCGGGGGTGCGCACCTCGACCGACACCCCGTCCGCGTCCTGGGTCAGCCCGGTCAGCTCGGTCTCGTACCGGAAGTCCACCCCGGCCCGCACCGCACGCCCCTTCAGTGCCTTCTCCACCTCGTACTGAGGGAGGACGAGGACGTGATTGAAGCGCGAGGGGAGAGTGTCGAGATTGATGGCGAGCCGGTCGAAGAGGCGCAGCCCCTCGATGGGCCGCCCGACGGCCTCCAACTCGTCGGCGAGCCCGCGGGCGTCGAGCTGTTCGAGGGTCCGGGCGTGGAGGGCGAAGGCTCGGGTGAGGTTACTGATGGTGTGCGGACGCTTCTCGACGAGGGTGACCGGGACGCCGGCCTCGGCGAGATCACCGGCGAGGAGGAGGCCGGTGGGACCGGCGCCGACGACGATCACGGTGGGTGTGGTTGCCGAGCCGTTCGTGCCATTCGTGCCATTCGTGCCATTCATGGTGGACCCTCCTGGAGTGCCAACGCATGTGGGTCAACGCCTGTTTGTCAACGCTCGTTGGCAAGCGTAGGTTCGCCGCGACGGCGATGTCAACGATTGTTGGCCAACACTTGTTGGCCCACGTTTGTTGGCCCACGTTTGTTGGCCTACGCTCGATGGCATGACCGCCATCAACGGGAGCGCCACCCGCCGCTCCGACGCCACCCGTAGTGCCATCCTCACCGCGGCCCGCGAGCGTTTCGCGTCCGACGGCTACGAGCGGGCCACCATTCGCGCGATCGCCAAGGACGCGGGCATCGACCCGTCGATGGTGATGCGCTACTACGGCAGCAAGGAGGGTCTCTTCGCGGCGGCCGTCGCGGTCGACCTGCGGATGCCGGACCTGACCGCGCTGCCGCGTGAGGAGATCGGCCGGGCCCTTGTCTCGCACTTCCTCGACCTGTGGGAGGACAACGGCGAGCTGACCGCCGTGCTCCGGGTCGGCGTCACCCATCAGGCGGGGGCCGAGCGCGTGCAGAGCATCTTCCGGGACCAGTTGCTGCCGGTGGTCCGGCAGGCGTGCCCGGATCCCGAGCAGGTCCCGGCGCGGGCCGTGCTGTGCGCCGCGCAGCTGCTCGGGCTGGCCCTCAGCCGCTACGTCCTGCGGCTGCCGTCGGCCGTGGCGCTGAGCCGCGAGGAGATCGTGGCGTGGCTCGCGCCCACCGTGCAGCGGTACGTGACGGCGCCGCACCCGGGGGTCAACCCGTAGGGACGCACCCGAGGGTCACCCCGTAGGGAGCACCCGGGGGTCACCCCCGTAAGGACGCGCGCAAGGGCAGGCGTCGGCAAACGCGCCGAGGGCGCCGTCCTCACCGCCGTACGACACGTACGGACGGGAGGCCGGCGCCCTCGGCGCAGCGGTTCGGGAGGTCGCTCAGGCCTTGGACTTGGCGGCGCTGGGCTTGGTCACGCGGTTCTTGGACTTGTCCAGGACCATCACCAGGCCCGCGATGACCACGAACAGCGCGAGCGGGAGGATGACGTAGAGGCCCAGCGTCTCGATGGCGCTCAGGCCCGGGCCGGGGTCGTCACCGTCGTCGCGGGTGAGCGCGAGCGCGGGGGACGACATGAGCAGCATCATCAGCGTCGTACCGGCTGCCAGGGCGCCGGCGCGCAGGGCGTTCTTCTTGTCCACGGTGCAAAAGTAGCGAACGCCTGGAAGGGGCGCGCGCCCGGGGTGCCTTATGCGCGCTCGCACCCCGGCGCACCCGCACCAAGTCACCCGAATCGGCCCGCGTTCACCGCCGGTCGGCCTCCCTGCCCGACGCCCTCCCTCAGCACGTCGAGCAGGGCGCGCAGGCGCGGCGAGGCGGTGAGGTCCTCCAGGGTGACGGGGCGCCCGTCGGCGTCGGCGATCGGCAGCCGCCAGTTGGGGTACTGGTCCCAGGTGCCCGGGAGGTTCTGCGGGCGGCGGTCGCCGGTGCCGTCCGGGAGCCAGACGCCGATCATGCGGGCGGGCGTGCGCAGCAGGAAGCGGTGCACGGCCTGGATCTCCGCCTCCTCACCGGCGGACGGCCGCTCTCCGGACGCGCCCTGGAGCAGTCCGAGGCGCGCCAGCAGCGTCAGCCACTCCCCCGTGTCCGCGGCGGCCGCGGCCCGCTCCTCCTCCACCGGGTGGGCCAACAGGCCGAGTCCGTCGCGGAGTTCGACGTGGTCGCCGGTGAGGCGGGCGGCGGTGGGCGGCAGGTCGTGGGTGGTGGCGGTGGCCAGGCAGTCGGCGCGCCAGTGCTCGGGCGCGAGGGGGCGGCCGTCGCCCTCCCAGTCCCGTTCGAACCACAGCACCGACGTGCCGAGCACCCCGCGCCGCTGCAGGGCCTCACGCACCCCCGGCTCGACGGTCCCCAGGTCCTCGCCGATCACCAGGGACCCGGCCCGCGACGCCTCCAGCACGAGGAGGGCGAGCATGGCCTCGGCGTCGTAACGGACGTACGTCCCCTCCGTCGGCGGCTGTCCCTGGGGCACCCACCAGAGCCGGAACAGGCCCATGACGTGGTCGATGCGCAGGGCGCCGGCGTAGCGGAAGAGGGCGCGGAGCAGGCCGCGGTACGGCGCGTAGCCGGACTCGGCGAGGCGGTCCGGGCGCCAGGGCGGCAGGCCCCAGTCCTGGCCGTGGGCGTTGAAGGCGTCGGGCGGGGCGCCCACCGACATCCCGGCGGCGAAGTGGTCGGCCTGAGCCCAGGCGTCGGCGCCGCCCGGGTGTACGCCGACGGCGAGGTCGTGGACGATCCCGACCGGCATGCCCGCCTCGCGCGCGGCGCGCTGGGCGGCGGTGAGCTGGGAGTCGGTGAGCCAGGCGAGCCAGGAGTGGAAGTCGACCCGGTCGCTCAGCTCGTCGCGGGCGCGGGCGGTCTCGGGCGAGCGGGGGTCGCGCAGCCCCTCCGGCCACCGGCTCCGGTCCGCGCCGTGCGCCTCGGCGAGCGCGCACCAGGTGGCGTGGTCCTCCAGCGCCTGCCCCTGCTCGGCGCGGAAGGCGTCGTACGCCGCCTGCCGCCCGGGCCCGAGGGGAACCTGCCGTACGAGTTCCAGCGCCTCCCGCTTGAGCTCCCCCACCGCGTCCCGGTCGATGAGGGCGTCCTTGTCGAGGACGGCGCCGCGCAGCCGTTCGGCCCGCTCCAGCAGAGTCCGGACGCGCTCGCGGTCCTCGACGTGGGCGAACTCGGGGATGTTCTCGATCCGCAGGTGGACCGGGTCCGGGAAGCGCCGGGAGGAGGGCCGGTACGGGGAGGGGTCGGTGGGGGCCGCGGGGGTGCCGGGGACGGCCGCGTGCAGCGGGTTGACCTGCACGAATCCGGCGCCCGCCGTGCGCCCGGCCCAGGCGGCGAGCTCGGCGAGGTCCCCGAGGTCGCCCATGCCCCAGGAGCGGCGGGAGAGGAGGGAGTAGAGCTGGACGAGCAGCCCGTACGAGCGTTCCGGGCAGCCGGGGAGCCGGTCGGGGGCGACGATCAGATGGGCGTCGGCGGTGCGGCCGTCGGGGGCGGTGGCGGTGAGGCTGTGGACGCCGGGCGGGAGCCCCTCGGCGTCGGCCCGCGTCCCGCCCTGCTCGGTGTCGATACGCAGGCGGGTGCCGGGCGGGAGGGCGGCGAGGGGGTTCTCCGGGGCGCCGGTCCAGTGGACGACGGTGGGCGGCAGCAGGCGGGTGCGCAGCTCCTGCTCGCGCACGGCGAGGGCGGCGCGGGCGGCCTGCGGGGTGCTCGCGTCGACGCCGAGCGCGGCCAGCGCGGCGGCGACGGCACCGGCGGACACGGTGACCGTGCGGTCCGGGGACGGGCTGTAGCCGGTGGCGACGCCGTGCAACGCGGCGAGCCGGGACAACTCCTCGTCGGGGGGCTCGGCCGGCCCGGACGCGGTCACTGCAGCTCCGGCCCACAGGTGTCGGCGGTGGCGTCGGACTCGCTGGTCAGGGGTGCGGCGTCGGCGAGCGGCGGCTCACTGGTCAGCGGCTCGGCGTCGGGCAGCGGCGGCTCACTGGTGAGCGGCAGCTCGACGCAGGATCCTTCCGCGCTGAACACGCAGAGCTGGGGCTCCTCCGGTCCGAACCAGGGGCCCGGCACGGGTTTGGACTGGGCCGGGATCAAGAGGTGAGCCGATGCGGCCACGGGGGCCTCCTTGTGGGGTGAGGCTTCGGGCGGACAACGAAAGGCCTACCCGCCGCGGGCGCAAGCACTCCCCAGAAGGTTTCGAGATCACTATGTACTCAGTACATGTAGTGAGTACATAATCATCGCCATGAGCACCCGTCACATCCTTCTGGGGCTGCTCGCGACAGGGCCGAGCCATGGCTACGACCTGAAGCGGCGCCACGACGAACGCTTCCCGCAAGCCCGCCCGCTCGCCTACGGGCAGGTCTACACGACCTTGCAGCGCCTGGTCCGCGACGGCCTCGCGGAGGTCAGCGGCACCGACGCGGACGGCGGACCCGAACGGACGCTGTACCGCGCGACGGCCGCCGGTGCGGACGAACTGGCCCGTTGGGCCGGGGAGATCGCCCCGCCGGCGCCGTACGTGACGAACGAGATCTTCGCGAAGGTCGTCGTGTCGATCCTCTCCGGCGGCGACCCGGCCGCCTATCTACGCGCCCAGAGGGCGGCGCACATGGAACGCATGCGGGAGCTCACGGCCGTCAAGACCGGCGCCCACGCCGATCTGGCGACCGTGCTCTCCGCCGACTACGCCCTCAATCACCTGGATGCCGACCTCCGCTGGATGAACACCACGGCGGCCCGGCTCACCCCCCTGATCACGGAGGTCGACAGCGCATGACCCAGCCACTGCTGAGAGCCCAGGGGCTCGTCAAGAAGCACGGCACCACACCGGCGCTGCGCGGCGCGTCGGTGGACCTGCACGCGGGCGAGATCCTGGCCGTCACCGGGGCCAGCGGCAGCGGGAAGTCCACGCTGCTGCACTGCCTGGCGGGCATCGTCACGCCGGACGAGGGCAGCGTCGAGTACGCCGGTGAGCTGCTCGAACGGCTTCCGGAGCCGCGGCTCAGCGAGCTGCGGCGGACCGACTTCGGGGTGGTGTTCCAGTTCGGGCAGCTGATACCCGAGCTGACCGCCGCCGACAACGTGGCGCTGCCGCTGATGCTCGCGGGCGCCTCGCGCACGGCCGCGCGGGAGCGGGCGGGCCGGTGGCTGGAGCGGTTCGGCGTCCGGGGGCAGGAGGGGCTGCGGCCCGGCGAGATGAGCGGCGGCCAGGCCCAGCGGGTCGCGCTGGCGCGGGCCCTGGTCACGGACCCGAAGGCCGTCTTCGCCGACGAGCCGACCGGCGCGCTCGACTCCCTCGCCGGGGAGCAGGTGATGACCGCGCTGGTCCACGCGGCCCGCGAGTCCGGCACGGCGGTGCTCCTCATCACGCACGACGCCCAGGTGGCGGCGTACTCGGACCGGGAGGTGTCGCTGCGGGACGGCGTCGTGCTCGACTCCCTCGGCGCACCCGTCGCGCCGGCCGCGCCCTCGTCGGAGGTGTCCCGGTGAGAACCGATCTGCGGCTCGCGCTGCTGCTGCTGGGCGGCTCCGACCGGCGGGAGTGGTGGCGGGTGGGGCTGACGGCGCTGGGCGCGGCGCTGGCGACCGGCTTCGGGACGGCGGCGGTCGCGATCGCCGCGCTGGGTGGCGATCAGTACAGCGTCGGGCTCGCCCACGGCCTGCTCAACCAGCCAGGGCAGCGCGCGGGCGCGATCCTCACCCTGGTGCTCCTGCTCGGCCCGGTGGTCGGCTTCCTCGGTCAGTGCGCCCGCATCGGGGCCGTCCACCGCGACCGACGGCTGGCCGGGCTGCGCCTGGCGGGGGCCTCTCCGGCCCAGGTGCGGCGGATCGCCGCGCTGGAGGTGGGGCTCGCCTGCCTCGTGGGGTCCGTGGTCGCCACGGCCGCTTCCGTGTTCTTCCTGCTGCGTGAGTGGCAGCACCCGCCGGGGTCGGTCTGGGCCGAGTGCGCGCTGGCAGTGGTGACCATACCCGTGCTGGGCACGCTGGTGAGCGTGGTCGCGCTGCGCCGCGTCGTCGCCTCGCCGCTGGGCTGGGTGCTCCGGGTGCGCCCGCAGGGCGGCAGGCGGCCGGGCATCGTGCTGCTGGCGGCGGCTGTGGTGATCCTCGGCGCGGGGCTGATACTCACTCCGGAGCGCTTCGGCGGGTTGCTGACCGTGTTCACCGCAGTGGTTCTCGTGGGGTTGAACGCAGTGTGGCTGACCGGCGCCACGGCCCGGTTCATGGGTCGCCGTCTCGCGGCCCGCACCGAGAATCCGGGGACGCTGATCGCGGCGGAGCGGTTGCGCGACGACCCGTGGGCGGCCGCGCGCACCCATGCGGCTGTACTGCTGGTCACCGTCGTGGGCACCGGATTCATGGGAATCCGGGAGGTTCTGCTCGACGTTCTGCACCGCGCCCATCACCCGATGGACCTGTCCTTCTACACCACGGGCATCGATCTCACCGGCACCGCGATCCTGATCGCCCTGGCGATCACCCTCGCCGGTCTCGCCGTGGGCGCCGCCGAGTCCGTGGCAACCCGGCGCCGCGGCCTTGCGACACAGGCCGCAGCTGGGGTGCCCCAGTCCGTACTGGACCGGGCGCTGCTCCTGGAGACCGCCCTGCCGCTCGCTCCCGCGGTCGCGCTGGCCGGCGCCGGTGGGATGGGGATCGGCGTCTGGTACGCGCAGTTCGGCGGCGTCGACTCCGTGCCGCTGCTGCCGCTGGCCGTGCCCGTGTTCGTCTACGCCGCATGCCTGCTGGCGGCGGCCACCTCGCTGCCGCTGCTGCACCGCTCGGCGCACACGGCGGAGCTGCGCTACGGCTGACGAGCCGGCCGTGTGGGGCGTACCTCCGTACCGGAAGTACGCCCCACACGCACGCCGCGAGCGCCGTGCGAGGCAATGCGAAGGCCCGGATCTCAGGCGGAAATGCCGTCGATCCGGGCCAAGGCGGCCTCGGCGCCGTAGGGCTGCAAGTAGGGCAGCCAGCGTGGGTCCCTGTGCCCGGTGCCGATGATGCGCCAGGCCAGGCCGGTGGGTGGGGCGGGTTTGTGGCGCAGCCGCCAGCCGATCTCGAAGAGGTGACGGTCGGCCTTGACGTGGTTGCAGCGGCGGCAGGACGCCACCACGTTGTCCCAGACGTGCTTGCCCCCGCGGCTGCGCGGGATGACGTGGTCGACGCTGGTTGCGACGCCACCGCAGTACATGCACCGGCCCCCGTCACGGGCGAACAGCGCCCGTCGGGTCAGAGGAACGGGCCCCCGGTAGGGAACCCGCACGAAACGCTTGAGCCGGACCACGCTGGGTGCGGGGAGCGTGACGGTCGCGCTGTGCAGATAGGCGCCGGACTCCTCGAGGCAGACTGCCTTGTTCTCGAGGACGAGGACGAGCGCGCGGTGAAGCGGTACGACGCCGAGCGGCTCGTACGACGCGTTGAGGACCAGGACATGCGGCACGGATGCCTCCTTGTACGCCGGCGGCGCGTGGCTCGCGCCGGGACGATCTGCAGCCAGTCTCCCCTCATGCCTGGTGGACGCGCCACCACGTCCAGGTAACGGGCTGGGAGTGTTTTCGACCACACCGGGATTCATCCCCAGGGCGACGCCCTGTTCAAGCCCAGGTCAGCGAAGTCTGACGCGTACACATCGCCCTGCCACCACACAATGCCCCGTTAGTGTGGTGGTTCTGCCCGTCCGGTGACCCTTACGTGATCTTGAGCGTCACGCCGGAGGGGCGGTGCAGCACCTGGAGGTTCCTGCCGTGTCCTTGTTCGCCGCCGTGATGGCCGCTGGTTCGTCGCCGTCGCCCTCGCCGTCCCCGTCCGCGAGGACGACCCGGGTGCCGACGTTCCAGGACGCCCAGCAGAGCGCGACGCACGCCGCCGGCTGGATCGAGGAGAACTGGTCCACGTGGCTCGCCATGGGGCTCAGGATCCTGCTGATCGTGGTGATCGCGGCGGTGCTGCGCGTGGTCGTACGGCGCGCGATCACCAAGCTGATCGACCGCATGAACCGCACCGTCCAGGCCGTCGACAACACGGCGCTGGGCGGACTGCTGGTCCACGCCGAGCGCCGCCGCCAGCGCTCGCAGGCGATCGGCTCGGTGCTGCGCTCGGTGGCGAGCTTCCTGATCCTCGGCACCGCGGCCCTGATGATCCTGGCCACGTTCCAGATCAACCTGGCCCCGCTGCTGGCGTCCGCCGGTGTCGCCGGTGTCGCGATCGGTTTCGGCGCCCGCAACCTGGTGACGGACTTCCTCTCCGGCGTCTTCATGATCCTGGAGGACCAGTACGGCGTCGGCGACCAGATCGACGCGGGCATCGCCTCCGGCGAGGTCATCGAGGTCGGCCTGCGCGTGACCAAGCTGCGCGGCGAGAACGGCGAGATCTGGTACGTCCGCAACGGCGAGGTCAAGCGGATCGGCAACCTCTCGCAGGGCTGGGCGACCGCCAACGTCGACGTGACGGTCCGCTCCGGCGAGGACCTGGACAAGGTGAAGGCCACCCTGGACGACGTCGCCGAGCGGATGAGCAAGCAGGAGCCCTGGAACGAGATCCTCTGGGGTCCGATCGAGGTGCTCGGCCTGGACAGCGTCCAGATCGACTCGATGACGGTCCGCGTCACCGCCAAGACGATGCCGGGCAAGGCCGTGGCCGTCGAACGCGAGCTGCGCTGGCGCGTCAAGCGCGCCTTCGACGCCGCCCAGATCCCCCTGGTCGGCGAGTCCCCGCACGTCACGGAGGAGCCCGACGCCGCCGTCGTGGACGCCGCCGCCCCGTCGGCGTACGCCAACCCCACGTCCCCGCAGTCCCGCGAGGCGTCGCCGATCACGCCGGTCGCGCCCGCCGTCACCCCGCCGCGGTCGCTCGGGAAGTAGGAGCGGCCGTCCCGCAGGCCGGGCCGGTACGCCTCGCGCGGCCAGGGGCCGGTGGCGCGGTGGCGCAGCGCAGGCTGCCGCGGATGGGAGTAGAGCGGCCGGGGCAGGCGGCGCTGAAGCGCGCTTCCACCACTCCGACGCCGTCGGCCTGGACGTAGCGTCCGCTTCGGCGGCCGCCAGCGGATGTGGGTACGCGAAGGGCTACGCCGCCGAGTCGGAGCAAGACGGACACCAGGGAACCGATCGGACTCACCGGACGTATTCATGGGCAAGGGGTTGCGCGGCGGCCGGGGCGGGCGTGCGGTCGGGGATCGTCAAGGCCGGTGCGGATGTCGGTGCCGGCGGTGATACTGGGCGGCGAGCGGGTGACCATGGGGGAGGTCAGCGGTGACACATACGTCGGAGAGCAGGGCTGCGCCCTCGGGGGCGGGGGCGGGCACCGTGCCCGTCGTGCCGCCTCAGCGGGGCTCGTCCGCGCCCGTTCCGGCCGCGCGGCGTACCGCCTTCGTCGAGGGCGTCGACCGGGTGCGGGCGGCCGCGACCACCGAGCCGGGCCGGTTGCGCGTGATCGGGGCCGTACTCGCGCTGCTGGTCCTCGCGTTCGGGGCGGTCACCGCCTGGCAGGCGACCGACCGCGCGGCCGCCGCCTCCGACGTGCTGCGCAGCAGCCAGCCGCTCAGTTCGGACGCGGCCGACATCTACCGCTCCCTCGCCGATGCCAACACGGCGGCCTCCAGCGGCTTCCTGGCGGGCGGGCAGGAGACGGCGACCTCCCGCGAGCGCTACGAGAAGGACATCCGCACGGCCGCCGCGAAACTCGTGACGGCCGCCATCAGCTCCGAGCCCAACTCGCCCTCCGCCGAGGCGATATCCCGGCTCAACCGGCTGCTCCCGGAGTACAAGGGCCTGATCGAGCGGGCCCGGACGTACAACCGGCAGGGCTATCCGGTGGGCGGCGCGTATCTGCGGTACGCCAACACCACGATGCAGGAGGAGATGCTTCCGGCGGCCGAGGAGCTGTACACGAAGGAGAATCAGCGGCTCCGGTCCGACTACGCGGACGCGACGCCCTACCCGTGGGCCGCGATCGCCCTCGGTGTCCTCGCGCTGGCCGCGCTCGTCTGGGCCCAGCGTCGCACCTACCACCGGACGAACCGGGTCCTGAACCATGGCCTGGTGGCCGCCACGGCGGCCGCGGCGGTGGTGCTGCTCTGGCTCGTCGTCGGCCACACCGTCGCCCGCGCCGACCTCGTCCGCTCCTACGACCACGGCATCCGCTCGCTGAACGCCCTGCACGACGCCCGCATCGCCTCGCTCAAGGCCCGCGGCAACGAGAACCTGAGCCTGGTGGCGCGCGGCGCCGACACGGTCAAGCTCGGCGACACCACGTACGACGCGTACTACTACGACTTCGAGCAGGAGATGGACGTCCTCGGCAAGGGCCTGGCCGAGGCCGGGAAGCTGGCCGACGACCAGGCCGGCAGCAGACCGGTGACGGCCGCCGAGAGCAGCATGGCGGTGTGGAAGAAGCGCCACGCGGCCGCCCGTACCGAGGACGAGAACGGCAACTACCAGCAGGCGCTGGACAAGGTGATCGGCTCCGAGGGCGCGACCGGTGAGTGCTTCGACAACGTGGACGCGAGCCTGAGACGCGCACTGGCGCACGAGCAGACCGAGTTCAGGTACGCGGCCGGGGACGGACTGGGCGCGCTGGGCGGGCTGCCCGCCGGCGCCACCGTGCTCGCCGTCCTGGGCGCGGCGGGCGCGGTGCTCGGCATCGGGCGCCGGCTGTCGGAGTACCGGTGAGCGGCGGGCCGTACCGGCGGAAGGGGCCGGGATACCGGTGACAGGGGTCGGGATACCGGTGACAGGGGTGGGGTACGGGTGACAGGGGGTGTGGCGATGAACGTACGGCGGGTGAGGGCGGCCCTGCGCGGCTGGGGCGGTGTCAGCGCGATGGCGGCCCTCTGCGCCCTCGTCCTGACGTTCGCTCTGCTGCTGCCGCTGACCCAGTCGTCCGGCGGCGGGGAGGGGCGCGGCGGGGTCACGGACCTGGCCGGACCGCGCGTCGCCGTCGGCAGTCCGGCGCGGGCCGAGGACTGCGAGGAGTCGGAGGCACAGAAGCAGACGCTGCCGCCCTCGGGCGACGACGGTCCGGCCATCGACGCCATCAAGTCCCGTACGGGAGCGAAGCGGAAGCTGATCGTCGGCATCGACCAGAACAGCTACCGCTGGGGCTACCGCAACCCCAATGCCGAGGGCGCGAAGCTGGAGGGCTTCGACATCGACCTGGTCCACCGGATCGCGGAGGACATCCTCGGCGACCCGGACGACGTCCAGTTCAAGGCCATACCCACCAGCCAGCGCATACCCGCGATCCAGGACGGCCGGGTCGACATGGTCGTCCGCGCGATGACCATCACCTGCGACCGCCTGGACCAAGTCGCCTTCTCCGCGCCCTACTTCAAGACCGGGCAACAGGTGCTGGCGCCCAAGTCCTCGTCCATCAAGGGCTACGACGGCTCGCTCGCCGGCAAGCGCATCTGCACGGCGGCCGGTTCGACGGCGTACGCCAAGCTGGAGGCGGACCGGCGTGCGGGCCGGCTGGCGTCCACCGCCGACATCTCCCTGACCGTGCCCAACCAGCTCGACTGCCTGGTCCGGCTCCAACTCGGCGAGGCCGACGCGGTGGTGACCGACGCCGCGCTCGCCGCGAGCCAGGCCGCGCAGGATCCGACGGTCGGGCTCCGGGGCACCGCGTTCACCACCGAGTACTACGGCGTGGCGATGAAGAAGGACGCCGACGATCTGGTACGCCGGGTGAACCGGATCCTGGAGGACTACCGGGCGAGCGGCTGGCAGCAGTCGTACGGCACGTGGCTGTCGGCCACACTGGGCAAGGACGCGTCACCGTCGAAGCCGCCCGCACCGGAGTATCTGCGCAAGAGCTGACCGACAGGGGCCGATCCGCCCCGACCGACCGCGGGGGACGGCCCGCACCAAGAGCACGGCCGAGCACCGCCGGCACAGTTCCGTACGGCCAGTACCGCCTGTACCACCAGCCCCGCCAGTACCGTCAGCACCGCCAGTACCGTCAGCACCGTTCCGACTACGCAGCGAGAGGTGATCGATGAGCGTCACGGATCCCGCCGGGCCGGTGATGGACCGGGACGAGGTGGACCGTGCGCTGGCGCGGCTCGGCTCGGAGCACGAGGCCATCGAGACCTCGCTCCTGGCCCTCCAGGACCACGCGGGCCGCCGACTCCTCGAAGGAGCCCGCCTCACCGGCATCACCGAGGAGCGCTGGAGCGCCGCGGAGGCGTCGATCACCCTGCTGTGGACGTACTTCGACGCGTACACCGACGCGCTGCGCGGCGCCCGCGAGATCCGCTCCCGCCGCCGCTGGTCCAGCCGCGAGGACCTGGTGGCGCTGACGGAGCTGCTGCGCGGCGAGTGCGTCACGGTCGCGGACAGCGCGGCGGCGACCGCGCACGCGCCGAGGCCGCTGTCCGCGGCCGGCCGGCTCAGCGAACGGTTCACGCTGGCGGCCCTGGTGGAGCGGATGAACGAGCTGTACGCCACCTCGCTGGACCTGGTGGTCGCCGCCGACACGGTGTGGTCGGCGCTGCCCGCCCGCATCGATTTACTGGCCGCGGAGCTCCGGCGCACCCGCACGCTCGCCCACTCCGTCGGCGTACGTCCCGGCGAACACCCGGCGGGCGACGACCTGGAGCGCATCACGCGCACCCTGACGCGGCTGCGCGAAGAGGTCGTCTCCGATCCGCTCGCCTACTGGGTTCCCTCGCCCGGCAGTTCGGCTCCGGGGGGCGGCCGGCCGGACACCACGGTGTACGACCGGGAGGCGCGCGCGCTGGAGGACGTACGCCGGGAGATCGACGCGGTGCTGACGGTCCGCCAGGACGCCGAGCAGCGGCTGGTCCGGCTGCGGGACGTGCTCTCCCGCGCGGACCGCACGCTCGCCGAGGCGCGCACGGCGCGCGGCGAGGTCCTCGCGAAGATCGCCGCCACCGAGGTCCCCGTGGTCAGCGGGCCCTCGACCGTCCTGCACGAGCAGTTGGCGACCGCCGCCGAGTACCGACGGCACGCCCAATGGCACCGCCTCTCGCCGCTCCTGGAGTCGCTGGAGCAGCGGGCGGAGGACGAACTGCTGCGCGCCCGCGAGTCGTTGACGGAGGTCACCGCGCCGCTCGCGGTCCGCGCGGAGCTGCGCGGCCGGCTCGACGCGTACAAGGCGAAGGTCGCCCGGCACGGGCTGGCGGAGGACGCGTTCCTCGTCGAGCGGTACGACGCGGCGCGCCGCATGCTGTGGAGCGCGCCCTGCGATCTGCGCGTCGCCGAACAGGCCGTACTGCGCTACCAGCAGGCGGCCGCCGAACTGCTCAGCACCCCGCGGGTGCCGCAGCAGGGCGGACCGCAGGACCCGCAGCACCCGCAGCACCCGCAGCACCCGCAGCACCCGAGGGAGGAGTAGCCGGCCATGAGTCAGGCGGGACAGACGTGCCAGCGGCCCGGCTGCGACGGCACGTACGAGGACATGGGCGGCGGCGAGCTGTACTGCGGCACCTGCGGTCTGGCGCCGGTCGTCTCGGTCACCGGGACGGTCGCCTCGCCGCCCACGGGACTCGCCGGCGGCGGCTCGGCGAGCGGCACCAACTCGCGCTCCACCGCCGGTTCGCGCACGTCCTCGCAGTCGTCGCGGTCGCGGCGCTCGGTGTCGGGACGGCTCTCCCGCTCGCTGTCGGGCGGGGCGGGCGGGCGCTCGGTGTCGGTGCGCGGCGCCGGTTCCGCCGCCGGGTCGTCCGGGCGCGGCCGGCTGGGCGCGGGTCTGGTGGCGGTGGAGCAGGTGCCGCGGCCCGACCCGCGCGCGAGGGTGCTGGAGAACCCCGAGGTGCCCGAGCGCAAGCGGTTCTGCTCACGCTCGGACTGCGCGGCGCCGGTGGGGCGTTCACGGGGTGAGCGGGCGGGGCGGACGGAGGGGTTCTGCACCAAGTGCGGGCACCCGTACTCGTTCGTGCCGAAGCTGCGGGCCGGGGACATCGTGCACGGCCAGTACGAGGTCGCGGGCTGTCTGGCGCACGGCGGTCTTGGCTGGATCTACCTCGCGGTGGACCGGGCGGTGGCGGACCGATGGGTGGTGCTCAAGGGTCTGCTGGACACCGGCGACCAGGACGCGATGGCCGCCGCGATCTCCGAGCGCCGCTTCCTCGCGGAGATCGAGCACGCCAACATCGTGCGGATCTACAACTTCGTGGAGCACCTCGACCAGCGCACCGGCTCCCTCGACGGCTACATCGTCATGGAGTACGTCGGCGGCCGCTCGCTCAAGGACATCGCCAACGCCCGCCGGACGGTGGACGGCAGGCGTGATCCGCTGCCGGTGGAGCAGGCGTGCGCGTACGGCATCGAGGCCCTGGAGGCGCTCGGCCATCTGCACGACCGCAACCTGCTGTACTGCGACTTCAAGGTGGACAACGCGATCCAGACCGAGGACCAGCTCAAGCTGATCGACATGGGCGCCGTGCGGCGGATGGACGACGAGGAGTCGGCGATCTACGGCACGATCGGCTACCAGGCGCCGGAGGTCGCCGAGGCGGGCCCGTCGGTGGCCAGCGACCTCTACACGGTGGGCCGGACCCTGGCCGTGCTGACCTTCGACTTCCAGGGCTACACGAGCACCTACACGGACGCGCTGCCCGACCCCGACCACATCGAGGTCTTCCGCCGCTACGAGTCCTTCTACCGCCTGCTGGTCCGCGCGACCGACCCGGACCCGGCGCGCCGCTTCGCCTCCGCGCAGGAGATGTCCGATCAGCTGACCGGCGTCCTGCGGGAGGTCGTCTCCCTCCAGACGGGCCGGGCCCGCCCCGCCCTCTCGACGCTGTTCGGTCCCGAACCGAGGGTCACCGACACGGAGTTGTTCCCGCGGATCACGGGGGACGTCTCGCGCCTGGGGGTCCGCGGCCCCTCCCCGGCGGCAGCCTCCTCCGCAGCGGCTTCGTCCGTCCCGGCCCTCTCCCCGGGCCTCGTGCGGCCCGTCGCCACGGCCGCCGCCGCGCTCGCGCTGCCCGCCCCGCTCGTCGACCCCGCCGACCCCAACGCCGGTTTCCTCGCCGGCCTGCTGGCGCCCGCGCCGGCCGAGCTGATCAGCGCCCTCGCCGGAGCGCCGAGCCGGACCCTGGAGACCCGGCTACGGCTGGTCCGCGCCCGGCTGGAGAACGGTGAAGCCGAGACCGCGCTCGCGTCACTGGCGGAGCTGGAGGCCGAACGGCCCGACGACTGGCGGGTGGTGTGGTGCCGGGGCGTGGCCGCGCTGGTCACGGGCGACTTCGAGGCCGCCGCCCCGGCCTTCGACGCGGTGTACGACGCCTTCCCCGGCGAGGCCGCGCCCAAGCTGGCGCTCGGCCTGTGCGCGGAGGTGCTGGGCCAGCTGGACAACGCCGCCGAGTACTACCGCCTGGTGTGGTCGACCGACCCGAGCTTCGTGAGCGCGGCGTTCGGCCTGGCGCGCGTGCAGCTCGCGTCGGGCGACCGGCAGGGCGCCGTACGGACGCTGGAGTCGGTTCCGGAATCGTCGATCCACTACACGGCGGCGCGCGTGGCCGCCGTACGGGCGCGGCTGCGCGAGCGCGCGGCGGGCGCGGCGGACGGGGCGGGCGGGTCGTTCCCGGACGAGGCGGACGGGTCGTTCCTGGACGATCTGACCGCGGCCGCCGGCCAGGTGGAGGCCCTCGACGCGTACGGTCTGGACCCGGCGCGCCGGGAGCAGTTGTCGGCGGAAGTGCTCGGCTGCGCGCTCGACTGGATACTCTCCGGAGGCCAGGGCGTCCCGCCGGCCGCCGGCGGCGGGGGACGGGTGCTGCTCGGCAGCGGCCTGGACGAGCGGGGGCTCCGCTTCGGACTGGAGCGCTCGTACCGCACGCTGGCCAGGCTCGCGCCCGGCGGCGAGGAGAGGATCGACCTGGTGGAACGGGCCAACCGTTACCGCCCCCGGACGTGGGTGTAGTTCATGTCGCAGATGCCCCAGAAGGCCGCGCTGTCGAAGTGCCCGAGCTGCGCGGAGCCGCTCGAGTCGGGTGACCGTTTCTGCGGTGCGTGCGGTTACGACCTGTCGGCGGTGCCCGCCCGCCCGCAGGACGGCCCGACGCCGACCCTGAACGGCGCGGGTGACGCCGCCGAGGACGGTGTGGCCTGGCCCGCCGCCCCGGAACCGGACACCTCCGGCGCCTCGGCGCGGGAACACCTGCCGTCGGACCTCCAGGCCGTCTCCTCGGCCGACACCACGCCGCCGGAACCACCGGGGCCGATGGATCCGGCAGGTCCGACGGGTCCGTCTTCGGGCGTACGGTTCGACCGGGCGGCGGAGCCGGAGGAGTACCCGCTCCAGGCACCGGACCCGCGAGTGCCCGCGCCCCCCGCCGAGGAGGCGGACGAGGCGGACGAGGCGGACGAGGCGGACGAGGCGAAGATCTGCGTGGCCTGCCGGGCGGGACGGGTCGACGGAGACGGCTACTGCGAGAACTGCGGGCACGCCCAGCCGCGCGAACGCGACCACGTGGAGCAGGAGTCGGGGCCGATCGCGGCCGTCAGCGACCGCGGGCTGCGCCACCACCGCAACGAGGACGCCTTCGCCGTCGGCCGGACCACGCTCCCCGACGGCTCGCCCGTCGCGCTCGCGGTCGTCTGCGACGGCGTCTCCTCGGCGACCCGTCCCGACGACGCGTCGCTGGCCGCGTCGCGGGCGGCGAGCGAGGCTCTGCTCGCCGCGCTGCCGCGCGGTACGCATCCGCAGCAGGCCCTGCACGAGGCGATCGTCGCCGCCTCGCACGCCGTCGACGCGCTGGCCGAGGAGCCCGCCACGGCCCGCGAGCACAGCCCGCACCAGAACGCCCCGGCCTGCACGCTCGTCGCCGCGGTCGTCACCGGCGGCCTGCTGGTCGTCGGCTGGGTCGGCGACAGCCGCGTCTACTGGGTGCCGACGGACCGCGACGCTCCCCCGGCCCGGCTCACCGAGGACGACTCCTGGGCCGCGCAGATGGTCGCCGCCGGCCTGATGAGCGAGGCGGAGGCGTACGCCGACGAGCGCGCCCACGCGATCACCGGCTGGCTCGGCGCGGACGCCTACGAACTGGAGCCGCACACCGCGTCCTTCAAGCCTGACCGGCCGGGCGCGGTCGTGGTCTGCACGGACGGCCTGTGGAACTACGCGGAGACGGCCGGGGAGATGGCCGAGATCCTGCCGCCCGACGCAGGCACCCGCCCGCTGCACAGCGCACAGGTGCTCCTCGGCCACGCCCTGGACGGCGGGGGCCACGACAACGTAACAGTGGCCGTTCTGCCGTTCCCCCTCCCGCCGCAGGGGGCAGGATCGGTCTGAGGCCGCGCACGGGCGCGTAGCGGCGCGCAGGGCGCACACGGGGAAGGCCTCGGCGGAGCGGAGGGGACCGGTCCGCACCAGCCGTCTCCCACGCGACCGTGGGGCTCACAGGGGGGAGCAGTACGGGATGGCCGATTTCTCGAAACCGAACATGCCGCGGTTCTCGGTGGACGTGTACCAGAACGAGTACCTGCCGGAGGGCGGCCGTGAGGTCAACGCCGTCGTCACCGTGACGGCGACCGGCGGCGGCACCCTCGCGAGCGCCGTCGCGGCGCCCCACCTGTACTCCCCCGGCGCGGGCCCGTCCGCCGCCGTGGCGGTCATGGTCGACTGCTCCGGGTCGATGGACTACCCGCCGGCCAAGATGCGGGGCGCCCGTGACGCCACGGCGGCGGCCATCGACACCCTGCGCGACGGCGTCCACTTCGCGGTCATCGGCGGCACGCACCTGGCCCGGGAGGTCTACCCGGGCGACGGCCGGCTCGCGGTCGCCGGCCCCACCACCCGCGAGCAGGCCAAGCAGGCGCTGCGCCGGCTGAGCGCGGGCGGCGGTACGGCCATCGGGACCTGGCTGCGGCTCGCCGACCGGCTGCTGTCCTCGGTGGACGTGGACATCCGGCACGGCATCCTGCTCACCGACGGCCGCAACGAGCACGAGTCGCCGCAGGACCTGCGCGCGACGCTCGACTCCTGTGCCGGGCGCTTCACTTGTGACGCGCGGGGCGTGGGCACCGACTGGGAAGTGAAAGAAGTCACATCGATCGCCTCCGCGCTGCTCGGCGGGGCCGACATCGTCGCCGATCCGGCGGGCCTGGCCGCCGACTTCACCGGGATGATGGAGACGGCGATGGGCAAGGAGGTCGCGGACGTCGCCCTGCGGGTGTGGACACCGGTCGGCACGGCCATCAGGTTCGTCAAGCAAGTCGCGCCCGCCGTCGAGGACCTGACCGGCCGTCGTACCGAGGCGGGCCCGCGCGCCGGGGACTATCCCACCGGTTCCTGGGGCGAGGAGTCCCGCGACTACCACCTGTGCGTCGAGGTGCCCGTGGCGGGCCTCGGCCAGGAGATGCTGGCCGCCCGGGTCTCCCTGGTCGTGCTCCAACCCGACGGCGGCACACAGAACCTGGGCGCGCAGGGCCTCGTACGGGCCGTGTGGACCGACGACCTGGCCGCCTCGACCTCCATCGATCCCCAAGTCGCCCACTACACGGGCCAGGCGGAACTGGCCCATGCCATCCAGCAAGGCATCGATCTGCGCAAAGCGGGCGATATGGATGGAGCAACGGCCAAACTGGGCAGGGCGGTTCAGCTCGCCAGTGCCTCGGGAAACGCCGATACCGCCAGACTGCTCTCGAAGGTGGTGGACGTCGTCGACGCCGCGACGGGTACTGTGCGACTGAAGGCGAAGGTCGCCGAGGCCGACGAGATGACCCTCGAGACACGGTCCACGAAGACTGTTCGCGTGAAGAAGTGACCCGGCACAACCTAAAGAACTGACCCGGCACAACCTCAGGAAGACCCTGACAGAGAGGGTGAAGCGCCGACATGCCGACCTGCCCGAACGGACACCAGTCGGGTTCCGACGACTGGTGCGAGGTCTGCGGTCACCGCATGGCCGGTGCCGTACCTCCGCCGCCTCCGCCGCCGGGCGGGGGCTACGGCTTCCCGCCGCCCGCCGGTGGCCCCGCCGGCCGGCCGGGACGCCCGCCCATGGGCTTCCCGAACCCGGACCCGGAGCTCTGCCCGCAGTGCCGCACGCCCCGCGAGGGCGGCGCGCCGTTCTGCGAGGAGTGCCGGTGGAACTTCCTCACGAACACGGCCACCTCGTACACCCCGCCGGCCCCGGCCGCCCCGCGCCCGCCGACATCGGCCCAGGCGACGCAGTTCCCGCCGCCGGGCCAGTCGTACGGCGGCGGTGACGCGTTCGAGTACCAGGGCTCGCGTCCGTCGCAGATCAACCGTCCCGCCGAGCCGATCCCGCCGGGCCCGCTGGGCAACGAGCCGTCCGGGCCGACGCCCTTCGGCACCGATCCGTCGCGCTCGGTGCCGCCGCAGTCCGGGCCGCCGCGGTCCGGTCCCGGTGCCCCGGCCGGTGGCCCGGGTGCCACGTCGAGCGGGCTTCCGGCCTCGTTCCTGCAGTCCGGTCCTCCCCCGGCACCGGCTGCTCCCGCCTTCCCGCAGGAGACGGAGCGGCCCCCGGCGGGCGGTGCGTCCTCCGGCGGCGGTGACGACTGGGTGATCTCCCCGCCCTCGCCCACCAGCCCGGGCGGCCCCGGTGCCGGCGGCCAGGGCGGCTACGGCTTCCCGCAGCCCGGCGCCTCCCAGGCCCCGCCGAGCCCTGCCTTCCCGCAGGCCCCGCAGGCACCCCAGGCCCCGCAGACTCCGCAGGCCCCGGCGACCTGGACCGCGACGATCGGTCCGGACCGCGAGTACTTCATGGCGATGATGCAGCGCTCCGGCCCCGAGGCCGCGGGCCTGAACCTGCCCGCGTACTCGCCCGAGCAGCAGCGCATGCTCACCGGCAGCCAGCTGACCATCGGCCGCCGTCGGCACTCCACCGGTGACACCCCCGACATCGACCTGTCGGTGCCGCCGGAGGACCCGGGCGTCTCACACCAGCACGCGGTCCTGGTCCAGCAGCCGAACGGCGGCTGGGCGGTCGTCGACCAGAACTCGACGAACGGGACGACGGTCAACGGCGGCGAGGACCCGATCCAGCCCTTCGTGCCGGTGCCGCTCCAGGACGGCGACCGGGTGCATGTCGGCGCCTGGACGACGATCACCATCCGCCGGGGCTGACGCTCCCGGCGTTCGCAAGAAGGACTCAACTCCGCAGGGGCCAGCGGTACGGCCCCTGCGGATCGTCCAGCCATGCCCACTCGTGCCCGCCGTCGATCGTGACGCCGTACCGCTCGCGCGCGGGCGCGCCCTCGCACTCCCACACCTCGTACGCCTCCCGGGCATCGAGGCTGCCGCGGGTCAGGGCCAGCAGAAACCGGAACAGGTCGTGGTCGCGGGCCGGGCGCGGCACTGTGGCCAGGGGCGCCGGTTCCCGCTCGGGCCGGCGCTCGCCGCGCAGGGGCACGAAGTAGGCCGGCGTGGACAGGAAGCGGCCCTCGGCGTGCCCGGCGTCCCGCACGGTCAGCGCGACCAGGCCGGTGCCCAGGGGCGTCAGGATGCGGCCGCCGGAGCGGCACTGGGCGAGCCAGGCGAGCGGCACCGAGGGCAGCGTGCAGGTCGCGATGATCCGGTCGAAGGGGGCGCGTTCGGGAACCCCGCGCGCGCCGTCCCCGGTGACCACGGCCGGGTGGTACCCGGCGGCGGCCAGGTGCTGCCGCGCCGCCTCGGTGATCTCCGGTTCCAGGTCGATGGTGGTGACGAGGCCGTCGTCGCCCAGCCGGTACGCGAGCAGCGCCGCGTTGTAGCCCGTACCGGCGCCGATCTCCAGGACCCGGTCGCCGTCGCGGACGCGGAGTGCGACGAGCATCATCGCCATCAGCGAGGGCTGACTGCTGGAGGAGACCAGCTCGCCGTCGCGCACCCGGGTGGCCAGCGGGGCGTCGGCGTAGGCGCCGCGCAGCCAGCGCTCGCGCTCGCCGGGGTCGGGGCTCTGGCTCCAGCAGCGCTCGTAACCGCCGAGGACGCCGACGTAGTAGAAGGGCACGAACAGGTGCCGCGGCACCTCGGCGAACGCCTCCCGCCACACCGGGTCCTCGGCCCAGGCCCCGCTCGCGTCGATCTCGCGCACCAGCGCCGCCCGTGCCGTGGCGGCGAGGCGGGCCGGTCCCTGGCCGTCGGTGTCGAGTGCAGCGTGCGCGCCCATGGGTCCACTGTGCGGCCCGGCACGCCCCGAGGCGAGCACCGGCCGGGCGGATGGCCGCGCCCATGGCCGGATTCCGGCCGTGATCCGGGCCTGATCCGAACCTGGTACGGGCCTGGTACGGGCCTGATCCGGGCCTGATGCGGGCCTGATCCGGGCCTGGTCCAGACGGGAGGTCCTAGGACTGAAGTCCTGGGTCGTGGCTTCTGAGACCATGGACGGGTGAGAGAGATTCGGCGCGGCACGCTTCAGGAGAAGACCTTCTACGAGCAGGTCGGCGGGGAGGAGACCTTCCGTCGGCTCGTCCACCGTTTCTACGAGGGGGTCGCGGAGGACCCGCTGCTGCGGCCCATGTACCCGGAGGAGGACCTGGGGCCGGCCGAGGAGCGGCTGACCCTGTTCCTGATCCAGTACTGGGGCGGCCCGACCACGTACAGCGACAACCGCGGCCACCCGCGCCTGCGCATGCGCCACGCCCCCTTCACCGTCGACCGCGCGGCGCACGACGCCTGGCTGAGGCACATGCGGGTGGCGGTCGAGGAACTCGGCCTCTCCGAGGAGCACGAGCACACGCTGTGGAACTACCTGACGTACGCGGCGGCTTCGATGGTGAACACCCCGGAGTGACCGCTTCGGCGTGACGGTCCCGACGTAAGGACGAACGGCGCCTGACCTGGTCACGAACGCTGAGCGGCCCCGGGCTCGGGGGCGTTCGTACGGGAGCCAGGTCAGCGCACGCTGACGTCCAGCGCCCCAAGTCCTGTCCGTCGTACGGCGATCGACCCGTACGCCGTACGCAGCCTCAGCCACGCCCCCGATGAGAGCAGGGCGACGTCCCCCGCTCCCTCGGGACGCAGGAAGCCCAGTGACTGCGCCGCGTGCACGGCGCGCACCGGGAGCGGGGTCTCCCCGACCGTCCTGGACCAGATGTCCCGTCCGAGCCGGTCGAGCTCGGCACGGGTACGCCGCTCCGGCGCCAACTCCTGCGTACGGGACCGGAATTCGGCGACGACCGCGGCGACCAGTGCCCGCAGCGTCGCCACGGCCGGCAGCCCCGGTTCGGCCCGCCAGCCGCCGCGCGGTGGCAGCACGCCCGCCCACGGCGGTCCGGTGACCGCGGCCGGGACGGCGGCCGTGGCCCCCGCCTCGTCCACGCTCTCCAGCAGTTCACCGGCGGAGACGGTCACGTCGAGGGTGCCGTCGAGCCCGATCTCGTAGGGCTTGGCGAGCCGTACGGAACGGATCGCCAGCACCTCGAAGGACGGCGGCCGCCCGAACACGGCGAGCGTGGTCCCCGCGCACTGCAGACGCACCGCTGCTCCACGGTCGTAGTGGAGCAGCCGTGAGAGGAAGGCCGCGAGGTCCGCCGCCTCCCCTTCGTCGGCGAGGTGGAGCACCGTCATGCGGCGACGGCCTCCCGCTCGTCGGCGTCGTCCGTGTACTCCTGGAGGAACTCGCGCTCCTCCGCCGTGATGCGCCTCGGCCGCTGGGCCTCGAAGTCGAACGGGACGATCACGGTGGACGCCCGTACGTAGACGAGATCGCCGTCCTTCACCTCGTAGGCGAGGGTGAAGGACGCGGCCCTGATCTCGGTGACCCACAGCTCGATGTCCACCGGCTCGTGCCGGTGGACGAGCTGCCGCTTGTAGTCGATCTCGTGGCGCGCCACCACGGACCCCTGCTTGAACTCCTTGTCCGGACGGAAGAGGAAGTCGATACGGGCTTCCTCCAGGTAGCGCAGGAACACCACGTTGTTGACGTGGCCGTACGCGTCCATGTCCGCCCAGCGCAGCGGGCAGCGGTAGATGTGGCGCAAGAGTCGATCAGCCCCGGGTCAGCTTCTTGTAGGTGGCGCGGTGCGGACGGGCGGCGTCCGCACCGAGCCGCTCGATCTTGTTCTTCTCGTACGACTCGAAGTTGCCCTCGAACCAGAACCACTTCGACTCACCCTCGTAGGCGAGGATGTGCGTGGCGACCCGGTCCAGGAACCAGCGGTCGTGGGAGACGACCACGGCGCAGCCGGGGAAGTCCAGCAGCGCGTTCTCCAGGCTGGAGAGGGTCTCGACGTCGAGGTCGTTGGTGGGCTCGTCGAGGAGCAGCAGGTTGCCGCCCTGCTTGAGGGTCAGCGCCAGGTTGAGGCGGTTGCGCTCACCACCGGAGAGGACGCCGGCCGGCTTCTGCTGGTCCGGGCCCTTGAACCCGAAGGCGGAGACGTACGCCCGCGAAGGCATCTCGACCTGACCGACGTTGATGTAGTCGAGCCCGTCGGACACGACCTCCCACAGCGTCTTCTTCGGGTCGATGTTCTCGCGGCTCTGGTCGACGTAGGAGATCTTGACGGTCTCGCCGACCTTGATGTCGCCGGAGTCCGGGGTCTCCAGACCCTGGATCATCTTGAACAGCGTGGTCTTGCCGGCGCCGTTCGGGCCGATGACGCCGACGATGCCGTTGCGCGGCAGGGTGAAGCTCAGGTCGTCGACGAGGAGCTTCTCGCCGAAGGCCTTGTTGAGGTCGTTGACCTCGACGACGATGCTGCCCAGGCGCGGGCCCGGCGGGATCTGGATCTCCTCGAAGTCCAGCTTCCGCATCTTCTCTGCCTCGGCGGCCATCTCCTCGTAGCGGGCGAGGCGGGCCTTGGACTTGGCCTGGCGCCCCTTGGCGTTCGACCGCACCCACTCCAGCTCTTCCTTGAGCCGCTTGGCGCGCTTGGCGTCCTTCTGGCCCTCGACCTTCAGACGGGTCTGCTTGGTCTCCAGGTAGGTGGAGTAGTTGCCCTCGTAGGGGTAGGCGCGGCCGCGGTCCAGCTCGAGGATCCACTCGGCGACGTTGTCCAGGAAGTACCGGTCGTGGGTGATGGCCACGACGGTGCCCGGGTACTTGGCCAGGTGCTGCTCCAGCCAGTTCACCGACTCGGCGTCGAGGTGGTTGGTGGGCTCGTCGAGGAGCAGCAGGTCGGGCTGCTCCAGCAGGAGCTTGCAGAGCGCGACGCGGCGCTTCTCGCCACCGGAGAGGGTGGTGACGGGCCAGTCGCCGGGCGGGCAGCCCAGGGCGTCCATGGCCTGCTCCAGCTGGGCGTCGAGGTCCCAGGCGTTGGCGTGGTCCAGCTCCTCCTGGAGCTTGCCCATCTCGTCGAGCAGCGCGTCCGAGTAGTCGGTCGCCATCAGCTCGGCGATCTCGTTGAACCGGTCGAGCTTGCCCTTGATCTCGGCGACACCCTCCTGGACGTTCTCCAGGACGTTCTTCTCCTCGTTGAGCGGGGGCTCCTGGAGCAGGATGCCGACGCTGTAGCCCGGGGAGATGAAGGCGTCACCGTTGGACGGCTGCTGCAGTCCCGCCATGATCTGCAGCACGGTCGACTTACCGGCACCGTTCGGACCGACGACGCCGATCTTGGCACCCGGCAGGAAGTTCAGGGTGACGTCGTCGAGGATCACCTTGTCGCCGTGCGCTTTGCGCGCCTTGCGCATGGTGTAAATGAACTCAGCCAAGAGAAACCGTCCGGCAACTTGAAATCTGGCAGTGGGCAGATACAGCCCATCTTGCCTGACGGCCAGCCCTGTATGGAAACTCGTCGCCCCGGGCGCTCGTGACCTGGGCTTTCGCGGGTGACGGCTGCGGCTCCTTCGAATCGATCAGTAGCCGGTCCGCTGCCCGACGGATCCGCGAGGCACCCTCGTACCTCCCCTCACGCCTCCTCCAGCGCCTCCCCGAATTCCTTCAGCACCTTGCTGTGGCGGTTGCGGGCGAGTTCGTGGCCGACTCCGACGGCCAGGGCTATGGGCCACTCGATGAGTTCCAGGGCGGTGAGGAGGCCGAGGCCCGCGAGGAAGGCGAGCTGGTCCGGGGGTGGGAGTTCCAGCCGGACGTCGCCGAGGTGGAGGGTCGTCTCCTGTTTCGCGACGACGCGGTCGGCCGCGGCGCGTGGGCCGTGGTGTTCAGCGGTCGGAGCCGGGGTGCTGGTTCGCGCGGTCATGTCCCATTCCGTCCCCTCGGCCGGTGGCAGGCATCCGCTCGGTCGTACGTCCGCTCTTCCACGCTAGCCCCGCCCTGGCCGACGCCCCAGTCGGGAGGCGCCCGGTGCGGGCGACGGCCCCGGGTGCCGTGGGGCACGCCGGGGCCGTCGAGGGAGTCACCTGTCGGCCACTCTCTGTGGAGTTGTCAAGGTTCCGTACGGCTCAGTCGCCCGCCGGTGCCTCGTTCTTGCGGAGCAGGATCAGGGCCGCGCCGCCGATCAGGACGAAGCCGATGGCCACGCCCGCGATCACCGGGGTGGTGCTGGTGCCACCGGTGGCGGCCAGGTTCGGGCCGCCGGTGGTGTTGCCCACCGTGGCCGGGCTGGGCTCGCTGACCGTCTGGGTCGACGGACCGCCCTCGCTGCTCTGGGTCTTGCAGTCGAGGATGCCAATGAAGCGGTGCTTGAAGCCGTTCGGCCCGGTGATCGTGAAGTCGTAGGCCTGGTCCTCCTGCAAGGGGATCGTCACCGTCCGCGAGGCACCGGCCGGGATGGTGTGCTCGAAGCCCAGCAGCTTGAAGCTGAACGGCCGGTCGCCCGTGTTGGCTGCCGTGATGTCCACCCCGCCCTTGGCGCAGTTCTTGCGGGCCGACAGTGCGGGGATCGGGCCCTCCTCCGCCCAGGAGGCGCTCGCGGTCGCGGAGACCGTGGACTCGCTGGAGCCGGCCAGGATCTGCGTCTGGCTGCGGCTCTCGGAGGCGAAGGCGCGGCCGACCGGCACCGTGGTGGACGCCTGGACCGTCAGCCGGGCCGCGCCCGCTCCGCCGCCCGCCTCGCCGCTCGCCTCGTGGGCGCCGTCCGCGGCGTCGTCCGCGGCGTCGTCCGCGGGTATGTCGAAGAACAGCCTGCTGCCGTTCGTCGCCGACGTGACGACCTTGCCCGTCTTGTCGGTGATCCGCACGCCGCTGGTCGCCGCGTCCTCCGGCGCCGACACCGACACGGCGCCGGCGTTGGTGTGCACCGTCACCGGCCCGATCCGCTCACCGGGGTGACCGGAGACCGCGGGTGGGTCCAGCGTCAGCGAGGCCTGGGGCTCGCCCATGCCGCGGGCGCTCTTGGTCAGGTAGTCCGCGAGCTTCTCCGCGCCGGGATCGGCGGCATCGACGTGGGCGCCGTCGGAATAGCGCCAGATGGCCACCTGCGTGCCGGCCGCGGCGTCCTGCTCGGTCAGTCCCCGGGCGCCCGCCTTGCGGGCGAGCGCGGCGAGGTCGTTGACCTGCGGGTAGGAGTTCTGCAGGATCCAACGGATCTTGCCCGCGTCCTTGTTGGTACCGAGGGACGTGCCGCTCCAGGGCGTCTCCTGGTACTTGGCGTCCTTCTGCGTGGGGTTGTGGATGTCGACGCAGTACGTCTGCAGGGTGCCGCCGCCGTCGACGGACATCTCGAACAGACCGGCGGACACCTGCTGGTCACCGGTGTCCTCGTGGATGACGGCCTGGCCGTAGGTCTTCAGGCCGCCGATGGCGGCGGTGGCACCGCCCTGACGCTGAGGTGGCTCGTCGGCGGACGCCGCACCGGCACCGGCCAGCACACTGGCGGCGACGAGGCCGGACACCAGCACGCCGGCGGCGACGCGGTCGGTTCCCCGCCGGCGCGCGGAGAAGGTGGACGTGGTTCCGGAGGACCCCGAGGAACGCGGACGACCCGGGATCCCAGAGAACGCAGCAAGCACAGAATTCCCCTTCGAGCAGGACCCGTTGATGTGGGGGGTGTGGTCCCACCAGCAGAATCAGTAGCCCCCGTGAGCTACGCCCGAAATCCTAAGGATCAGCCGGACCCAGGCCCGTCCGTCCTCTCGCCGGACGGCTGATCCGACTCGGAATCGTTATCGCCAAGACCCCTTGGGGGCAGGGCTTATCGACAAATCCACACACGCTTTCGGAGCGCATTCGTCGATAAGCCGCAGTTCGGTCAGCCCACCCATAAACGCTGCCTGACGCTACGTCACACCTACTGCATCTGCCCCTTGTTGCTCATCGGATGCCTCCAACTTGCCTGCTGTCACCTCCCAGTTGGGCTCCGGCGACTGCGGCGTGCTCGCCGCCTCCGGCCTTCCTCCGCGCCGGAAGGCCGAGGTGCCGCGGGCGAGATCGTGGCCGATCGCCACCGCGTCGATGTCCGCGGAGGTCCAGCTCTGCTGCCCCTCGCGTTCCTCCGTGCGCACCTTCAGCCGGCCCTGCACCATGACGGGGTCGCCCACTCCGAGCGAGGCCGCCGCGTTGACGGCGAGCTGCCGGTTGGCCCACACGGTGAAGAAGTTGGTGTGCCCGTCCGTCCAGGCGCTCTTCTCGCGGTCCCAGTAGCGCGAGGTCACCGCCAGCCGGAACCGCGCCGACGGCCCGGCCGCCGACTCCCGGTACACCGGCTGCGTGGCCACGTTGCCCACCGCGCAGATCATCGTCTCGTTCATCGCGCATCCCTCCCTCGCCCGGACACTCGCCCGGGCGGACACGCGTACGGGCCCGTCCCGTACGGCTGCGTCTGCCGCGCCGTCCGCGTACGTCCCGTACGCGATCGCCGCGGAGCCAGACTGCCTCCGCCGGGCCGGGCCCGCTGAGCGCTGTGCACCACCGGTCGCCTGTGGAAAACCGGGCCACCCGGACGGGTGATCCGCCACCCCCGTCACCTGCCGGCGACACCCCCAAACCTCCCGGACAACGGACTCACCCCACGGGAGCCCCGCTCCCGCTGACCTTCCCGTACTGCTCCCGCACCTCGCGATACCGCAGCAGCTCCGCCGCCAGCGGATCGAGGACCCGGGCCCGGCCGCAGCCCGCGGCCGCCTCCCGCAGCCGCCGTTCCGCGTCGAGGCCGTACCGCCGTGCGGGCCCGCGTGCCGCCATCCGGCAGCCCCACTCGACGAGCGGGCCCCCGACGATCCCGGCGACCATCAGCAGCACCGGCACGCCCAGGTTCGGGGCCATGACGCCGACGATCTGCCCCACCAGCCACAGCCCGCCCACGATCTGAAGCAGCGTCATCGACGCCTGGACGAACACGGCCAGGGGCCACCAGCCCGGCCGGGGCGGACGCCCGCCGGACCCGCCGACCGGCGCCGCCGCGCCCGCCGCCAGCTCGTCCAGCGCCTCGGACAGCCCCTCGGACCCGCGTACGGCCGCCTCGCGCACCGCCTGCGCCCACGGCGTCGGCAGCCCGGCCGCCGCCCGCTCCGAGACCGTACGCACCGCCTGCTCGACGCGCTGGCGCGCCGTGGCCTCCTCGTCCTCCTGGGCGGCCCGCAGGACCAGCCGTCCCGTGGGCGGGTCGCAGCGGTCCTGGTACCAGTGCCACAGCCGCAGCCAGGGCGTGCCGCACGCCTTGTTGGCGTTGCGCAGCCACGCGCGCTCGGCCGCCTCGCCCGCGGCGGTGGCGCCCACCGCGTCGGCCAGGCTGGCGGAGAAGGCGTCGCGGTCCTCCTCGCTGAGCCCGGTGCGCTGCCCGGCGACGTACACGGGCCGCAGCCCGGCCGCGGCGGCGTCCACGTCGGCCGTGACACGGCGGGCCGCCGCCCCGCGCTCCGCCACGAACTGGCCGAGCACCTCGCGCAGGTCGCCGAGCCCTTCCCCGGTCAGCGCGGACAGGGCGAGCACGGTCGCGCCCAGGTCGCCGTACTCGCCCAGGGCGATGCCATCCTCGTCGAGCAGCCGCCGCAGGTCGTCCAGGACCTGCTCGGTGGCCTCGCCGGGCAGCCGGTCGATCTGGTTGAGGACGATGAACATGACCTCCGCGTGGCCGGCCATGGGCCGCAGATAGCGCTCGTGGAGGACGGCGTCGGCGTACTTCTCGGGGTCGACGACCCAGATGACCGCGTCGACCAGCTTCAGGATGCGGTCCACCTGCTCGCGGTGCTGCACGGCCGCGGAGTCGTGGTCGGGCAGATCGATCAGGACGAGCCCGCGCAGCTGCGCCTCCGCTTCCGGGCTCTGCAACGGGCGCCTGCGCAGCCGGCCCGGGATGCCGAGCCGGTCGATGAGGCTCGCCGCGCCGTCGCTCCAGCTGCACGCGATGGGCGCGGCGGTGGTCGGCCGCCGTACCCCCGTCTCCGAGATGGCCACCCCGGCGAGCGCGTTGAACAGCTGGGACTTGCCGCTGCCGGTGGCTCCCGCGATGGCGACGACGGTGTGCAGCCCGGAGAGCCTGCGCCGCGCCGCCGCCTCGTCGAGGACCCGGCCGGCCTCGGCGAGCGTCGGGCTGTCGAGCCGGGGGCGGGAGAGCCCCACCAGTTCGTGCAGGGCGTCGAGGCGCGAGCGCAGTTCGCCGTCGTACGCCAGCGGGGCCGCGCCCTGGGCGGCGGCTCCACGGGGCTGGAGGGCCACGGCCCGCTCGGCGCCGGGGGTATCGGCCAGGCGCCGGGCGATGAGGCCGTCGTCCCAGGCGCCGGCGGGGTCCTCCGCCGCACCACCCGGCTCGCGCGCGTCCGCGTGCCGCTCGTCGTCCGTCCCGCGCGCGTGGGGCTGCGTTTTCTCGTCCTCGCCCTGCGCGCCGTCGTCGTCCGCCTCGTCCGCGGGTTCCGGTTGTGCGGGCTCGGCGCTCATGGTGTCGTCCCTGCGCCGATCCGCCGCCCGCCCGCCGGCGACGCCGTCCGTGTACGCATGCGGGGTGCCCTCCGCGAGGTCGTCCGCCCCGGAGCGGGGCGCTTCGATGAAGCCGTTGCCGAAGGCGCGCTCCGAGGGTCCAGTCCCGGGGCCGCCCTCCATCGGGAGGGCGATGAGGCGTCCCTCCGCGCGCGCGGTTCTCGCCTCTGCGTCCCGGCGCGTCGGGTCGGGACCCCGGGAGCCCGTGTCCCCGGTGTGCTCGGCGTGTTCCGTGTGGTCCTGGTCAGTGACGGCCGTCACCGGTCACCTCTCCTTCTGCAGTACGGACAGCGCGGCGATGAGTTCGGCCTGGGGCTCGGCCTGGACGGCGAGGCCGTCGAGGGGGGCGAGGCGGCGCTCGCGCTCGCTGTGCATCACCCGGTCCAGGTGGTCGGTCAGCAGCCGTCCGGCGCGGTCGCGCAGCCGCAGCGCGCCGTGCGCGCCGAGCCGCTCGGCGAGCCGCTCTCCGGCCGGCCGGGCACGGCGGCCGCCCAGCAGCGTGGTGGCGACCAGGGCGGCGACGGCCTCCGCGTCGGGCGCGACGCCGCGCTCGAGCCGGCGTACCTCCTCGTCGGCGTACTCCTCCAGCTCGCGGCGCCACCGGCGGACCGCCAGCCCGATGCGGTGCTCGGCGCTCTCCAGGGACGGGTCCCGGCCGGCGAGCACGGGCGCTTCCGCGGCCGGCTCCCGCCGCCAGGCCTCGTCGACGCGCTCGTCGGCGGCGGTGACGGCGCACAGCAGCAGCGCGCCCAGGCTGCCCACCAGGGCGTCGAGGAGTTCGCCTGCGGAGCAGTCGAGGGGGAAGGCGCGCCAGCGCTTCAGGGCGTCCCCGGCGAGGACGGCCCCGGCCTCCAGACGCCTGCGCACGCGCGCGTGCTCGCTGTCGTACGCCGTGTCGACGGCGGTGGTCAGCCGCAGCGCCGCCGCGTACTGGGCGGCGGCCGCGCCGGCCAGCTCGGGCATCCGGGACTTGAGCGAGTCGAGGATGCCGTAGGCCGTACGGGCCATGACCTGCTGCCGGGCGTCGGGGTCCTGCGCCTGGTGGGTGAGCCAGGTTTTCAGGGGGGCCACGGCGGTGGCCGGGAGCAGACCGCCGCCCCAGGCGGACTCGGGCAGTTCGGGCACGGTGAAGCGGGGCAGGTCGCCGAGGCCCGCCTTGGTGAGGAGGGCGCCGTACTGCCGGGAGACCTCGGCGACGACCTGGTGCGGCACCCGGTCGAGGACGGTCACCAGGGTGGCGTCGTACTCCTTGGCGGTGCGCAGCAGATGCCAGGGCACGGCGTCGGCGTACCGAGCGGCCGTGGTCACCATGACCCAGATGTCGGCCGCGCACATCAGCTCGGCGGCGAGGACGCGGTTGGCGGCGAGCAGCGAGTCGATGTCGGGCGCGTCGAGCAGGGCGAGCCCGCGCGGGAGGGTGTCGGCGGTCTCGATCCGCAGGACGTGGTCGGGATCCTCCCCAGGGAGGAGAAGATCGTCCCCGTGGTCCCGGCGCGGCACCCACACGCGCGTGAGGTCCGGCAGCACCCTGGCGCCGCTGAACCAGTGATGGTCCTCCGGATGGCATACCAGGACCGGCGTGCGGGTCGTCGGCCGCAGCACGCCCGCCTCGCTGACCCGCCGTCCGACGAGGGAGTTGACCAGCGTCGACTTGCCCGCGCCGGTGGATCCGCCGACGACGGCCAGCAAGGGCGCCTCGGGCGATTTCAGCCGGGGTACCAGGTAGTCGTCGAGCTGGGCGAGCAGTTCGTCGCGGTTGGTACGCGCGCGCGGGGCCCCCGCCAGGGGCAGCGGGAAGCGTGCGGCGGCGACACGGTCGCGCAGGGCGGAGAGTGCGTCGAGCAGCTGAGGCCGTACGTCCAAGGTCACCACATGCGAAGAATGCCCAATTTCAGGGGATTTCTGAAGCATATAGATTTGTCTGCGCGCCGACGGAACACAACGGACGGAAGGGATGACTAGGACGCCAAGGCACTCCAGGCATAACGAGTGCACAACACCCGGCGCGCCGGGCGCCAAAAGCGATGCACGATTCGCACCCGCCTGCGATTATCAGGACCGCTTCACCGAACCTCCACATCGAGCCGCGGAGGCGAAGCATCAGGGACATGGAGCCGGGAGCCCTATCCTTGTCCCCGGCAACGTCACGGATCAGCCCGTACCCGGGCACCACGCACGACGAGGCCACCACACCGGCCCCCGTAGCTCAGTGGATAGAGCAGGCGCCTTCTAAGCGCTTGGCCGCAGGTTCGAGTCCTGCCGGGGGCGCCAGTCTCCGCCCTCCCGCTCGGGAGGGCTTTTTGCTGGTCAGAGCGGATGTCAGCGGGTACGACGAAGCCCCGGACGCCCTCTTGATGATCAAGGGCAGACTCCGGGGCTGCCCGGCTGTCACCGGGTTTTCGCGGGTGGCCGTGTCGAATACGTGTCGAAGTTCTCGACCGGGGGAAGATCAGCCAGCGCCCGGCACCTCCGCCTCCGGAAGGTCACCCGCGGCTTCCAGCCGCCGCTTCAGGTCCGGCAGCTGCCCGTCGATGCACCGGGCGTAGGTCGCCAGCAGCACGGCAACGCTGTTACCGGCCCACTCGGCCACCTGAGCGGGCGGGATGCCGTCGTTGAGCCACTTCGTCAGGCGCGTGTTCCGGTTGTCGTACACGCGCCGCCCAGTGGGTGACTCGAAGACGTGCGGGGGCAGTACGGCCTTCCGTGCGCTGCGCCACGCCCGGCGGATGACGGAGCCGGCGAGGATGCCGCCGGACTCACCCTGGAAGAGCAGATCACCCGGCTGGAGCTGTTCGTCCTCGATGTGCTGCCGCAGGATGCGCGTGAGGGCCGGATGCCCCGGCACCGTGCGCGTCTCGCCTTCCGCTCGGCCCTTCAGGTCACGTTGCTCCTGAATCTCCCCCGTGTCGGTCCACTGCTTCCCGATCTCCGGCGTCGCTGTGTGGATCAGCAGCTCGCACCACTGGTCGTCGGCGTCGGGTTCCGGCAGGGTCACGTCCTCCACCCGCATGGCTACCGCTTCCTCGGGCTGTGGACCGTAGTAGTACAGCGTGGCGAAGAAGGCGTGGAGCCGCTTGCCGCCCCGCGGCCGGCGCCTGATCCAGTCGAGGATCGCCGCCGCCTGCTCGGGATTCAGCAAGGACCGCTTGTCCACGGCGTTCGTGGTCTTCGTGACCGCCGTCGACTCCTTGCCCTTGGGAAGGGGGTTGGCCCGAAGGATGCGCCGCCGGATCGCGTACTTCATCGCGACGTTGAGGATCCGGCGGTTGCGCTTCCGCGACCAGGCCGCCGCTTGCTTGCCATCAAGGCCCGCGCACGGCGCGGGCATGAAGTGGGGAGACACCCTCTGCGGCTGGGGCGGTCGGCTCCACGGCTTTAGAGGTCGTTCTCTTTCCGAACCTCGTGTGTGGTTCTCGCTGGTCAGGCATGAGATGGCCGCTGTCGCGGGAGTCTCGGCTTGTTGCTGGCTGAGATGTCGTGGGGGTGACGGGGATGCCGTCGATGCGGGCGGTGCTGGAAGCACGGCGGAAGGCTGCGGAAGTGCGGGTGGAGGCACTCGAAGCCGAGTTGGAGCGGGTGCGGGCGGCTCTCGCGGACGCTGAAGAGGCGCTCAGCCGCCGAGTGATCGGTCTGGAGCAGTACCTGGAGGCACTGGCCGAGGCGGATGCGCCCGCCGAAGGGATCGGCAGGGTGTCGCAGCGAAAGCCGGTGGGACCGCGCCGGGCGGTGCCTCACCGGCAGAACGCCTCAGGGGCCGACGAGTTGTCGCCGGACTATCAGGCGTTGATGGCCGCCGCTATAGAAGCGGGAGGAGACGGGCTGGGTGCCCGCCGGGCAGCGGTGGTGCTGGGCTGGGGCAGCGCCTCCGCCTCCCGCGTCGAGGGAGCGAGGGCCCGGCTGAAACGGCTGGTGGAGCGTGGCTGGCTGGTCGAGGAGAAGCCGGGCAGGTTCATGCCGCCGGCGCCGGAACAGGTTCCTGATGCCGGACGGCCAGACGGCGGCTCATGAGCACGGTCATCGACCACAGGACGACGGCTTCGCTGGTCTCGGTGCGTCGTTCGTAGTCACGGACCAGGCGCCGGCTGCGCAGGAGCCAGGCGAAGGATCTTTCGACGACCCAGCGGCGGGGCAGGGCTTGGAAACCCTGGACGTCGTCGCTGCGGCGGACGATGTCGAGGACGACTCCGAGTTGCTGGGCGGTCCAGTCGGTGAGGTGGCCGGTATATCCGCCGTCGGCCCAGACGCGCGCCAGCCGCCGGAAGTGATTCTTCGCTGCGGGCAGCAGGACGCGGGCGGCGTCCCGGTCGGTCGTGGAGGCCGGCGTGACCAGGACGGCCAGCAGCAGCCCGAGGGTGTCGGTGAGAAGGTGCCGCTTGCGCCCGTTGATCCTCTTGCCAGCGTCGAATCCGCGTGCGGTGTGGGCGACGGTGGCGTCCGCCTTCACCGACTGCGAGTCCACGACCGCCGCGCTCGGCTCCGGCCTGCGGCCCTCCGCCCGGCGAACGCTCTCGCGCAACCGTTCGTGCAGCTCGGCGACCAGCCCCGTGTCCCGCCAGCGGGCGAAGAAGGCATACACCCGCGGCCAGGGCGGGAAGTCGCGGTCACGTCCGCCGAGGTGGTGTATTGACGGCCACTCGGTGATCTCGTTTTGAGGCTATGCGGTGAGTTCGGTCGGGACGACGGTCTCGTCGGTTTGTGACTCGATCGGGTGGAGACGGGTCTTGGCGAGTAGCTCGAGTCCCATGTAGCGGCGGGCCTCGGTCCATTCGTCGTTCTGCTCGGCCAGCACCGCGCCGACCAGGCGGATCAGGGCGGTGCGGTCGGGGAAGATACCGACCACGTCGGTGCGACGCCTGATCTCCTTGTTGAGCCGTTCCTGCGGGTTGTTCGACCAGATCTGCCGCCAGATCTCACGCGGGAACGCCGTGAACGCCAGGACGTCGTGCTGGGCGGCATCCAAGTGGGCTGATGCTTTGGGGAACTTGGCCTCCAGCGCGTCCAGGACGTGCCGCATCTGGGCCTTCACGGCGTCGGTGTCGGGCTGTTCGAAGATGGTCCGCAGCAGGGTGGCCACCCACGGCTGGGCCGACTTGGGGACCTGGCTCAGCAACGCGCGGGCGTAGTGAGTGCGGCAGCGCTGCCAGCTCGCGCCGGGCAGGGTGGCGCCGATCGCGTTGACCAGGCCGGTGTGCGCGTCGGAGACGACCAGTTGGACGCCGGACAGGCCGCGGGCGACCAGGGAGCGCAGGAAGGCGAGCCAGCCGGCACCGTCCTCGCTGGAGGCGACGTCGATGCCGAGGATCTCGCGGTGGCCGTCGGCATTCACGCCGACCGCGATGAGGGCGTGGACGTTGATGATGCGGCCGCCCTCGCGGACCTTCTGGGTCAGTGCGTCGACCCAGACGAACGCATAAGGCCCTTGGTCCAGGGGCCGGTTGCGGAACGCGGCGACCTGCTCGTCCAGGTGCTTGGCCATCGCGCTGACTTGTGACTTCGACAGCTGGGTGACGCCGAGGGACTCCGCTAGTTTCTCGACCCGGCGGGTGGAGACACCCAGCAGGTAGGCGGTGGCGACCACGCTGATGAGGGCCTGCTCGGCCCTGCGGCGTCGCTCCAGCAGCCAGTGCGGGAAGTAACTGCCCTGACGCAGCTGGGGATGGCCAGTTCGACGGTGCCGGCGCGGGTGTCCCACTCGCGCGGGCGATATCCGTTGCGGTGGTTGACCCGCTCGTCGCTGACCTGCCCGTATTCGGCATTGCAGAGGGTATCGGCCTCCGCGGACATGAGCGCGTCGGCGAAGGTCTTGATCATCGCGCGCAGCAGATCGGGACTCGCCGCGGCAAAGTCGTCTTCCGCGAGGACGTGCAGGGGCAGACTGTCGGGTGCGGTCATCGTGCTGATCTCCTTCGAGGCTTCGACACTTCGAAGATCAGCCGGTGACCGTTCATCTATGCAGGCACCATCCCGATGCCGGAGCAAACCCCCGGATCAGGTCGAACCCGTACACCACTTCCTTGGACGCAACCCCGGCCTCGGACGGCAGGCGTTCACCAGGCTTGATGCGGCCGGTCGTGATCTGGTGCCGGAGATCGTCGGCGATCTCGTGATGACGTGAAGGCACGGACCGGGTCACCGCCTTCTCAGTATCCGAACGGCGGCAAACCGGGTTCGCGCGTGCATGGTCAGCAGCTCGCCCGACTCAAAGAGGAGTTGCTTTGCCCCTTGGGGGAGCTGGAAGAGGTCGCTCACCCGGCAAGCCCTGCCGCCGAGTTGGATGACGTCGCCACGCTGCACAGTGGCCGCGGTGATCTCGACGTTAGACGCCAGCGCGCCCCCGGGTGCCCAGCCGCTCACCGCTTCACCTCCGTGGGCGTGGGCTGGTGGGCCGCCGAGTGACACTGGCAGGCGCACGTCTCGTAGATGACCGGTAGGTCGATCGGTGCGGAGACCGGCGAAGACTCCTTGCAGGCAAGGTGCGTGCCAATACGACAGGCGGTTGACCGGTACTGGACGGCCGAGGCGTCGGCGATGTGGGGCTGTGGGCGAGGAGGCATCAGCGGACCCCCGCGAGGGACGACCAGGCTTCAGCAGGCAAGTGGGAATCCACTACCACCGCGCGCGGCCGTACTCGTTCCTCCCGAGCCAGCATGTACGGGCGGACGAGCGCGTTTTCCTCCCCCGCGAGGGGGTGTCGGTGGTTCGCGGTGTCGGAAGTCCGCCGCAGGAAGACCGTCGCCGCGTCAGCGGACGCAGGGAAGACGGGGGTAGCCGGCTGCCGGGAGGGCGTTAAGGGGCGGCGGTGCCTGCCCTTGGGGAAGTACCGCGCTCTGGTGAGCGAGGCGGCACGGCGGATACGGTTGAGCACGCTGCTCAGCTCCTATCGCTGATAGCTCGGTCCCCCGACATCGCCCGTCGTGGGGACCGCTTTATGTACGACCGCCCAGAGGGTGCGGTCGTACAGGCTGGTGGCGAGGAGCCCGAACCGATCGGCCTCTGCCACCACTTCCAGGACCTCCCGCCATAAGTCGGCGGAGAGCGTTTCCGGCACCTCCGCTTCGACCGACGTGTACCGGTCGTGCTCCTCCACCCGTGTGGGAAGCCCGACGTCGGACAGCCGGGCAGCGATGGCCGCCGCGCTAACTCCCGAAGCGGGCACAGGGCAGCCTCCGTTAACCGGCGATGACTTTGAGTGAAGCTGGTTAACCAGATTAGAGCTAGTGGACTAGATTTTCCATATGCCTGAGCAGCCGCCTTATCTCCGCATCGCTGACGAACTCCGGCGGCGGATCGCGGAGCACGTGTGGGAACCCGGGGACCGCCTGCCTTCCCGAGCCCAGATCGGCCAGGAGTGCGGGGTGGGCGAGAACGTGGTCCGTCGGGCACAGGAGCTGCTGATCTCCCAGGGCGTGCTGCAGGGCCGTGCCGGATCGGGCACTTACGTCGCCGAACCCCGGCAACGGGTCCGGGTCGTCCGGTCGTCGGCGCGAGAGCGGCCCGACGCGTCACCGTTCCGGGCGGACATGAAAGCCGTAGGGAGGCAAGGGGATTGGGAGAGCCGGACCGAGGCCAAGGTGCCGGCTCCGACAGACATCGCGGCGCGGCTCGGCATCACCGAGGGCGACCTGTGCGTCCGTACGGCGTACGAGTTCCTGGCCGACGGCAGGCCGGTGCAGCTGTCGACGAGTTGGGAACCGTACGAACTCACCGTCGGCACGCTCGTCGTTCTCCCCGAGGGAGGGCCGCACGCCGGGGCCGGTGTCGTGAACCGCATGGCCGCGATCGGAGTCACCGTCAGCCACGCCATGGAGCAGCCGGAGCCGAGGCAGGCGACCGCTGAGGAGGCGTCACTCCTCGGTATCCAGAAGGCTGCTCTCGTCACGCACATCCGGCGGACTTACTACAGCGACCAAGGGCGGCCCGTGGAGACGGCGGACATCGTGGTGCCTGCCGCCCATTGCGAGATCGTCTACGAGATCCCGATCAACCCTTAGCTAGCGCTCCCAGGGGCACTTCATGCTGGTGCCCAAGTAGGGTCCGCAGCCATGACCACTTCCCCTGATGACGTCACCGATAGAGAAGGCCTGGCAGCCTTCGTTCGTGCCTTGCAGCGCAGTCACGCCGAGCACGGAAGCTCATGGGAGAACGCGGACCTTTCGAGCTTCCTGGAGGCTTTGGCGGCCTGGATCGACGACGCGGACGGCTGGTACAGCAACACCGACCGGGAGTTGCCGCCCGGCGGTGACTGGACGTTCTTCGCCCGAGCTTTGCAAGCGGCGACCGTGTACGAGTAGGCCGAGCCGTGTCGAATGCGTGTCGAAGGCCAGTCGATGACGCGCGCGGCACGCAAAGAGAAGCAGCTCAGCAGGGGTGTGTCCCAAGATCCACCGGGCGCCTTCTAAGCGCTTGGCCGCAGGTTCGAGTCCTGCCGGGGGCGCAAGTCTCCGCCCTCGGCAGGGCGAAGCCCCGGACACCCTCTTGATGACCAAGGGCGGGCTCCGGGGCTGTCCGGCGGCCACCGGTTGTGGCACGCTAACTGGCTACTCCGAGCGTCACAGTTGGCTGGCCCGAGGAACCCGCCGCTGGTCAGCAGTTGACGGGGGGATTCCCGGAAGCGACTCGGCAGAAGTCCCACCCGAGTCCGCCGTCGACGGTGCCGGCGTTCGGGCCGACGAAGATGAAGTCGCCGTCGGGGCCGCCGAGGATCCTGCCGCTCGCCGTGGTACCGGCGTTGGCCGTGATGGAGTCGCTGCCGGCGCCGCCGTCGACGGTGCCGGCAACGATGCCGTTGATGACGATGTAGTCGCTCCCGCCCAGGCCGGCGACGCTATCGCCGAGGGCAAGGGCGCCGCAGCTGATGTAGTCGGAGCCGGCCGTACCGTTGACGGTCGTACCGGACACGGGGCGGCCGTTGACCGTACATGAAGTCAGGGCTTGTGCAGGTGTCGCGGTCAGGGCGAGGGGAGCGGCCGCGAGGGTGGCGGCGCAGAGCATACGCATCGCGTGTCTGATCATGTAATGAGTGGTTCATGGTGACTTCATGATCGCAATCCTCCACCATCGGTTACTCCGCCCTCCGGGGCAGTCTGCCGCCCGGACGGGCCTACCGCGGCCGACAGTCAGGTGATCGGGGTTGTGGCTGGTGTCCGAGGCATGGGCCAGGGGGCCATCCCGCAGGTTCCCGGGAACTGTATTTCCGCCCCCGTGTCCCACAGCTTCGTCATGCCCCCGTGTCCGCCATTCGGGAGGCGATAAGGGTGATCTCCGCATAACCGCCGTGACCAGGCACGTACGGCCGCGTTGAACGGGGAGTGCGGCGACCGGTCCGGCCGTCGCCCTCCCCCGAGCAATAAGGAGAACGTGATGTCTCGCATCGCGAAGGCAGCCGCCGTCGCCCTCGGCACCGGTGCCGTGGTGATCAGCGGGGCCGGTCTGGCTCTGGCCGACGCGGGCGCCGGGGCCGAGGCCATCGGCTCGCCCGGTGTGCTGTCGGGCAACCTGGTCGAGGTTCCCGTCCACGTGCCGGTCAACGTCTGCGGCGACACCGTCGACGTCATCGGCCTGCTGAACCCGGCCTTCGGCAACAAGTGCGAAAACAACGACAAGGACAAGCCCACCGTCCCGGGCACCCCCGGCACCCCCGGTTACGGCAGCGGCAGCTGACCGAGCGCGCGGACCGAAGAGCCCCGGCACCCCTCGTGCCGGGGCTCTCCTTGTGTCCGCCTGCCCTTGTGCCCCTGCGCCCCTGCGTCCCTGCGCCCGCCTGTGCCCTCGTGCCCGCCTGCGTCCCCGTCCGCCCGCCTGCGCGAAGGCCGTACGCTCGTCACGTCGTCACGCGTACCGGTAGATCCTGCTGACGTCCTCCAGCTCGTCCGGCGTCACGTCCCACGGCGGCAGCCGCTCGTGCCGGGCGACGATGCGCCGGTGCTGATCGCTGCCCCGGCCGGGCGGGCTCGCCGGCAGGTAGCGGTGCTCCCGGTGGCGCAGCTGCCAGCGGTGCCACTGGAGGTCCAGGAAGGCGTGGTGCAGCCAGAACACGGGGTCGTTGACGGACGCGCCGGTGAGCATCACGCCGCCGACCCAGCGGTGCACCCGGTTGTGGTTGTGCCAGGAGCGGCTGCCGTGCCCGGCGCCCCATCCCTCCAGCTTGTTGCGGAAGCCGCGGCCGACCGTCGAGTTCCAGGGAGCGACGTCGTAGACGGGGTCGTCCAGCGCCCACCGCACGTCGGCCCCGGTGGGCAGGTCGATCGGGTCGCGCCGGCGGCCGAGGTCGCGCGTGAGGAACTTCGCGTCGGTGACGCCCTCGCGGATCGTCCAGTGCCCCTCGGCGTAGGCGAAGGGCCCGGTCGTCACCTGCTGGTCGGAGCTCCGCCCGTTGCCTCCGAGCAGGTCCGCCGTCCATGGCACCGAGCGGGCCGTACGGTCCTTGGTCCAGTCCCAGTACGGCACGGTCACCGACGCGTCGACCCGGCGCAGGGCACGCTCCAGGTCCAGCAGGTACTGCCGGTGCCAGGGCAGGAACGAGGGCGTCATGTGGGCGGCGCGCAGGCGGCGGTCGCCGTCGCCGATGAAGTGGTCGACGTGGACGCGTACGAACTCGTCGTACTCGCCCCGCCGTTTGATCTCCAGCAGCGCCTTGACGAACCGCCGCCGCTCCCCGCGCGTCAGCGCGCTCACGTCCTTACGCACGTACGCCATGCGGTCCCCCCATGTGCGCGTGCGCGCCGACCGGGCCCGGGGCCATGTCGCGCAGCCGCTGCGCGGGGCCGAGCTGGTCGACGGCGGCACGGGTCGCCTCCAGCGGGGTCCGGTAGGAGCTGTAGTGGTCGAGCATGCTCAGCCAGGTCCCGTCGGCGCGGCGCATCAGGTGCAGCGGGTGACCGTCCACGGTGACGTGCCAGTCGCCCCCGTCGGCGACCCGCCCCACCGCGGGGATCGCGATCCCCTGGATACGGCGGCCGTGGTACGTCTCCTCGAAGGCGTCGCGGTCGCTCTCGCCCGCAGGCGGCTGGGGGCGGGAGGCCGCGACGACGGGGGCGAGGGCCAGGGCCGCTGCGGAGGCGAGCAGCCCCCGCCCCAGCTCCCGCCGCGTCCGCCCGTGCGGCCCGCTCGCCACCCGGCTCCCCGTCTCCCGGTTCCCCGTCTCCCGGCTCTCCGTCTCCCGGTCCGCACCGACCGGTACTCCGCCGACACTGACGGCCATGGCTCACTCCTCGTACGGTTCGGTTGTCCGCAGCGGTAACCGCCCGAGCGGGCACATGGTTACCGACGCGCGGCCATACGGCGGTGAGCGCGGCGACGACGCCGACGGCACCGGGGCGTCCACGACGCCCCGGTCCGCTCGGGTTCCGCTGCCGAATTCCCTTGTCCGGGTACGGGGTTACAGGCCTGGGCCCATTCCCAGGTTCGCGCCGGAGACCGTGCGCAGGGCCGGGGTGAGCACGCCCACCTGGGGGAGCCGCGGGTCGGGCAGGCCGAAGTGGTCGGGGTTCGGCGCGGTCAGCGGGGCGTCGGCCGTGAGGCCGGGGGCGAGGGCGTCGAGGCCGGCGGCGGGGGCGTCGACGCCCACGTGGTCGAAGCCCTGACCGACGGCGTGCGGCACGGGCGCGCGCAGGCCGGCGCCGGGCAGGCCGCCGTTGAGCGGCAGTTGGGGCACCACGCAGTCCGGCAGGAGCCGGCCCTCGACCTACCGCGGCCCCTCAAGCGCGCCCGGCGCCGGAACCGGCAGTTCCCCGCCGACCGTGGGCAGTTCGACGTTGAGGGATTTCTCGACGCCGTCCAGCGGGACGGGGACGGGAACCGCCCCGATCGCGGCGGCGGGGGTCGCGGCGGCTCCGACGGCGGCGGCGACGCCGGTGACGATGGCGGCGAGGGTTCCTCGGGTGCTGGGCTTCATGTCAGGTCCGGTCCTTTTCGCGGTACGGGAGATGCGTCCTCCGTACCGACCAACGAGCCGGGAAACGACACCAGTGCGGGATTCCCCCGGACGCGGCAATAGTCAGCTCGTCCAGAAGTCCCACCACGGGTGAGAATCAGAACGCCGACGACCGCGAGGTGCAACAGCGGCAGCACCCAGGTGAACTCGTCGAGGAACGACACCGCCCGGCGCGGCGCGGGCAGGAAGCGGTTCCGTACGACGCTCGACGCGACGTACCAGAACATCAGGATCGTCGCCGCCCAGGCCAGACAGCACCACAGGCACAGCGCGCCGATCCGGTACAGCGACTCGAACGGGAGCCAGGTCACGAACCCGACGCCGAACAGGCACCCGGCCTCCAGGCCGAGCCAGTACCAGCCGGTGAACCGCGCGCCCGCCAGCAGGCTCACGCCGACGCAGGCCACGGCGGAGTAGGCGACGAGGCCCAGCATCGGGTTGGGGAACCGAAGACCCGGGCCTGGTCGCTCTTCATCACGCTGCCGCAGGACACCACCGGGTTCAGGCTGCAGCCCGGGGTGAAGCCCGGGTCCTGGAGCAGTCTGAACTCGTCGAGGGTGATGACCCAGGACGCCGGCAGGCCGGCCGCCGCGGTGAGCACCAGCAGGAGCGCGAACGCCCGGCTGCCGCCTGCGGTCCTGGCCATCAGCCGCGCAGGCTGCGGGCGGGCAGGAGGACGTGCGCGGCGGCGTTCAGGGTCTCGTCGGCGCCGGCGAAGGCGGCGAGCGCGGGCGGGTCGACCGGGGTGCCCGGACGGCCCTCGGGCCAGGGGCGGGCAGTGAACAAGAGGTAGGCGCAGCCGCGTTGCCGCACCGCCGCGAGCCACTCCGGCGGGGCGGGGCACTGCGCGTTGAGCGGCGGCATGGTGACGACGGCCTGGCCGCCCTCTACGAGCAGGGTGATCGGCAGGCTGGGCCTGGTGGTGCCGTCGACGAGCTTTCCGAGCGGCAGCCCGTTGTCCCTCAGCAGTCGCTGGACGGCGGCGGCCGTCATGCCGGGACCGCCCTCGGCGTCCCCCAGGGAGTAGGCCAGCAGGTACGGCATGTCGGCCCCGTCGGAGGCCTCGCCGCTCCAGGCCAGCATGACGATCGTGCCGAGTTCGGCCGCGCGGAAGGGGTGCGTTGGGCTTGGGGTTGAGGTCACCGCGCGACCTTATCGACGGGCCCGCGCGCGGCCGGGCGCGCTCTCACCCGACCGGCGGATACCGCGGGGGGTGCTCCACACGAACGAGGGACGCCTCACGACGTCCCTCGAACACCACGCACGCGGCCGGGTGCCGGCCGCCGGTCAGCTCTGCAGCGGCAGGCCGCCCAGCAACGGGTTGTGCTGGTTGAGCGCGGTGGTCGCGCCCTTGACGGTGTTGAGCACGGAGTCCTTGTTCTCGGTGTCGAGAGCATTGGACTGGTGCTGGAGCGGCATCACGTCGTCCACCTGGAGGGGGTGCGCGGCGAGCGTGTCGACGGCGCCGTTGAGGCTGGTGGGCGGGAGGTCGGAGGCGGTCTGGGCGAACGCGGGCGCGGCCATGCCGGCGAGGGCCACGGAACCGGCGACGACTACGACGGCCTTCAGGGACTTCATCGTGTTCCTTTCTCAGGCAACTCGCGTCACCTCAGGGAATTCTGACGCTCTGTCCAACGAGTCCCGGCCGGGCCGGAAACCCCGCCGCCACAAGACATATGAGATCCCACGCAGAGGGAGCGCCTCGGGTCACCCGCTCGACGCCGACAGGTCCGCCAGGGCCGGCTCGGGCAGGCCGCCGCCGAGCAGCGTCGCGGCGACGAGGTCGACCAGGCCGGTCACCACGCCGGTGGCGGTGGGGAGCACCAGACCGGTGTCTCCGGAGGTGACGGCCTGCAGCAGGCTCTCGACCGACTTCTGCAGGTCGGCGAGCACGTCGCCCTGGAGGTCCCCGGCCGCGGGCGCCTTCGCGTCGCCCTGCCCGGGCAGCGAGCCCGCGCCGGTCGCCGGTGCGGCCTCGACGGCCGACATGGACGGCGGGGTGATGGCGGACGTCTCGGGCGCGGCCGGGGGCGCCGCGGTGATCTTCTCGATGGCCGTCTTCACGGCGTCGACGAACTTCTGGGCGGCGGCGGGGGCGAGTTGGCCGTTCTTGAGTGCCTGGTCGAGGAGGTCGGTGACCGGCTGGAGCACGGTCCCGAGAGCGCCCAGGGTGGCGACCTGGGCGAGCAGCGCGTCCGCGCCGGGAACGGGCGCACGGGATGCCGCGTGCGTGCGCTCCCGGGCCGAGTCGGCTGCGACGGCGGCCGGGACGGCGGCGCCGACGAGGACGGTGGCACAGAGAGCGGTGGACGCGAGACGCCCCGCGGGCAGACCACGCATGGGGGGTGTTCCTTTCGATGTGCGTCGGATCGTGATGCCCACCGTGGGATCGCCCGTCGCCCCCTGCAACCGCTCCGGCACCCCACGCGACCGGCCGCCCGTCGTTCGGGCGGCATCGTCCCTGGTGGGGCCGCCTGTCAAGGACGCCGCGCCGGGATGCGCCCGCCGTCGCCCGTTCGGCGGAACGCGAACCGGCCGCCCTCCCGCGGGAAACCGCGGGGGACGGCCGGTGGGGGATCCGCTGCGCCGGTCAGTAGTTGCCGCAGGGGTTGCCGAACGCCGGGTTCAGCAGCGCGATGACGTTGACGGTGTTGCCACAGACGTTGACCGGCACGTGGACCGGGACCTGGGCGACGTTGCCCGACGCAACGCCCGGGGATTGGGCGGCGCCGCCGTACGCGCCACTGTCGGCGGCGGCGGCACCGGCACCGCCGGCTACGGCCGCGACGGCAACGGTGGTCAGGGCCAGGCCCTTGGCGATACGCGACATGGAGAAGTGCTCCTTGGGGGTCGGTCGGTCGAGAGGAACATCCGGGCGGTGATGCCCGGCGCTGTGTCAACGCGCTGTACCGCCGGGGGTTGTGCCGCCAAAGGAGTGATCTCCGGTCGGACCGGGCTGTGACCAGCACGAACGGCAGGGGCACGGTGGGCCCCCGGATCGCGCATGCCCCTGACAGGGAGCTGCCGGTGCGGAGGGAGAGGTCCGCACCGGCGGGGTGCTTCGGTACATGGGTGCCGGGCGTTGCCGTCCGGCACCCGGTGGGTCACCTGTGGGAGCCGGCTCGGCCTCGGCGGTACAGGATCGTGCCGCCCGCGATCAGTGCGGCGCTGAGCGCGGAGGCCGCCAGCATCGCCTCGCTGCTGCTGCCGGTGTGCGGCAGGGTCGGCGGGTGGTGCCACGGGGGTGCCGAGGTGGGCGGCGCCGTCGTCGGTGGCGTCGTGGGCGGCCTCGTCGTGGGTGGCGGCGTGGTGGGGGGCTTCGTCGTCGGCGGCTTCGTCGGCGGCGGAGGTGTCGTCGGCGGCGGAGGTGTCGTCGGCGGCTTCGTCGTCGGCGGCTTCGTCGTCGGCGGCTTCGTGGTCGGCGGGGGGCTGGTGGGCGGCGGCGTCGTGCAGTCGTTGCCGTAGGCGGGGTTGAGCGCGCCGACGACGTCCACCGAGTTGCCGCAGACGTTCACCGGTACGTGGACGGGGACCTGCACGCTGTTGCCGGAGCCGATGCCGGGCGAGCCCGTCGCCTGGCCGGACGCCGAGGCGCCCGAGGAGCCGGTGGCGGTGCCGGCGGACGGCGTCTCGTGCGACCGGCTGCGCGGGCCGCCGCCGCTGCCGTGGCTCGCACCGCCGTGACGCGGGGTGCTCGCGGCGCTCTGCGGCGAACCGGAGCTATTGGCACAGGAGTTGCCGAACGCCGGGTTGAGCGCGGCGGCCACGTCGACGGTGTTGCCGCAGGCGTTCACCGGCACGTTCACCGGCACCTGAACATTGTTGCCCGACGCCACGCCGGGCGACCCCACGGCCGCTCCGTCCGCGTTCGAGTCGGCGAGCGCGGTACTGCCGTAGAGGGACAGAATGCTCGTCGCGGCGGCGGCCACGACCACTCCCCTGCTCAGGGTCTGTCGCAATCTCGTTGTCTTCCTGCTTGAAGAAGTGGGGAGGCCGGCCCCGGAGCGAAGAATCGAATCGACGGTCCGAGGCCGGCCTGGCACAGCCAGAGGCTGCGGTGTGTCGCGCCGTCAGCCGTTGTTGGCGCAGGCGTTGCCACCGGCGGGGTTCAGCAGACCGATGATGTCCACCGTGAGGCCGCAGGCGTTGACGGGAATGTGCACGGGGACCTGGACGACGTTGCCGGACAGCACACCCGGGTTACCGACAGCGGCACCCGAGGCGTCGCCGTCCGCGAAGGCCGGGGCGGCCATACCGAGAGCCAGAATCGCACCCGCGACGACGGCAGCGGTCTTCTTCATGAACTTTCCCTTCTCCGCGGTCATGCCTTGATGACGGCCGAAACCGAGCGGGAGCCTTGGACGCCCGCACCATGACCGACAGCTGTAAAACGAGGAATAGACCGCGGAGGAAACTACAGAACGCGAGCCGCGGGGTAATTCACTCGAACGCCTTCACAGAATTAACACGCAGGAAGGAGCGATTCACCCGGACGCAGAAGACCGCCCGGGCGGTGGTGCATGAAACACCACGCACGCCGGGCGGCCTTTACGGAGAATTCGGATCAGCTGTTGCCGGTTCCGTTGCCGGACAGCGCCGAGATGTCGTCCAGGACGTGCGAGACCGGCTCGTCGCCCTTGGCCTGCGTGGAGTTCTCGGCGCACTGCTGGGTCTGCGGCGACGACAGGACGGGGATGTCCTGGACGGCGATCGGGATCGCGCCGAGGACCGAGCCCACGTTGGCCTTGATCGGCGCCCCGACGCACAGCTTGTTCAGCGAGCCCTGGACCAAGGTGGCCTGGGGGCTCATGGAGCCGGACGTGGCCGCATTGCCGAACGACTCGGCGGCACCGACGCCGCTGGCGGAGGAGGTGCCCTGGTCGTTGCCGGTGGCAAGCGCCTGCGGGGCGACCGCCGCCGACGCACCGACGACGGACACGGCGACCGCCGCCACGGCCATTGCCTTCTTCAGCATTTCGCTTTCCTTTCCTGGCTCCCAGCCAAGATGCATGCATGTTCCTGCTGCCCCATCAACCCGATCCACTCCGAATGGTTGCGGCGCGTCACTCGTTCGGATCGTGCAGTCACCGGAAAACCACGGAAATCCCGGGCTCTTACGGCGATCACCGTCAAGGCCGGTATGTGCGCCATTGGAGTGAACGACAGGAACCGAACCGGCCGCGGGCAGTTGAAACAGGACGCTCCGGTGGACGGGGTTTCTCCAGAAGGGAATCGCAAGTGATCAAGAAGGTTCTGGCTTCCGCCACGATCGCCGCCTCCGTCGTCGGTGTCTCGGCCGCGGCCGCCCCGCAGGCGCTGGCCACCGGCAACGACCAGGGCACCAGCTCCGCGAGCGGTGTCGGTGCCAGCCAGGCGTTCGGCAACTCCTACACGACCGGCAACATGAGCCCGCAGATGGCGCTCATCCAGGGCTCCTTCAACAAGCCCTGCATCGGTCTGCCGGCCAAGGCCAACCTGGGCTCGCTCGTCGGCGCGATCCCGGTCGCCGTCCAGGACGTCCCGGTGCTGTCCTCCCCGCAGACCCAGCAGTGTGTCGAGAACTCGACGCAGGCCAAGGGCGACGAGGCGCTGTCGCACATCCTCCAGGACATCCCGATCCTGTCGGCGAACGGCACCGGCAACAAGTGACCTGACCGGCCCCCCGGGCCGGCCTGTCCCGGACCTCTTCCCGGGCTTCATCCAGCGGGCCGCCGATCCGATCGGCGGCCCGCTGGGCTGCGTTCGGAGGGCCGACGCCCCTCCCCCTCCGGAGCCGCGCGGCTCCCGCTCCGGCCCCGTTCGGGAGCCGTTCCCCAACACCCAAGGGGCGCTTGTGACTTCATCCGACTGCGCTGGGCCGATCGGGTCACACGCCGCAACCCGGGGCGGGTCGAAACCGTTGACGATCATGCAACTCCCCCACGGAGTCCGCCATTCGAAGGGAACGAACATGAAGAAGCTGTGGGCAACCGCCGCTGTCGCCGCCTCGGTCGCCGGCCTCACGGCCGCGGCCGCCCCGCAGGCGCTCGCCACCGGTAACGACAACGGCACGTCCTCCGCCAGCGGCGTGAACGCCACGTCGGAGTTCGGCAACTCGGCCACCTCCGGTGACATGAGCCCCCAGCTGTCGCTGGTCCAGGGCTCGCTGAACAAGCCCTGCGTCGGCCTGCCGGCCAAGGCGAACGTCGGCTCGGTCGTCGGCCTGCTCGTCCCGGTCGCCGTCCAGGACATCCCGGTCCTGTCCTCGCCGCAGACCCAGCAGTGCACCGAGAACTCCACCCAGGCCAAGGGCGACGAGCCGCTCTCGCACATCCTGGACGACATCTCGGCGCTGTCTGCCAACGGCAACGGCAACAGCTGAGTCCTCCCGCGCTTGCCGCAGCACGGCGGGTCACCGGTTTCCCGGTGACCCGCCGTCGCGTTGTGCCGCCGTACACCGGCTCCGTCGTATGTCAGCGCCGGTACAGTTCCTCGATCTCCCGCGCGTACGCCGCCGTCACCGCGTGCCGCTTGACCTTGAGCGAGGGCGTGAGCAGCCCGTTGTCCTCGGTGAACTCCCCCTCGACCAGGACGAAGTCCCGGATCGACTCGGCGCGCGAGACGGCCGCGTTGGCATGGTCGACGGCGCGCTGCACCTCGGCGCGCAACCGCGGGTCCCCCACGAGCTCGGCCATCGGGGTGTCGGCGGGCAGCTTGCGGACGGCGAGCCAGTGGGCGACCGCCTCGGGGTCCAGGGTGATCAGGGCGGCGACGTAGGGGCGGTTGTCGCCGACGACGAGGCACTGGCCGACCGGGGCGCGGCTGCGCAGCCGGTCCTCCAGGACGGCGGGGGCGACGTTCTTGCCGCCGGAGGTGACGAGGATGTCCTTCTTGCGGCCGGTGATCGTGAGGTAGCCGTCGGCGTCGAGGGAGCCGAGGTCGCCACTGGCGAACCACGCGTCCCTGAGCACCGCGTCCGTCGCGGCCGGGTTGTTCCAGTACGCCCCGAAGACGAGCCCGCCCTTGATGAGCACCTCGCCGTCGTCGGCGATGCGGACGGCCGCGCCGGGGACGGGCTGGCCGACCGTGCCGGGGCGGGGTTTCAGCGGGGGGACCACGGTGGCGGCGGCGGTGGTCTCGGTGAGGCCGTAGCCCTCGTAGACGATGATTCCGGCGGCGTAGAAGAAGAGGTTGAGGTCGCGATCGAGCGGGGAGCCGCCGCTGATGGCGTAGCGCATGCGGCCGCCGAGTTCCCTGCGGATACGCCGGTAGACCAGCAGGTCGTACAGGGCCCAGGCGGCGTACAGGCCGGGGCCGGGGCCCTTGCCGGTGCCCAGGAACTTGCGCAGGTAGGCCTCGCCGAAGCGGACCGCGACGCGCTCGGCGCGGTCGAAGGAGGCGCCGCGGCCGATCTTCTCGGCGGTCGCGCGCCCGGTGTCGTGGATCCTCTCGAAGAGGTACGGCACCCCGACCAGGAAGGTCGGCCGGAACTCCCTTAGCGCTGGCCGCAGTTCGTCGGGCGTGACGCTGGGGAAGTGGCCGGTCTCGATGCGGGCCATCAGGCAGGCGATCTGGAGGGTGCGGCCCATGATGTGGGCGAGCGGCAGGAACAGCAGGGTCGACGCGGTCTGGCCGGTGACCGCCTTGAAGACGGGGTGGAGCAGTTCGACCGTGTTGGCCGCCTCGGCGTGCAGGTTGCCGTGGGTGAGGACGCAGCCCTTGGGGCGGCCGGTGGTGCCGGAGGTGTAGCAGATCGTGGCGATGGTGCCCGGGGTCAGGGCGGCACGGCGCCGGGTGACCTCCTCGTCGGAGATCTCCCGGCCGAGCTCGGTGAGTTCGGCGAGGGCGCCCTCGTCGAGGGTCCACACGCGCGGGCGTTCGGGGTGGCTCGCGGTGCTGGCGGTGACCGTGGCGGTGTGCTCGGCGGTCTCGGTGACGACGTACCGGGCGCCGGAGTCGCGGACGATCCACTCCACCTGCTCGGCGGAGGAGGTGGCGTAGACGGGCACGGTCCGGCCGCCGGCCGCCCAGATCGCGAAGTCGAGGACGGTCCACTCGTAGCGGGTGCGGGACATGAGCGCGACGCGGCCGCCCGCTTCGAGGCCGACCGCGATCAGGCCCTTGGCGGCGGCCAGGACGTCGGCGGCGAAGGCGGCCGCGGTGACCGGCCGCCAGGTGCCGCCCTCGCGGCGGCGCAGGACCACCGTATCCGGGGCCTCGGCGGCGTTGGTGAAGGGCAGGTCGGCCATGGAGCCCTTCGCCGGGGCCGGGACGAGGGCCGGGGTACGGGCCTCGCGCACGACGCCGTACTCGTCCCTGAGGGTCTCCACCCGGACGCGGGCCGCCAGGTCGGCGCGCTGTGCGGCCCGCTTCAGATCCCTGCGTACGCCCATGACGGCTCCCGGTCGTGGCTGACGGTGACGTACTGCCCGGGAGGCCAACCTACTCACGCGTAGGCGTGGGTCAATGGATCCGACAGCGCCACCGGTGTCTCAGGAGACGATGTCCTTGCGGGCGAAGCCCCTGAAGGCCAGGGCGAACAGCACGAGCGCGTACGTCACCGAGACCGAGGTGCCCTGGATCATGCCGGACCACTCGGGGTGCGGCTGTACGGCGTCGGCCCAGGCGAACTGCCAGTGCGCGGGCAGGAAGTCGCGCCAGTCGCCGAGGGCGGTGACGGCGTCCAGGACGTTGCCGACGATGGTCAGACCGACCGCTCCGCCGACCGCGCCGAGCGGGGCGTCGGTCCTGGTCGACAGCCAGAACGCCAGAGCGGCGGTGACCAGTTGGGACACGAAGACGTACGCCGTGATCACCACGAGCCGCTGGGCGGCGGTGCCCGCGTCGAGCGCGCCGCCGGTGGGGATCTGCAGCGGGCCCCAGCCGTAGGCGGCCGTGCCGACGGCGAGCGCGACGAGCGGCAGCAGCACCATCGCGGCCAGGCTGAGCCCGAGCCCCACGGTGAGCTTGGACCACAGCAGCCGGGCCCGGGGCACGGGCGCGGCCAGCAGATAGCGCAGGGAGGACCAGCCGGCCTCGGAGGCCACCGTGTCCCCGCAGAACAGGGCGATGGGGATGACGAGGAGGAAGCCCGCCGACACGAACAGGTTCACCGCGGCGAAGTTGGCGCCGGACGCGGTGGCCGTGTCCAAGAGCGTGATGCGGTTGTTGCGGCCACCCGGGTCGCCGCCGATCGCGAAGGCGAGAAGCAGCACGAAGGGCAGGGCGGTGAGGATCGCGCCCATGACCAGCGTGCGGCGGCGCTTCAGCTGGCGGGCCAGCTCGACCCGCAGCGGCAGGGTGTGTCCGGGCCGGTAGCCGGGGGCCACCTCCGCCGAGGGCTCGGCGAGGGTGCTCATGCGGAACCTCCGATCAGGGTGAGGAAGGCGTCCTCGAGCCGGCGGTGCGGGCCGACCGACTCCACGGACACGTCCAGCCGGACGAGTTCGGCGACCAGGCGCGGAGTGCTGCCGCCGGGGTCGAGGCGGACGAGGAGCCCGTCCGGCGTGCGGACGGCGGAGGCGACGCCGGGCAGGGCGGCCACCTTCTCGACGACCGGGTCCTCCAGGGGCGCGGCGGCGGTGACGAGCAGCGTGTCGCCGGAGCCCACGATCTCGCCCACCGGGCCCGCCTGGACCAGTCGGCCGCGGTCCATCACCACGAGGTGGGTGCAGGACTGCTCGACCTCGGCCAGCAGGTGGCTGGAGACGATCACCGTGCGGCCGCCGGCGGCGTACCGGATCATCACCTCGCGCATCTCGCGGATCTGGGGCGGGTCGAGGCCGTTGGTCGGCTCGTCGAGGATGAGGAGGTCGGGCAGGCCGAGCATGGCCTGGGCGAGGGCGAGGCGCTGGCGCATGCCCTGGGAGTAGGTGCGCACCGCGCGGGCGAGCGCGTCGCCGAGGCCCGCGATCCGCAGGGCCTCGTCGAGGTGGGCGTCCTCGGCCGGGCGGCCGGTGGCCCGCCAGTACAGCTCCAGGTTCTCCAGGCCGGAGAGGTGCGGCAGGAAGCCCGCGCCCTCCACGAAGGCGCCGACCCGCGACAGCACGGGCGCGCCCGGCCGGACGGCGTGGCCGAAGACGCGGATCTCGCCCTCGTCCGGCGTGATGAGCCCCATCAGCATGCGCAGGGTCGTCGTCTTGCCCGCGCCGTTCGGCCCGAGCAGGCCGAGCACCTGCCCCTTGTCCACCTGGAAGGACAGTTCCCGGACCGCATACCGGTCCGCCGACCTCGCGTACCGCTTGCTCAGGTCCGTGATCTGGAGGGGGACGTCGGCGAGGGCCGGGTCGGGCGCGGGGTGCGCGGTGCGGCGGCGGCCGGTCAGCAGCAGGGCCAGGGCGACCAGCGCGCCCGCGAGGGGCAGCCACCACACCCAGGCGGGCAGCGTCGGCGGCGCGGTCGTCACACCGGGGGCGGTCGGCACGTGCAGGTCGCCCTTCAGGGAGACGGTGTACGTCGCCGGGGACGCCGGGGAGGCGTAGCCGAGGTCGGTGGAGGCGAGGACCAGGCGGAGCCGGTGGCCCTTCTGGACCTGGTGGTCGACCGGCGGGAGCGTGACCGTGACGTCCTTGCCGGAGCCGGATCCCGCACCCTCGACCCGCAGGGGCGTGACCAGTTGGGAGGGCAGCACCTGCCGGCGTCCGCCGGGCCCGACGTCGTACACCTTCGCGAAGAGGACGGCGTCCTCGCTCGTCGACCGTACGTGCGCGGTCGCCGTGGGGGAGCCGGTGATGCGCAGGTCGCGGCGCATGGGCGCGGAGTCGAAGCGGGCGTACTGGCCGGGGAAGTCGAAGGACACCCCGACGCCGAGCGCGGACATCTGGCCGAGGCCGCCGCCGTCGAGGCCGGGCAGGGCGGAGAGGGCGGGCGGGCTGGCGCCGGCCGGGTTGGTGACGCGCTGCTCGCCGCCGCGCAGCGCGACCGGGCGCGGGTGGCCGTCGAGTCCCGGGTACGTTCCCGAGCTCGCGCCCCGCAACCGGGCCGCGCCGTCGGTGGAGTCGACGCCTCCGGTGCGGGTGACGCGGAAGGCGGGGCCGGTGTCGGCGGACCGGTCGCCCTTGAGGTAGCGGTCGAACCAGGCCGTCACGCGGGCCTGGACACGCGCCGTCTCCATGTCGCCGCCGTCGTGTCCGCCCGCGATCCAGTCGACGTCGACCGGGGCGCCGTTCGCCCGGATCGCCTTCTCGGCGGCGTCGGAGTGGGCGAGGGTGAACAGGGAGTCGGTCTGGCCCTGGAACAGCAGCGTGGGGACCTTGATGCGGTCGGCGACGGCGACCGGTGAGCGCTCCTGGAGCAGCTTGCGCGCGGCCGCGTCCGGCTTGCCGGCCGTGGCGACCCGGTCGTACATCCGGCACAGCGCGGGCTCGAACTCCTCGCAGCCGCCGCCGGTGTTGTAGAAGAGTCCGGCCCACAGCCGCTTGAACACCCCGCCCGGGAAGAGGGCGTCGGCGAGGTTCCAGTAGGTGATCGCCGGGGCGATGGCGTCCACCCGGTGGTCGTACCCGGCGGTGAGCAGGGAGACCGCGCCGCCGTAGGAGGCGCCGGCCATGCCCACGCGCGGGTCGCCGGGCCCGTCGAGCTCGACCTGGGGCTGCTGGGCGAGCCAGTCCACCAGCCGTGTGGCGTCGGCCACTTCACCGCGGGGGTCGTTCAGCCCGATCGGGCCGGTCGAGCCGCCGAAGCCGCGCGCGGACCAGGTCAGGACGGCGTATCCGTGCCGGGCGAGGTCCTCGGCCTGCTGCCGCAGGTCCGCCTTGCTGCCGCCGAAGCCGTGCGCCAGCAGGACGGCGGGGCGTCTGCCCGGGGCCGTGGAGGTGAAGTAGGAGGTGTCGACGCGCACTCCGCCGCCCATGGCCATGACCTGGTCGGTCCGGCGCACCTGGGGTACGTCGTCGGAGGCGACGGCCGTCGTCCACGTACCCGCACCGGCGAGCACGACGACGGCGGCCGCGGCGGCCACTATCCGCCGCGGCCCCCGAAACAGCCTCCGCAGTCCGGCGGTTCGAAGATCCATGTCCCCCACCGTACGGGTCACCCTCGCCGACCCGAAGCGCCTGCGAGGCTGAACCTCCGCCCCTCCCGAGGGAGTACGGGCCCGGTGCGGCATACCGCGGCCGTGGTACGGAGGCTGACGTTCCGTCGTCGGCGGGCGTCGTGCTGCCGTGTGTCAGGCCCGCGCGTCCTCCGGGATGGAGACCAGCCAGTGGGTGGCGTGGCGGGGGCGGAGGTAGAGGGCCCAGTAGAGGGTGGCGACGGCGGTGATGCCGCCGGTCCACAGCAGGTAGCTCATCTCCTGCTGGCTGAGGATGTAGGCCAGGACGGCGATGAGCAGCACCGGCATGGCGGGCCACAGGGGCATGCGCCAGGCGGGCGTCTCGCGGTGGGCGCCGCGGCGGGCGAGCAGGGCGGCGACCGCGACGAGCAGGTACATGGCGGTCACCGAGACGCCGGTGACGCCGTACAGGGTGTCCAGGTTGACGAAGCAGAGCAGGGCGCCGGGGACGCCGACCGCGAGGGTGGCGACCCACGGGGAGCCGAAGCGGCCGAGCTTGGCGAAGAGCTGGTTGACCGGCTCGGGCCAGGCCTTGTCGCGGGCCGAGGCGAACAGGACGCGGGAGTTCTGGATGACCATCACGATGCCCGCGTTGACGATCGCGAGGGCCACGCAGAGGCTGACGAAGGTACCGACGGCGGTGTTCGACCAGGCGGTGACCATGGAGCTGATGTCGCCGCCGGTCAGCTCCTTCAGGTCCGAGGCGCCCAGGGTGATGGCGACGACCGGCACCAGGATGATCACGGAGGAGATGGCGAGGGTGGCCAGGACCGTGCGGGCGACGGTGCGGCGCGGGTTCTCCAGTTCCTCGGAGAGGTAGACGGCCGTGGAGAAGCCCTGGGTGACGAAGAGGGCGATGGCGAGGCCGGAGACGACGAGCATGCCGGTCACGGTGTCCGTGTGGTGGCCGGTTCCCGCGACCTGCATCGACAGCAGGCTGCCCGGGCCGCGGTGGCTGTGCGTGAAGCCGAGCAGGGCGACGACCGCGGCGGCGATGACCTCCAGCACCAGGAAGACGCCGGTGATCCAGGCGTTGGCGCGCAGGTCGAGCAGGCCGGCGAGGGTGGCGAGCAGCATCACGCCGGCGCCGGCCATCGCCGGGTCGAGGTGGACGAGCGGCGCGAGGTAGTCGGCGGTGCCCATCGCGATGACCGGCGGCACGATCAGCACCACCAGCAGGGACAGCACGAAGACGAGCCAGCCCGCCAGCCGTCCGGCGAGCGTCGACACCATGGCGTACTCGCCGCCCGCGCTGGGGATGAGCGTGCCGAGCTCCGAGTAGCAGAACGCCACCGCGATGCAGAGCAGGGAGCCGATGGCGATGGTGAGGGCGGTGGCGGTGCCGAGCGAGCCGAACAGGTCGGGGACCACGACGAACAGCGTGGAGGCCGGTGTCACGCACGACAGGGTCAGCAGGGTCCCGCCGACCACTCCGATGGAGCGCTTGAGCGTCTGGGGGCGGTCCGAGGTCCCCTCGGGGACGGGGTCGGCGGCCGGGGCTGAGCGGAGCGTGTCGGTCATACGGGGGTCCGATCGACTCGTGCGGTGATGGCTCGTACGGGAGCGCTATCGCCTCCGGAAGGCTCGTGGCGTACGTCTCTCTCGCTCCCAGGCGCTGCATCGAACACCGACGAAAACCATTGCGTCAATGGGTGTCCACCTACGGAATTCGTAGGTGAACAGCGGCTGTTGGCGCGCTTACAGCAGCATCACGCCCAGATTTCCCCGCCGTTCCTCCATACGGGAACCGCAGGTGCCGCCGCGAAAAAAAATCGGGCCCGGAAGCAGCGGTGACTGCCTCCGGGCCCGGGATCCCGCGGGCTCAGTGGTTGCGCGGGAACCCGAGGTCGACGCCGGCCGGGGCCTCGGAGGGGTCGGGCCAGCGGGTGGTGACGACCTTGCCGCGGGTGTAGAAGTGCGTGCCGTCGTTGCCGTAGATGTGGTGGTCGCCGAAGAGCGAGTCCTTCCAGCCGCCGAAGGAGTGGTAGCCGACGGGGACCGGGATCGGCACGTTGACGCCGACCATGCCGGCCTCGACCTCGAGCTGGAAGCGGCGGGCGGCGCCGCCGTCCCGGGTGAAGACCGCGGTGCCGTTGCCGAAGGGGGAGCTGTTGATCAGCGCCACGCCCTCCTCGTACGTGTCGACGCGCAGCACGCACAGCACCGGGCCGAAGATCTCGTCCCGGTAGGCCTTCGCGTCGGTCGGCACCTTGTCGAGCAGCGAGATGCCGATCCAGTGGCCGTCCTCGAAGCCCTCGACCGTGAAGCCGGTGCCGTCGAGGACGACTTCGGCTCCCTCGGCGGCGGCACCGGAGACGTACGAGGCCACCTTGTCGCGGTGGGCGGCGGTGATCAGCGGGCCCATCTCGGACGTGGGGTCGTTGCCCGGACCGATCTTGATCTTCTCGGCGCGCTCGCGGATCTTCTCCACCAGCTCGTCGCCGACGGAGCCGACCGCGACGACCGCGGAGATGGCCATGCAGCGCTCGCCCGCGGAGCCGTACGCGGCGCTCACCGCGGCGTCCGCCGCCGCGTCCAGGTCGGCGTCGGGCAGGACCAGCATGTGGTTCTTGGCGCCGCCGAGCGCCTGGACGCGCTTGCCGTGCGCGGAGGCGGTGGCGTGGATGTGCCGGGCGATCGGGGTCGAGCCGACGAAGGAGACGGCCTTGACGTCCGGGTGCTCCAGCAGCCGGTCGACGGCCACCTTGTCGCCGTGGACGACGTTGAGGACACCGTCGGGCAGCCCGGCCTCGGCGAGCAGTTCGGCGAGGCGGTTGGCGGCTGACGGGTCCTTCTCGGACGGCTTGAGCACGAAGGTGTTGCCGCAGGCGATGGCGAGCGGGAACATCCACATCGGCACCATGGCCGGGAAGTTGAACGGCGTGATGCCCGCGACGACGCCGAGCGGCTGGCGGATCGCGGCCACGTCGACCCGGCTGGCGACCTGCGTCGACAGCTCGCCCTTCAGCTGCACGGTGATGCCGCACGCGAGGTCGACGATCTCCAGTCCGCGCGCCACCTCGCCGAGGGCGTCGGAGTGCACCTTGCCGTGCTCGGCGGTGAGCAGCTCGGCGATCTCGTCGCGGTGGGCGTCGAGCAGGGCGCGGAACCGGAAGAGGATAGCGGTCCGCTGGGCCAGCGAAGACTGGCCCCAGGTCGCGAAGGCGTCCTTGGCGGCGGCGACCGCCGCGTCGACCTCGTCGACCGTCGCGAAGGCGACCCTCGTGGTGACGGCGCCGGTCGCCGGGTCGGTGACCGGCCCGTACGTCCCCGAGGCGCCTTCGACGGTCTTGCCGCCGATCCAGTGGTTGACGGTCTTCGTCATGCCCGGTCACTCCTTCACAGATGGCGGCGTCGGGTCGACACGTGCCGTTCGTACAGCTCGCGTGCCTTGACCGCCGACGGTCGGGTCGCGGTCTCGGCCACAGGAACATCCCACCAGGCCTGGGCTCCGGGCGCGCCCGACACAGTGTCGTCCGTTTCGGTCTCGACGTAGACACATGTGGGGGTGTCGGCGGCGCGCGCCTCGGCGAGCGCCGCGCGCAGCTCCCCCGCAGTCGCCGCCCGCAGCACGCGCATGCCGAGGCTGGCGGCGTTGGCGGCGAGGTCGACGGGCAGGGGGTCGCCCGTGTAACCGCCCTCGGGGCCCTGGTAGCGGTAGGCGGTGCCGAACCGCTCGGCGCCCACCGACTCCGACAGGCCGCCGATCGAGGCGTACCCGTGGTTCTGCACGAGCAGCATCTTGATCGGGATGCCCTCCTGCACGGCGGTCACGATCTCGGTCGGCATCATCAGGTACGTCCCGTCGCCGACCAGCGCCCACACGTTCCTCTCCGGCGCCGCGAGCCGTACCCCGATCGCGGCCGGGATCTCGTAGCCCATGCATGAGTAGCCGTACTCCACGTGGTACTGGTCCCGCGACCGCGCCCGCCACAGCTTGTGCAGGTCGCCGGGGAGGGAGCCGGCGGCGTTCACGATCACGTCGGTCTCGTCGACCACGGCGTCGAGCGCGCCCAGCACCTGCGCCTGGGTCGGCCGTGCGCCGGGATCGGGGGCGGCGTAGGCGGCGTCGACGCGCCGCTCCCAGCGCCGCTTCTCCTCGCCGTACTCGGCCACGTACGTTTCCTCGACCCGGTGTTCGTGCAGTCGGAGCGCCTCGGTCAGCTCCTCCAGGCCGCTGCGCGCGTCCGCGATCAGCGGCAAACCGGCGAGCCGGTGGCCCTCGGACGGGGAGAGGGTGAGGTTGACGAAGCGGACGTCCGGGTTCTGGAACAGGGTGCCGGAGGCGGTGGTGAAGTCGGTCCAGCGGGTGCCGACGCCGATCACCAGGTCGGCGGTGCGGGCCAGTTGGTCCGCGGTGGCGGTGCCGGTGTGGCCGATGCCGCCGACGTCCTGCGGGTGGTCCCAGCGCAGGGAGCCCTTGCCGGACTGGGTGGAGGCGACCGGAATGCCGGTGGCCGCTGCGAACTCGGCGAGCGCCTCCTCGGCGCGGCTGTGGTGGACACCGCCGCCCGCGACGACGAGCGGCCGGCGCGCGGCGCGGATCGCCCGTACGGCCGCGGCGAGTTCGGCCGGATCCGCACCCGGACGCCGTACGGTCCATACGCGCGTCGCGAAGAACTCCTCGGGCCAGTCGTACGCCTCGGCCTGGACGTCCTGGGGCAGCGCGAGCGTCACGGCACCTGTCTCGGCGGGGTCGGCGAGCACGCGCATCGCCTGGAGCGCGGACGGGATCAGGGCCTCGGGCCGGGTGATCCGGTCGAAGTACCGCGACACCGGGCGCAGGCTGTCGTTGACCGACACATCGCCCGCGTACGGGACCTGGAGCTGCTGGAGGACCGGGTCGGCGGGGCGGGTGGCGAAGGTGTCGCCGGGCAGGAGCAGTACCGGCAGGTGGTTGATGGTGGCGAGGGCGGCGCCGGTGACGAGGTTGGTGGCGCCGGGGCCGATGGAGGTCGTCACCGCGTGCGTGGACAGCCGGCCCGACTGCCGGGCGTAGCCGACCGCCGCGTGCACCATGGCCTGTTCGTTGCGGCCCTGGTGGTACGGCATCACGGGGGGTGTGGCGGGTGTCTCCCCACTGGGCACAGTGGCGTACTCGACGAGGGCCTGCCCGATCCCGGCGACGTTGCCGTGCCCGAAGATGCCCCACGTCGCGCCGATCAGCCGCTGCCGTACGCCGTCCCGCTCGGTGTACTGCGCGGAGAGGAAGCGGACGAGCGCCTGTGCGACGGTGAGCCGCTCAGTGGCCGGCGAGGTCATCGGTAGCCCTCCGTGTGCTCGGGGTGGAAGCGGATCCGCCATTCCCGGCTCTCGCCGGGTCCGGCCATGACGTTGAGGTAGTACATGGCGTGGCCGGGCTGGGCGACGGACGGGCCGTGCCAGCCGTCCGGGACGAGGACGACGTCGCCGGTGCGGACCTCGGCAAGGACGTCGGCGCCGCCCTCCCGCGAGGGGAACACCCGCTGGTAGCCGAAGCCGTGCGGCCCGTCGATCTCGAAGTAGTAGATCTCCTCCAGCTCGCACTCCTCTCCCGGCCGGTGCTCGTCGTGCTTGTGCGGCGGGTACGAGGACCAGTTGCCGCCGGGCGTGATCACCTCGACGGCGATGAGCCGGTCGCAGTCGAAGGCGTCGGCGGCGGCGAAGCCCCGCACCTGGCGGGCGCAGGTGCCGCTGCCGCGCTGTTCGACGGGGACCTCCGGCGCGGGGCCGTAGCGGGCGGGGAGTCGTCGCTCGCACTTCGCTCCTGCCAGGGCGAAGCGGCCTCCCGCGCCGGAGGCGATCTGGACCCGGGCGTCACGGGGCGCGTACACGAAGTCGGAGACTGCCGCGAACACGCTTTCCCGTCCCAGGATGTGAAACTCTCGGTCCTCTTGGTCCTCTGCGCCGTCCTCGACACGCACCGTACAGCCGCCGCTGAGCGGAAGCACGATCCACTCCCTCTCACCGGTGACGAATGTGTGCGTGGCCCCCGGATCGAGTGCGAGGACCCGCAGCGCGCCGTACGTCCACCCGGCCCGCGCGGGGTCGACGTCGACGGCGTACGGGCCGCGCGCGGCCGCGCCGTCGGGCAGGTACAGGTCTTCGGTCATGCGGTCCTCACAGCGGTCCTGTCGCGGTGTCCACGAGCGTGGCGGCGGTGTCCACGGCGGCCGTCACGTCGCCGTCCGCCGGATACAGCAGCGAGCGGCCGACCACCAGGCCGCGCACGGTGGGGAGTTGGAGGGCGCCGCGCCACTTCTCGTACGCGGCGAGCTGGTCCTCGGGATCGTCGCCCGGGTCGCCGCCGAGGAGGACGGCGGGCAGCGTGGAGGTCTCCAACACGCGGGCCATGTCGTCGGGGTGCTCGGTGACGGGGATCTTCAGCCAGGTGTAGGCCGAACTGCCGCCCAGGCCGGAGGCGATGGCGATGGCCCGGGTGACCGCCTCGGCGCTCAGGTCGTTGCGCAGCCGGCCCTTGGGGGTGCGGCGGCTGATGAACGGCTCGACGAACAGCGGGAGTCGGCGGGCCGCCATGGCGTCGACGGTACGGGCGGCGGACTCCAGGGTGGTGAGGGAGCCCGGGTCGTCGAGGCAGACGCGCAGGAGCAGCTTGCCCGCGTCGAAGCGGCGGCGCTCGATGGCCTTCGGGCGCAGGCCCGTGAAGCGGTCGTCCAGTTCGAAGGAGGCGCCGTGCAGACCGCCGCGGTTCATCGAGCCGAGGACGACCTTGCGGTCCAGGGCGCCGAGCAGCAGCAGGTCGTCGAGGATGTCGGCGGTGGCGAGGACGCCGTCCACCCCGGGGCGGGACAGCGCCAGGCACAGGCGTTCCAGGAGGTCGGCGCGGCGGGCCATGGCCAGGGCGCGGTCGCCGACGCCGAGGATGCCGCGGGCCGTGTGGTCGGCGGCGACGATCAGGAGCCGGCCGCGCGGTCCGAGCAGCGGCCTTCTGATCCGGGCGGCGGCGGCCTCGGCGATGGCCTCGGGGTGATGGGTGCGGGTGTGGACGAGCGCGGGCACGTCGACCCGTACGTGTCCCTCGCCGTGGGCCTGGGCGGTCGTCATCGCACCGCTCCCGCGGCGAGGGCGGCGGCCACCTCGTCCGGGGTGGGCATCGCCGAGGAGCACTCCAGCCGGGAGGCGACGATCGCGCCGGCCGCGTTGGCGTGCCGCATGATCTGCCCCAACTCCCAGCCCGAGAGCAGCCCGTGGCACAGGGAGCCGCCGAAGGCGTCGCCGGCGCCGAGCCCGTTGAGGACGGTGACCGGGAGCGGCGGGACCTCGGCGGACTCGCCGTTCCGGCCGACCGCCAGGACGCCCTCGGGTCCCTGTTTGACGACGGCGAGTTCGACCCCGGCGTCGAGCAACGCGCGGGCGGCAGCGTGCGGTTCGCGGGTCCCGGTGGCGATCTCCACTTCGTCGAGGTTGCCGACGGCGACGGTGGCGTGGCGCAGGGCCTCGGCGTAGAAAGGGCGGGCGGTGTCCGGGTCGGCCCAGAACATGGGGCGCCAGTCCAGGTCGAAGACCGTCGGGCCGGCCCTGGCGCGGTGGGCGAGCGCCGTGAGGGTGGCCGTGCGGCTGGGCTCCTCGCTCAGCCCGGTGCCGGTGACCCAGAAGACGCGGGCGTCCCGGACGGCGTCGAGGTCCAGCTCGCCGGCCTCGATCTCCAGGTCGGGGGCCTTGGGCCGGCGGTAGAAGTACAGCGGGAAGTCGTCCGGCGGGAAGACCTCGCAGAAGGTGACCGGGGTGGGCAGCCCGGGGACCGGGGTGACCCAGCGGTCGTCGACGCCGAAGCCGCGCAGGGCCTCGTGCGCGTAGACGCCGAACGGGTCGTCACCGGTGCGGGTGATGACGGCGGTACGCCGGCCGAGGCGGGCGGCGGCAACCGCGACGTTGGTGGCCGACCCGCCGAGGAACTTGCCGAAGGTCGACACGCGCGCGAGCGGGACGCCCGTCTGCATCGGGTAGAGGTCCACGCCGATCCGCCCCATGGTGATCAGGTCGTACCCCATCGGCATCCCTTCCGCGTCCCACGGTGCGCCGGCGCCTGAGGGGGTTGTGCCCTCGGGTCACCTGGTCCGCGCGGCTCTCCCCGGTTTGTAGCCCCGCACCCGAAGCCCTGTCAATGCTTTGTCCGGACATTCGGACCAGTGCTTGACACCCCTTTCCCGGACCCGCACGCTGGCGGCCATGACGTCGCTGTCATCCCGGTCCTCCCAGTCTCCCGATTCCCCCCTCTCCCGCATCCGCGTCGGTTCGGCGCCCGACTCCTGGGGCGTCTGGTTCCCGGACGACCCGGTCCAGGTGCCCTGGCGGCGCTTCCTCGACGAGGTCGCCGAGGCCGGCTACGAGTGGATCGAGCTGGGGCCGTACGGCTATCTGCCCATCGACCCGGCCGTCCTCACCGAGGAGACGGCCCGGCGCGGTCTGACGGTGTCGGCCGGCACGGTGTTCACGGACCTCCACCACGGCCCGGGTGTCTGGGAGCGGACCTGGGAGCACGTCTCCCGCGTCGCCGCCCTCACCCAGGCCATGGGCGCCCGCCACCTCGTCGTCATCCCGTCCTTCTGGCGCGACGACAAGACCGGCGAGGTGCTGGAGCCGGACACGCTCACCCCGGACCAGTGGCGCGACCTGACCTCGCTGACCGAGCGGCTGGGGCGCCGGGTGCGCGAGCTCTACGGCCTGGCGATCGTCGTCCACCCGCACGCCGACACCCATATCGACGGCGAGGAGAACGTCGCCCGCTTCCTGGACGGCACCGACCCCTCCGCCGTGTCCCTGTGCCTGGACACCGGGCACTACGCGTACTGCGGCGGGGACAGCGTCGAGCTGATCGAGACGTACGGCGAGCGCATCGGCTATCTGCACCTCAAGCAGGTGGACCCGCGGGTGCTGGCCGGCGTACGGGCGAACGGCACGCCGTTCGGACCGGCGGTCGCGCAGGGCGTGATGTGCGAGCCGCCCGCCGGGGTGCCCGCGCTGGAGCCGGTCCTCGCGGCGGCCCGGAAGCTGGACGCCGACCTGTTCGCCATCGTCGAGCAGGACATGTACCCGTGCGATCCGGACCGGCCCCTGCCGATCGCACGCCGCACCCGCGCGTTCCTGAGGTCGTGCGGGGCGTAGCCCCACGTTTGCCTCGACTGTGTAACAAACTCCCCCTTCCTGTCACACATGTCACGTGTACGCGCGCTCTCGGTCACACCCGCACGACAGGCACCACCCTCCCCTTCGGGCTCGTCGTTCACCGGACACAGGCTTGGTGATCGCCAGCACAGCGCCCGGCTACCCCGACGACCGCTCCCCGGTCGCCGCCGCGGCGTGCGCAGGGAGGTGCGAGTCATGACCGACCGAAGGCTCTGGTCCTACAAGGAGATCGCGGCGCACATCAAGGTGCAGCCGGACACCGTACGGTCCTATCGCAAGCACGGGCTGCTGCCCCCGCCCGACCACGTGGAGGGGGGCAAGCCCTTCTGGTACGCGGACACCGTCCGCTCCTGGGTCGCCTCCCGGCCCGGCAACCGGGGCAGAAGAGAGGCCTGAGGCGGATCCGGAGGACTGAGACCGGAGGCGGGAGGCGGGAGGCCGGAGAAGGATCCGGCTCAGCTCCAGGGTTCGATGACCGTGACGCCCGCGCCCGGCGCCGTGCCCATCGCGGCGAGGGCGGCGGGGGCCGCGTCCAGGGAGATGGTGGACGTCACCAGCAGATCGGGGCGCAGGACGCCCGTGCGGACCAGTTCCAGCATGCCCGGGTAGGTGTGCGCGGACATGCCGTGGCTGCCGAGGAGTTCGAGCTCCAGCGCGATGACGCGGGCCATGGGGACGGGCGTGGTGCCGTCGGGCGAGGGCAGCAGGCCGACCTGGACATGGCGGCCGCGGCGGCGCAGGGAGCCGGCCGAGGCCGCGCAGGTGGCGGGTGAGCCGAGGGCGTCGAGGGAGAGATGGGCGCCGCCGCCGGTCAGCTCGCGGACGGCGGCGGCCGGGTCCGGTACGGCCGAGGCGTCCAGGCACTCCGCCGCCCCGAACTTCCGCGCCAGGTCCAGGGCGCGCGGTGAGACGTCCACGGCGACCACCCGTGCTCCCGACGCCGCCGCGATCATCACCGCGGACAGTCCCACGCCCCCGCAGCCGTGCACCGCGACCCACTCCCCCGCCGCGACCCGGCCCTGCTGCACGACCGCGCGGAAGGCGGTGGCGAAGCGGCAGCCGAGGGCGGCGGCGGTGGCGAAGGTCATCTCCTCCGGCACCGCGACCAGGTTCACGTCGGCGTGGTCGAGCGCCACGTACTGGGCGAAGGAGCCCCAGTGGTGGAAGCCGGGCTGCGTCTGCCGTTCGCACACCTGCTGATCGCCCGCCGCGCAGGCGGGGCAGCGGCCGCAGGCGCAGACGAAGGGCACGGTGACCCGGTCCCCCGGGCGCCAGCCGGTCACCCGGGCGCCCACCGCCTCGACGACACCGGCGAGTTCGTGACCGGGCACGTGCGGGAGAATGATGTCCGGATCGTGCCCCTGCCAGCCGTGCCAGTCGCTGCGGCACAGCCCGGTCGCCCCGACCCGTACGACCACGCCGTGCTCGGGCGGCTCCGGGTCCGCCACCTCCCGTACCTCGGCCGGCTCCCCGTATCGCTCGAACACCACAGCCCTCATGCGCCGCACCCTCCCCGTCCGTGAATCCGTGACTGTCCCGACCGATACCCGACGCGAGCGCGCATCAGCCGCGCTCCCGCTCTGCGCCGGCGGGCGCGACTGCATAAGGTGCGGACAAAGCAACCCATCGGTGTGCACAACCCCCGCAGGATGACGAGGGATCGCCGTGACCCACGCCCCGCCGCCCGACGCACCCCGCCGTGCCCGCATCCCGGGCCCGCGGCACTCCCCGCCGCCGCGCCGCCGCCCGCGGGCGAGCTCGTGGCGCCGGCGACTGTGGGGCGCGGCGGCGCTGTGCACGCTGACCGCCCTGGTCACGCAGGCGGTCCGGCACCCCGCCTCGCCGCCCGCGCTGGCCCTGCTCGGCGGCGTCCTGTTCTGCTCGGCGTACGCGGTGCGGACGTACCGGCGGCACGGCCGCGACGCGGAGTGAGACCGGCGGCGCCATCGCTGGAGTAATACCCCCTAGGGGTATAGTGTGAGTAACGCGGGCCCCCTGGGGACCCGTCCGGTACCACCCGCATCACGTCGCCGACGAGGAGTCATGCCATGAGCGCCCAGACCGACACCAAGGGCCCCGTCACCGCCGTCTACAAGGTCAGCGGGATGACCTGCGGCCACTGCGAAGGCGCCGTCTCGGGCGAGATCTCCGAGATCCCGGGCGTCAGCTCGGTGAAGGCGGTCGCCTCGACCGGCGAGGTCACCGTCGTCTCCGCCGGCCCGCTCGACGAGCAGGCCGTCCGCTCCGCCGTCGACGAGGCCGGCTTCGAGCTCGTCGGCGCCCGCTGAGCCCCGGAGTTCGACACTGAGCCCCCGAGCTCGACACCCCTTGACACCCACCTCCTGGCCCGGGCCGTAGGGATCCACTGCCGGTCGGCCGATACTGGATCCATACGGCCCGGTCCGTCGTCTGGAGTCCGGACATGACCACCAGCATCACCACAGGAACCACGGGCGAGGCACCGGCGCAGGCAGCGGCCGGCGCCCGGGTCGAGCTGCTCATCGGCGGGATGACCTGCGCCTCCTGCGCCGCCCGGGTCGAGAAGAAGCTCAACCGCATGGACGGCGTCACCGCCACGGTGAACTTCGCGACGGAGAAGGCGAAGGTCGCCTACCCCCCGGGGGTGGAGGTCGCCGATCTGATCGCCACCGTGGTGAAGACGGGCTACACCGCCGAGGAGCCCCCGCCGCCGCGGCCCGCACCCGAGCCGGAGCCCGGCGCCCCGCAGGACGCCCCGGACCCCGAACTCGGCACGCTCCGCCACCGGCTGCTCGTCTCCGTGCTGCTGGCCGTCCCCGTCGTCCTGCTCGCGATGGTCCCGGCCCTGCAGTTCGAGAACTGGCAGTGGCTCTCGCTCACCCTCGCCGCGCCGGTCGTCGTCTGGGGCGGATGGCAGTTCCACCGGGCCGCCTGGACGAACCTGCGGCACGGCGCCGCCACCATGGACACGCTCGTCTCGGTCGGCACGATGGCCGCGTTCGGCTGGTCGCTGTGGGCGCTGTTCTTCGGCGACGCGGGCATGCCGGGCATGCACGACGCGTTCCGCCTCACCGCCTCCCGCATGGACGCCGCGTCCACGCTCTACCTCGAAGTGGCCGCCGGTGTCGTCGCCCTGATCCTGCTCGGCCGCTACCTGGAGGCCCGCTCCAAGCGGCGCGCGGGCGCCGCCCTGCGAGCCCTGATGGAGCTGGGCGCCAAGGACGTGGCGGTACTGCGATACGAGGGGGGCGAGCGCGAAGCGCTCCCGGTCGAGGGCGGTGGCGGGCGACGGGCGGGCGGGCGCGAGGTGCGCATACCGGTGAGCGAACTGGCCGTCGGCGACCGGTTCGTCGTACGCCCCGGCGAGAAGATCGCCACCGACGGCACGGTGGTCGAGGGCACCTCCGCGATCGACGCCTCGATGCTGACCGGCGAGTCGGTGCCGGTGGACGTCGGCGCCGGGGACACAGTCACCGGGGCCACGGTCAACGCGGGCGGGCGGCTCGTCGTCGAGGCGACCCGGGTCGGCTCGGACACGCAGCTCGCCCGGATGGCCCGGCTGGTGGAGGACGCGCAGAACGGCAAGGCCGAGGTACAGCGGCTGGCCGACCGGATCTCCGCGGTGTTCGTGCCGGTCGTCATCCTCATCGCGCTCGGCACGTTCGGGGTCTGGCTGGGCGTCACCGGTGACGTCGCCGCCGCCTTCACGGCCGCCGTGTCCGTCCTGATCATCGCCTGCCCCTGCGCCCTGGGCCTGGCCACGCCGACCGCGCTGATGGTCGGCACCGGCCGGGGCGCGCAGCTCGGCATCCTCATCAAGGGCCCCGAGGTCCTGGAGTCCACGCGCCGCGTCGACACGGTCGTCCTGGACAAGACCGGCACGGTCACCACCGGCCGGATGACCCTCCAGGAGGTGTACGCCGCCGAGGGCACCGACGAGAAGGAGCTGCTGCGGCTCGCGGGCGCCCTGGAGCACGCCTCCGAGCACCCGGTCGCCCAGGCGATCGCGGCGGGCGCCGAGGAGCGGGCCGGGAGGCTGCCGGAGGCCGAGCACTTCGAGAACGTCCCCGGGCGGGGCGTGCGCGGGCGCGTGGACGGTTACGAGGTGGTCGTGGGACGGCTCGCGGAGAACGGGACCGGACTCCCGGCGGAGCTGGCCCGCGGCAAGGAGGAGATCGAGCGGGCCGGCCGTACGGCCGTCGTGGCCGGCTGGGACGGGGCGCCGCGCGGTGTCCTCGCCGTCGCCGACGCGGTCAAGGAGACCAGCGCGCAGGCCGTACGGGAGCTGCGCGCCCTGGGGCTCACGCCGGTGCTGCTGACCGGCGACAACAAGACGGTGGCCGAGGCCGTGGCGCGAGCCGTCGGCATCGACGAGGTCATCGCCGAGGTGCTGCCCGAGGACAAGGTCGACGTCGTACGGCGGCTGCAGCGCGAGGGCCGGACGGTCGCCATGGTCGGCGACGGGGTCAACGACGCGGCCGCGCTGGCGGTCGCCGATCTCGGCCTGGCGATGGGCACGGGCACGGACGCCGCGATCGAGGCGGGCGATCTGACCCTGGTGCGCGGGGACCTGCGGGTGGCCGCGGACGCCATCCGGCTCTCGCGCCGGACGCTGGCCACCATCAAGGGCAACCTGGTGTGGGCGTTCGGCTACAACGTGGCCGCGCTGCCACTGGCCGCGGCCGGACTGCTGAACCCGATGATCGCGGGTGCGGCGATGGCCTTCTCGTCGGTGTTCGTGGTGACGAACAGTCTGCGGCTGCGCAGGTTCCGCTGACCGTCTTGGAGACCAACCCCCCTCTCACATAAGCTCTTCACAAGCCTCGCGCATGATCCTTACGCTTGAACCCCGATCGAGGTATCGGGGCTCTTGCGTATGTAACGGACATATGCAAGAGACGCAGATCACAGTGAGGTGAACGTAACCACCGAAGGGGTTCGACGGTCTAAGTTGACGATGTCGGACAGCGCCTTGGGGGGCGCTGGACGTCATCTGGGGATGTCTTGGGGGACCTCCTCGGAACCGCGTTGCCGGGGCTCGTACTTCGGGAAGCTTTGAGCGGCCCTCCCGATCCGTGCGCGTCCCGGCAGACCGCACTGCACCGCAGCGATTTCAGGCGCTGCCCTCACCAAGCGCCCGGCCGGATCCCGTGGGGGGAATCCGCACCGGGACATGGGAAGGCGCCCTGGCCGCCGGCCCGTGGGGGGACCGGTGCGCCAGGGCGCCTTCTGTTTCGCTCTCGTCTCCGCGGGCTTTCGCCCTACGCGGTCAGGGAGTTCAGCGCTCCTCGACCGGGACGAAGTCGCGCTCGACGACGCCCGTGTAGATCTGGCGCGGGCGGCCGATGCGGGAACCCGGCTCCTTGATCATCTCGGTCCACTGGGCGATCCAGCCCGGCAGGCGGCCGAGGGCGAACAGGACCGTGAACATCTCGGTCGGGAAGCCCATGGCCCGGTAGATCAGGCCGGTGTAGAAGTCGACGTTCGGGTAGAGCTTGCGCTCGACGAAGTAGTCGTCGGAGAGCGCGTGCTCCTCCAGCTTCAGGGCGATGTCGAGGAGTTCGTCCTCCTTGCCCAGCGCGGAGAGCACGTCGTGCGCGGCGGCCTTGATGATGCGGGCACGCGGGTCGAAGTTCTTGTAGACCCGGTGGCCGAAGCCCATCAGGCGGACGCCGTCCTCCTTGTTCTTCACCTTGCGGATGAAGGTGTCGACATCGTTGCCCGAGTCGCGGATGCCCTCCAGCATCTCCAGCACCGACTGGTTGGCGCCGCCGTGCAGCGGGCCCCACAGGGCGCTGATGCCGGCCGAGATCGAGGCGAACATGTTCGCCTGCGACGAGCCCACCAGGCGGACCGTGGAGGTCGAGCAGTTCTGCTCGTGGTCGGCGTGCAGGATGAGCAGCTTGTCGAGCGCGGAGACCACGACCGGGTCCAGCTCGAACTCGTCCGCCGGGACCGAGAAGGTCATCCGGAGGAAGTTCTCGACGTAGCCGAGGTCGTTACGCGGGTAGACGAACGGGTGGCCGATCGACTTCTTGTACGCGTACGCCGCGATCGTCGGGAGCTTGGCGAGCAGCCGGATCGTCGAGAGGTTGCGCTGCTCCTCGTCGAACGGGTTGTGGCTGTCCTGGTAGAAGGTGGACAGCGCCGAGACGACCGAGGACAGCATCGCCATCGGGTGGGCGTCGCGCGGGAAGCCCGTGAAGAAGTTCTTGACGTCCTCGTGGAGCAGGGTGTGCCGCGTGATGTCGTTCTTGAACGAGGAGAGCTCGTCGACGCTCGGCAGCTCACCGTTGATCAGCAGATAGGCCACCTCCAGGAAGGTGGAGCGCTCGGCCAGCTGCTCGATCGGGTAGCCGCGGTACCGGAGGATGCCCGCCTCGCCGTCGAGGTACGTGACGGCGGATTTGTACGCGGCCGTGTTGCCGTAACCGCTGTCCAGCGTCACCAGACCGGTCTGGGCGCGGAGCTTGCCGATGTCGAAGCCCTTGTCACCTACGGAGCTGTCGACCACCGGGTAGGTGTACTCGCCGTCGCCGTACCGCAGTACTACAGAGTTGTCGCTCACGTCTTCCCTCACCGACGTAGTGCCTCATCTTCGAGGTGCCCTGACTGTCTCTACCATCCCCCATTTGGCTCAGGAGAGTGCACTCGGGGTCGACCACTGGTGCCTCTGGCGGCACTCAGTGCCGTCAGCCTGCCCATCCTGCCCCCTCCACCCTGGTTCCGGAAGTGCTCTGTGACCTTCACGACTCATTTGATCGATCATTTTTCGCGGGGGCGCTCCGAACCGGTGACAGCAGCCTGAAATCAAGGGCTGTGCAGCGCCGTCCGGCCGAGAGCGTGCGCACCGCCTGGCCGATCGCCTTGCGTGAACCGACGAGCACGACCAGCTTCTTGGCGCGGGTGACCGCCGTGTAGAGAAGGTTCCGCTGGAGCATCATCCAGGCGCCCGTGGTGACCGGGATGACCACGGCCGGGTACTCGCTGCCCTGCGAGCGGTGGATGGTCACCGCGTACGCGTGGGCTAGTTCGTCCAGTTCGTCGAATTCGTACGGAACCTCCTCGTCCTCGTCGGTCAGCACCGTGAGCCGCTGGTCGACCGGGTCGAGCGAGGTGACGACGCCCACGGTGCCGTTGAAGACACCGTTCTTTCCCTTGTCGTAATTGTTGCGGATCTGAGTGACCTTGTCGCCGACGCGGAAGACGCGGCCGCCGAACCGCTTCTCGGGCACGTCGGGTCTGCCGGGCGTGATCGCCTGCTGGAGCAGCCCGTTGAGGGCACCGGCGCCGGCGGGACCGCGGTGCATGGGCGCGAGCACCTGCACGTCCCTGCGGGGGTCGAGCCCGAAGCGGGCCGGGATGCGCCGGGCCGCGACGTCCACCGTGAGCCGCCCAGCCGCCTCGGTGTCGTCCTCGACGAAGAGGAAGAAGTCCTTCATGCCGTCGGTGACCGGATGCTGCCCGGAGTTGATGCGGTGCGCGTTGGTCACGACGCCCGACTGCTGGGCCTGCCGGAAGACCCGGGTGAGCCGCACGGCGGGGATCGGGCTGCCGTCCGCGAGCATGTCCCGCAGCACCTCACCGGCGCCGACGCTGGGCAGCTGGTCCACGTCCCCGACGAAGAGCAGATGCGCTCCCGGAGGCACCGCCTTGACCAGCTTGTTGGCGAGCAGCAGGTCCAGCATGGAGGCCTCGTCCACGACCACCAGGTCGGCCTGGAGCGGGCGGTCGCGGTCGTACGCCGCGTCGCCGCCCGGCTTGAGTTCGAGGAGCCGGTGGACGGTGGAGGCCTCGGCTCCGGTGAGCTCGGCCAGCCGTTTGGCGGCGCGTCCGGTGGGCGCCGCCAGGACGACCCTGGCCTGCTTGGCGCGGGCCAGCTCCACGATCGAGCGGACCGTGAAGGACTTGCCGCAGCCGGGACCGCCGGTCAGGACGGCCACCTTCTCGGTCAGCGCCAGCCGGACGGCGGCCTCCTGTTCGGGCGCGAGATCGGCGCCGGTACGCCCCTTGAGCCAGCCGAGCGCCTTGGTCCAGTCGACGGCCTTGAAGGCGGGCATGCGGTCCTCGCCGGTGCGCAGCAGGCGCAGCAGCTGGGCGGAGAGGGAGAGTTCGGCCCGGTGGAAGGGCACGAGGTAGACGGCGGTGACGGGCTCGCCGCCGTCGGGTCCGGGCACCTTCTCCCGTACGACACCGGGGTCGGCCCCCTCCTCCTCCGGCTCGGCCAGCTCGGCGAGGCACTCGATGACGAGCCCGGTGTCGACCTGGAGCAGCTTCACCGCGTCGGCGATGAGCCGTTCCTCGGGCAGGAAGCAGTGGCCCTGGTCGGTGGACTGCGACAGCGCGTACTGCAGGCCGGCCTTGACCCGCTCGGGGCTGTCGTGCGGGATGCCGACGGACTGGGCGATCTTGTCGGCGGTGAGGAAGCCGATGCCCCAGACGTCGGTGGCCAGCCGGTAGGGCTGGTTCTTCACGACGGAGATCGACGCGTCGCCGTACTTCTTGTAGATGCGCACGGCGATGGACGTGGACACCTCGACGGTCTGGAGGAAGAGCATGACCTCCTTGATCGCCTTCTGCTCCTCCCAGGCGTCGGCGATCCGCTTGGTGCGCTTGGGGCCGAGGCCGGGGACCTCGATCAGTCGCTTCGGCTCCTCCTCGATGATCCGCAGCGTGTCCAGCCCGAAGTGCTGGGTGATGCGGTCGGCGAAGACCGGCCCGATGCCCTTGACCAGGCCCGAGCCGAGGTAGCGCCGGATGCCCTGGACGGTGGCGGGAAGGACGGTCGTGTAGTTCTCGACGGTGAACTGCTTGCCGTACTGCGGATGCGAGCCCCAACGGCCCTCCATCCGAAGGGACTCGCCGACCTGGGCGCCGAGCAGCGCGCCGACGACCGTGAGCAGGTCCCCGCCGCCGCGGCCGGTGTCGACGCGGGCGACCGTGTAGCCGTTCTCCTCGTTGGCGTACGTGATCCTTTCCAGCACGCCTTCGATTTCCGCCAGATTGGACATGATCCGACGCTACCGCCCGGGTCGGACAACGCGGCCGCCCTGTGGACAACTTCGGCCGGTGGACACCTTGGCCTGTGGACAGACTTCGAGGGGGCCCGGTCCGTCGACCGGGCCCCCTCGGCTTCCCCTCCCGCCGGAATCCCTCGCGATCCCCCCAGGATCCCCCTCCAGGTGTTCCGACGCAGATATGACCGGCGAGGCGGGGAAGGGGTTGTACGGGATTCCGAGATTTTTTTCGTCAGGCTTCCGTGGCCTGTTCCGGCTGCCGGGCACCCGACACCACCGCGCGGATCGCACCGGCCGCCCAGGGGCGCTGCGGCGCCAGCCGGCCGACCACGGCACCCAGCCACTCCGGGTCGCCGAGCAGATGCGCCTCCCTGGCCGCGGCCGTCTGCCGGAGCAGTTCCTCCAGCAGCAGCAACTCGACCAGGGGGTACCGGTGGGGGTGCCGGTCGAAGCGGGCGAGCCAGTCCTCGTACGGATGCCGCAGGGTCAGGTGCAGATAGCCGCCGCCGCGCCCCCGCCAGGGGCCCGGCAGACCGCCGAGCAGACCCAGCAGACCGTAGTGGGGGTTGTCCGGGTACTTGGCGCCGAGGGTGATGTGCGGCGCCAGCATGATCCGTCCCCAGGGGATCAACTGCCCCTCGCCGCCGCGCTCGTGCTCGTACAGCCCGTCCTCGCGGAACTCCACCCAGCAGCCGTCCGGCCGCCGTACGTCCCCCACGACCCAGCGGCCGTCGAGCAGGTGCAGCGGCCCCAGCGAAGCAATCGTCTCCGTCACGCGCTCATCCGATCACGCGTTCTTCTCCCCGTCCCGTGGATTTCCGCGAGCGAGGGGTTACCCTCGAAGCGAGGACATCTCTGACTGAGTCAACCGTCGGACCGCATCATGACCGTCCAGGACATCCGCGCCTTCAACCGCTTCTACACGAACCTGATCGGCGCCCTCGACTACGGCCGCCACCTGTACGCGCCCTACACCCTCACCGAGTCCCGCGTCCTGTACGAGCTGGCCCACTCCCTGCGCACGGACGCCGCCGATCTGCGCGGCGAACTGTCGCTCGACGCGGGCTACTTGAGCCGCATCCTCAACAAGTTCGAGCAGGACGGCCTGATCGAGCGCGGCCGCTCCGACAGGGACCCCCGCCGGCGGCGCATCACGCTGACCGCGCGCGGGCGTGAGGCCGCCGTACTGCTGGACGAGCGGGCGCGGGAGACCGTCGGCTCGCTGCTCGCGAACGTGGCCGCCGCCGATCGGCCCCGCCTGGCGGAGGCGATGCGCACCATCCGGACCCTCCTCGGGGACACGGACGCCCGGGACCCCGACGACGTCGTCCTGCGCGAGCCCGGCCCCGGCGACCTCGGCTGGATCGTGCAGCGCAACGCCGCGCTGTACGCCGCCGAGTACGACTGGAACGCCGAGTACGAGGCCCTGGTGGCGCGCATCGTCGCCGATTTCGCGGCGGATCACGACCCGCGGCTGGAGCGGGTGTGGATCGCCGAGCACGACGGCCGTCCGGTGGGATGCGTGATGTGCGTACGGGACGACGCCCCCGGCACCGCCCGGCTCCGGCTGCTCCTCGTCGAGCCAGACGCGCGCGGGTTGCGCATCGGGGACCGACTGGTGCGTGCCGTGGTCGACTTCGCGCGCGAGGCCGGCTATCGCGATCTGGTCCTATGGACCAACGACGTCCTCGGCGCCGCCCGCCGCATCTACCAGCGCCACGGCTTCACCCTCGTCGCCGAGAAGCCGCACCACTCCTTCGGCAAGGACCTGGTGGGCCAGGACTGGCGCCTGGACCTGCACGGCCCCGCGTCATGAGGCTCGCCTTCTCCACCCTCGGGATCTCCGGCCTCCCCGTGTCCGAGGCCCTGGCGCTCGCGACCGCCCACGGCTGGGACGGCATCGAGCTGCGCGCCCACCCCGAGGAGCCGGTCCACCCGGGCCTCGACCGGGCCGAACGGACGCGAACGGCCGAGGAGTTCGAGGCGGCGGGGGTGCAACTGCTGGCGCTCGCCGGGTACGCGCGCGTCGCCGCCCCCGGGGACGACGGCCCCGTACTGACGGAGATCAGCCAACTCCTCACTCTCGCCCATGACTTGAAAGCCCCCTTCGTACGCGTCTTCCCGGGCGCCACCCGCGGCCAGTCACGCACGGACGCCGACGCCACCGCCGCCCGACGACTGGGCACGGCCGCCGAGGAGGCCGCCGCGCTCGGCGTCCGCATCCTCCTGGAGACGCACGACACGCACCGCACCGGCGCCGACGCCATCCGCGTCCTGGGCCCGGTCGGCCACCGCCACGCGGGCGCCCTGTGGGACGTACTGCACACGTGGCTGGGCGGCGAGCATCCGAGGGAGACGTTCGCGGCGCTGTCCCCACACCTCGGCTACGTCCAGGTCAAGGACGTCGCCTCCCCCGACGACACCACCCCGCTCCCCCTCGGCACCGGCGCCGTCCCGCTCGCCGAGTGCGTGCGGGCCCTCGTACGGGGCGGCTGGGACGGCTGGCTGTGCTGGGAGTACGAGAAGCGGTGGTACGAGGCGGCGGCCCCGCTCCCCGAACTGCTGGAGGCGGGCCGCGCCCACCTCACCCGCCTGCTCATCAACGAGGCGGTGTAGCACCGGGGTTCAGTCCAGCGCGTCGAGAGCGGCGACGATGTCGGCGGGTTCGGCGCGGGCGGTGTAGTCGGTGCCGACGAAGGCCCAGCGGATCACGCCGGCGCGATCGATGACGTAGGTGGCGGGCAGCGGCAGCGTGCGCGGGTGGCCGCCGTTGACGCACTGGAGGCCGAAGCCGAGCTTGTCGTAGACGGCGGCCAGGTCGTCGGGACCACGGGTGGACATCTATGGCGACCAGTCGCGGCGCGAGTCGTCACCGTTCCCGCTGACGAGCGCGGTGCCGACGGACGGCATCCCGGCTGCCGCAGCGTGGTGAGCAGTACCGCTGGGTGCCGTTCCGCGAGGTGTCGACGACGACGTTCGTGCAGGGGTGAGCGGCGCACCGGCCGAGGCGATTCATGCCACGCGTTGTCAGGTGCAGGGCCGTCCCGACGCTGAACACGGCGTGCAGCACTCGCGGTAGGTCGTCGTCGACGTCGCGATAGTGCAAGTGCCAGCCCTCGCCGTTGTGGTCGGTCAGGCGTGGATACGCAGTCGCGGCGGCCATCTGCTCGTTGAGGATCGCTGCCCGCTCGTTCGGGTCATGGGCGTCGACGACCCGGAGCCAGTCGTCGAGCACTGCCCGGCAGCGGGCGTGGTCGTCGGGCCGCTCGTGGAGGGGCATCGTCATGCCGAACCCCCGGGTCCGCTCGACGATCCCGGCCCGGGTGTCGGGCCAGTCGTCGGTCAAGGAACGGGCGAGGAGTACGGCATACTCGCCGTAAGGGTTGAGATGCATAAGGCCATTACATCAAGGTGAGTGCATGCCTCTCACCTCGTTGTCCTCACCCGTCTTGGGTGCGTCCGTCCTCGGGATGGCGCTCACCGCGCTGGCCATGGTGCTGACTCCCGGGCCCAACATGATCTACCTCGTTTCGCGCAGCATCAGCCAGGGGCGCGCTGCGGGGCTCGTCTCCCTGACCGGCACCGGCGTCGGCTTCGTCATCTACATGCTGATGGCCAACCTCGGCCTCGCGGTCGTGTTCGTCGCCGTGCCCTGGTTGTTCATCGGCTTCAAAGCCGCCGGCGTCCTCTACCTGATCCACCTCGCCTGGCAGGCCCTACGCCCCGAAGGGCAAGGCGTGTTCGAGGTCCGTGACATTCCCCGTGACAGCCCGGCCCGACTCTTCCGTATGGGGCTGATGACGAACCTGCTCAACCCCAAGGCCGCGATCATGTACCTGACCCTGATCCCGCAGTTCATCGACCCCCGTCGCGGTCATCCGACCGTGCAGGGCCTGACTCTCGGGTCGGTCCAGATCGCGGTGAGTCTGACCGTCAACACCCTGATCATCATCGCCGCCGGCGCCATAGCCACCTTCCTCGGGCAACGCCCGAGCTGGGCCACCGTGCAACGCCGCATCACCGGCACCCTCCTGGGCGCCGTCGCACTTCTGCTCGCCCGCGAGGTGCCCGCTCAAGCCCGAGTCTGACGAGACCCCCTACCAAGAACAGGTCTTGCCTGTCTGCACCGCGCCCCTTCCTGTGCGGTCCCTTGACGGAAAGAAACTTCCCGGATATTGGTGACACCTCGGAAGTTTCCTTCAGCGGTTCTCCTCCGGAAGGAGCGCACGTGCAGGACAGCAGCACGGGAAGATCGGGAACATCGGGTAGATCGGGAAGCTCGGATCAGCCCCAGGCGCGGCCCCACGCGCGGCCGTCCCGGCGGGCCGTTCTCGCCGCGACCGCGACCGTCGGCGTCACCGCCGCACTGGCGGGCGGCGGCGGAACCGCGTACGCCGGCACCGACGCCCCCACCGACGCCGCCCAGGCCGACCGCAGGCTCCAGGCCCTCATCTCCCGCATGACGCTCGAGGAGAAGGTCGGCCAGCTCTTCGTGATGCGGGTGTACGGGCACTCCGCCACCGACCCCGACCAGGCCGACATCGACGCCAACCTCAGCGAGATCGGCGTACGCACCGCGGCCGAGCTGATCGCCAAGTACCGCGTCGGCGGCATCATCTACTTCACCTGGGCCCACAACACCCGGAACCCGCACCAGATCGCCGCCCTGTCCAACGGCATCCAACAGGCCTCGCTCGACCTGCCCCGCGGGCTGCCCCTGCTCATCGCCACCGACCAGGAGCACGGCATCGTCTGCCGGGTCGGCAGGCCCGCCACCCTCTTCCCGGGCGCGATGGCCATGGGCGCGGGCGGATCGCGCGGCGACGCCCGCACCCTCGGCCGGATCTCCGGCGCCGAGCTGCGCGCGATCGGCATCAACCAGGACTACTCCCCCGACGCCGACGTGAACGTCAACCCGGCCAACCCGGTCATCGGCGTCCGGTCCTTCGGCGCCGACCCGGAGGCGGTCGCCGGTCTGGTGGCCGCCGAGGTGAAGGGCTACCAGGCCTCCGGCGTCGCGGCCACCGCCAAGCACTTCCCCGGACACGGCGACACGGCCGTCGACAGCCACTTCGGCTTCCCGGTCATCACGCACAGCCGGGAGCTGTGGGAGGAGCTGGACGCCGTGCCCTTCCGGGCCGCGATCCGGTCCGGCATCGACTCGATCATGACGGCCCACATCCAGTTCCCGGCCCTGGACGACGCCGGCGACCCGGCGACCCTCTCCCACCCGATCCTCACCGGCATCCTGCGCGGCGAACTGGGCTACGACGGCGTCGTGGTGACCGACTCCCTCGGTATGGAGGGCGTGCGCACCAAGTACGGCGACGACCGGGTGCCGGTGCTCGCCCTGAAGGCGGGCGTCGACCAGCTCCTCAACCCGCCGAAGCTGGACGTGGCGTGGAACGCCGTCCTGAACGCGGTGCGCGGCGGCGAGCTCACCGAGGCCCGGCTCGACGAGTCCCTCCTGCGCATCCTGCGCCTCAAGGCGAAGCTCGGACTCCTCCAGGACCCGTACGCCGACGAGGCCGCCGTCGACCGCAGGGTCGGCACGGACGAACACCTCGCGGCGGCCGACCGGATCGCCGAGCGCACGACGACACTGCTGGTCAACGAGGGCGGCATCCTGCCGCTGTCCCGCCGTACGCACACCAAGGTGCTGGTCGTCGGCGCCGACCCGGCCTCCCCGTCGGGTACGACCGGCCCGCCCACCGGCGTTCTGGCCGGCGCACTCACCGAACTGGGCTTCGCGGCCACGGCCCTGTCGACCGGCACGGCTCCCTCGGCCGCCACCATCGCCAAGGCGGTCGCGGCCGCGCAGAACGCGGACGCGGTGGTCGTGGGGACGTACAACCTCACGGCGAGCAGCAGCCAGAAGACGCTCGTGCGGCAACTCCTCGCCACTGGCAAGCCGTTGGTGGCCGTGGCCATCAGGAACCCGTACGACGTGGCCCAACTGGGCGAGGTCCGCGGCTACCTGGCGTCCTACTCCTGGACCGACGTCGAACTGCGCGCCGCGGCCCGGGTGATCGCCGGGCAGGTGGACCCGCAGGGCACGCTGCCGGTGCCGGTGCAGCGGGCGGACGATCCGACCCAGGTGCTGTACCCCGTCGGCCACGGGCTGTCGTACTGACGGTACGCAACGCGTACGCACCGCATCGGGCGTCGCGCCCGCCCGCTGCGATGAGCGGACGGGCGCGGCCCCCGGTACCTCAACTGCCTTACGGCAGCGGCCGGATCACGGACGCAGCGCCTGCTCCCGCTCCACGTCCCGTACGTCCAGCCGGGCGTCGTGACGTGCCAGCGGCTTCGCCGCAGACGGGTCGGCCTGGACGGCCGCGGAGGCGACACCGGCCCACTCAAGGATCCGCGCGGTGGCGAGCGCCTTCTCGTCGGGGACCAGGCCCGCCACGTTCGCGCCGTGGTTCATTCCGGGCGCGGTGAAGACGTACGAGTCGCTCGCGCCGTTGCCGAGGCGGAACCGCTCGGCACCCCACGGGTCGTTCTGCCCGTAGACGTAGAGCATCTGGTGGGCGTTCTGACGCACCCACGTGTCCACGTCCCGCATCGCCGACGGCTGGAACTTCATCGGGATCGAGCGCGGGACGAAGTTCCGCGGGGGCTGGGAGCCGTACCGGATCAGCTCCTTCTCGATGTGCGGGAACTCGATCGTCGGCGCGCCCAGCTGCGTGCCCGCCTGGTAGTAGTACGGCGTGTACCGCTCCAGGCCCTGGTCGGCGTAGGCGGAGAAGCCGGAGATCGTGTCGATCGAGTCCCAGATCTCCTGGTCGGTCGCGGTCTTCGCGTCGGCCGGGATCGTGTCGCAGTCGGACAGCAGGCTGTACTGCCAGAAGCCCCAGACGTAGTCGAGGACGACGGCTTCGTAGGCGCGGTCCAGGCTGCCGACGGTGGTGAAGGTGTAGCCGTTGTCGGCGGCGTAGGCCTCGTACTTCTTCTCCAACGGCTCGCGGCGCACCAGGGCTTCGCGCTGCACCGCGTTCAGCCGGTCGCGGCACTCCTTGGTGCCGACGCTCGCGAAGAAGCGGTCGTACGCCGAGTCCTCGTCGTTGACCACGTCGTTGGGGGCGACGTAGGCAACGACGCCGTCCATGTCGCGCGGGTAGAAGCGCTCGTAGTAGGTGGCGGTCATGCCGCCCTTGGAGCCGCCGGTGGAGATCCACTTGTGGTCGTAGACCGGCTTGAGCGCCTCGAAGATGCGGTGCTGGTCGCTCGCCGCCTGCCAGATGTCGAGCTTGGACCAGTCGGCCGGGTCGGGGCGGGACGGCGTGAAGAAGCGGTACTCCATGGAGACCTGGTTGCCGTCCACGATCTGGGTGGGCTCACGGCGGCTGGGAGTGGTGGAGACGTTGTAGCCGCCGGTGTAGAAGACCGTCGGGCGGCTGACGTCCTTGTGCAGCACGGTGATCCGCTGCTGGAACGTGCCCGCCGACGGGTGCCGGTGGTCGACCGGCTGGGTGTAGTTCAGGACGAAGAAGCGGTAGCCGGTGTAGGGCTTCTCCTCGACCAGGCTCATGCCCGGGATCGCGAGGAGCCGCTCCTTGATGTCGGTGCTGCCGGTCGTGGCCTCCGGCTGGGCAGCGGTGGCCGCCCCGGCCGTGCTCAGCGTGCCTATGAGCACCGTGAGCGCGAGCAGCCATCTGAGCGCCTTGCGCATGACCCTCCCCTGTTTCCTGTGAAACACATGTGCGCCGGAAGCTATCGGAGCAACTGCCTTCACACCAGGGGGTATTGAGCTATCGGGACGTCAGCACAGGATCCAGTCCGAACTCACCGAGCCCCGCCCCACCGAGCCCTTCACGCGCACACAGCGGTGCCCGGCGTGCACCGTGACCGGTCCGGCGCGGTACGTGTACCGGCCGCTGTCCGTGACCGGGCGGCTGCCGCGGGCCTGCACGCCGACCGTCATCGGGCGCTCGCCGCCGGGCTTTGCGGGGAGGGTGACGACGCAGACGTAGCCGCCCTGCCGGTAGACGTGGACGGCGCCGGTGGAGAAGGGCAGGACGCGCACCTCGCGTCCGGCGCAGGTGCCGTCCGCCGCCGCCTGCGCACTGCCGGGTACCGCGAGCGCGAGCGCCCCGGAGGCGGCCAACACGGCCGCGGCGAGCGCCAGTCGCCGCCGTATCCCACCGCTGTCCACTGCCGCCCCTCCCGGATGACCGTATGACCGTACTGCTGTACGGACGCACGGCATGGGTCGGACGGTTGCGCGACCGCCGGAAAGCGCCCCGGCGGTCAGCGGCCGGCGCCCACCGGCTCCTCCGGTTCCGCCTGGCCGAGGAAGGTCCGCCACAGCTCGGCGTACCGGCCGCCGCGCGCGATGAGTTCGTCGTGTGTGCCGTCCTCCGCGACGCTCCCGCGGTCCATCACCACGACCCGGTCGGCCCGGGCGGCGGTGGTGAGACGGTGCGCGACCACGAGCGTTGTACGGCGGCCGGTCAGCCGGTCGGTGGCCTGGTTGACCTGGGCCTCGGTGGCCAGGTCGAGGGCTGCCGTCGCCTCGTCGAGGAGCAGCACGTCGGGGTCGACGAGCTCGGCGCGGGCGAGGGCGATGAGCTGGCGCTGGCCCGCGGAGAGGTTGCGGCCGCGCTCGGCGACCTCGTGGAGGTAGCCGCCGTCGAGCGTGGCGATCATGTCGTGCGCGCCGACCGCCCGGGCCGCGGCCTCCACCTCGGCGTCGGTGGCGTCGGGGCGGCCGTAGGCGATGGCGTCGCGGACGGTGCCGGGGAAGAGGTACGCCTCCTGCGGGACGACACCGAGGCGGTGGCGGTACGACGTCAGGTCCAGCTCCCGCAGATCCGTGCCGTCGGCGGTCACCCGGCCGCCCGTCGGGTCGTAGAACCGGGCCACCAGCTTCACCAGCGTCGACTTGCCGGCGCCGGTCTCGCCGACGAAGGCGACGGTCTGCCCAGCGGGAATCCTCAAGTCGACGGCGGTGAGCGCCTCTTCGCCGTCCCCGTACGCGAAGTGCACGTCCTCGAAGGCGATCTCGCCCTTGAGGGAGCGGACGCCTTGCGGCTTCTCGGCGGACGCGGTGGACGTCGGCTCGCGCAGCAGCTCCTGGATACGGCCGAGGGAGACGGTGGCCTGCTGGTAGCCGTCGAAGACCTGGGAGAGCTGCTGGACGGGTGCGAAGAACAGGTCGATGTAGAGCAGGTAGGCGACGAGCGCGCCGGTGGTCAGCGTGGCCGCCTCCACCCGGCCCGCGCCCGCGATCAGCACGGCGGCCGCGGCGACCGACGACAGCAGCTGCACGAACGGGAAGTAGACGGAGATCAGCCACTGGCCGCGGATACGGGCGCGCCGGTAGTCGTCGCTGCGCTCGGTGAACCGCTTCCTGCCGTCCTCCTCGCGCCGGAAGGCCTGCACGATCCGCAGCCCGGACACCGACTCCTGGAGGTCGGCGTTGACCGTGGAGACCCGCTCACGGGCGAGTTCGTACGCCTTCACGCTCGCGCGGCGGAAGAAGAAGGTCGCGACGATCAGCGGGGGCAGGGTGGCGAAGACGACCAGCGCCAGCTGCACGTCGATGACGAGCAGGACGCCCATGATGCCGAAGAAGGTGACGACCGAGACGAACGCGGTGACCAGGCCGGTCTGCAGGAAGGTCGAGAGGGCGTCGACGTCGGTCGTCATCCGCGTCATGATCCGGCCGGTCAGCTCGCGCTCGTAGTAGTCGAGGCCGAGCCGCTGGAGCTGGGCGAAGATCTTCAGGCGCAGGGCGTACAGGACGCGTTCGCCGGTGCGGCCGGTCATCCGGGTCTCGCCGATCTGCGCCGCCCACTGCACGGCGACGGCGAGCAGGGCGAGCAGGGACGCCGCCCACACCGCGCCGAGGGCGAGCCGGGTGACGCCCTGGTCGATGCCGTGCCGGATCAGCACGGGCAGCAGCAGGCCCATGCCCGCGTCCATGGCGACGAGCAGCAGGCTGATCAGCAAGGGCGCCCCGAAGCCGCGCAGCAGGCGCTTCAGGCCGTACGACACCTCGGGCCGCACCGCCTGCGCCTCGTCGACGTCGGGAGTGTCGGCGGCCGGGGGCAGCGCCTCGACCTGGGCGAGGAGCTGGGGGGTGGCGGGGGCGTCGGCGAGGGCTGCGTCCTTGGTGGACTTGGTCTCGCGGTCCCCGGTCCACAGGTGCGGGGTGACGCCGCGCTCGGCGTCGAACTCGGCGTCCAGCTCCTCGCGGACGGAGGTGTCCTCCTCGGGGACGGTGGGGGTGGCGTGGCCCGGGGAGACGCCGCCCAGCTCGTCGGGGTCGGTGAGCAGGCGGCGGTAGAGGGCGGAGCGCTCCTGGAGTTCCTCGTGGGTGCCGATGTCGGCGAGCCGGCCGGCGTCGAGGACGGCGATGCGGTCGGCGAGGTTGAGGGTGGAGCGGCGGTGGGCGATGAGCAGAGTGGTCCGGCCGCGCATGACCTGCTGGAGCGCCTCGTGGATCTCGTGCTCGACGCGGGCGTCCACGGCGGAGGTGGCGTCGTCGAGGACGAGCAGCCGCGGGTCGGTGAGCAGGGCGCGGGCGAGCGCGATGCGCTGGCGCTGGCCGCCGGAGAGGGTGAGGCCGTGCTCGCCGACCGTGGTGTCGTAGCCGTCGGGCAGCTCGGCGATGAAACGGTCCGCCTGGGCGGCGCGGGCGGCGGCCTCGATCTGCTCCTGGGTCGCGTCGGGGCGGCCGTAGGCGATGTTGGCGCGCACGGTGTCGGAGAAGAGGAAGGAGTCCTCGGGGACCAGGCCGATCGCGGCCCGCAGCGAGTCGAGGGTCAGCTCGCGCACGTCGTGGCCGCCGATGAGGACGGCGCCGTGGGTGACGTCGTAGAAGCGCGGCAGGAGGAGGGAGACCGTGGACTTGCCGGAGCCGGAGGAGCCGACGACCGCGAGGGTCTCGCCGGGGCGGATCTCGAAGCTGAGCCCTTCGAGGACGGGGCGCCGGTCGTCGTACCCGAAGGACACGTCGTCGAACTCGACGGTCGCGGGTGCGTCGGCGGGAAGGGTCTTGGTCCCCTCTTCGAGCGTGGGCTCGGTGTCGATCAGCTCCAGGACGCGCTCGGAGCCGGCGCGGGCCTGCTGGCCGACGGTGAGCACCATGGCGAGCATCCGGACGGGGCCGACGAGCTGGGCGAGGTAGGTGGAGAAGGCGACGAAGGTGCCGAGCGTGATGTGCCCCTGGACGGCGAGCCAGCCGCCGAGCGCCAGCATGGCGACCTGGCCGAGGGCGGGTACGGCCTGGAGGGCCGGGGTGTACTTGCTGGTCAGACGGATGGTGCGCAGCCGCCCGGCGTACAGCCGCCGGCCGACCTCCCTGAGCTTCCCGGTCTCCTGCTCCTCCTGCCCGAAGCCCTTGACCACGCGTACGCCGCTGACGGCACCGTCGACCACGCCCGCGACGGCGGCGGCCTGGGCCTGGGCGTACCAGGTGGCGGGGTGGAGCTTGGCGCGGCTGCGCCTGGCGATCCACCACAGGGCCGGGGCCACGGCCAGGGCGACCAGGGTCAGCGGCAGCGACAGCCAGGACATGATCACCAGGGAGATCAGGAAGAGCAGGACGTTGCCGATGGTCATCGGCAGCATGAAGAGCAGGCCCTGGATGAGCTGGAGGTCGCTGGTGGCACGGCCGACGACCTGGCCGGTGGACAGCTCGTCCTGACGGCGGCCGTCGAGCCGGGTGATCGTGGCGTACATCGCCGTGCGCAGGTCGTGCTGGACGTCGAGGGCGAGGCGGCCGCCGTAGTAGCGGCGGATGTAGGTAAGGACGTAGACGAGGACGGCGGCGCCGAGCAGGAGGCCCGCCCAGGGGGCCATGGCCCGGGTGTGGTGGCCGATCACGTCGTCGATGATCACCTTGGTGATCAGCGGGACCAGGGCCATGACGGCCATGCCCGCGAGGGAGGAGCCGAGGGCCAGGACGACGTCCTTGGGATAGCGCCAGGCGTAGCCCGCCAGCCGTCGTGCCCATCCCCGTTGCGCTGCCACTCCGGTGCCTTCCGTCGGTCCTGACCTCTGTCCTGATCTTCCGGAAGGCACCAACGCCGTGGGCGGCGGATTTCATCCCGCCGCAACAGACGGTGGGGCCACGTCAGGCCGCCAGGTCCCGGTGGATGACCTTGGCGACGCCCTGGATGGTGTTGATCCCGTAGCTCATCGTGCTGTTCCCGTGGGTCAGCACGGTGATCATGTAGTCGTGGCCGTTGCCGTTGAACGTGCCGACGCTGTGCACCCGCCAGCCGTGGGTGGAGCGCTGCAGCCAGCCGTTCTTGACGTGGACGGCGACACCGGATGGGGCGCCGTACGGGGTGCCCCAGCGCTGGGACGAGATGACCTGGCCCATGAGCTTGAGGATGTAGGCACGCGAGTTGTCGCTGAGCACGGCGTTTCTCGCGGTGATCAGCTTCAGCAGCTTCTGCTCGTCGGTGACCGTGATCTGGGTCAGCCCCCAGTAGCCGTTGGCGCCGGGGATCGTCTGTGTCATCCCTGCGTCACTCAGGAAGCCCCTGATCTTCGTCAGACCCAGCTGCTTCCACAGCGTGCTGGTCGCGGTGTTGTCCGACTGGGTGATCATCGCTTTGGCGAGCGAGACCTCGCGGTCGGTCAGGTACCGGTTGTGCTTCTTCGCGTCCCACAGCAGCGTGGCAAGGACGGTGACCTTGACGACGCTGGCGGAGTCGTAGGCGGTGGTGGAGCGCAGGGTGCAGGTGGTGTTCGTGGTGCGGTCGTAGAGGCCGACGGCGATGGTGCCGGCCCGGCTTGCGAGGGCGGCCGTGATGTCGGTCCTCAGCTTGTCGGCGAGGCCGGCCCTGGCCGACGTACAGCTGACGGCGGGCGCCGTGGCCGCGACGGCGGGCGAGGCCGCCGCCACCCCCGACACGAGCACGCCCGCGACGATGCCGGCGCCGAGCACCCGGGTGCGCCCGGATATCCGGTGAGTCATGGAGGTTCCCCATTCCGTTGGACGACGTCGAGCGGCCGGTGGGGACGCTCGCTCTCCTGACTCGCCGAGCTGGCCGAAAGTTGTACAGGAGTTCGCGCGACGGGGGCGGGGCGGGGCGGGCAGCGACCGGTGCGACTAGTTCGCTCACGCAGGTGATGTCGATCTTCGGCCCGGGCGTGTCCGCACGTCAGGTCGGCAGCATGGGGACATCTCGGCGGATCGGCCGGGATGTCCCAACTCCCCCTCCTGGAGAGTTCGATGAAGCTGCGTTCCTGGTCCCTCGGTGCCGCGCTCGCCCTGACCGCCCTGCTCCTGCCCGCCCACGCGGCCTCCGCCCAGGCCGCCCCGCCTCCGTGTCCCGACGGTTCGGTGTGCTTCTGGAGCGGGGAGGGATTCTCAGGGAGCTACTGGGAGTGGACCGCCCGCAGCGGCTACCGCGACATGCCGCCCAGCCTCCACGACCACGTCGGCTCCGCCGTCGCGAGCACCCGGGCCTGCTTCATCAACTGGTCCCCCCTCGAGAAGCGCGACGTCTTCAACGGCGACTGGCGCCTCCCGCTACCTCGGCGACTTCGGCGGCCGGATCGACGGGGTGGGTCCGGGCGTCTGCTGAGCCGCGCCACCATCGACTGACGCGCGCCGCCGCCCGATCCGCCCGCGCCAGACGGGTCGGGCGGCGGCTGCCTCCCGCCCCAGGGGGGCGTCGAAACTTGTCCAGGACTTGAATTGACGGCGGATCACCTTCAACAGCGCGCCCGTTACATTCCCGCTCATGAAGATGAACCTGACCCGCCGAAGCCTGATACGCGGCGGCACCGGCCTCGCCGCAGGCGCCGCCGCCGTGATGGCGCTGCCCGCCCCCGCCGCCTCCGCCGCCCCGGTGAACCCGGCGAGCATCCCTACGGGCGCGCCCCTGATCGATGTCGCCGACGGCTCCACCCGCTGGCTGGGCGGCGTCACCAACCAGGACACCTCGACCACCCTCCAGGGCATCGCCTTCGACTCGGTCAACGGTCACCTCTACACGCTCCAGATCGCGGGCGCGAGCCAGGTCGCCTACCTCCGCTCGGGCAGCCAGGTCGCGGTGACGTCGTCGATCGGCGCCCCTGACCACGACACCTCGGGCGACCTCTGCCTGACCCGCCACGACCTGGCCACCGGCGCCGTCACCGGCTACGTGTACCTGCTGGGCTTCGGCCACGGCGTCTCCCTGGGCATCGAGCCGGCGAACGGCAGCACGCCTGCCTACGTCTGGACCGAGGCGGGCGCGGGCCAGAGCGGCTACGGCCAGGAGTTCGTCCGCTTCCCGTTCGCCAACCAGACCGTGCTGTGGACCAGCCACCCGGCCGTCCAGCGCTTCGGCTCCCCGGACCCGGCGGCGACCTCGATGACCCCGTCGGTGGACGTGGACCACAACATCCTGCTGATCCGCTACGCGATGGGCTCGGACCACTGGTTCGCGGCCTACGACCTGTCCGCCGCCATCGCCACGGCAAACACCGGCACGCTGCCCGCTCCGCTGGCCCAGATCCAGCAGCCGCCGCTGTACAAGTACGACGCCAACGGCACGCCGACCAGCACCCCGGCGACCTTCCAGGGCTTCACCTCGTACGGTCAGTACGCCTACATGCTCGACGGCGACCCCCGCATCAGCACCCCTTCGGGGACCCTGACCGGCGTCGACAAGTGGGCGATCCACACGACGTCGTTCGACCTGAACGGGACGCAGAACGACCCGACCACCGGGTACATCAAGAGCACCCACTCCGAGGCCGACGCCGCCGCCGACCCCCGCGAGCCGGAGGGCATGGCCATCCACACCGGAAGCGGCGCCCCGCGCCTGTGCTTCGGCATCACCAACAACGCTGGTTCCACGCGCCAGTTCGACCTGTACTACAAGGTCTGAGCGGGCCGGAGTCTCCGAGGACAGCGGCGCCCACCCCTCGCTTCACTCACCGTGGTGTGGTCGCCGCTGCCACGAACATCGGCACTGCCACGAAGAGCCGGTCGGCCTCAGCCCGCTCCCGCTGACCGGCGATCCAGCCGTCCGTCTGTTCGCGGGTGAGCGCCGGTGGTGCGGGCCGCTTGGACCAGTCCGGCGAGCAAGGGCAAGCAAGTCGACCCGGTGAACACACCCGTGTGCACGTTCAGCTCCACGACCCGCCCCTCGGCGCCGAAGGCAGTGCGCGAATCAACACACCTCAGCCCAGGTGCGTCGGCGCGAACATCCGCAAGAGTGCCGGGAGTACGACCACCGACGGGCCCGGGGAGGCCAGGGCCTTCGCCAGGTCGGCCTCCAGGGCCTCCGGGGTCGTACGGATTCCCGGGACGCCGAAGGATTCGGCGAGGGCTACGTAGTCGGGGCGGGTCAGCTCCGTTGCCGTTGCCTGGCCGAAGGCGTCGGTCATGTATTCGCGGAGGATGCCGTAGCCGCCGTCGTCGATGATCAGCCAGGTCACCGGGAGTTCGTACTGCTTCGCCGTTGCCAGTTCGGCGATCGAGTACAGGGCTCCGCCGTCGCCGGAGACCGCCAGGACCGGGTGGGCCGGGTCGGCGGCGGCCGCGCCGAGCGCCGCCGGGAAGCCGTAGCCGAGGCCGCCGGCGCCCTGGGCCGAGTGCATGGTGTTGGCGCCCCGGGGGTCGAAGGCCGACCAGGCCCAGTAGGCGAGGATGGTCATGTCCCAGAACGACGGGGAGTCGGCGGGCAGGGCTCGGCGGACGGCCGTCAACACGTCCTGCTCCAGGGTGAGTTCCTGGGAGGCGATCCGGTCGGCGACCTTCGCGAGGACCGCGCGTACACGCTCCGGGGCCGACTCGTCGACGCGCTCCTCCACCGTCTCCAGCAGGGCCTGGAGCGCGAGCCGCGCGTCGGCGTGGATGCCGAGGGCCGGGTGGTTGGACTCCAGCTTGCCGAGGTCGGCCTCGATCTGGATGACCCGGCCCCGGGGCTTGAACGTGTGGTAGTTGGAGGAGAGTTCGCCGAGGCCCGAGCCCACCACCAGGAGGACGTCCGCCTCCTCCAGGAAGTCCGTCGTGTGCCGGTCCTCCAGCCAGGACTGGAGCGAGAGCAGGTGCTCCCAGGGGAAAGCGCCCTTGCCGCCGAAGGTCGTCACGACCGGGGCGTTCAGCTTCTCGGCCAGTTGCAGCAGCTTGCCCGACGCGTCCGCTCGTACCACTCCGCCGCCCGCGATGATCGCGGGCCTTTCCGCACGTGACAGCAAGTCGGCGGCCACCGCGGTCAGTTCGGGGCGCGGGGCCAGGTCCTCCGGGGCCGCGTCCACCGCCGTCACCACCGGCAGCGCGGTCGGAGCAAGCAGCACGTCCTGCGGGATCTCCACCCACACCGGGCCGTGCGGAGCGGTCAGCGCCGACTTCCAGGCGGCCGCCAGAGCGGACGGGATCTGTGACTGGGTGCGGACGGTGTGGACCGACTTCACCACGCCCCGGAACGAGGCCGACTGGTCCGGGAGTTCGTGCAGGTAGCCGTGGCGGCCGCCGCCCAGACCGGCCGTCGGGATCTGGCTGCTGATCGCCAGCACCGGGGCGGAGGCGGAAGCCGCCTCCTGGAGGGCCGCCAGCGAGGTCAGGGCGCCCGGGCCCGTGGAGAGGAGCAGCGGCGCCGCCTGGCCGGTGATCCGGCCGTACGCGTCCGCCGCGAAGCCCGCGTTGTTCTCCACGCGCAGGCCCACATAGCGGAGAGAGGAGCGACGCAGCGCGTCGAACATTCCCAGCGCGTGCTGGCCGGGCAGGCCGAAGACCGTCGTCGCGCCCAGCCCGGCCAGGGTCTCCACGACCAGGTCTCCGCCGTTGCGGCCGGAGGGAGGGTTCAGAGCAGCGGAGATCTGCGCCTCCGTCGGGCGGAGCACCAGGTCGTGGTCGTGGGTCACTTCGAGCGAGCCTCTGCAATCTGGCGGGACATGATGGTGGTCAGCTCGTACGCCGTGTGGGAGGCCGCCACCGACGTGATCTCGGCGTGGTCGTACGCGGGGGCGACCTCGACGACGTCCGCCGAGACGAGGTTGCAGCCGGCCAGGCCGCGCAGGATCTCCAGCAGCTCCCGCGAGGTCATGCCGCCCGCCTCCGGCGTACCGGTGCCGGGGGCGTGCGCCGGGTCGAGGCAGTCGATGTCGATGGAGATGTACAGCGGGCGGTCGCCGATGCGCTGGCGCAGCTGGTCGGCGACCTCGTCGGCGCCGCGGCGGTAGACGTCGGCGGAGGTGACGATGCCGAAGCCCATCTTCTCGTCGTCGGTGAGGTCCTGCTTGCCGTACAGCGGGCCGCGGGTGCCGACGTGGGAGAGGGCCGAGGTGTCGAGGATGCCCTCCTCCACCGCGCGGCGGAATGGCGTCCCGTGCGTGTACTCGGCGCCGAAGTACGTGTCCCACGTGTCGAGGTGGGCGTCGAAGTGCAGGAGCGCCACCGGGCCGTGCTTCTTGGCCACCGAGCGCAGCAGCGGCAGGGCGATCGTGTGGTCGCCGCCCAGGGTCATCAGGCGCGCGCCCGTGCCGAGGAGGTCGTCCGCCGCCGCCTCGATGGTCTCCACGGCCTCGTTGATGTTGAACGGGTTCGCCGCGATGTCGCCGGCGTCCGCGACCTGGGCGAGCGCGAACGGGGAGGCGTCCTGCGCGGGGTTGTACGGGCGCAGCAGCCGGGACGCCTCGCGGATGGCGTTGCCGCCGAAGCGGGCGCCCGGCCGGTACGAGACGCCGGAGTCGAACGGCACGCCCACCACGGCGACGTCGGCCGTGCCGACCTCGTCGAGGCGCGGCAGCCGCGCGAAGGTGGCGGGGCCCGCGTACCGCGGGACGCGGGACGAGTCGACGGGACCGACGGGACCGCGAGGCGTCTCGTTGCTGCTCATGCTGGATTGCCTTCTTTCATGCGCTTCGTCGCGGATGAGGTGGATGCGCTGGATGCACTGCTTGTCGTACGACTCTACTGGTGAGCCGGGACGGGTTCGGACGCGAGTTCGGTGGACCGTCCGGCGAGGCGCTCGCGCCAGGCGGAGAGGACGGCGGCGTCGGTCGGCTTCGTCGCCAGTGAGACGGCGACGTAGGCGGCGAGGGAGGACAGGAGGCCGTAGTAGACGGGCTCGTTGGCGAGGATGCCGTACGTCGCCATGAGGCCGATGACCGCGAGGCCGCCGACGATCACCGAGGCGAGGGCGCCCTGCACGGTGCCCCGCTTCCACAGCAGTCCGCCGAGGATCGGGACGAGGAGCCCGCCGACGAGGAGGTTGTACGCCACGGTCAGCGCCTCGACGACGTTGTTCAGCGCGATGGCGGTGCCGATCACGGCGAGACCCATGATGAGGATGAAGGCCCGGTTGCCCTTGACCTCGTCGTGCGCGTCCTCGGAGCGGTGCGCGACGCCCCGCAGCCGCGACCAGATGTCGTTGTTGGCGACGGTGGCGCAGGCGATCAGGGCGCCGGAGGAGGTGGACATCACGGCGGCCAGCGCGGCGGCGAGCACCAACCCGCGGACGCCGATGGGCAGTTCGTCCTTGACGATGGTGGCGAAGGCGTCGTCGGGGCTGCTCAGCTTGGGGTAGAGGACCTTGGCGGCGGTGCCGATGACGGAGCCGGCGACGGCGTACGCCAGGCAGTAGGTGCCCGCGACCGTGCCGCCCCACTTGGCGGTCTTGTCACCGCGCGCGGTGAACACCCGCTGCCAGATGTCCTGACCGATGAGCATGCCGAAGGTGTAGATCAGCACGTAGGTGAAGATCGTCTCGCCGCCGATGCCCAGCGGGTCGAAGTACTCGGTGGGCAGCTTGGCCTTCATCTCGGAGAAGCCGCCCGCCTTGACGACCGCGATCGGCAGGAGCAGCAGGAGCACGCCGATCGTCTTGACGACGAACTGCACCATGTCGGTGAGGGTGATCGACCACATGCCGCCGAGCGTGGAGTAGGCGACGACGATGGAACCGCCGAGGATGATCGCGACGGTGCGGTTCATGTCGAACAGGACGTCGAAGATCGTGGCGTACGCGATGGTCGAGGTGACCGCGAGCATGAGGGTGTACGCCCACATGACCACGCCGGAGATGACGCCGGCCCGTCCGCCGTAGCGCAGGTCGAGCATCTCGGAGACGGTGTAGACCTTCAGGCGCGCGATGCGGGCGGAGAAGAAGACCGACAGCGCGAGCAGGCCGAGGCCGATGGTGAAGACCATCCAGGCGCCGGAGAGTCCGTACTGGTAGCCGAGGCCGACTCCACCGATGGTGGACGCGCCGCCGAGGACGATCGCGGCCATGGTGCCGGAGTACATGACGGGACCGAGCCGCCGTCCGGCGACCAGGAACTCGCTCTTGGACTTGGCGCGGCGCATGCCCCACCAGCCCATGGCCAGCATCCCGGCCAGATAGACGACGATCACTGCATAGTCGACGGCCATAGGGGCCCTCCTTCGCGCACATCGGTGGCGTGTCGTGCAGAAACGGGGGGTGGCGACGTCGGCAGCGGCTCGCGGGGACATCCGCCCGTACCCGCGGGCTGCCGGACAGGACTTGACCCTAGGTGGCCGGAAAGCGACTGCGAAGTGTACGTTTCATCCATTCCAGCGGCACAGGATGGAGGGATCGCACACCATGCCGGACTCCCCTGCGCCGATCGCCCCGGCCGTCCCGCCGACCCCACCGGTCCCCTTGGCGGCCCTGCTGGCCCGCGAGGACCTGGGCCTGAGGCAGATCGCGGGCCCCGCCGGCCCGGACACGGTCGTCCACTGGGCGCACACCTCGGAGATGGCCGACCCCTACCCCTACCTGCTGGGCGGCGAGCTGCTGCTGACGGCGGGCGTCCACGTCCCGCGGTCCGCGGACCCGGCGCACTACTTCGACACCTACGTCTCCCGGATCATGGCGGCGGGCGGCGCGGCCCTCGGCTTCGGCCTGGCGCCGGTGCACGACACGGTGCCGCGCGCCCTGGTCGCCGCCTGCGACGCCCACGGCCTGCCGCTCCTGGAGGTGCCGCCCCGGACGACCTTCTCGGGGGTGGCCCGCGCCGTCTGGCAGCTCATGGCCCAGGCCCGGCTGGCCGAGCTGCGCCGGGTCACCGAGGCCCAGCAGAGCCTCGCGGCCGCCGCCTCCAGCCCCGATCCGGTCCCCTCCGTGCTGCGCAGGCTCGCCCAACGGATCGGCGGCTGGGCCGCGCTGTACGGCCCGGACGGCACCCCGATCGCGACCGCGGGCCGCGCACCGGAGGACGGCGTGCGGACGGCGCTGGAGGACCTGACGCGCGTCGTCCGCCCGCTGCCCGACGACGACCGCCCGATGACCGACACTCCCCACCCGATGGCCAACGGCCCCCGCCCACCGGCCGACGCCCCCCAGTCGATGGCGGCCGGCCCCCGCCCACCGGCCAACGCAACCCACCCGCTGCCCGCCGGCCCCCGCCCGCCGGCCAACGACCCCCGGCCGATGGCCGACGCCCCCCAGTCGATGGCGGCCGGCCCCCGCCCAGGTCCGGAGCGGCCCCGGCGCGAGACGCCGCCCTCCTCGGCCACCGACACCCACGCGGCGGCCCACCTCGCCGCATACGCCCTCGGCGCCGGGCACGGCTTCGTGCTCGGGGTCGCCGCGCCCGGGCGCGAGTCCGGCGACCACACCATCGCGTCCGTCGCCTCGGTGCTGCTGTCGCTGCTCACCGGCGAGCACCAGAGCGGGGCCGGGGCCGCGCGGTCGTCGGCGCTGGTACGGCTGCTGCTGGGCGAGGGACCGCAGGAGGTGGCACCGCTGCTCGGCAGGGGGCGCTGGGTCGTGGTGCACGCCCGGCCGGACGCCCAGGTCCCCGACACGGTCGCCGCCTCCGCGCTCGGGGCCGCACTCGGCTCGGCGCTGGTGGACCTCGCGGGCGATGTCGTACGGGTGCTCGTGCCGGCCGACCGCGAGCCGGACCCGCAGCCGGGGTGGACGCTCGGGGTCAGCGACGCCGTCGCCCCGGGCGAGTGGCCGTCGGCCGACGCCCAGGCGGCGCGCGCCCTGGCCCGCGCCCGGGCGACCCGGACCACCCTGGTCCGGCACGGCACCCGGGCCGGACTCGACGAACTGGTCCCCCGCGCGGAGGCCGAGGCCCACGCCCGTGCCCTGCTCGCCCCGCTCGCCGCCACCCCGGCCCTCGCCGAGACCCTGCGCACCTGGCTGTCCCTGCACGGCAGTTGGGACCGTACGGCCGTCGCTCTCGCCGTCCACCGCAACACGGTCCGTCAACGCATCGGCCGGTGCGCGTCCTTGCTGGGCGTCGACCTCGACGACCCCGACGTCCGCATGGAGCTGTGGTTCGCGCTGCGGCACGGGTGAGCGGCCGGCCTCGGCGGTGAGCCGTACGCCTGACTCGGTCAATCACTGCCCGGCACGACGAGCAGCGGCACAATGGGAAGCATGCCGATACCCGGGACACCCAGCCGCGCCGAGCTCGTCGACCACCTCGTGAGGACCCGCATCGCGGGTGAGGTCGCCACGCCCCGCGAGAACAACCTCGCCCACTACCGCAGGCTGGCCAACGGCGACCGCCAGTTCTGGTTCGGCCTGGAGCTGGGGGAGCGCTGGAGCGACGAGCAGGACGTGCTCGCGGTGATGGCGGAGCGGGTCGGGGTCAGCGACGATCCCGGGCACCGGCACGGACAGGACACCATCGACCCGGAGTTGACGGTCGACGCCCTGGAGCGGATGGCCCGGCGGCTGCGCAAGGCGGCCGACGGGCAGCAGCGGGTGCTGTTCGCCACCGGCCATCCGGGCGGTCTGCTCGACGTGCACCGGGCGACGGCCGCCGCGCTGCGCGCCGCCGGCTGCGAGATCGTGGTGGTCCCGGACGGGCTGCAGACACAGGAGGGTTACGTCATGCAGTTCGCGGACGTGGCGGTGCTGGAGCACGGCGCCACGCTGTGGCACACCCATTCCGGAGAGCCGATGCGGGCCGTCCTGACGGGACTTGAGCGGGCGGGGCGTCCACTGCCCGACCTGGTCGTCGCCGACCACGGCTGGGCCGGGTACGCCGGGCAGCACGGCGTCGACTCCGTCGGCTACGCCGACAGCAACGATCCGGCGCTGTTCCTCGCCGAGTCGGAGGGCACCGTCCAGGTGGTGGTGCCGCTCGACGACCATGTGCTCAGCCCGCGCTACTACGACCCGATGACGGCGTTCCTGCTGGCGGAGGCGGGCCTGGCGTAAGGGAGTTCACGGCTGGGCGCCCCTCCAAACGCCGCGATGTGCGGCCCGTTGACGGAACCGCACATCGTGCCTTGCCTGTTGTCGGATCACCTGGCTCAGTGGCCGCCACCGCCGTGACCGCCACCACCACCGTGACCGCCACCACCACCGTGACCGCCACCACCGTGACCGCCGCCACCGTGACCGCCGCCACCGTGACCGCCGCCATGGCCGCCACCGTGACCGCCGCCATGGCCGTTGCCATGGCCGTTGCCATGGCCACCGTCGTGGCCATTGCCGTGACCGCCGCGGCCGTCGTGGTCGCCGTTGCCGTAGCCGTCGTGACCACGACCGTGACCGTTACCCCAGTCGCAGTCGTCGTCGCCCCAGCCATGGTTGTCGTAGCAACTGCTGTGGCTGCCGTGGTCGTAGGACGAGGTGGCGGATGCGGTGCCCGCTGTGCCGATCGCGATACCACCCGCGGCCATCAGACCGGCGGCGGTCACCGCGAAGAGGCGCTTCGCGCGTTGTGCTCGCATGGGAAATTACCTTTCGTTCCATCGGCTCCCGCGCCTCCTGGAACAGAAGGTCGCGCGAGGATGGCCGTTGCCGCACGGGGAAGTGTGCGGAACGGTCTAGGCGTACCGCGTATTCATGTGAAGCACGGGCTCGACCGCCGACGCCACCAAGCCGCCCGCATGGGTCGTGGGCGAGCGCTGCGGCCTTGTCCAGGCGTACCGGAACTGATCGGCCGGGTGTGCCGTGCCTGCGGCTTTCACTCCAAGAGCCTAGTCCGGCAGCGGCTACTCGCAACCCGGGCGTCACAAGGGCCACATGTTCACCGGGGGACCCGGACCACGCCCTCCTGGATCACCGAGACGGCGAGCCTTCCGTCCCGGGTGTAGATGCGCGCCTGACCGAGTCCGCGGCCGCCCGAGGCCGACGGCGACTCCTGGTCGTAGAGCAGCCATTCGTCGGCGCGGAAGGGGCGGTGAAACCACATGGCGTGGTCCAGCGAGGCCCCGACGACGTCGCCGACGGCCCAGCCGCCGCGGCCGTGCGCGAGCAGGATCGAGTCGAGCAGCGTCATGTCGGAGACGTAGGTGGCGAGGACGACGTGCAGCAGCGGTTCGTCAATCGCGCCGTCCAGCTTGCCGTTGGCGCGGAACCACACCTGGGAGTGCGGCTCGCGCGGCTCGCCGAACTGCCCGTACGGCGGCTCGTCGACGTAGCGCAGGTCGACCGCCTCGCGTGCCTCGAGGAACTTCTCGACGACGTCGGGGGCGAGGTGGTCGTAGCCGCGCAGCCGCTCCGCGCCGGTGGGCAGCGTCTCCGGGTCCGGGGCGGCGGGCATCGGGGCCTGGTGCTCCAGCCCTTCCTCGTACGTCTGGAAGGACGCCGAGAGATGGAAGATGGGATGCCCGTGCTGGACCGCGACGACGCGCCGGGTGGTGAAGGAACGGCCGTCGCGGATGCGGTCGACGGTGTAGACGATGGGCGCGCCCGGGTCGCCGGGACGCAGGAAGTACGCGTGGAGGGAATGGGCGAGCCGGTCGGCGGGGACCGTGCGCCCGGCCGCGACCAGCGCCTGCGCGGCCACCTGTCCGCCGAAGACGCGCGGGATGACGGCGGACCGGGACTGGCCGCGGAACATGTCCTGCTCGAGCTGCTCCAGATCGAGCAGCTCAAGCAGGGATTGCAGTGCCTTACTCATGAGTCAGTTCTATCGCGCGAAGATGTCGCGGACTTTACAGACCCATGTCCTTGGCGATGATCGTCTTCATGATCTCGCTCGTGCCGCCGTAGATGCGGTTGACGCGGTTGTCCGCGTACAGGCGCGCGATCGGGTACTCGTTCATGAAGCCGTAGCCGCCGTGCAGCTGGAGGCAGCGGTCGATGACGCGGTGCGCGACCTCGGTGCAGAACAGCTTGGCGCTGGCGGCCTCGGCCGGCGTCAGCTCGCCCGCGTCGAGGGCCTCCAGGGCGCGGTCGGCGACGGCCTGGGCGGCGTCGACCTCGGCCTGACAGGCGGCCAGCTCGAACTTGGTGTTCTGGAAGGAGGCGACCGGCTTGCCGAAGACGGTGCGCTCCTGGACGTACTCCTTGGCGAACCGGACGGCCGCGGCGGCCTGCGCGTAGGCGCCGAAGGCGATGCCCCAGCGCTCGGAGGCGAGGTTGTGGCCGAGGTAGGAGAAGCCCTTGTTCTCCTCGCCGAGGAGGTCCTCGACGGGCACCTTGACGTCGACGAACGCGAGCTCGGCGGTGTCGGAGGTCTTCAGGCCGAGCTTGTCGAGCTTGCGCCCGATCGAGTAGCCCTCGGACCTGGTGTCCACGGCGAACAGCGAGATGCCGTGGCGGCGGTCCTCGGCGGTCGGCGCGGCGGTGCGGGCGCAGACGATGACGCGGTCGGCGTGGACGCCGCCGGTGATGAAGGTCTTGGACCCGTTGAGGACGTAGTGCGTGCCGTCCTCGGAGAGCTTGGCGGTGGTCTTCATGCCCGCGAGGTCGGAGCCGGTGCCCGGCTCGGTCATCGCGAGGGCCCACATCTCCTCGCCGGAGACGAACTTCGGCAGGAACCGCTTCTTCTGCTCGTCGGTGGCGAGCATCTTGATGTACGGCAGGCCGAGCAGCACGTGCACACCGGAGCCGCCGAACTGGACGCCCGCGCGCGAGGTCTCCTCGTACATCACGGCCTCGAACTTGTACGAGTCGATGCCGGCGCCGCCGTACTCCTCGTCCACGCGGATGCCGAAGACGCCGAGTTCGGCGAGCTTGTAGTAGAAGTCGCGCGGGGCCTGGCCGGCCGCGAACCACTCGTCGTAGACGGGGACGACCTCGGCCTCGATGAAGGCCCTCAGGGTCTCCCGGAACGCCTCGTGGTCCTCGTTGAACACCGTACGGCGCACCGCCGCCACCTCCACGGACTCGACATGTCTAAGCGCTTGCTCACGTCAAACTACCGGTGGGTACGCGGCATCGTCCAGAGGGGGTCGGCCGTAACGCTCGTCACGCCGGGGCGTCAACCGACGTCGTTGCCCGCCTTGCCGTAGCGGCGGAAGTCCGAGGTCTCCAGCATCCATGGGCCGAAGGGCACCAAGTCCCCGAAGATGTAGGGGTCCTTGTGCGCGTATCGCCCTTTGCACGGGTCGGAATGGTGCTCGATGACGCCGGTGCGGGGGTCGACGATCAGGTAGTGCTCGATACCCATGGCCGGGTAGTCGGCCAGCTTCTCGATGTAGTCGTTGTTCGGGTTGGACGGCGAGACGATCTCGATGACCGCGAGCACCTGCGCCGCGTCGACGGCGACACCCTCCTCGTCGAGGGCCTCCTCGGGGATGACGACCGCATCGGGAAGGCGCATGCGGCCCACCGCCGGATGCTCGATCTCGGGGCCGGTCGCACAGATGTACCCCGGGTGGGTGTTGAGCAGTTGCTCGTCCAGTTGCTTGCAGATCCGGCGAACAGTGCCCTCATGTCGCTTCGACGGGCGCATCATGGCCAGTATCGGCCCGGAAGGTCCGATCTCGACGCTCCAAGCCCCTTCGAGCTGCTCAGCGTAGGCCCCGAGCTCCACGGCGATCGCGCGCATCTTCGCGTAGTCCATGCCCATAGCCCCAGCCTACTGAGAAGCGCCCCGCCGACGGGCCCGTCGGCCCCGTTCAGCCCCCGGCCGCCCCCGCCGCCGCGAACGCCCCCCGTGCCATCCGGTGCAGCAGGGCCGCCGTCGTGCCGCGGCCCGGGAGGGTGCCGGCGCGGCCCAGGTGGGGGGTGGAGTTGAGGAGGCCGAAGACCGAGTGGACGGCCGAGCGGGCGGCCGGCTCCGTGAAGGCCGGATAGACCTCACGGACCACCTCCACCCACAGCTCGACGTACTGACGCTGGAGCTGGCGCACCAGCTTGCGGTCGCTGTCGCGCAGCCGGTCCAGCTCACGGTCGTGGAGGGTGATCAGAGGGCGGTCGTCGAGGGCGAAGTCGATGTGGCCCTCGATGAGGGAGTCGAGGACGGCCGAGGCCCCCGTCGCGCCGTCGGCCTCGGCCAGGCGGCGCTTGGCGCCGGTCAGCAACTGACCGCTGATGCCGACCAGCAGCTCCGCGAGCATCGCGTCCTTGCCCGGGAAATGGCGGTAGAGGCCGGGGCCGCTGATGCCCACCGCCGCCCCTATCTCGTCGACACCGACGCCGTGGAAGCCTCGCTCGGCGAAGAGGCGGGCCGCCTCCTTGAGGATCTGCTCGCGGCGGGTGGGGGCGTCGGTTCTGGTGGCCATGGAAGTGATTCTAGACAATGAGGTTAGCGGTCGTTAACCTGAAGGAAATGGTTAACGCTCATTAACAGTCACACCACTGGGTGAGGGGACCGCAGGATGCACGAGGCACCGGAGCTTCACAGCGCGGCCGATCCCGCGTCGGAGGCCTGGCGGGCCAATGAACAGGCCCATCTCGCCCTCGTCGGGGAGCTGCGCGGGAAGCTGGCCGCGGCGGCGCTCGGCGGCGGCGAGCGGGCGCGCGCCCGGCACACCGCCCGCGGCAAGCTGCTGCCGCGCGACAGGGTGGACACGCTGCTGGATCCCGGGTCGCCGTTCCTGGAGCTCGCTCCCCTCGCCGCCGACGGGATGTACGACGGGCAGGCGCCGGCCGCCGGTGTCATCGCCGGGATCGGGCGGGTCAGCGGCCGCGACTGCGTGATCGTCGCCAACGACGCCACGGTCAAGGGCGGGACGTACTACCCGATGACCGTGAAGAAGCACCTGCGCGCGCAGGAGGTGGCCCTGGAGAACCGGCTGCCCTGCGTGTATCTCGTGGACTCCGGCGGCGCCTTCCTGCCGATGCAGGACGAGGTGTTCCCGGACCGCGAGCACTTCGGGCGGATCTTCTACAACCAGGCCCGGATGTCCGGCGCCGAGATCCCGCAGATCGCGGCCGTCCTCGGCTCGTGCACGGCCGGCGGGGCGTATGTCCCGGCCATGAGCGACGAGGCCGTGATCGTCCGCGACCAGGGCACGATCTTCCTGGGCGGTCCCCCGCTCGTGAAGGCCGCCACGGGTGAGGTCGTCACCGCCGAGGAGCTGGGCGGCGGCGAGGTCCACTCGCGCGTCTCGGGCGTCACCGACCACCTCGCCGAGGACGACGCGCACGCCCTGCGGATCGTGCGGAACATCGTCGCCACCCTCCCCGCCCGGCGGTCCCTGCCCTGGGAGGTCACCCCGGTCGTCGAGCCGAAGGTCGACCCCTACGGTCTCTACGGCGCCGTCCCCGTCGACTCCCGCACGCCCTACGACGTCCGCGAGATCATCGCGCGCGTGGTCGACGGCTCGCGGTTCGCCGAGTTCAAGGCCGAGTTCGGGCAGACCCTGGTCACCGGCTTCGCCCGGATCCACGGCCACCCGGTCGGGATCGTCGCCAACAACGGCATCCTGTTCTCCGAGTCCGCCCAGAAGGGCGCCCACTTCATCGAGCTGTGCGACCAGCGCGGCATCCCGCTGGTGTTCCTGCAGAACATCTCGGGCTTCATGGTCGGCAAGGACTACGAGGCCGGCGGCATCGCCAAGCACGGCGCCAAGATGGTGACCGCGGTCGCCTGCACGCGCGTGCCCAAGCTGACCGTCGTCGTCGGCGGCTCCTACGGCGCCGGCAACTACTCGATGTGCGGCCGGGCCTACTCGCCCCGCTTCCTGTGGATGTGGCCCAACGCCAAGATCTCCGTCATGGGCGGCGAGCAGGCCGCCTCGGTGCTGGCCACCGTCAAGCGCGACCAGATGGAGGCGCGCGGCGAGGACTGGCCCGCCGAGGCGGAGGAGTCCTTCAAGGCGCCGATCCGGGCGCAGTACGAGCAGCAGGGCAGTGCCTACTACGCCACCGCCCGCCTCTGGGACGACGGTGTGATCGACCCGCTTCAGACCCGTCAGGTGCTCGGACTCGCCCTGACGACCTGTGCCAACGCGCCCCTGGGAGACCCCCAGTTCGGCGTCTTCCGGATGTGAGGAGGGGACCCGTGTTCGACACCGTGCTCGTGGCCAACCGGGGCGAGATCGCCGTACGCGTCATCCGGACGCTCCGCTCGCTGGGCGTCCGCTCGGTGGCGGTCTTCTCCGACGCCGACGCCGACGCGCGGCACGTCCGGGCGGCCGACACGGCGGTACGGATCGGCCCGGCGCCGGCCTCGGAAAGCTATCTGTCGGTGGAGCGACTCCTCGAGGCCGCCGCCCGCACCGGCGCCCAGGCCGTCCACCCGGGCTACGGCTTCCTCGCGGAGAACGCCGAGTTCGCGCGGGCGTGCGAGGAGGCGGGGCTCGTCTTCATCGGGCCGCCGGCCGACGCGATCTCCCTCATGGGCGACAAGATCCGCGCCAAGGAGACGGTGCGGGCGGCCGGGGTGCCGGTGGTGCCGGGGTCGAGCGGCAGCGGGCTGTCCGACGCCGAACTCGCCGACGCCGCACGGGAGATCGGCGTACCGGTGCTGCTCAAGCCGTCCGCCGGCGGCGGCGGCAAGGGCATGCGGCTGGTACGGGAGCTGACGGCGCTGGAGGAGGAGATCGCAGCCGCCCGCCGTGAGGCGCGTGCCTCCTTCGGCGACGACACGCTCCTCGTCGAGCGCTGGGTCGACCGGCCCCGGCACATCGAGATCCAGGTGCTGGCCGACGGTCACGGCAATGTCGTCCACCTCGGCGAGCGCGAGTGCTCGCTCCAGCGGCGGCACCAGAAGATCGTCGAGGAGGCGCCGAGCGTGCTCCTGGACGAGGCCACGCGCGCGTCCATGGGCGAGGCGGCCGTGCAGGCGGCGCGCTCGTGCGGCTACCGGGGCGCGGGCACGGTGGAGTTCATCGTGCCGGGCGGCGACCCGTCCTCGTACTACTTCATGGAGATGAACACCCGCCTCCAGGTGGAGCATCCGGTCACCGAGCTGATCACCGGCCTGGACCTGGTGGAGTGGCAGCTACGGGTGGCGGCGGGCGAGCGGCTGCCGTTCGCCCAGAAGGAGATCGAGGTCACCGGGCACGCGGTCGAGGCCCGCATCTGCGCCGAAGACCCGGCGCGCGGGTTCCTGCCGTCGGGCGGCACGGTGCTCAGGCTCCGCGAGCCGCAGGGCGACGGCGTCCGCACCGACTCCGGGCTCAGCGAGGGCACCGAGGTGGGCAGCCTCTACGACCCGATGCTGTCCAAGGTGATCGCGTACGGCCCCGACCGCGAGACCGCGCTGCGCAAGCTACGGGCGGCGCTGGCGGAGACGGTCACGCTGGGCGTGCAGACCAATGCCGGGTTCCTGCGGCGGCTGCTGGCGCATCCGGCGGTCGTGGCGGGCGAGTTGGACACGGGGCTGGTCGAGCGGGAAGTGGACGGGCTCGTGCCCGACGAGGTGCCGGCGGAGGTCTACGCGGCGGCGGCGCTGCTGCGCCAGGCCGCGCTCGCCCCGGGCGAGGGCAGCGGCTGGGCCGACCCGTTCGCCGCGGCGGACGGCTGGCGCATGGGCGGCGAGCGGGCCTGGACGGCGCACCACCTGCAGGTGCCGGGCCACGACCCGGTGACCGTACGCGTGCGCGGCACGGCGGACGGGGGGACGGAGCTGCTGCTGCCCGGAGCCGACCAACCTCTTCGGGGATCCGTGTCCCCGCGGCGTGGCGGGGAGGACCGGTTCGCCTTCCGGCTCGACGGCCTCACCCATACCTTCGCCGCCCTGCCGGACGGCACCTGGCTGGGCCGCGACGGCGACGCCTGGCAGGTGCGGGACCACGACCCGGTGGCCGCGTCGCTGACCCGGGCCGGGCACGCGGGCGCCGACTCGCTCACCGCGCCGATGCCCGGCACGGTCACCGTGGTCAAGGTCGCGGTGGGCGACGAGGTGACCGCCGGACAGAGTCTGCTGGTGGTGGAGGCGATGAAGATGGAGCACGTCATCTCCGCCCCGCACGCGGGCACGGTCGCCGAACTGGACGTCAGGCCCGGCGCCACGGTCGCGATGGACCAGGTGCTGGCCGTGATCGCACCGCACGACGAGGAAGGGGTGAGCGCGGGATGACCGGGCACGCACTCCCGATGACCGTACCGGCGCCGGACCTGCCCAGCCGGGTGCGGATCTACGAGGTCGGCGCCCGCGACGGGCTGCAGAACGAGAAGCTGGCGGTGCCGACCGAGGTCAAGGCGGACTTCATCCGCAAGCTGGCCGAGGCGGGTCTGACGACGATCGAGGCGACCAGCTTCGTCCACCCCAAGTGGGTGCCCCAACTGGCCGACGCGGAGGCACTGTTCCCGCTGGTGAAGGACCTGCCCGGGGTGAGCCTGCCGGTGCTCGTGCCGAACGACCGGGGGCTCGACCGGGCCCTCGCCCTCGGCGCGCGGAACATCGCCGTGTTCGCCAGCGCCACCGAGTCCTTCGCCAAGGCCAACCTCAATCGCACGCTGGACGAGTCCCTGGCCGTGTTCGAGCCGGTGGTCCGGCGCGCGAAGGACGACGGCGTCCACGTGCGCGGGTACGTCTCGATGTGCTTCGGCGACCCGTGGGAGGGTGCCGTGCCCCTGCGCCAGGTCGTCCGGGTGTGCAAGGCGCTGCGGGACATGGGCTGCGACGAGCTGAGCCTCGGCGACACCATCGGGGTCGCCACCCCGGGCCATGTGCGCGAACTGCTCTCCCTGCTCGACGAGGAGGGCGTGCCGGCCGACGTCATCGGCGTGCACTTCCACGACACCTACGGCCAGGCGCTCGCCAACACCTACGCGGCGCTGCAGCACGGCGTCACGACGATCGACTCCTCCGCCGGTGGCCTCGGCGGCTGCCCGTACGCCAGATCCGCCACCGGAAACCTCGCCACCGAGGACCTCGTGTGGATGCTCCACGGCCTCGGTATCGAGACCGGGGTCGACCTCGACCGGCTCACCGCCACGAGCGTGTGGATGGCCGCTCACCTGGACCGGCCCAGCCCGTCCCGTACTGTCCGCGCTCTCTCCCACAAGGACCAGTGATCAGCATGGACCACCGTCTTTCCCCCGAGCTGGAGGAACTCCGCCGCACGGTGGAGGAGTTCGCGCACGACGTGGTGGCGCCGAAGATCGGTGACTTCTACGAGCGGCACGAGTTCCCGTACGAGATCGTGCGGGAGATGGGCCGCATGGGCCTGTTCGGGCTGCCGTTCCCGGAGGAGTACGGCGGCATGGGCGGCGACTATCTGGCGCTCGGCCTCGCGCTGGAGGAGCTGGCCCGGGTCGACTCGTCCGTGGCGATCACGCTGGAGGCGGGCGTCTCGCTGGGCGCCATGCCGATCCACCTCTTCGGCACCGAGGAGCAGAAGCGCGAGTGGCTGCCGCGGCTGTGCTCCGGCGAGATCCTGGGCGCGTTCGGCCTCACCGAGCCCGACGGCGGCTCGGACGCGGGCGCGACCCGCACGACGGCCCGCCTCGACCCCGAGACCGACGAGTGGGTGATCAACGGCACGAAGTGCTTCATCACCAACTCGGGCACGGACATCACCGGCCTGGTGACGGTCACGGCGGTCACCGGCCGCAAGCCCGACGGCAAGCCGCGGATCTCCTCGATCATCGTGCCGTCCGGTACCCCGGGCTTCACCGTCGCCGCCCCCTACTCGAAGGTCGGCTGGAACGCCTCGGACACCCGCGAGCTGTCCTTCGTCGACGTCCGGGTCCCGGCGGCGAACCTGCTCGGCGAGGAGGGCCGCGGTTACGCGCAGTTCCTGCGGATCCTCGACGAGGGCCGTATCGCCATCGCGGCGCTCGCGACCGGCCTCGCGCAGGGCTGTGTGGACGAGTCGGTGAAGTACGCCAAGGAGCGCGAGGCCTTCGGGCGTCCCATCGGCGCCAACCAGGCCATCCAGTTCAAGCTCGCCGACATGGAGATGAAGGCCCACACCTCGCGCCTGGCCTGGCGTGACGCGGCCTCACGCCTGGTGTCCGGGGAGCCCTTCAAGAAGGAGGCGGCGCTCGCCAAGCTCTACTCCTCCACGATCGCCGTCGACAACGCCCGCGACGCCACGCAGATCCACGGCGGTTACGGCTTCATGAACGAGTACCCGGTGGCCCGTATGTGGCGCGACTCCAAGATCCTGGAGATCGGCGAGGGCACCAGCGAGGTCCAGCGGATGCTGATCGCGCGGGAGCTGGGGCTCACGAGCTGAGCGCCGAGGCTGTCGCCGGAGCGGACCGCGCCGTGGCGGTCCGCTCCGGGCTGGTTCACGAGCCCGGTGTGAGGCCAGTGGACAGTGCCTGGGATATCGCCGCGATGTGGTGGTAGGCCCGCTGGGCTGCGGCGAGGACACGGTGCTGTGCCCCGGGTTCGGTGAGCGCCTGGTTCATGCGCGCGGTGAAGGCCGCCCACCGTCCGCGGTCGCCGCTGCCGTAATAGGCCACACCGTCCCCGTTGCCCAGCCCATAGGCCTTGGTGACGTACGGGCACAGCACCAGGCCGCCCATCGTGGACCCTTCCATCACGTACAGGAACCCGAGCAGCGCCTCGGGTTCGGCTGCCGCGGCGCTCCGGATCTCCTGTGCGAACTCCTCCGCCTCGGCGGCCGCCCAGGGCTTCGGGGCCGTACCGGAGCCGGCGAAATACCGCAGATCCCGGTCGATCAGCGGGAGTCGGCCCGGATCCGCCGACCACACCGAGTCCACGGAAGGGCTGGTGGCGGCGGACAGCTCGCCCTCGAGCGCCTCCAGGACCACGCGGTAGGCGGCGAGCTGGCCGACGTACCGGTCAAGCGGCAGCGTGCCGGCGAGCATCGCCGTCGCGAACGGGGCGGCCTCCAGGGCGTCGTGCCAGGTGCGCGTGTTCGCCCGAAGGCGCTCGACCATCGTCTCCGTCATGCGCCGCCCCGCTGCCGGACCGTCCGCAGGAGGCGGTCGATGAGGTGCCCCTTGCGCTCGATGGTGATCTCGAAGTACGCCGCGCTCCGCTCGGAGCGGCACACGCTGTGTACGGCGTCCTTCGCCGCGCGCTTCAGTTCGACCGCTTCCTCGGCGAGCGTGAGCAGCGTCTGACGCAGCTCGGGGTGGCCGAGGACGAACGACTTCAGCCGCTCGCCGGACAGTTCGCCCGAGCGGCGCTCCGCGAGCGGTGCGGAGTCGAGCAGTTCGAGGAAGACCCGGTTGCTCAGTCCGTCGAAGTCCTCGTGGGTCTTGGCGCCGCCGAGTTCGGGCACGAAGTCGGAGACGTCGTTGAACAACTGGCTGGCCAGCCCGAGTCTGCGCATGGCGTCGTCCAGGGTCCGCCGCTCGTCCTCGACGACGCGCAGGGCCGCCACCGCCGCGTCGAGCGGCATCCAGAACAGCGTCCCGGTCTTGAGAGCGGCCATCGACTCCCAGAAGTCCACCCGTGTCTTGTGGGGCGCGGTCATCAACTCGGCGCGGGTGGCCGCCGAGCGCGTGGACATGTCGACGGCCTGGCCGGTGAAGCCCTTGTCGAGCGACCGCGCCACGCTGTCGACGACGGCCGGATCGGCGGCGTGCGCCATGGCGGCCATGATCAGCCAGGCGCCCGTGTTGAGCGCGATCGGTACGCCATGGGTGACATGGAGCGCGGTCTCTCCGTAGCGGGTGAGGCTGCCGTCCTGGATGTCGTCGATCGCGACGGCCGCCTTCAACACGACCCGCACGGCCACCGCCGCGCGGCGGACCGCCGCCAGTTCCGCCGACGAGGCCGCGTCCCCGGTCTCGTCGGGGAAGCCCTGGTAGTTGCGGTAGGCCCAGTAGACCATCGAAGGGCGCAGGGGGCCCTTGTCGCCGCCGGGGTGCCCGGCGGCGGGCGGCAGCGCCTCCTGTCCCACCTTGGATCCGACGGCGTCGACGACCGGCTCCCACAGGGAGCGCCGCATCGCCGCGTCGTACACGGAACCAGCGCCGTGGCGCTCCGTCAGCGAGCCGATGAACCGCGCCAGATCGTCCTCCAGCAGTGCCGCGTCACGACGCACCACCGCCTCTACGTCCGTCAGGTCCGTCATGGCTGTCATGCCACCTCCGAACATCGCCGGCCACCCGTGATGGAGGTTCAACCTATCCAGACATGATCACAACGGCTAGATGGCGCAGGGCAGTTGAAGGCAAGCGGGCACACAGGGCAGCAACACGAACCAACCCCCCTTGGACGGTCGATAAGGTTAGGCTAACCTAGCCTGAAATTGTCCGACGGGCCCTCCGCGCCCCGTTCGAAAGCAGTCACAGCCATGCCCCACGCCCGTGCCACCCTCCCCACCCGTCGCGGCATCCTCGCCGCGGGCGGCGCCGTCGGTCTGGGGGCCCTGCTCGCGGCCTGCGGCGACGACGGTACGAAGAGCGGCGGCGCGGGCAAGGGCACGGCGGCCGGCAAGCCGGGCCCCTGGACCTTCAAGGACGACCGCGGCACGACGGCGAAGGCCGGCCAGGTCCCGGCGAACATCGTCGCGTTCACCGGTGTCGCCGCCGCGCTGTTCGACTACGGCGTCACGGTCAAAGGCGCGTTCGGCCCGACGAGGACCAAGGACGGCAAGGCCGACGTCCAGGCCGGCGACATGGACGTCAGCAAGGTGACGGTTCTCGGCAACGAGTGGGGCCAGTTCAACATCGAGAAGTACGCGGCCCTCGCGCCCGACGTCCTGATCTCCACGATGTTCGACAACGCCGGCACCCTCTGGTACGTCCCGGAGGAGTCGAAGAAGAAGATCGAGGCCGTCGGCGCCCCGAGCGTGGGCATCTCGGTCTACGACCGCCAGCTGACCAAGCCGCTGGAGCGGATGCTGGCGCTCGCGGGGTCCCTCGGCGCCGACACCGCCTCCGCGAAGGTCACCGCCGCCAGGAAGCGCTTCGAGGACGCGGCCGCCCGGCTGCGCGCGGCCGCCAAGGCCAACCCCCGCATCAAGGTGATGGCCGGTTCCGCGAGCCAGGACCTGTTCTACGTCTCCGGCACCAACCTCTCCGTCGACCTGGAGTACTTCAAGGCCCTCGGCGTGAACTTCGTGGAGCCGCCGGAGAAGGCCAAGACCGAGGGCGGCGGCTGGTTCGAGTCGCTGAGCTGGGAGAACGTCGACAAGTACGACGCGGACATCATCATGATGGACAACCGCACCTCGGCCATCCAGGCCGCCGACATCACCGAGGCCACCTGGAAGAAGCTCCCCGCGGTCAAGGCGGGCCAGGTCATCGCCCGCAACCCCGAGCCGATCCTGTCGTACGCCAAGTGCGCCCCGCTGCTCGAGGACCTCGCCAAGGCCATCGAGTCGGCCAGGAAGGTCAGCTGACCCCACCGCCCCCGGCCCCTTCCTGAACCGCATCACCGCATCTCAGAGGAGCCCCATGACGACGGCCGTAGCCGCCCCGTTCCGTTTCTTCTCCCTCCAGGTCGCGCGGACGAGGCGGCTCGGCCCGTCTCTGGTCCGGGTCACCTTCGCCGGACCCGACCTGCGCGCCTTCCACTCCGACGGGCGCGACCAGTCCCTGTCGTTGTTCCTGCCGCAGCCGGGGCAGAGCGAGCCCGTCGTGCCCGTCGAGCTGGGCGACGGCTGGTGGCAGGGCTGGCGTGAACTCCCGGACGACGTACGGGCGGTGATGCGCTCGTACACCCTGCGCGCCCTGCGCCGCGATCCCGACGAGATCGACATCGACTTCGCCCTGCACGGCGTCGGGCCCGGCGCCCCCACCCTCGCCGGTCCGGCCTCCCGCTGGGCCGCCGACGCCCGCGCCGGTGACCGGGTCCTGCTGCTCGGACCGGTCGTCGCCGACAACCGCGCCATCCGCTTCCGCCCGCCCGAGGACGCCGACCTCGTGGTCCTGTGGGGCGACGAGACGGCCGTCCCCGCCGCCTGCGCCATCCTCGAATCCCTGCCCGCCGGTCTGCGCGCCCGCGCCTGGCTGGAGGTGCCGCACGCCGGTGACATCCAGGACGTGGCGACCGAGGCGGACGCGGAGATCACCTGGGTGGTCCGGGACGAGGAGACTCCCCCCGGCCGCCGACACCCTGCGCGCCGCCCAACTCCCCCACGCCACAAGGCCGTACGTCTGGATCGCGGGCGAGTCCGGCCAAGTCAAGCTGCTGCGGCGGCACTTCGTCGGCGAGCGCGGCATCGACCGCCGCCGCGTCACCTTCGTCGGCTACTGGCGACAGGGGCTCAGCGAGGAGCAGTTGAGGGCCACGGAGGCGGCGTAACCGCCGGAACCTTCGAAACCGCCGGAACCGGCCACGGAATCCGCCCGAGGGGCGAGGCCCACCACTCTTCAACTTAGGTTAGGCTAACCTAATACGACGATGGTCTCGCCCCTCGACCCGTTCCGCACGGACTCCCCTCTCGGAGGACCCCCACATGCGCTCGCACCTGCTCAATGACCTCACCGCGGAGCACTACCGCCGCTCCGTGACCGAAGGAGTGGAGCGGGTGGCGGCCAGACTCGCCTCCACCGACAGGCCGTTCACCGGGATCACGGTCGACGCCCTCGCCCCCGTCATCGAGCGGATCGACCTCGACCGTCCTCTGCACGACCCGTCCGCCGTCCTCGACGAGCTCGAAGAGGTCTACCTCCGCGACGCCGTCTACTTCCACCACCCCCGCTACCTCGCCCACCTCAACTGCCCCGTGGTCATCCCGGCCGTGCTGGGCGAGGCGGTGCTCTCCGCCGTCAACTCCTCCCTCGACACCTGGGACCAGTCGGCCGGCGGCACCCTCATCGAGCGCCGGCTCGTCGACTGGACGGCCGCCCGCATCGGCCTCGGCCCGTCCGCCGACGGCGTGTTCACCTCCGGCGGCACCCAGTCCAACCTCCAGGCGCTGCTGCTCGCCCGCGAGGAGGCCAAGGGCGACGCGCTCGCGAACCTGCGCGTCCTCACCTCCGAGGTCAGCCACTTCAGCGTCCGGAAGTCCGCGCAGCTCCTCGGACTCGGCCCGGGCGCGGTCGTCCCGGTTCCCGTCGACCGCGACAAGCGGATGCAGACCGTCGCGCTCGCCCACGAGCTGGAGCGCTGCGCACGCGAGGGCCTGACCCCGATGGCGGTCGTCGCCACCGCCGGCACCACCGACTTCGGCTCCATCGACCCGCTGCCGGAGATCGCCGAGCTGTGCGGCCGGTACGGCGTCTGGCTGCACGTGGACGCGGCCTACGGCTGCGGGCTGCTCGCCTCCCGCAAGTACCGCGACCGCCTCGACGGCATCGAGCGGGCCGACTCGGTCACCGTCGACTACCACAAGTCCTTCTTCCAGCCGGTGAGTTCGTCCGCCGTGCTGGTGCGCGACGCGGCCACGCTGCGCCACGCCACCTACCACGCGGACTACCTCAACCCGCGCCGGCTGGCGCGGGAGCGCATCCCCAACCAGGTCGACAAGTCCCTCCAGACCACCCGCCGCTTCGACGCCCTCAAACTGTGGATGACCCTGCGCACGATGGGCGCCGACGGCATCGGCGAGCTCTTCGACGAGGTGTGCGACCTCGCGGCCGAGGGCTGGCGGCTGCTGGCCGCCGACCCGCGCTTCGACGTCGTCGTCCAGCCGTCCCTGTCCACCCTCGTCTTCCGGTACGTCCCGGCGGACGTCGCGGACCCCGACGAGATCGACCAGGTCAACCTGCACGCTCGGGCGGCCCTGTTCGCGTCCGGTGACGCCGTCGTGGCGAGCACCAAGGTCGACGGCCGCCACTACCTGAAGTTCACCCTGCTCAACCCCGAGACCCGGGCGGCCGACATCGCCGCCGTCCTCGACCTCATCGCCGGCCACGCCGAGCAGTACCTGGGAGAGTCCCTTGACCGCGCGTCCTGAAACCCCGGCCAAGACCCACGACTTCGTCGGCATCGGGCTCGGTCCCTTCAACCTCGGCCTCGCCTGCCTCACCGAGCCGATCACCGAACTCGACGGCGTCTTCCTGGAGTCGAAGCCGGACTTCGAGTGGCACTCCGGGATGTTCCTGGAGGGCGCCCACCTCCAGACCCCGTTCCTGTCGGACCTGGTCACGCTCGCGGACCCGACGTCCCCGTACTCCTTCCTCAACTACCTGAAGGAACGGGGCCGGCTGTACTCGTTCTACATCCGCGAGAACTTCTATCCCCTGCGCGTCGAGTACGACGCCTACTGCCGCTGGGCGGCGGGCCGGCTGAGCAGCGTCCGCTTCGGCACGACCGTCACCGAGGTGACGTACCAGAACGAGAACGAGGTCTACGTCGTGCGCACCGAGGCCGGTGAGACCTACCGCGCCCGCCACCTGGTCCTCGGCACCGGCACGCTTCCGTACGTCCCGGAGTCCTGCCGCGATCTGGACGGCGACGTCATCCACAACTCCCGCTATCTGCACCACAAGGCGGAGCTCCAGGCGAAGGAGTCGATCACGCTGGTCGGCAGCGGCCAGTCCGCCGCCGAGATCTACCACGACCTCCTCAGCGAGATCGACGTACACGGCTACCGGCTGAACTGGGTCACCCGCTCCCCGCGCTTCTTCCCTCTCGAATACACCAAGCTCACGCTGGAGATGACCAGCCCGGAGTACGTCGACTACTTCCACGCCCTGCCGGAGGCCACCCGCTACCGGCTCACGGAGCGGCAGAAGGGCCTGTTCAAGGGCATCGACGGCGACCTCGTCGACGAGATCTTCGACCTGCTCTACCAGAAGAACCTCGGCGGCCCGGTCCCGACCCGGCTGCTCACCAACTCCGCCCTGACCGGCGCCCGGTACGAGAACGGCACGTACACCCTGAGCCTGCGCCAGGAGGAGCAGGAGAAGGACTACGAGCTGCGCTCCGAGGGCCTGATCCTGGCCACGGGCTATCACTACACCGAGCCGGCCTTCCTCGCGCCCGTCCGCGACCGGCTGCGCTACGACGCCCGGGGCAACTTCGACGTCGCCCGCAACTACGCGATCGACGTGAGCGGCCGCGGGATCTTCATCCAGAACGCCGGCGTCCACACGCACAGCATCACCAGCCCCGACCTGGGCATGGGCGCCTACCGCAACAGCTTCATCATCCGTGAGCTGCTCGGCAGCGCTTACTACCCGGTCGAGAAGACGATCGCGTTCCAGGAGTTCGCCGTATGACCAGCACGGACATGACCAGCACGGAAATGACCAGCACGAACACGGCCTTCACGTTCCGCCCCCTCGACCCCGTCCAGGACGCCGAGCTGCTCCACTCCTGGGTCACCCACCCCAAGGCGTCCTTCTGGATGATGCGGGACGCCTCGGTCGCGGACGTCGAGCAGGCCTACCGGGAGATCGCGGCCGACGCGCACCACCACGCCCTGCTCGGGCTGGCGGACGGCGTCCCCGTCTTCCTCATGGAGAAGTACGACCCCGCCCACCGTGAGCTGGCCGGGCTGTACGAGCCAGAGCCCGGCGACGTCGGCATGCACTTCCTGACCCCGGCGACCGACACCCCGGTGCACGGGTTCACCCGGTCCGTCATCACCGCCGTGATGGCGCACCTCTTCGAGGACCCCGCCACCGCCCGGGTCGTCGTCGAGCCGGACGTCCGCAACACGGCGGTGCACGCCCTGAACGAGGCCGTCGGGTTCGTACCCGACCGAGAGATACAGAAGCCGGAGAAGAAGGCGTTGCTGAGTTTCTGCACGCGCGAGCAGTTCGAGAAGGCGGTGTCCGCATGACCCCCGCCGCCTCCGTGGCCCATCTGTCCCCCGAGCGCTGGGAGGAGGCGAACCGGCTGCTCGTCCGCAAGGCGCTCGCCGAGTTCGCCCACGAGCGCCTGATCATCCCGGAGCCGGACGGGGAGGCGTACACCGTCCGCAGCGACGACGGCCTCACCCGCTACCGCTTCACCGCCACGCGCCGCGCCCTGGACCACTGGCAGGTGGACGCCGCCTCGATCACCCGCACCCGCGACGGCGAGGAACTCCCGCTCGCCGCCCTGGACTTCTTCATCGAGCTGAAGGAGACCCTGGGCCTGAGCGACGGGATCCTGCCCGTCTACCTGGAGGAGATCTCCTCCACGCTCTCCGGTACCTGCTTCAAGCTCACCAAGCCGAGGACCACCTCCGCCGAGCTCACGGAGAGCGGCTTCCAGGCCATCGAGACCGGCATGACCGAGGGGCACCCCTGCTTCGTGGCCAACAACGGCCGGCTCGGCTTCGGCGTCCACGAGTACCTGGCGTACGCCCCCGAGACCGCGAGCCCCGTCCGACTGGTGTGGCTGGCCGCGCACCGCTCCCGGGCGGCGTTCACGGCGGGCGCCGGGATCGAGTACGAGTCCTTCGTCCGCGAGGAGCTGGGCGAGGCGACCGTCGAGCGCTTCGCGCACGTGCTGTGGCAGCGCGGCCTGGACCCCGGGGACTACCTCCTCATCCCCGTGCACCCCTGGCAGTGGTGGAACAAGCTCGCCGTCACCTTCGCCGCCGAGGTCGCCCGCGGGCACCTGGTCTGCCTGGGCGAGGGCGATGACGAGTACCTGGCCCAGCAGTCCATCCGGACCTTCTTCAACCGCTCCCATCCCGGCAAGCACTACGTCAAGACGGCGCTGTCCGTCCTCAACATGGGCTTCATGCGCGGGCTCTCGGCCGCCTACATGGAGGCGACCCCGGCGATCAACGACTGGCTCGCCCAGATCGTCGAGGGCGACCCGGTGCTGAAGGCGACGGGCCTGTCGATCATCCGCGAGCGGGCGGCCGTGGGCTACCGGCACCGGGAGTACGAGGCCGCGACGGACCGCTACTCGCCGTACCGGAAGATGCTCGCGGCGCTGTGGCGCGAGAGCGCGGTCGCCTCCCTCCAGGAGGGCGAGAGCCTCGCCACCATGGCGTCCCTGCTCCATGTGGACCACGAGGGCGCCTCGTTCGCGGGCGCGCTGATCGAGCGGTCCGGCCTGGCGCCGGCCGAGTGGTTGCGGCACTACCTGCGGGCGTACTTCACCCCGCTGCTGCACAGCTTCTACGCCTACGACCTCGTGTTCATGCCGCACGGCGAGAACGTGATCCTGGTCCTGAAGGACGGCGTGGTCCAGCGGGCGGTCTACAAGGACATCGCCGAGGAGATCGCGGTCCTGGACCCGGGCGCCGCGCTGCCGCCCGAGGTGCGGCGGATCCGGGTCGAGGTGCCGGACGACAAGAAGCTCCTGTCGATCTTCACGGACGTCTTCGACTGCTTCTTCCGCTTCCTCGCCGCCCTGCTGGCCGACGAGGGCGTCCTGGCGGAGGACGACTTCTGGCGGACGGTCGCGGAGGTCACCCGCGCCTACCAGGAGTCGGTGCCCGAACTCGCCGACCGCTTTGGGCAGTACGACCTGTTCGCCCCCGAGTTCGCGCTGTCCTGCCTCAACCGGCTCCAGCTGCGCGACAACAGGCAGATGGTGGACCTCGCCGATCCGTCGGGCGCACTCCAGCTCGTCGGCACCCTGAAGAACCCCCTCGCCGGGTTCTGACCGGAAGACGGGCGGGCACCCCGGTGACGGTCCACCGGGGTGCCCGCCGGCATCCTCGGCTCAGCTCGCGGGCCAGGGCACCTGCGGCGAGCGGTAGTAGCCGATCCCCAGCGCCTCCCAGCGCGGCCCCTGCGCGGCGAGCCGCACCTTGTAGGCGTCCCAGTCGTGCGTGGACGCCGGTGACCAGCCGAGCTCGGCCGCGCCGGCCAGCCGCGGAAACGCCATGTACTCGATGTCGGCCGACTTGGTGACCGTCTCCGACCACATCGGCGCCTCGACGCCCCGGATCGCCGAATCGGGCACGCCTGGAAGGTAGTTGCCCGGATCCCAGTCGTAGGACCGCTGCACCTCCACATAGCCCGCCCAGTGCAGGCCCAGCGGCGTGTCCGGGTTGTACTTCATGTCGAGGTAGACCCGGTCCGCGGGCGACAGAATGATCCCGGTGCCGTGCTGCGCGGCCTCGGCGACCTGGGCCTTCTCCGCCGCTCTGGTGCCGTCCAGGCCCCAGTACTGGGCGATCGCGCCCTTGGCCGGATGGGCGCCGGTCAGCTGGTGCCAGGCGATGACCGTCTTGCCGTACTTGGCGACGAGGGGCTGCACCCGGTCCATGAAGGCCACGTAGTCCTCGTGGCTGGTGGAGTGCGCCTCGTCGCCGCCGATGTGGAGGTAGCGGCCGGGCGTGAGGGCGGCGAGCTCGCGGATGACGTCGTCCACGAAGTCGTACGTGATGTCCTTGGGCACGCACAGGCTGCTGAAGCCGACCCTGGTGCCGGTGTACAGCGGGGGCGCGACGCCGTCGCAGTTCAGGTCCGCGTACGAGGCGAGGGCCGCGTTGGTGTGCCCCGGCATGTCGATCTCGGGGACGACCTCCAGATAGCGGGAGGCGGCGTACCGCACGATCTCGCGGTAGTCGTCCTTGGTGTAGTGGCCGCCCGCGCCGCCGCCGACCTGGGTGGAGCCGCCGTAGGTGGCCAGGCGCGGCCAGGAGTCGATGGCGATGCGCCAGCCCTGGTCGTCGCTGAGGTGCAGGTGCAGGGTGTTGACCTTGTAGAGCGCCATCTGGTCGATGTAGCGCTTGACCTGGTCGACGGTGAAGAAGTGGCGGGAGACGTCCAGCATCGCGCCGCGGTAGGCGTAGCGCGGGCTGTCCTCGATGGTGCCGCCCGCGACCAGCCAGGGTCCGGGCTGTACGGAGTCCTTCTCGACGGCCGCCGGGAGCAGCTGACGCAGGGTCTGGACGCCGTGGAAGAGGCCGGCCGGGGCGTGGGCGGTGATGGTGACCCCGCCGGGCGAGCTGGCGAGGCGGTAGCCCTCGGCTCCGAACGGGCCCTGGGCCAGCTTGAGCCGGATGCCGCCGGGCCCTTGCGTGATGACCGGCAGACGGTAGCCGGTGGAGGGGCGCAGGATGTCCGCGAGGTACTCGCCGACCCGGCGGGCCTCACGGGTGTCGGCGACGCGGATCCGGGTGTCGCGGGTGATGCGGTACGGAGCCCCGCCGGGCTCGACCGCGGCGGGGGCCGGGACGACCCGGCCGAGCGGGGTGGCACGCGGGGTGGGGGCGGACGGTGCCGCGCCGGCGGTGAAGACACCGGCCGCTGCCACGAGTAGCAGCGAACCGAGCAACCGGGTCATACGGGGAGTCGTGCCGTGGTGCCGTCTCACATGCGCTCCCTTCAAGCGGACGCGGGGTGCTGAGACCCCGACAGGTACGGACCACTCTCTCGCAGATGCGATGAAACAATCCCCGCATGGCGGAAATCCTCCAGAAGGACGGCACGTGGGCCTTCGACGGCGACGCCCTCCGGCTGACTCCGGGACGCGACAAGAGCGTCGGGCTGCTGCGTGCCACCCTGGGTGAACTCGTCGTCCCGCTGGGCGCGTTGGCGGGCGTCTCCTTCGAACAGGGCCGGAAGTCGGGCCGGCTGCGGCTGCGGCTGCGTGACGGCGCCGATCCGCTGCTGCACGCCACCGGCGGCCGCCTCGGCGAGCCGCACGACCCGTATCGGCTGTCCGTCGAGCCCGACCGGTACGGCGTCGCCGAGTACTTCGTGGAGGAGGTGCGCGGCGCCCTGCTGCTGGACCAGGTTCCGTCCGGTCCGGTGGGCGCGTATCTGCTGCCGGGCCCGGCCGTGCCCCTGTCCGTCTCGGCCGGGGACGGGACCGCGAGCTTCGACGGCGACCAGGTGCGCCTGGAGTGGAACTGGAAGACGGAGGAGGCCAAGTCGTCCGCCGGGGTCCGGACCCTGCCCGTCGGCGACATCACCGCCGTGGACTGGCAGCCGGCCGCCGGACTGGAGAACGGCCATCTGCGCTTCACCGTGCGGGGCGTGGCCTGCGAGGTGCCGCCGAAGTACGACCCGTACGCGGTGGAGCTGTGGGGGTTCCGGAAGGACCCGCTGATGGCCCTGGTCGCGGCCGCCGTGCAGGCGCGGCTGCCCCATCCGTCGACGGCCCCGGCGAACGTACGGCCGCGGCTGCCGGAGGTGCCGGAGCAGCGCGGCGCCCCGGCCGTCGAGGACGACCACGACGCACTGCTGCGGCGGTTGCGGGAGCTGGGCGAGCTGCACCGCTCGGGCGTGCTGACGGACGAGGAGTTCGGCGTGGCCAAACAGGCGATCCTGCGGCGCATGTGACGCACAACACCCCCCAACTCGTGACGCATGCCACAGAAAGTGCGGACCGCGAGAGGGATTCCCCCGTCACAGTGCCCGAAATCGGGCAGGATTCTTGCGAAACCGCGGCCGGTCCCTCAGGATCTACCGGGTGCACGACGAACTTGTTGATCACTTGACGCGTTCCACGCCCCTGGGCAGGGGCGAGGCGCTGCGTGTGGTCCAGGACGTGCTCGCCTACTTCGACGAGACGACGCAGGACTACGTCCGTCGCCGCCACCGCGAGCTCCAGGCCCAGGGCCTGGCGAACGCGGCGATCTTCGAACGGATCGAGGCGGACCTGAAATACCGGGCGGTGGCGCCGCCGGAGCTGACGCTTCGGCAGCTGCGCCGCATGGTCTACGGCTGAGACGCCAGGCTGAGGGATACGTATACATGTGCGGAATTGTCGGATACATCGGGAAGCGTGACGTGGCTCCCCTGCTGCTGGAAGGCCTCCAGCGGCTGGAGTACCGCGGCTACGACTCCGCGGGCATCGTCGTGTCCTCCCCGAAGTCGGCCGGCCTGAAGATGGTCAAGGCCCAGGGCCGGGTGCGCGACCTGGAGGCGAAGGTCCCGGCGCGCTTCAAGGGCACGACCGGCATCGCGCACACCCGCTGGGCGACCCACGGCGCCCCGTCCGACGTGAACGCCCACCCGCACATGTCGGCCGACAACAAGGTCGCCGTCGTGCACAACGGCATCATCGACAACGCCTCCGACCTGCGCCGCAAGCTGGAGGCGGACGGTGTCGAGTTCCTCTCCGAGACCGACACCGAGGTCCTCGTCCACCTGATCGCCCGCTCCGAGGCCAAGAAGCTCGAGGACAAGGTCCGCGAGACCCTGCGCCTGGTCGAGGGCACGTACGGCATCGCCGTCATGCACGCCGACTTCCCCGACCGCATCGTGGTGGCCCGCAACGGCTCCCCGGTCGTCCTCGGCATCGGCGAGAAGGAGATGTTCGTCGCCTCGGACATCGCCGCGCTGGTCGCCCACACCCGCCAGATAGTCACGCTGGACGACGGCGAGATGGCGACCCTCAAGGCCGACGACTTCCGCACCTACACCACCGAGGGCACCCGCACGACGGCCGAGCCCACCACCGTGGAGTGGGAGGCCGCCTCGTACGACATGGGCGGCCACGACACGTACATGCACAAGGAGATCCACGAGCAGGCCGACGCCGTGGACCGCGTGCTGCGCGGCCGCATCGACGACCGCTTCTCCACCGTGCACCTCGGCGGCCTGAACCTGGACGCCCGCGAGGCGCGCAAGATCCGCCGCGTGAAGATCCTCGGCTGCGGTACCTCGTACCACGCCGGCATGATCGGCGCCCAGATGATCGAGGAGCTGGCCCGCATCCCCGCGGACGCCGAGCCGGCCTCCGAGTTCCGCTACCGCAACGCGGTCGTCGACCCCGACACCCTGTACGTCGCGGTCTCCCAGTCCGGTGAGACATACGACGTCCTCGCCGCCGTCCAGGAGCTGAAGCGCAAGGGCGCCCGCGTCCTCGGCGTCGTCAACGTGGTCGGCTCGGCGATCGCCCGCGAGGCCGACGGCGGCATCTACGTGCACGCCGGCCCCGAGGTCTGCGTCGTCTCGACGAAGTGCTTCACCAACACCACCGTCGCCTTCGCCCTGCTCGCCCTGCATCTGGGCCGCACCCGCGACCTGTCCGTGCGCGACGGCAAGCGGATCATCGAGGGCCTGCGCAAGCTGCCCGCCCAGATCGACGAGATCCTCAAGCAGGAGGAGCAGGTCAAGGAGCTGGCCGAGCAGTACGCCGACGCCCGCTCGATGCTCTTCATCGGCCGCGTCCGGGGCTACCCGGTGGCGCGCGAGGCCTCCCTGAAGCTCAAGGAGGTCTCCTACATCCACGCCGAGGCCTACCCGGCCTCCGAGCTCAAGCACGGCCCGCTGGCCCTCATCGAGCCGGCCCTGCCGACGGTCGCGATCGTCCCGGACGACGACCTGCTGGAGAAGAACCGCGCCGCCCTGGAGGAGATCAAGGCCCGCAGCGGCCAGATCCTCGCGGTCGCCCACCAGGAGCAGGAGAAGGCCGACCAGACGATCATCGTCCCGAAGAACGAGGACGAGCTGGACCCGATCCTCATGGGCATCCCGCTCCAGCTCCTCGCCTACCACACGGCCAAGGCCCTGGGCCGCGACATCGACAAGCCGCGCAACCTCGCCAAGTCCGTCACGGTGGAGTAGGAAAACCCCCGCCACGGCGGAAGCGACAACTGAGCAACCCCCACGGCGAGCAACCACCTCCGCGAGAGCGGCGCCGGTCTAGGCGCAAAGAACGGACCCCCACGTGTGCCACCAGCACGTGGGGGTCCGTTTCAGTGCTGCTGTCATCAGCCGGCGGCCGTCACTCCCCGGCCCGCAGCACGTCGGGGAAGAGCCGTCGGCCAGTGCGCCAGCGCCGCCGTCGCCGCGTACCAGGCGACCGCCCCGGAGAGTACGGCGACCCAGCCGCCGGCCTTCGCGAGCGAGGAGCTGCCGGCGAAGCTCGCGACCGCGAGCAGCAGCATCGCCAGGAACAGCAGTCCGTGCACGGCCTGGCCGAGGGTGTCGCCGCCCGCGAGGGTCAGCGTGAGCGCCACGAGGGCGAACAGGAGCAGGAAGAGCCCGGCCGCCTCGGCGGACGCGCGGTCGGCGACGGCCCAGGTGAACCAGAGAGCGCCGAGGGCTGCGAAGCCCGTACCGCCGACGCCGTCCCGGTCGCGGAGGGCCACCAGGCCGAGGAGGAAGAGGGCGACCCCGCCCACGTAGTGCGCGAGGGTCACGGCGTCGGACGCGGCCACCCCGTCGATCACGCCGGTCGTCCCGAGTCCGAACGCCAACAGCGTGACACCCAGGGCGAGTCGGCCGGCCACGGTGATGCTTCCGCTTCCCGCGGAGACGTCGTTGGTCACGGCGGGCTCCCTTCGTGCATGTGCCGCGCATGTGCCGCGCATGTGCCGCGCATGTGCCGTCGTGCGGTGACCGGTATATGCCCTTCACAAGGGCACAAACACCTCTACGCACGGGTAGTTTCCGGCTGCACAAAGGGAGTTGACGAAAGGGGCGGAACGAGACCCGTGAGGCGCGGAAGCCGCGTCAGGGGATCACGATGACGGGCCGCTGCGCCCGCTTGGCGAGCCGCCCGGCCACGGAGCCGAAGAGCCGGCCGACGAGTCCGTGCGTGGACCCGACGACGATCGCGTCGGCCTCGTACTCCCGTCCCACTTCCTCGAGTTCGTGGCAGATGTCACCGCCACGCTCGACAAGGATCCACGGCACCTCGGAGAGGTGCTCGGCGCAGGCGAGTTCGAGCCCGAGGACCTCGGTGCGGTGGTCGGGCACGTCGACGAAGACGGGAGGCTCGCAGCCCGCCCACACGGTGGTGGGCAGCCGGTTGGCGACGTGGACGATGATCAGTCCCGAGCCTGAGCGGTGGGCCATGCCGATCGCGTAGGCGAGGGCGCGCTCGCTGGAGGTGGAGCCGTCGAAGCCGACGACCACCCCGTGCTGGAAGGCGGGATCGCAGGAAGGGCGTACCTCTTCCGCGGCGAGGGGATCGGCCGCCGCGGGATCGGCGACCCGCCGCTTGCGGTCCGCGGGTTCGGAGAATTCGTGACCGGCCATGGCTGTCTCGGCGTAAGGATCCTTGATCGGGGGGACGACAGTGTGCGGCAGAGCTGTGTCCGGGAAACATCTTCCCAACCCCATACCCGCAAGGGTACGGCGGCACGCCCCCTCAGCCCAGATCCGCTCAGGGCTCGCAGGGGTTCCCCGGAGCATGCACGAGCGCCGCCCGTAACGCAATGGTTGGTGACCCGTACAGGCGGTTTGCGCGGGATTCAAGCACCTGGAGCTCCCGTCCGGCGGTAGCGCAGAGTGACCGGTCGATCGAACCCGCGTTGATCCCGCCGAGCCACCACGGGGGTGGCGCCCCAGGGAGGACGACATGTCCGAACCGCGCCCGACCGCCGAACCGCACCCCGTACAGCACCCCGCGCCGGACACCGTGAGCGACGTGGTCCGCTGGGCGGCCTTCAGCTGCGCCCTCGTCCCGGTGGTCCTCCTCTGGTACGGCACCTCCCTCGCCGGCGCCGCCGGCACGGCACTGGGCCTGGCCGCCGTGACCGGCGCCTGCCTGGTCCTGCTGCGCCGCTCGGAGCGGGTCGCGGGGCGCCGGGCGGCGGCGACGGGAGAGGCCGCGCGACGAGGCGGACATCACACCGAGGGACGTACACCGGTCGGCTGACCGGTTTCCACGCACGCGCCCGTCGCTTTTCGGCCAACTTCTGGACCATGTCCAGGACTTGCCCCGACCACCCCTCGACCCCCGTTCCACCTGCACGGAAAGGGTCCCCGAGCCACTTCGCGCCCTACGCGCTTTGGCCACTGCGACAAGGCGCACTTCCCCGCACGCTCCACGAGTGCAACGCTTCGTGATCGAATGCTTCACGCCAAGTTGTCATGTCGACAATGTGCCGCGTGCGGAACTGGCCACCGCGACGTTGCGGGACCCAGTAGATTCGATCTTGACTGTCTTACGGCGGGGGACTCGTGCAGGACCGAGGGGAAACGTGCAGGAGCGATTCAACCGAGGAGCCGCGACCACCGAGGGGGGCTTAGCAGTATGAGCCACGACTCCGCTGCCGCACCGGAAGCCGCGGCCCGGAAGCTGTCCGGGCGACGCCGCAAGGAGATCGTCGCGGTGCTGCTGTTCAGCGGCGGACCCATCTTCGAGAGTTCCATACCGCTCTCGGTGTTCGGCATCGACCGCCAGGACGCCGGGGTACCGCGCTACCGACTGCTGGTCGCCGCCGGTGAGGAAGGCCCGCTGCGGACCACAGGGGGACTCGAACTCACCGCGCCACACGGCCTGGAGGCGATCTCGCGGGCGGGCACCGTCGTCGTGCCGGCCTGGCGCTCGATCACCTCTCCGCCGCCGGAGGACGCGCTGGACGCGCTGCGCCGCGCGCACGAGGAGGGCGCGCGGATCGTCGGGCTGTGCACCGGCGCGTTCGTGCTGGCCGCGGCCGGCCTGCTGGACGGGCGCCCGGCCACGACCCACTGGATGTACGCGCCGACGCTGGCCAAACGCTACCCGTCGGTGCACGTCGACCCGCGCGAGCTGTTCGTCGACGACGGCGACGTGCTGACGTCCGCGGGCACCGCGGCCGGGATCGACCTGTGCCTGCACATCGTGCGCACCGACCACGGCAACGAGGCGGCGGGCGCGCTCGCCCGGCGGCTCGTCGTCCCACCGCGTCGGAGCGGAGGCCAGGAGCGCTACCTGGACCGCTCTTTACCCGAGGAGATCGGCGCTGACCCGCTCGCCGAGGTCGTCGCCTGGGCGCTGGAACACCTCCACGAGCAGTTCGACGTGGAGACGCTGGCGGCTCGCGCGTACATGAGCCGCCGTACGTTCGACCGCCGTTTCCGCTCGCTCACCGGCAGCGCCCCGCTGCAGTGGCTGATCACCCAGCGGGTGCTCCAGGCACAGCGGCTGCTGGAGACGTCGGACTACTCGGTTGACGAGGTGGCGGGCCGCTGCGGCTTCCGCTCCCCGGTGGCCCTGCGCGGCCACTTCCGCCGCCAGCTGGGTTCGTCCCCGGCCGCCTACCGGGCCGCGTACCGCGCCCGCAGGCCCCAGGGCGAGCGGCCGTCCGACGACCAGCCGGTCGCACCGGCGGGCCTGGCCGGGGCGGTGCCCACCGTGCTCCACCCGGAGAGCGCGGTCCCGATGCAGACCCGGCGCGCCGCTCCCGCGATGAGCCTGTCCGCGGAGCACGCCCGGGAGGCGTACCTCACCCGCGCCGGACTGTCGGGCCCACGCGGCGGCGCGTGACACGGCGCGTGATACGACGAGGGGGGCGAGGCGGCCGGTGAGCCGCCTCGCCCCCCTCGTCGTATCACCGGGTACGGCGCGAACGCCCTCGCATGGCTGGTCCCGGAAGCGGGAGGGAGCCGTAAGGTTAGACATATGAACGATCGCATGGTGTGGATCGACTGCGAGATGACCGGACTCTCGCTGTCCGACGACGCTCTCATCGAGGTGGCCGCGCTGGTCACCGACTCCGAGCTGAACGTACTCGGCGAGGGGGTGGACATCGTCATCCGCCCTCCGGACGCGGCGCTGGAGACGATGCCGGAGGTGGTGCGTCACATGCACACCGCGTCCGGGCTGCTCGACGAGCTGGCCGGCGGCACGACGCTGGCCGACGCGGAGGAGCAGGTCCTGGCGTACGTGCGCGAGCACGTGAAGGAACCCGGCAAGGCCCCGCTGTGCGGCAACTCCGTCGGCACCGACCGCGGCTTCCTGCTGCGGGACATGCCCCGCGTCGAGGACTACCTCCACTACCGGATCGTGGACGTCTCCAGCATCAAGGAGCTGGCCCGCCGCTGGTACCCGCGCGCCTACTTCAACAGCCCGGAGAAGAACGGCAACCACCGGGCGCTGGCCGACATCCGCGAGTCGATCGCCGAGCTGAAGTACTACCGCGAGGCCCTGTTCGTGCCACAGCCCGGCCCGGACTCCGACACGGCCCGGACGATCGCGGCCAGGTACGTCCTGCCCGCGCAGTAGGGCCCCGACAGGGCCCGGAGCGGGCCCCCACGAAAGGCGTGCGCGAGCACCCCTTCGGACCCTGTAGACTTCTTCTCGGCCGGTCGGGGAAACGACAAGTTCCACCGCCGGTCATGGTGGGTGTAGCTCAGCTGGTAGAGCACCTGGTTGTGGTCCAGGAAGTCGCGGGTTCAAGTCCCGTCACTCACCCTCACCGAAGAGGCCGGTGACCTGTGATGATCAGGTCACCGGCCTTTTTCGTGTCCACCTCGGCCACGCGGCTGGTCAGTGTAGAAGCTCACCCAGCTCGGCCGGGGCTCGCTCCCGGTCGCCTTGCCCAGAGCCTCACGGGCGTAGCCCAGGGACCGGGGCCGCCCGCCGCCCGCCGCGATACAGCGCCGATCGAGTGGGGCCAGTGTTCGGGAAGTGGCTCTGGCGTCGAACGCGGTGTGGCCGTCAGGATCCTGAGCCATGCGTGCAGTTGTCTTCGCCATGGATGGGACGCTTCTGGACAGCGTCCCCACGGTGTCCCAGGCCTACGCCGACACGATTCGGTCGCTCGGCGGGCCGCCGGTCTCGCCGGATGAGGTGTAGGCAGCGCCCGGCGGAACACCGGATCAGCTGAGGGCTGGCGTTTGAGGAGGGGCACCGTGATCGAGATCGGTTCGTTGCGCGAGGAGGACCGTGCGGCTTGGGAGGTCCTGGCGCGCGGTTACAAGGCGTTCTACCGCACCGCGGTGCCGGACGAGGCGTATGAGGAGACCTGGCTGCGGCTACGACGCGGTACCGACTTCCACGGCGTCGGCGCCTGGTCGAACGGGAAGCTGGTCGGCATCGCGCACTATCTGTTCCACCCGACGTTCTGGATGGAAGACAGCTGCTATCTCCAGGACCTCTTCGTCCTCGATGCGGCGCGCGGCCGAGGTGTGGCGCGGATGCTGATCGAGAACGTGGCCGATGTGTCGCGGGAGCGGGGGGCTTCACGCCTGTACTGGACCACTCAGGAGACCAACACCGTTGCCCGCGCACTGTACGACAAGGTGGCGAGCTTCAAGGGCTTCCTGCGCTACGACTACCCGCTGGCTTGAGAAGCCGTATACCCGTGGATCAAGGGCCTCCGGTGCAGCACGAGGGTTGTTGATGTGTGCCCCGCCTGGCTGGAGGACCGGGGCGGGGCAGCTGGAGGGCTGAGCATGCCCTGGTCCAAGCCCCGGTACGGCGCTCACGACGACGCCCGCGCCACCAGCTCCGTAGGCAGCACCACGTGCCGGCGCTCCGGTTCGCGGGCGGTGGGTGGGCGGCGGTCGGCGATGTCTGTGAGGAGCAGGCGGAGCATCTCGCGGCCCATCTCCTCGATCGGCTGGCGCACGCTCGTCAGGGGTGGGGTCGAGGTGGCGGGCGATGACCGAGTCGTCGTAGCCGACCAGGGCCACGTCCTCGGGGATGCGGCGGCCCGCCTCGCGCAGCGCCTGGCGGGCGCCGGCCGCGGTGACGTCCGAGCCGGCGAAGACCGCGTCCAGGTCCGGGGCCCGCTCCAGGAGCCTCGCCGTCGCCCGGCGGCCGCCCTCCTCGGAGAAGTCGCCGGGTTCGACAAGGCTCTCGTCCACCGGGTGGCCCGCGTCGCGCAGGGCGTCGCGGTAGCCGTCGACGCGCCGCTGGGCGCCGTACACGTCGAGGCGGCCGGTGATGTGGGCGATGGTGCGGCGGCCGCGGGCCAGCAGGTGCTCGACCGCCGCCCGGGCGCCGCCGTAGTTGTCCGAGTCCACCGAGGTGAGCGCCTCCTCGGCCGAGCGCGGGCCGCTGATCACCGCCGGGATCTCCAGCTGGGCCAGCAGATCGGGCAGCGGGTCGTCGGCGTGCACGGAGACCAGGAGGACGCCGTCGACGCGGTGGGCGGCGAGGTACTGGGCCAGTCGGCGGCGTTCCCGGTCGCTGCCCGCGAAGGTCAGCAGCAACTGCATCTCGGTGTGGGCCAGTTCGGCGCCGACGCCGCGCAGCATGTCCGAGAAGTACGGCTCCGCGAAGAACCGGGTCTCCGGCTCGGGCACGACCAGGGCGATGGCGTCCGTGCGGTTGGCGGCCAGGGCGCGCGCCGCGGTGTTGGGGACGTAGCCGAGTTCCACCACCGCCGCCTCGACGGCCGCGCGGGTGGCGTCGCTGACCCGGGGTGAGCCGTTGATCACGCGGGACACGGTGCCCCGGCCCACCCCGGCGCGGGCCGCGACCTCCTCCAAGGTGGGGCGGCGACCGCTCCGGCCCCGCGCTCCGTGGCTTGGCATGGGCTGCGCCTTCCTCGACACCATGATCCGGACGATCGGAATGTAACAGTGCTCGTGGCGGGGTGGTGGGCTCTGGTGGGCTCGGGTTGTCCGGCCAACTTCCCGGCAACGCAACGCGGTTGCTGCTGTCCGGTCCCTTGACACCCCCGCGTCGGCCGACGACTCTTCAACTCATCACAAGTGGGAGCGCTCCCAAGGTACCTGACACCTACACATCCCGCATGCACGTCAGGCAACAGGAGGACGCAATGCGCACGAGTACCCGCCGGTCCCACAGGCTGGTGGCCTTCGCGGCCGTCGCCGCGCTGACCACGGGAGTGCTGGCCGGCTGCGCCGAGGACTCGGCCGACGGCACGGCGGACACGGCCGGCGGCGGCAAGGGCGGCCGGACCACGCTGACCGTCGGCACCTTCGGGGTCTTCGGCTACCAACAGGCCGGTCTGTACGCCGAGTACATGAAGCTCCACCCGGACATCACGATCAAGGAGAACGTCACCACCCGTACCGACGTCTACTGGCCCAAGGTCCTCACCCGGCTCCAGGCCGGGGCCGGCACCGACGACATCCAGGCCATCGAGGTCGGCAACATCACCGAGGCCGTGCAGACGCAGGCCGCCAAGTTCGTCGACCTCGGCAAGGACGTCGACAAGTCCCGGTGGCTGGGCTGGAAGACGGCGCAGGCCACCACCAAGGACGGCAGGACCATCGGGCTCGGCACCGACATCGGGCCGATGGCGATCTGCTACCGCAAGGACCTCTTCCGGAAGGCCGGACTGCCCACCGACCGCGCCGAGTTGGCCGAGGCATGGAAGGGCGACTGGGCCAAGTACGTGGACCTCGGCAAGAAGTACATGGAGAAGGCGCCGAAGGGCACCAAGTACGTCGACTCCGCGTCCTCGGTCTACAACGCGGCCGTGGGCGGCGCCACCGAGCGGTACTACGACAGGAACGGCGCCGTCGTCTGGGACAAGTCCCAGGGTGTGAAGGACGCGTGGCACGCCGCCATGAGCGTGGCGACCAGCGACATGTCGGCGAGGCTGAAGCAGTTCGACCCGACCTGGGACAAGGGCTTCGCGGGCGGCACCTTCGCGACGGTGGCCTGCCCGGCCTGGATGATCGGCTACATCGAGCAGAAGTCCGGTGACTCCGGCAAGGGCAAGTGGGACGTGGCGGCGGCCCCGGCCGCGTCCAACTGGGGCGGCTCCTTCCTCGGCGTACCGACGGCGAGCAAGCACCAGAAGGAGGCCGTCGCGCTGGCCAAGTGGCTGACCGCGCCGGAGCAGCAGGCCAAGGTGTTCGCCAAGCAGGCCAGCTTCCCCTCGACCCCGTCGGCGTACGCGGGTCTGAAGCCGCAGGCCGACACCACCGCGTACTTCTCCGACGCGCCGCTGACCCGGATCTTCTCCGACTCGGCGAAGACCATCCCGGCGCAGCCCCTCGGCCCCAAGGACAAGCCGATCGACAGCGCGATCAGCGACATCGGCATCCTTCAGGTCGAGCAGAAGGGCAAGTCGCCGGCCGAGGGCTGGAAGGCGGCGACCGCGGAGATCAAGGACGTGCTCGGCCAGTGAGTTCCGGTTCCGAGAAGGCTCTCGCGCGTCCCGCGCCGAGCGCCGAGGCCGCGCCCGGCATCCCGCCGGGCGCGGCCCGGAGCGCTCGGGGTCGCGGTGCGCCGGCCACCGCCGTCCCCTGGCGCAGCCGGCTCTACCGCTGGGACACCAAGGCGTCGCCGTACGCCTTCGTTGCCCCCTTCTTCCTGCTCTTCGGGGCCTTCACCCTGATCCCGCTGCTCTACACGGCCTGGTACTCGCTGCACGACGTACAGCTGTCGGCGCTGGATCACCAGACCTGGCGGGGCCTGGACAACTACCGCAACCTGCTGTCCTCGGACTTCTTCTGGAACGCGCTGCGGAACACCTTCTCCATCGGCGTGCTCTCCACGGTCCCGCAGCTGGCGGCGGCGCTCTGGCTGGCCCACATGCTGAACTACCGGCTGCGCGGCTCGACCGTGTGGCGCGTGGTGATGCTGACGCCGTACGCCACCTCGGTCGCGGCCGCGACGCTGGTGTTCACGCTGCTGTACTCGTGGGACGGCGGCATGGTGAACTGGATCCTCCACTTCTTCGGTGTGGATCCGGTCAACTGGCGTGAGTCCGACTGGGGTTCGCAGCTCGCGGTCTCCACGATCGTGATCTGGCGGTGGACCGGCTACAACGCGCTGATCTACCTGGCCGCGATGCAGGCGATCCCCTCCGACCTCTACGAGTCGGCGGCGCTGGACGGCGCCAACCGCTGGCAGCAGTTCCGGCACGTGACCATCCCGCAGCTGCGGCCGACGGTGCTGTTCACCGTCGTCGTCTCCACCATCGGCGCCACCCAGCTCTTCGGCGAGGTGCTGCTGTTCGGCGGGGTCAGCGGGTCCAAGGGCGGGTCGGAGCACCAGTACCAGACGCTCGGTCTGTACATGTACGACCAGGGCTGGATCATCGGCAACCTCGGCAAGGCGTCCGCCATCGCTTGGTCGATGTTCCTGATCCTGCTGATCGTCGCGGCGGTCAACCTGCTGATCACCCGAGGACTGAGGAAGTCCCCATGACCACCAGTGAACTGCCCCTGCCGAAAGCGGCGAAGGCCACGCGGCGCCGGGCCACGGGCGCGGGAAAGCAGCTGCACGCGGGCCCGGTGACCTACGCCGCCCTGACCGTCTTCGCGCTTCTCTCGCTGGCCCCGCTGGTGTGGACGGCGGTCGCGGCCTCGCGCACCGACCGGCGGCTCGCCGAGAGTCCGCCGCCGCTGTGGTTCGGCGGCAACCTGTTCCGGAACCTTCAGGTCGCCTGGGACCAGGCCGGTCTCGGCACCGCGATGCTCAACTCGGTGCTCGTCGCGGGGACGATCACGGTCAGTACGGTGCTGTTCGCCACGCTGGCCGGGTTCGCCTTCGCCAAGCTGCGGTTCCGTTTCTCCGGGCTGCTGTTGCTGCTGACCATCGGCACGATGATGATCCCGCCACAGCTGGCCGTCGTCCCGCTGTACCTGTGGATGTCGGACCTCGGCTGGTCGAACCGGCTCCAGACGGTGGTCCTGCCGAGCCTGGTCACCGCGTTCGGCACGTTCTTCATGCGGCAGTACCTGGTGCAGGCGCTGCCGTCGGAGTTGATCGAGGCGGCCCGGGTGGACGGCGCGAGCAGCCTCCGGATCGTGTGGCACGTGGTCTTCCCGGCGGCGCGGCCCGCGATGGCCGTGCTCGGCCTGCTGACCTTCGTGTTCGCCTGGAACGACTTCCTGTGGCCGATCATCGCCCTCAACCAGCAGAACCCGACCGTGCAGGTCGCCCTGAACGCCCTGGGCACCGGCTATGTGCCGGACCAGGCCGTGATCATGGCGGGCGCGCTGCTCGGCACGCTGCCGCTGCTCCTCGCCTTTCTGCTGTTCGGCAAGCAGATCGTGGGCGGGATCATGCAGGGCGCGATCAAGGGCTGACCCGCGCCACTTCCCCTCTCACCCGCCGGTCTCCACGACCTCCTCTGGGAGCGCTTCCATGTCTGAACTGCCCGAGTCCGCACCGTCCGAGTCCGAACTGTCCGAGTCCCCCGTCACCTTCCCGCCCCCGTTCCTCTGGGGCGCCGCGACCTCCGCGTACCAGATCGAGGGGGCGGTGCGGGAGGACGGCCGTACTCCCTCGATCTGGGACACCTTCAGCCATACGCCCGGCAGGACGGCGGGCGGCGAGACCGGGGACGTGGCCGTCGACCACTACCACCGGTACCGCGAGGACGTGGCGCTGATGGCCGAGCTGGGCCTGAACGCGTACCGCTTCTCGGTCTCCTGGCCGCGCGTGCAGCCCACCGGCCGGGGGCCCGCGGTCCAGGCGGGCCTGGACTTCTACCGCCGGCTGGTGGACGAGCTGCTGGGGGCCGGGATCAAGCCGGTCGTCACCCTCTACCACTGGGACCTGCCGCAGGAGTTGGAGGACGCGGGCGGCTGGCCGGAGCGCGACACGGCGTACCGCTTCGCCGAGTACGCGCGCATGGTGGGCGACGCGCTGGGCGACCGGGTCGAGGGGTGGATCACGCTCAACGAGCCGTGGTGCAGCGCCTTCCTGGGGTACGCCTCCGGGGTGCACGCGCCGGGCCGCACGGACGCGGTGGCGTCGCTGAGGGCCGCGCACCATCTCAACCTGGCGCATGGGCTCGGGACTTCGGCGCTGCGCTCGGCGATGCCGGCCCGCAACACGGTCGCGGTGAGCCTCAACTCGGCGGTGGTGCGCCCGCTGTCGCAGGATCCTGCGGACCTCGCGGCGGCCCGGCGCATCGACGACCTCGCCAACGGCGTCTTCCACGGACCGATGCTGTCCGGCGCCTACCCCAAGACGCTGCTGTCGGCCACGGCACCGCTCACGGACTGGGGTCACGTCCGCGACGGCGATCTCGCCGCGATCAGGCAGCCGTTGGACGCGCTCGGCCTCAACTACTACACGCCGGCGCTGGTTTCAGCGGCGCCCTCGGACGCCACCGGGCCCCGGGCGGACGGCCACGGAAGCGCCGAGCACTCCCCCTGGCCGGGGGCGGACGACGTCGCGTTCCACCAGACGCCGGGCGAGCGCACGGAGATGGGCTGGACGATCGACCCGACCGGCCTGCACGAGCTGCTCATGCGCTACACGCGGGAGGCCCCCGGACTGCCGCTGTACATCACGGAGAACGGCGCGGCGTTCGACGACAAGCCGGACGCCGACGGCCGGGTGCACGACCCCGAACGCATCGCCTACCTGCACGCCCACCTGTCGGCGGTCCGCCGCGCGCTCACGGACGGCGCGGACGTGCGCGGCTACTACCTGTGGTCCCTGCTGGACAACTTCGAGTGGGCGTACGGCTACGGCAAGCGGTTCGGGGCGGTGTACGTGGACTACGCGACGCAGGAACGGACCCCGAAGTCGAGCGCGCGGTGGTACGCGCAGACGGCCCGCACGGGCGCACTGCCGCCGGTCGAGAGGACCTAGTCCGGGCCCGCGGCTCAGCGGAACACGGAGGGCGGCGGGGCCGGGGAGGCCACCGCCGCTTCGTCCGTGACGGGGAGGGCGCCGCCGGTGAAATCGAGGAGCTGCTTGCCGTGTTCGAGGCGGGCCGGGTGCGGGTCGGAGGCGACGCGGCGGGTCAGTTCGGCGAGCGGCAGCGGGCGGTCGGAGGCGACGAGGACCGCGTTGCCGAACCGCTTGCCGCGCAGCACGGCGGGGTCGGCGATCAGTGCGAGCTCGGGGAAGCGGGCGGCCGCGGTGGCTATCTGGCCGCGCAGGTGGGCGAGCGGCGCGCCGTCGGCGATGTTGGCGGCGTAGACGCCGGTGGGGTTCAGGGCCCGGCGGACCTCGTCGAGGAACTCGGTCGAGGTGAGGTGGGCGGGGGTGCGGGCGCCGCTGAACACGTCGGCGATGATCAGGTCGGCCCAGCCGTCCGGCACCTTGGCCAGACCCGCGCGTGCGTCTGTCGACCGCACCCGTATGCGAGCGGTGGGGTCCAACGGCAGCTCCTTGCGGATCAGTTGGACGAGGCTCGCGTCGCGCTCGACGACCTGCTGGGTGGAGCGGGGGCGGGTGGCGGCGACGTAGCGGGCGAGGGTGAGGGCGCCGCCGCCGAGGTGCACCGCGTGCAGGGGCTTTCCGGGCGGGGCGGCGAGGTCGGCGACGTGCCCGAGCCGGCGCTGGTACTCGAAGGAGAGGTACGCGGGGTCGTCGAGGTCGACGTGGGACTGCGGGGCGCCGTCGATCAGCAGTGTCCAGGCGCGGCCTCGGTCGGGGTCGGGGACGAGCTGCGCGAGCCCGCCGTCGACGGCCTGTGTGACGGCTTCGGCGGCGGCCGGCCTGCGCCGCGGATTCCTGGACTTCCCCATCCCGCCATTTTCGCAGGTCGGACAGGGGTGTGCGCCCCGCGCGCGGGAGCCGGCCGACAGCGACGGTCAGCGGCAGCTGTCCGCCGCCCGGATCAACCGGGCCGCCTCCCCCAGGGCCCGGCGCAGCACCGCCGGGTCGGTGGCGAGGTCGGCCTCGCCGGGGGGCACCAGCCAGTCGGAGCCCTCCACCGGCGGCTCGGGGCGCAGGCTCAGGGGGTCCAGGCTCAGCCCGCGGCCGTCGGTCTCGGTGCAGGTGCTCCCGGGGACGTCCCAGGCGGCGGCGGTGCCCGGCGGCACGAGGAAGCCGAGGGTGTCGCCCCCGTCGTCGTGCAGGACCGGCCCCACCGCCTCTCCCGGGCCGCGCCGGAGGATGTCGACCGCCTCCAGCCCCTGCCGGGTCGGCACCGTCACGAGGTCGCAGGCCTCGGCCGACGGCGTACAAGGTTCGTTGCTCCGGCTGGTCTCCATTCCGGCCTCCACCACGCAGCCCTCTTGCGGTCACCCGGTCCAACGCGGCACGGCGTCAACGGCTACGGCGCAAGTCAGCCGCAAAGGATGGCAGTTCATGGCAGATCGTGGATGAGATATCCGTTTTGTAGCCAAACACTGCGTGGCGACTCCGACACAGCCGGTACGTTCTTGCGCGCCGGACCCAGCCGGAACAAGGGTGCCATATGGGCGACTCGTCCAGTTTCACCCTGAATTCGCCCTGATTCCGGCATGGTTCGACGGTTCGCACGAGAGGACCCGGCCATGGCGTCGTCACCCGCGACCGCGTCACAGACCCACCGGCCACCGCGGCCGAACCTCGCCTTCCGGCAGCTGCGCGGCCGGCGCTCACCGGCCGAGTTCGCCGCGCTGGTACGGCGTGCCGCCCGCGAGATCGGTGAGCGGGTGAGCTGTGACGCGCGCTATGTCGGCCGCGTGGAGGCGGGTGAGATCCGCTGCCCGAACTACGCGTACGAGCGGGTGTTCCTGCACATGTTCCCCGGCCGCACGCTCGCCGACCTCGGCTTCGCGCCCCGCTCGTCCGTCCGCGGACGCGCGGCGCGCCCGCCCGGGGAGGCACCCCCCACGCTCCTCACGGTCCCGGCGCCCGCCGCGGCCGGGACGCGGGAGGACACCGAGCCGTATGACCCGCACGACCCGCACGATCTGTACGACACGCACCAGAACCACAAGGAGAGCGACGTGCTACGTCGCGCATTCATGACCGGCGGCGCCACCGTGGCCGCCGCCCTGGGCCCGTTCGGGCTCGCCATCGACGCCGTGGCGGCCGGCCGGCCCCCGGGCCGCGTCGGGTCCGGGGAGGCAGCCGCCCTGGAGGAAGCCGTCCGCAGGATCCGGCTGCTGGACGACCGGCACGGCGCGGACGGACTGTACCGGCGCGCGGCGGAGCCGCTGCGCGCCGCGTACGCGCTGCTGGACGCCGGGGCGACCCGGCAGACCACCGCCGACCGGCTGCACTCCGGCGCGGGCGAACTCGCCATCTCGGTGGGCTGGCTGGCACACGACTCCGGCCGCTTCGACGACGCCCGCTCGCACTACGCCGAGGCGCTCGCCACCGCCCGGATGACCGGCGACGACGCCCTGGAGGCGCACGCCTTCTGCAACACGGCGTTCCTCGCCCGGGACGCCGGACGCCCGCGGGAGGCCGTACGGGCGGCACAGGCCGCGCAGCGCGTCGCGCGCCCGCTGGGCTCGGCCCGGCTGATGTCGCTGCTCGCGCTGCGCGAGGCGGGCGGCTGGGCGGGCCTCGCCGACCGCACGGGCTGCGCGCAGGCCCTCGCCCGCGCCCAGGCCCTCTACGAGCGGGGCCGCTCGGACGCCGACCCCGAGTGGATGAGCTTCTACGGCGAGGCCGAGCTGGAGGGGCTGGAGGCGCAGTGCTGGTCGGCGCTGGGCGACTGGCCGCGCGCGGCCCGGCACGCGCGGCGCGCCGCACAGCTCCAGGACCCGCACTTCTCGCGGAACATCGCCCTGTACACCGCCGAGCTCGCCGACGACCTCGCGCGCGGGGGCCACCCCGACGAGGCCGCGGCGGCCGGGATGCACGTCCTGGACCTGCTGGACGAGGTCCAGTCCTCCCGCATCCAGACGATGCTCGCGGGGACCGCGCGCGTGCTGCTCCCGCACCGGCTGACCTCGGGCGTCTCGGACTTCCTGGACCGCCACGCGAGCGCGCCGCGCACGGCGTGAGGGCGGCGCCTAGCCAGCGAGGTGCCCGAGGTCGTTCCAGCTCTCGATGGCCGGTTCGCCGTACGCCCATCCCAGGACCGACAGGGACGTCGGGTTGAGGCGGATACGGGCGCCGAAGTCGAGGGGCAGGCCCAGCCAGCGGGCGCCGATGGAGCGCAGGATGTGGCCGTGCGCGAAGACCAGCACGTCCCGGTCCTCGGCGCGCGCCCAGCGCACCACCTCGTCGGCGCGCGCCGTCACGTCGGCGACGCTCTCCCCCTCGGGGACGCCGTCGCGCCAGATCAGCCAGCCCGGGCGAACGGCCTGGATCTCGGCGGGGGTCATGCCCTCGTAGGCGCCGTAGTCCCACTCCAGCAGCGCGTCCCACGGCGTGGCCCGCTCACCGAACCCGGCGAGTTCGCACGTCGCCCGCGCGCGGACCAGCGGGCTGGTGCGCACCTCGACCCCGTCCAGCCCGTCGAACGGCGCCCGGTGCAGCCGCTCGCCGAGCAGCTTCGCGCCCCGGCGACCCTCCTCCAGCAGCGGCACATCGGTCCTGCCGGTGTGCTTTCCGGACAGCGACCACTCGGTCTGTCCGTGTCGGGCCAGCAGGATGCGCGGTGCCATGGGGGGCCTTTCGGAAGAGCGCGGTGCGGTGACAGGAGACGTCGGAGAGACGAATGAAGAGAAAACGGAGGCGGACCCTTCCATCATCACGCACGCTGTTCACGGGCAACCCGGCGGGCGAGACCTGCGTCCTTGAGGACTGGAGCGCCGGCGGGAGAAGGGGGAGGGCGAGCGGATGCCGCAGACCGAGATACCGGGCACGGAGGCATCCCCGCGGACCCCGCTCCGCACCCCGCCCCGGCCGCGCTGGTGGACCGAGCTGCCGTTGATCGTCCTGGTGTACGCCTGCTACTCCGCCGGCCGCCTGCTCGCCCGCGGCGACGTCGCCGACGCCGTCGGCCACGGCCTGGCGATCCTGCGCGTCGAGAACCTCCTGCGCCTCAACGCCGAGCTGCCGCTCAACCGCCTGTTCACGCGCGCGCCCTGGATAGGCGTGCCGGCCGACTTCTGGTACGCGGCGCTGCACTACCTGGTGACGCCCGCGATCCTGGTCTGGCTGTTCCGGTGTCGGACCGCGTTCTACCGCGCGGCCCGCACCTGGCTCATGGCCTCCACGTTCCTCGGTCTGATCGGCTTCACGCTGCTGCCGACCTGCCCGCCCCGGCTGCTCTCGGCGGGCCACGGCTTCGTCGACACGATGGCCCAGTACAGCGCGTACGGCTGGTGGGGCGGCGAGGCCAGCGCCCCGCGCGGACTGGGCGGCATGACCAACCAGTACGCGGCGATGCCGAGCCTGCACGTGGGCTGGGCGCTGTGGTGCGCAGTGATGCTGTGGCGCCACGGCGGCTCGCGCACCGCCAGGGTCCTCGCCGTGGTCTATCCGCTGGTGACCACGATCGTGGTCATGGGCACCGCCAACCACTACTTCCTCGACGCGGTCGCGGGGGTGGCCGTGATGGGCGCCGGGCTGCTGCTCGCGCCGTACGTGACGCGGAGTGCGGACGCGGTGCGGGCGTGGTTCGCCGCCCCCGTCACCGAGGCCTCCGGCGACGCGGTTTCCCCGATTGTCAGTGGGGGGTGCCAGACTTCCCCGGGTGAGCGAATTCCACGGCAGCAAGCGTCGCGGCTCGAACCGGGAGCCGAGCCGGATGCCTCTTCCCGGGCCGCGGGGGACGGGGCTCCGACACCGGCTCGCTGAGCTGCGCGGACCCGACGTCCTCCCCAAGGCCCTGGACGCGCGCGCCCTCGCGGCGCTCGCCGCGAACCCGGGGTGCCGGCGGCGCGCGGTCCTGGACGGCGCCGGGGTCGACAAGAGCGTGCTGGCAAGCGCGTTGGGCTCCCCGGCCGCCTTCGGCCAGTCGCAGTTCGCCCTCACCCGGGGCAACGCCTTCGAGGCGCGCGTGAAGGCCGACGGCGGCGCGGAGCTGCTGCGGCTGGTGCACACCCGCCTCGACCCGGGCGCCGAACCGCCGCACGGTGCCGCCGTCCCCGACCTCACCGCCGACGGCCCCGCGGGACGTACGGCGCGTACGGCGCTCGCCCTGCGCGAGGCCGCCGGGGCGCCCGGCACGTGGACGCTGCTCGACCACCCGATGCTCGCCCTGGACGTCGCCGGCTCCCCCGCCTTCCTGGAGCCGGACGCGGTGGTCGTGCACCCGGACGGCAGTTGGACCGTCGTGGAGATCAAGTCCTTCCCGATGCTGGACGGTTCGGCCGACCCGGCGAAGGTCGGCGCGGCCGCCCGGCAGGCCGCGGTGTACGTGCTGGCCCTGGAGGACGTCGCGGGGCATCTCGACTCTCCCCCGCGCGTACGCCACCGGGTGCTGCTGGTCTGCCCCAAGGACTTCTCCAACCTGGCCACCGCGTCCGCCGTCGACGTCCGCAAGCAACGTGCCGTCACCGCACGCCAGTTGGCCCGGCTCACCCGCATCGAGGAGATCGCCGACGCCCTGCCCGAGGGCACGTGCTTCGCCCCCGGTCTGCCCGCCGACGAGCTCACCACGGCGGTCGAGTCGGTCCCGGCGGCGTACGCGCCCGAGTGCCTGGCCGCCTGCGAACTGGCCTTCCACTGCCGGGACCGCTCCCGCGCGGCGGGTGCGGTGACCGCGCTCGGCCGTTCCGTCCGGGCCGAGTTGGGGGCGCTGAGCACGGTCGAGGACGTCCTGTCCGCGGCCCGCGGCGAGAGCGGCGACCCGGACGACCCGGCCGTGGCCGCGCTGCGCCGGGCGGCCCGGCTGCGCGCGGAGGCGCTGAGCGGACAGACACTGGGCGGACAGGTGGTGGCGGCATGTCGCTGATCGCCACCCTGGCCCGCCTGGAGGCGGTCAGCACCGGCCGCGCCCAGCCGGCCGCCACGGTCCGGCACCGGCATCTGTCCGACCGCCCGCTGGTGTTCGTGCCGCTGACCACCGCCGGTGAGACCGGGGCCCCGCTCGGCGCGCTGGTCGGCACCGACCGGGACGCGCCGCGTCTGCTGGTCGTCCCGCAGCCGCGCGACCGCGACCTGCGCTTCGCGTTCCTCGCCGAACTGGCCGACGTCGTCCTGCCGTACGTCGAGTCCTACGCCGACGCCGTCGAGCCCGCCGAGCGCACCGAGACCGACCCGGAGACCGGCAAGCGGGTCAAGGTCGAGGTCGATCTGTGCGCGGACGCCCCGCAGTTGATCGTGCCGAGCCGCGCGGGCGTGGAGTTCGTACGGCTGCTCGGGCGCTCCATGCGGTTCCGCCGCACCGCCGAGCAGGAGCCGGAGGCCCCGTACCCGGCGCCGCCGCGCGTGCCGTTGCTCGGACGGTGGCTGACCCACTTCGGGGAGCGGGCCCGCGTACCCGGCTCCTCGCTGCTGCTCGCGCTGACCGAGCTGCTCTCCCGGCACTGGGTCACCGGCCAGTCCAGCCTGGAGGACCAGCACCTGGGCGCGCTGCTCGCCTGGATCGATCCTCCGGACGGCGAGTCGGGCGCCGACGCGGCGCTGCGGGCGGAGCTCGCGCGGGACGGGGCCGGGCAGTTGCTGTGCCCGCCCGCGGGCCCGGCCACCGACCCGGCGTTCGACAACAAGCTGCTGGCGCCCGCCCTCGAGCGCTACGACCGCGCCCGCACCACTCTCGCCGCCGCCGAGGACGGTCTCCAGGCCGACGACCGGCTCGGTGAACTCACCGCCGCCGAGCGGGAGATACGCGAGCTGGTGCTGAGCCGTACGCTGCCCACCTGGGAGAAGGTCTGGCACGGCCTTGACCTGCTCCGGACGCTCCCCGAGGGCGCGCGCGTCGAGGAGCGGTGGACCCGCGACCGCTGGTCGTTCACCGGTCACCGCGACCGTGTGCTCGCCGGCGAGCCCCCGCAGCCGCGCCGCGACGACGTGGTCACCGCCGCGAACAAGCTGGCCACGCGCGAGCGCGAGCAGGCCCGGCTGGAGGCCCAGGAGGCGCTGGACGACCCGCTGGTGATGGCGGGCCGGCGGCTGGCCGGGGAGGCGTTCGCGGGCGAGGTGACGGACATCGTCATGGCGTACAGCGAGGGCAAGCGGCCCAGCCCGCGCCCGCTGGTCACCGTGCGCACGGACGACCGGCCGCACCTCGGGGAGCGCGCGAAGGTGTACCGCTCGCTGGACGGCAGGCCGCAGGCGGCGGAGTTCGTCGGCCAGGAGAACGACGGGCTCGTGGTGCTGCGCGTCCTCGACAAGATGGGCCGCGGCAAGGAACCCGAGCCGGGGTCGGTCCCCGAGAAGGGCGACCGGCTCTGCTTCACGCTCTTCGAGCACGACCAGCGCGGCGGGGCCAGGCTGCCCGATCCGGACGCGACCCCGTGGACCCACGGCGGCCCGCCCGGCGAGGCCGCAGCCGAGGCGCCCGACGCCCCGACCGAGGAGGACCTCCTGTGACGGCACCGGTCTTCGACCCCGCTGCCGCGGCCGCCCGCGCCACCGACGCCATCCTCCACGACACCCTGCACGGCACCCACCGCGGCGTGGTCGTCGACTCCCCGCCCGGCGCCGGCAAGTCCACGCTCGTGGTGCGCGCGGCGCTCGAACTGGCCGAGGCCGGGCACCCGTTGATGGTGGTCGCGCAGACCAACGCCCAGGTCGACGACCTGGTGCTGCGGCTGGCCGAGAAGAACCCCGAGCTGCCGGTCGGCCGCCTGCACAGCAGTGACACCGACCCGTACGACAAGGCGCTGGACGACCTGCCGAACGTCCGCACGTCGGCGAAGGCGGCGGATCTGACCGGCATCCCGGTCGTGCTGTCGACGGCCGCGAAGTGGGCGCATGTCACGGTGGACGAGCCGTGGCGGTACGCGATCGTCGACGAGGCGTACCAGATGCGCTCGGACGCGCTGCTCGGCGTGGCCGGACTGTTCGAGCGGGCGCTGTTCGTGGGCGACCCGGGCCAGCTGGACCCGTTCGCGATCGTCGGCAGCGAGCAGTGGGCGGGCCTGTCGTACGACCCCTCGGCCTCCGCCGTGACGACGCTGCTCGCCCACAACCCCGAGTTGCCCCAGCACCGGCTTCCGGTGTCCTGGCGGCTCCCGGCGTCGGCCGCGCCCCTGGTCTCGGACGCCTTCTACCCGTACACCCCGTTCCGCAGCGGCACCGGCCACGGCGACCGGCGCCTGACCTTCGCGGTCCCCTCGGACGGCTCGGGCCCGGACCGCGTGATCGACGAGGCGGCGGCCTCGGGCTGGGGCCTGCTGGAGCTGCCCGCCCGGCACACCCCGCGCACGGACCCGGAGGCGGTGCGGGCGGTGGCGACGGTCGTACGCCGCCTGCTGGACCGGGGCGGCGCGGCGACCTCGGAGCGCTCCCCCGAGCCCGCTCCCCTCACCGCCGACCGCGTCGCCGTCGGCACGGCGCACCGCGACCAGGCGGCGGCGGTCCGGGCGGCCCTCGCGGAGCTGGGCGCGGCGGACGTGACCGTGGACACGGCGAACCGCCTCCAGGGCCGCGAGTTCGACGTGACCGTCGTCCTGCACCCCTTGTCCGGCCGCCCCGACGCCACGGCCTTCCACCTGGAGACGGGCCGCCTGTGCGTCCTCGCCTCCCGCCACCGCCACGCGTGCATCGTGGTGTGCCGCGCGGGCGTGAGCGACCTCCTGGACGACTACCCGTCCACGGAACCGGTCCAGCTCGGCACGCTCGTGAAGTTCCCGGACGGCTGGGAGGCCAACCACGCGGTCCTGACCCACCTGGCGGAACACCGGGTGTCCTGGCGGCCGTGAGTCCCACTGCCGCACACCCGCCCACCGGACGGAGTCCGGCACGCCGCCGGAGGCGGCCAAGAGTGACAGCCCGGACGGCTGGGACGCCAACCACGCGGTCCTGTCCCACCTCGCGGAACACCGGGTGACCTGGCGACCGTGACTGACCTGTTCGCGTGGCGGGATTGGGGGCCTCTTGCGTGGGCGCGGGACAATGGACGGTGGCCCCGTCGGACGGCGGCGCCGAGTGAACGCACGAGGAGGAGAAGACATGGCGGAGCCCACGCCGCGTCGGAGCGAGCCGCGGCGACGCCCCGCGCCCCTGCTGTTCGAGCCCGTGGAGGCGGCCTCCGACCCTGAGCACTTCTTCGACCTGGAGTCGATCGACGACCCCAGGGCGCTGCTGACGCGGGCGACGGAGCTGACCCAGGCGTTCCGCGCGGCCACCGACCGGGCCATGGAGTTCCAGGCCATCGCGGCGGCCCAGCTGGCCGACCCGCGCCGCTTCGACCGGCTGACGGCGGCGGACATCGCCGACCGGGCCGAGTGGACCGAGGACTACGCGAAGAAGATGGTGGAGTTCGGCCGCGACCTACTGCGCGGCTCCACCGCGGAGGGTCGCGGCACAGCCGATCCGGTGTAGCTCCCTGCCGGTCCGCCCCGGCAACCCCCTCGGCATATGCCAGGCGGGCAAGATACTCCCTCCCGCCCCTCCCCGTCCCGTTTTTCCGCAACCCTCGGCAGCGGTACGGTCACCGACGGTAGACCTGTCTGCCATGAGCAGCATGAGCAGCACACCGATGGTCACCGCCGACGGCGCCGCCTGGCTCGCCTCCGCAGGAACGTATCCGCGCAGCACCCTCTCCCTCTGGGACGAGCGGCCGGACGCCCCGGTCGTCCTCCCCTGCGGCACCGCGTTCGACGTGGTGAGCGCCCCGGCGGTCTTCGGCCGCCGGATGCTGGACCGGCTGTGGAGCGACGGTCCGGGATCGGGCCCGGTCGCGGCGTTCCGGGGCCGCATGCTCCTGTTCGCCGCACCGGGCACGGCCCAGCGCCTGCCCTCGCTCCTGACCTGGGAGGAGTGGGGTGCCCGCGATCCCGGCACCCCCCTCCACGTCCCCCCGCTCCTGTGTCACGGCAACGGCGACGCGGTGACCGTCCCGGCCCTGACCGCCTCGGCCGACGTCCACGACGACGACTCCCCCGACCGCGCCGGCTCCCGCTGGCTGGTCGCCCCCGACTCTCGGCACCCCTGGCTGCCCGGCCCCGAGGTCCTGCTCTGGGCCGCCGTACGAGCCGCCCGGACGCCCGCGCAAACATCGATTTTTCCTCCCGCCGATCAGAGTGCTAAGGTCTACGACGTCGGCAGGCGCCGCTAGCTCAGTTGGTTAGAGCAGCTGACTCTTAATCAGCGGGTCCGGGGTTCGAGTCCCTGGCGGCGCACGTTGCCGATGGAGGGTCGAGTTCGCGAGAACTCGGCCCTCCATCGCGTTATGCGCACACACGCACACACGGGCGCACACGCTCCGGCTCAGGCAACCACGACCGGCGTGATCTTCACCGTCCAGGACCCCGCCCCCGTACGCGCCTCCACCTCGACCTTGACCCGGTCCCCCGGCACCGTGAAGGTCTCCCCTGCGCCGACCGGGGCGTCGGCGAGCGCGGGGTAGACCGAGCCCTCCCAGCAGGCCTCGGTGTGCGGGTGGGCGTCCACGACCTCGACCGGGCCGCCGCCCGACTCCGTGCCACTGCGCACCCGGTAGACCAGCACCCCCTCGCGGCACACCCCGCTGTCGCTTCCGGAGGGGCCGCGCGCCTCGAAGGCCAGCGCGGTCTCGGGGCCGGTGCGCACGACCGCCAGTTTCACGCCATCGCCGAGACCGAACGACGGATCCCCGACGGCCCTCTCGGCCGGCGGCCCCTCCCCGGCGGACAGGGGCTCCAGGGTCAGCCGCGTGGGGCCGGCGCCCCGCACGCACCGCACCTGGCGCGGATCGAGCCAGCCCAGCTTCCACTTGTGCCAGGCGAACAGGTCCGGTGCCAGCCCGAACTGGCTGCCCATCAGGTCCCAGTCCCCGACGTACGTGTCCCAGTCGCCCTTGCCGTCCACCGGGCGGTGGTAGAGGTCCGGCAGGTCGAAGACGTGCCCGGTCTCGTGCGCGAGGACCAGCCGGTCCGGCGGGTGCTTCTCGAAGACCGTGACGACCCGGCGGACGTCCGTGCCGTCGGCGTGCACCGGGGTGTCCAGGTTGACGACCTTCGTCGCGTCGGAGTCGACGCCGGGCGCGTCCGGATCGGCCACGAAGTAAACGACGTCGTACCGCGAGAAGTCGACCTGCTTGTCGGCCACGGCGAAGGCGTCGCGCAGATAGGCGCTGCGCCGCTCGGCGCTCCAGTCACGCTTTATGGCGTACGACACCGACGGCTGCGGCATGCGGATCCAGTGGTCGAGCGGGTGGGAGCGCAGCGTGAACCTGCCGTAGGAGGCCTGCTCGAAGAAGCGGCTGGTGGCGGGGAAGTGGTCGGCGGCCAGTTCGGCGGGCTTGGTGAGCGGGGTGGAGTCCGGGAACGAGAGGAACACCATCACGGCGTCGAGGGCGCGGGTCGGGCGGGTGTAGGCGGCGTTCCAGGTGTCCAGGCCCTCCGAGTGGTGCGCCCCGGTCCGCCGCAGGGCGCACGGAGCCGTCGTGAACGGCTCGGCGACCGACGGCACGGCCAGGATCGAGGTCGCGGCGAGCGCCGACATCGTGGTGAACACGGCGGCGGCGCTGCGCAACTGGGGACGCGGCACGAGGGACCTCCGGGGGCGGCTCACAGGACACCGCTCCCACCCTGTGCGACTTTGATCTACTACGCCCTGTTTGCCTGCACCAGAAGAGTGAGGCCGCGTCACACCCCCGAACGGCCGACACCCCGAAACACTCACGGAACGTCACAAGTGGTCGGGGGCCTGAAGAAGCCGTTCAGGCACGGGCAGAAACGATCTGTCAGAACGGCCGGTCGATCCGGGACACTGGACAGTGGCTGGAAGGCCTCGGGGCCAGCCTCTATGATCGGCACACTTTCCGGCACGGACACAGATCGAGTGCACTGCGGGAGCGAGCGGTGAGCGGAACGTCCGAAGGGCCGACGCCCGCGGCAGACCTCGACCGGTCCGCCGTAACAGCGAGTGACACCCCCGCGCCTCCTGGTGGCGGGCTCCGACCCGGGCCCGTCCCCCGCCGCGGCGAACCGGCCGCGGCCTCCGCGTACCGTTCCGTCTTCGCCGCGTCCCCGCTGTCCATGGCCGTCGTCGACGCCGAAGGCCTGGTCGTCACCGCCAACGACGCGTTCGGGGCGCTGCTCGGCACCGATCCGGACGCGCTGGCCGGGCGGGTCGCCGCCGATCTCGTGGATCTGGCCGCCGATGCCCGCGACTGGCACGCCTACCGCGAACTGCTGCGCGGCCGGCAGGCGAAGCTGCGCTGCGCGCGGCGGCTGAAGCACCACGACGGCCATGTGGTGTGGGTCCAGGTCGCGGTCGCTCCGCTGGCCGGGGCCGAGGCCGGGGTGCTGCTCTCCGTCACCGACGTCAGCACACACCGCGAACTCCAGGCCAGACTCCGGCACTTGCAGATGCACGACCCGGTGACCCGGCTGCCCAACCGCACGCTGTTCTTCGAGCGGCTGTCGGCCTCGCTGGAGACGGAGCCGGACGAACAGGGTGGCACCGGGCGGATCGGCCTGTGCTATCTGGACCTGGACGGCTTCAAGGCGGTCAACGACACCCTTGGCCACCGCGTCGGCGACCGGCTGCTGACGGCCGTGGCCGAGCGGCTGACCCGGGTCGCGGCCGAGGCCGGATCGACCCGGGCGAGCACGCCGCTGGTGGCGCGGCTCGGCGGGGACGAGTTCGCCCTGCTGGTCGAGGACTCCACCGGCACCGACCAGTTGGCCGAGCTCGCCGAGTCCGCACTGACGGCCCTTCAGCAGCCCTTCGACCTGGCGGGCCGGCGCCTGTCGCTGTCGGCCTCGATCGGCGTCGTCGAACGCCACGCGGCCGGGACGACCGCGACCGGCCTCATGCAGGCGGCGGACACGACGCTGTACTGGGCGAAGGCCGACGGAAAGGCCCGCTGGACGCTCTTCGACCCGGAGCGCAACGCGCACCGCATGACCCGTCAGGCCCTCTCCTCCACCCTGCGCCCTGCCATCGACCGCGGTGAATTCGTCCTCGAGTACCAGCCGTTGGTCGGTATGGAGGACGGCCGGCTGCGGGGCGTGGAGGCGCTGGTCCGCTGGAACCACCCGCAGTTCGGCATGCTGACGCCGAATCGGTTCATCGGACTGGCCGAGGAGGACGGCTCGATCGTGCCGCTCGGCCGCTGGGCGCTGACCACCGCCTGCCGCCAGGCCCGCCACTGGCATCTCGCGCACCCCGCCGAGCCGCCGATCTTCGTCAGCGTCAACGTGGCCGTCCGCCAGGTGTGGGACTCGGACCTGGTGGCGGACGTCGCCCGGACCCTCACCGAGACCGGCCTCGCCCCGCACCTGCTGCAGCTGGAGCTGACCGAGTCGGCGGTGATGGGCTCGGCGGGCCGACCGCTCCAGGCGCTCCAGGCGCTCAGCGACATGGGCGTACGGATCGCCATCGACGACTTCGGCACCGGGTACTCGAACCTGGCGTACCTGAGCCGGCTGCCGGTGTCCGTCCTCAAGCTGGACGGCTCCTTCGTCCGCGGCTTCCAGTACGACGGCCCGGGCGACCGCCCGAACCCGGCCGACGAGGTCGTGGTCGAGGCGATGATCCAGCTGGCCCACCGGCTCGGCCTCACCGTCACCGCCGAGTGCGTGGAGACGTCGGCCCAGGCGACGCGGCTGCGCCACATCGGCTGCGACACCGGACAGGGCTGGCTGTACTCCCGTCCGGTGCCGCCGGATCGTATCTCCGAGCTGCTGGGCGCTCAGGCCTACGCGGTGGGCAATCCGTAGGCGTCGGCGATCAGTTCGTAGGAGCGCAGGCGCTGCTCACCGCGGTGGGAGTGGGTGGTGAGCATCAGCTCGTCGGCGCCGGTGCGCTTGTGGAGGGCGTCGAGACCGGCGCGGACCTCGTCGGCGGTGCCGTGCACGACGTTGGCACTCCAGGACCGTACGAAGTCCTCTTCCGCCGCGTTGAACCGATGCTTCTCCGCGTCGGCCGGGTCGGGGAAGAGTCCCGGCCGCCCGGTGCGCAGCCGCAGCATGCTCAGCGCGGCGGCCCGCACCTGACGGGCCGCGTCCCGTTCGTCGTCCGCGGCGAGGGCGGAGACGCCGATGAGGGCGTAGGGCTCGTCGAGCACGGCCGAGGGCCGGAAGCTCTCGCGGTACAGGTCGAGCGCCGGGATGGTGTTCTGCGCGGAGAAGTGGTGCGCGAAGGCGAAGGGCAGCCCGAGCGTGGCCGCGAGCCGGGCACTGAACCCGGACGACCCGAGCAGCCAGACCGGCGGCCGGTGCGGCGACTGCACGCCGCCGGCCGCGCTGCCCTGCACGGGACCGGGGATGGCGTGGATCCGCGCGTACGGGTGTCCGTCGGGGAAGTCGTCGTCGAGGAACCGGATCAGCTCGGCGAGCTGCTCGGGGAAGTCGTCGGCGCCCTCGCGGAGCGTGTCGCTCCGTCGCAACGCGGCCGCGGTGGCCCCGTCGGTCCCCGGCGCCCGCCCCAGCCCGAGGTCGATCCGCCCCGGCGCGAGCGCCTCCAGCGTCCCGAACTGCTCGGCGATCACGAGCGGCGCGTGGTTGGGCAGCATCACCCCACCGGAGCCGAGCCGGATCCGCTCGGTGTGCGCGGCGAGGTGCGCCAGGATCACCGCGGGCGAGGAGGAGGCGACCCCGGGCATGGAGTGGTGCTCGGCCACCCAGTACCGATGAAACCCCCGCGCCTCGGCCAGCCGCGCCATGCCCACACTGGTCCGCAACGCGTCGCTCGCCGTACTCCCGGCCCCGACGGTCACCAGATCCAACACAGAAAGCGGAACGGGAGCGGCCCCCTGAACAACCCCCCGAACCCCATCCACCACCACACCCACGCCCACGCCTCCTGCAGTTCACCCGACGCCCGGTTTCCCGAGCGGGCTGACGACCAGATTCCGGGCGGGGTAACGGGGGTGGGCTGGGGGTTTATTCCGGCGGAGGAGGCGGGGGGCGAGCTGGTCGGGCGGGAGTTGGTGGGGGCGAGGCCTCTCACAAGGGGGCAAGGCAGGTGCCCAGCCTCGGGAAGGGGGCAGGGGGACGGGGTCCCCGCCAGGGCTTCGCGGGCCAGACACCCGAGCCCGAGCCCCGCGAGGGGCGCAGGGGCCTGGGGCCGCGAGGGGCGCAGGGGCCTGGGGCCGTTAGGGGTGCAGGGGACGGAGTCCCCGCCAGGGGCTTGAGGGCCAGACACCCGAGCCCCGCGAAGGGCACAGGGGCCTCGGGCCGCCAGGGACGCAGGGGCCTCGAGCCGCCAGGGGTGCAGGGGACGGAGTCCCCGCCAGGGGCTTGAGGGCCAGACACCCGAGCCCCGCGAAGGGCGCAGGGGCCTCGGGCCGCCAAGGGCGCAGGGGCCTCGGGCCGCCAAGGGCGCAGGGGCCTCGGGCCGCCAGGGGTGCAGGGGACGGAGTCCCCGCCAGGGGTTCGGGGGCGGAGCCCCCGGGCACGGGGCCTCTCCTCCTACCGAGTCGGGTGGGTGGGTGGGCAAGACCCTGGGAGACGGCCCGCGCCCGGCCGGCGAGTGAAGCGCCCGCCGGGGGGCCGGGGGCGGAGCCCCCGGGGTGCGGGGCCTCTCGTCCTACCGAGTCGGGTGGGTGGGTGGGCAAGTGGGGCGAAGCCCGGAGGGCAACGCCTCAGGCCTGGACGATCGGCTCGCGGGTGAACAGTTCGCCCAGCGCGGGCGAGTTCACCCGGCGCCCCGTGAGACGCAGGGCTTCCCAGACCGTGACCTGGTTCGCCGTGAGGACCGGTTTGCCGAGGGCCTTCTCCAGGCCGGCGACGTACGCCGCCGTGTGCAGCGCGGTGTCCGGCAGCAGCACCGCCTCCGCGTCCGGATGGTCCGCCGACTGCGCCAGCGCGAACACCTCACGCTCACCCCACGTCCCGACCTCCGCCGCCGTGACGATTCCCGACGGCCGTACCCCGGTCACCTCCACACCCCCCGCCCGCAGGAACTCCGCGAACAGATCCGCCACGTCGTCGGGGTACGTCGCCCCGACCGCCACCCGCCGCGCCCCGATCTCCTGAGCCGCGTGCACGAAGGCGAACGACGTCGAGGAGGCCGGCATGCCCGCCACCCGGGCCAGCCCACGCACCTGCTCGTGGGCGCCCTCCCAGCCGTACACGAAGCTCCCGCTGGTGCACGCCCACACCACCGCCTCCGCCCCGGAGAGCCGCAGCGACTCCACGCCCGCCGCGAGCCGCTCCGGCGCGCCCATGCGGCGCAGCGCGTCCACCCGGTGCGCGTCCTCCCCGATGTCGGTGTGCACCACGTCGACCCGGATGTCGCTGCCCAGAAGCTGCTCGATGCGGGGATAGTCGTCCTCGGCCGAGTGTCCCGGGTAGAGGAATCCGAGTGCGGTCATGTCCAGCCCTCCTGCTGTCCTTCAGGCAGTACGGGAGGCCATCCACGCGCCGACATGTCGACCAGCGCCTGATAGGGCCCCACCGCTCCGGTACCCAGCCGGCTCAGCGCCGCCCACATCGTGACCTGGTTGGCCGAGATGACGGGAAGGCGCAGTTCCGCTTCCAGCTGGGGTATCACGTCGTACGTCGGCAGATTGGTGCAGGAGATGAACAGGGCCTGGGTGCCCGTGTCGCGCACCGCCGTGCGCGCCATGTCCGCCACCTCCCGGTACGGCACCTTCCATATGTGCCGGGTCAGTCCCATGAACACGCAGCCGGTGACCTCGACCCCGGCCTCCGCCACGTACTCCTCCAGTGCCCGCGTCACCGACACGGTGTACGGCGTCACGAGCGCCACCCGCCGCACGGCGAGTTCGGCCAGCGCCTCCAGCAGCGCCCCCGACGTCGTCACGGCGGGCACGTCGCCCGCCCGGGTCATCGCCGCGCCCATCGCCCGCTCCCCGGCGATCCCGCCGACGAAGCTCCCGGACGTGCAGGCGTACGCGACGACCTCGGGCGCCACCGCGGTCAGCGCCCGCACGGCCTCGCCCAGCGTCTCGTGCTCGCTGACCAGCCGGGCCAGGTCCAGGCCGACCTCGACCGGTACGTACGGCGTCCGCGTCAGATGGAGCGACACATCGTCGGGTACCCAGCGCCACAGCTCCCGATCCAGCGCGAAGTCGAACGGGGCGACCACCCCTACACCCCGCTGCGCGCGAGGTCCACCGAGAAACGAGACGTCCATGGCAGGCACCGGCCTCACGACGAATGACGACGACGAAATTCAGCGACAGCGAACCGCAGCGAACCGCGACGCAAAACCAGGGGACAACGGATAGCGAGTACACCCGTGTTGACGAAGGTAGGTTCGGGTGCGAGCGTGGTCAATCCGTGCATGTCAGGCGCTTCCCGAACAACCCTCGAATCCCTCCACGAGCCCCCCGACACCCCGCCGCACCTCTTGACACACGCGCCCCTCGGCTCTCCTTCGCCCCCCTCGGCCCCGACTCCCGCAGTCCTCCCACCGTCGCAGTCCCGTCCGGAAACCGGAGAAAACGGCTTGCCGACACCCGCCGCCCCGTCCGACCTCCCGACCCTTCTCGTCCTCGACGCCGAGCCCCTCCCCCGCCTCGGGCGCCTCACCGGCCGCGCCCGCATCGTGCACACGGACGAGGCGGGACTCGCCGAGCGGCTCCCGGAGGCCGACGTCCTGCTCGTCTGGGACTTCACCTCCCGCGCCGTTCGCGAGGCCTGGCCGGGCGAGGGCCCGCGCCCGCGCTGGGTGCACACGGCGAGTGCCGGCGTGGAGCATCTGATGTGCCCGGAGCTGGCCGCCTCGGACACGGTGGTGACCAACGCTCGCGGCGTCTTCGAGCAGCCCATCGCCGAGTACGTCGCCGCCCTGGTCCTCGCGCTCGCCAAGGACCTGCCGCGCACCCTGGACCTCCAGCGCGAGCGCACCTGGCGGCACCGCGAGAGCCGGCGGCTGGCCGGCACGCGCGCGTGCGTGATCGGCTCGGGGCCCATCGGCCGCGCCATCGCCCGCACCCTGAAGGCGCTCGACGTGACGACGGCGCTCGTCGGCCGCACCCCGCGCACCGGCGTCCACGGCCCCGACGACCTGGACCGCCTGCTGTCCCGCGCCGACTGGGTGATCGCGGCGGCCCCGCTGACGGAGCAGACGGCCGGCATGTTCGACGCGCGCCGCTTCGGCGTGATGCAGCCCTCGGCGCACTTCGTCAACATCGGCCGGGGCCAGCTGGTCGTCGAGGAGGCGCTCGCCGAGGCGCTGGCCAGGCGGTGGATCGCGGGCGCGGCGCTGGACGTGTTCACCGACGAGCCGCTCAGCCCCGCCAGCCCGCTGTGGGAGCTGCCGGGCCTGATCGTCTCCCCGCACATGAGCGGCGACACGATCGGCTGGCGCGACGAACTGGCCGCGCAGTTCGTTGAGTTGTACGAGGGGTGGGCCGCGGGAAGACCCCTGGTGAACGTGGTCGACAAGGAACGCGGCTACGTGCCCGGTCACTGATCCGATCCCCGGAGGGATGCGCTGCATGGAGCTCACCGACCTCACCGCCGGACAACTCCTCGACGGCTACCGCAAGGGCGAGTTCGGCCCCGTGGAGGCGACCCGCGCGGCGCTGGAGCGGGCCCGGCGGATCCAGCTGGAGGTGAACGCCTTCGTCCGGCTCATGGAGCGGGATGCGCTCGGACAGGCCGAGGAGTCGGCGGAGCGCTGGCGGCGCGGTGAGCCGTGCGGGCTGCTGGACGGCGTCCCGGTCACGGTGAAGGACATCCTGCTGCTGCGCGGCCATCCGACGCTGCGCGGCTCCGAGACGGTCGACCCGCACGGCGTCTGGGACGAGGACGCGCCGTCGGTCGCCCGGCTGCGCGAGCACGGCGCCGTCTTCCTCGGCAAGACGACCACCCCGGAGTTCGGCTGGAAGGGCGTCACCGACTCGCCTCTGTCCGGCGTGACCCGCAACCCGTACGACACCACCCGCACCTCCGGCGGCTCCAGCGGCGGCGGCGCGGCCGCGGTGGCGCTGGGTGCGGGCCCGCTGTCGCTGGGCACGGACGGCGGCGGGAGCGTGCGCATCCCGGCGTCGTTCTGCGGAATCTTCGGGCTGAAGCCGACGTACGGCAGGGTGCCGCTGTACCCGGCGAGCGCCTTCGGGACGCTGGCGCACGTGGGCCCGATGACGCGGGACGCGGCCGACGCGGCGCTGATGATGGACGTCATCGCCGCCCCCGATGCCCGCGACTGGTCGGCGCTGGGTCCGGCGCCGGAGTCGTTCACGGCGGGGCTCGGCGGCGGGGTGCACGGGCTGCGGGTGGCGTACTCGCCGTCCCTGGGCGGCCAGGTGGCCGTGCAGCCGGCGGTCGCGGCGGCGGTACGGCGGGCGGTGGCGAGGCTGGCGGACCTCGGCGCGTACGTGGAGGAGGCCGACCCCGACTTCGCCGAGCCGCTGGATGCCTTCCACACCCTGTGGTTCAGCGGCGCGGCCCGCACCGTCCAGCGGCTCGCGCCGCAGCAGCGGCAGCTGCTCGACCCCGGGCTGCGCGAGATCACCGGCCTCGGGGCCCGCTTCAGCGCGCTGGACTATCTGGCCGCGGTGGACGTGCGCATGGACCTCGGCCGCCGCATGGGCCGCTTCCACGAGTCGTACGACCTGCTGGTGACCCCGACCGTGCCGATCACGGCGTTCGAGGCGGGCGCCGAGGTGCCCAAGGGCTCGCCGTACCGGCGCTGGACGGGGTGGACGCCGTTCACCTACCCCTTCAACCTCACCCAGCAGCCGGCCGCGAGCGTGCCGGTGGGCGTGGACGGCGCCGGGCTGCCGGTGGGGCTGCAGATCGTGGCCGCCCGGCACCGCGACGACCTGGTGCTGCGCGCCGCGCACGCCCTGTACGAGGCGGGGGCGGCGTCGGCCGCCGGCCCCGCTCCAGCCGTCACGCCCGGCGGAAGCTGAGCGTCTCCCCCTCCGCCCCGGACCGCCACAGGTCGTTGCAGGCCTCGGCCATCCGGTCGAGGCCGTCGACCACCTGACCCCAGACGATGCCGGGCACCCAGCCCACGTCGCCGTTGAGGAGCAGGTTGTTGCGCTCGTAGAACAGGGCGAGGTCCACCACGGTGGCCTGGGGGCCCACCTCGCGGTCGTATCCGTAGGCGCGCGTGCCCAGTTCCGTGCCGGCGAAGGAGAAGTAGCAGAGGTCGCCCGGGATCGGAGTGACCGTCGGGTTCTCCAGGGGCGGCTCGGCGTCGGCGAATGGCGGGAAAAGAGCGTAGATCTCGTTGCGGGCGTACTTGGCGTGGTAGACGTCGCCACTCAGCGGCAGGGCGTCCCACACGGCGGCGCAGGTGCGCGGAGCACGGTCGTCCAGCAGCCGTGCCGTGCAGTGAACTGACCTTTTGACCAGCGAGACTTCGATGTAGCGGGCGGCCTGGGAATCCTTCCGTGAATCCGTCATGCAATCCATGGTGCATAAGTCGAGTGCTCCCGGGTAGCCGCGCGGCCATGGCTCCACCACATGGGAACGGCACAGGCACATCCGGTCACGCGTCCAGACGCACTCGGCGCTCCGTGCTCACGGGCGCCCTGGCGCTCGGGACGCTCGGGGCACTCGGCGCGAGCGGCTGCTCGCGCGTGGCGACCGCGTCGAGCACGAACGGCGGTGAACTCCTCGACCGGCTGCGCGCCCAGGGCGTCGTGCGGCTCGGGATCGCGGGAGAGATACCCTTCGGCTATATCGACAAGGATGGCCAACTGACCGGCGAAGCACCGGAGTTGGCCAAAGTCGTCTTCAAGCGCCTCGGGGTGGACCGGGTGCAGCCGGTACCCACGGAGTTCGGCTCCCTCATACCCGGTCTGAACTCCCAGCAGTTCGACGTCGTGGCCGCCGGGATGTACGTGAACCCCGAGCGCTGCGAGCAGGTCATCTTCTCGGACCCGGACTACCAGATGCTCGACGCGTTCATCGTGCGCAAGGGCAATCCGAAGGGCCTGCACGACTACAAGGACGTCGTGGAGAAGAAGGCCAGGTTCGCCACCGGGACCGGGTTCGCCGAGATCCAGTACGCCGTCGACGCGGGGTACAAGGAGAGCGACATCCTGATCGTCCCGGACCAGGTCGCCGGACTGAACGCGGTCGAGGCGGGGCGCGTCGACGTGTTCGCCGGTACCGCCCTGACCACCCGTGAGGTGGTCAAGCACTCCGCCAAGGCCGAGTCCACCCGGCCCTTCGCCCCGCTCGTCGACGGCGAACGGCACGTCGACGGGGGCGCGTTCGCCTTCCGCCCCGGCGAGACGAAGCTGCGTGACGCCTTCAACAAGGAGCTGCGGGGGCTCAAGGCGAGCGGCGAGCTGTTCCGGATCCTGCGGCCGTTCGGCTTCACCAAGGCCGAGATGACCGACCTCACCGCGAAGGAGCTGTGCGGCGGATGACCTCGGGCCTGTGGAAACTCGTACTCGAAGGAGTCTGGACCACCGTCCAGCTGCTCGTGTTCAGCGGGCTGCTGGCCACGGCGGTCGCCTTCGCCATCGGTGTCGCGCGCACCAACCGGCTGCGGATCGTGCGCTTCCTCGCCGCGCTCTACACGGAGGTGTTCCGCGGCACCTCTGCGTTGGTGATGATCTTCTGGGTGTTCTTCGTGCTGCCGCTCGCCTTCGGCTGGCAGCTGGTCCCGCTGTGGGCGGGCACCCTCTCGCTCGGCCTGACCTACGGGGCGTACGGCTCGGAGATCGTGCGCGGCGCCCTGAACGCGGTCGACCCGGCGCAGAAGGAGGGCGGCATCGCGCTCGGCTTCACGCCCTGGCAGCGGCTGCGGCTGATCCTGCTGCCGCAGGCGGTGCCGGAGATGATCCCGTCCTTCTGCAACCTGCTGGTCGAGCTGCTCAAGGGCACGGCGCTGGTGTCGGTCATGGGCATGGGTGACCTGGCGTTCAGCGCCAACCTCGTGCGGCTGGCGCTCCAGCAGAGCGCGGCGATCTACTCGTACGTCCTGCTGATCTACTTCGTCATCGCGTTCCTGATCACGCGGCTGATGCGGCGGCTGGAGGAGCGGCTGAAGGCCGGGGTCGGCAAGAGCCCCGGTACCGAGACGGAGGCGCGTGCCGCCAAGCGGGCGCAGACGACCGGCGTGAGCGCCGCGGGTGGTGGTGTCGCGTGAAGTGGGACTGGAATGCCGTCGGCGAGTTCATGCCGTACTTCTGGGACGGTCTGCTCGTCACCCTGAAGGCGCTGGCGCTGGGTTCGCTGATCGCCTTCGTGCTGGGGCTGGTGTGGACGCTGCTGATGCGTCTGCCGAGCCGGTGGGTGCGCTGGCCGGTGGGGACGGTGACGGAGTTCGTCCGCAACACCCCGCTGCTGGTGCAGCTGTTCTTCCTCTTCTACGTGCTGCCGGAGTGGGGACTGACGTTCTCGGCGCTGACCACCGGTGTCTTCGCGATCGGGCTGCACTACTCGACGTACACCATGCAGGTCTACCGGGCCGGCATCGAGGCGGTGCCCACCGGTCAGTGGGAGGCCGCGACCGCGCTGAGCCTGCCGGTGCGCTGCACCTGGACCGCGGTGATCCTGCCGCAGGCGATCCGCCGGGTCGTGCCGCCGCTCGGCAACTACGTGATCGCGATGCTCAAGGACACGCCCGTCCTGATGACCATCACCGTCCTGGAGATGCTCGGCGAGGCGCGGCTGTTCTCGCAGCAGCACTTCCAGTTCACCGAGCCGGTGACGGTGATCGGCGTGGCCTTCATCGTCATCTCCGCCCTGGCCTCCCTTCTTCTGCGCACCCTGGAGCGTCGCCTTGTCCGTTGAGACCCATGACCAGCCGGCCGACGCCGGCGCCCGTCCGTCCGAACTGGTCCGCCTGGAGGGGGTGACGAAGCGGTTCGGGGACCACACGGTCCTCGACGGGCTCGACCTGTCCGTGCAGGCGGGCCGGCACGTCACGCTGATCGGCCCGTCCGGCTCCGGCAAGACCACGATCCTGCGGCTGCTGATGACGCTGACCCAGCCGGACGAGGGCACGATCACCGTCGACGGGCAGCAGCTGTTCCCGGCGCCCGAGAAGCAGGTCCGCGAGGTCCGCAAGAAGATCGGGATGGTGTTCCAGCAGTTCAACCTGTTCCCGAACATGTCGGTGCTCAGGAACATCACCGAGGCCCCGGTCACCGTGCTCGGCATGCCGAAGGACGAGGCCGAGGCGCGCGCCCGCGACCTGCTGGAACTCGTCGGGCTGACCGACCAGTGCGACAAGCGGCCGACCCAGCTGTCCGGCGGCCAGCAGCAGCGGGTGGCCATCGCCCGGGCGCTGGCGATGCGCCCGCAGGTGCTGCTGCTCGACGAGGTGACCTCCGCGCTCGACCCCGAGCTGGTCGCGGGCGTCCTGGACCTGCTGCGCGACATCGCCCGGAGCACCGACATCACGATGCTCTGCGTCACCCACGAGATGAACTTCGCCCGGGACATCTCCGACCAGGTCCTCATGTTCGACGCCGGCCGCATCATCGAGGCGGGCTCACCGGAAAAGATGTTCACCGAACCGGAACACGAACGGACCCGGGAGTTCCTCGGCGCGGTGCTGTGAGCGGCGCGGAGTTTTTCCGGGGGCGGCGCCAGGAGATGCGCGGCGCCGCCTCGTGCGGGTCGCGTGGCGCGGGTGCCCGCGGGGCCGGGTGAGGCGGGCGCGGCGGGATGGGCGGCCTGCGCGGCGCGGTGACCCGAGAGCGCTCGCCGTGCGCGCGAGGCATGCGCCGCACGGTGATTCCGTGGCGCGGCGCCGCGCACGGTCGGGCAATGCGGGACGAGTCCCGGCCCGCGAGGTACACGGCCCGCGCCGGCCACGCGAGGCCTGCGCGACGCGGTGACCCGAGAGCGCTCGCCGTGCGCGCGAGGGGTGGCCCGTCGCCGTGCGCGCGAGGGGTGGCCCGCGCAGTGATGCGCGTGGCGCGGCGCCATGTGCACGCCCACGGGGCGGCTCGGCGACATTTCCGGGGCGACGGCTCGATGACGGATCGTGTGTGTGCGAACACCCGAGGTCGCGCGTGCAGGGCATGACTCGGGCATATGCCTCTGTGTCTGCGTCCCAGTTGAGGGGGGCCACGATCTCGCCAACACCCTCTCCGCACCGGCCTCTTGCCGGTTATCGTGGACATCGATCCGCCCTCCGGATCGTGCGGACCGGACAGCGAGCGCAGGGGGACCACCGTGGCGCTGAAGCACCAGTCGACCGCCCCGTACCACTCGACGCAGGACGCCCTGCGCGTCCTGGAGACGGTGGCACGCCGCTCCGTCGGCGTCACCGACGCCGAGCTGGTCCGCCGGACCGGCATGCGCCCCGACCGCCTGACCGTCCTGCTGCGCATGCTGTGCCGCGAGGGGTACGTCGAGCAGATCGCCGGCGGTGCGTACGTCACCGGGGAGACCCTGCGCCGCCTCGGCTCCGCGCAGGACCGCGAGCAGACCCTGCGCGACCGGCTCCAGCTCAGCCTCGGCCGGCTGCGCGACTCGGTCGGCGCGGCGGTCTACCTCAGCTGGTACGTCGACGGGGAGGTCAAGATCCCCCAGTACGCCGACAGCCCGGCCACGCCGGTGGTCAACGAGTGGGTCGACTTCCGCTGCTCCGCCCACGCCACGGCCATCGGCAAGAGCCTGCTCACCCAGCTCGACCACAACGGCCGCCGCGACCACCTCTCCCGGCACAAGATGCCCCGCCTCACCTCGCGCACCATCACGAGTGACAAGCTCCTGCTGTCCCGGCTGGAGTCCCAGCCGCCGACCGTGCCCGTCCTGGACCTCCAGGAGTACGCGATCGGCACGGTGTGCGCGGCGGTCCCGATCACGGCCGGATCCGCGGTGGGCTGCCTGGCGCTGTCGCTCCCCGTGGAGCACGCCCACCGGCTGCGCCAGGCCGCCGACACCCTCAACCGCAACGCGGGCCCGGTCCTGCTGTCCCTCGCCCTGTAGCCTCGCCCTGTAGCCCGGCCTGTGGCCGCGGGTCAATGGTGATCACCGGCGTGGTCACCAGCACCCCTCGGGACCGGGTAGTATTTTCTTCGTCGCCAACCGCGAAGCGCGGAAGGCGAGAGTCATGCGCCGCTAGCTCAGTTGGTTAGAGCAGCTGACTCTTAATCAGCGGGTCCGGGGTTCGAGTCCCTGGCGGCGCACAGAAGAGAAGCCCCTCACCTCGGTGAGGGGCTTCTTCGCGTGGGGCCATGGGGCCACCACCCGTCACGCGACCGGCTCCCCCCGCCCCGAGCAGAACGCCACCGTCAGGTCCCTCACCAGGACCTTCCGCTCGTAGTCGTCGAGTTCGACCAGGCCGCGCATGGTCAGCCGGGTCACCGTGTCCTCCACCGAGTCCACCACGGAGGTCAGCATGCTGGAGCGCTGCTGGGCGTCCAGCGCGGCGATGCGGCGCCGGTGCATGGCGGCGGCGACCTCGGGGGCGTACTCGACGCACACCGGCCGCACCGAGAACACCTCTAGGCCCACGGGCGCGGCGTCCGCGGACACCAGGCGGGTCAGTGCGTCCCCGGCCGACTCCATGGCGCCCCGGGTCCCGCCCGGCATCTCCACCGGCACCCGCGCGAGCGCCGCCTCCACACACTCGCGCAGATACGTCTCGTGGTCCTCGACCCCGAGCACAGCCCGCGCCGTGTCCCGCACCCGCCACACCACGAGCACCACCGCCCGCAGCGCGACCCCGCTGCCGTCGGCCGCCGGCATCGGCTCGCTGCGCCAGTGCCGCAGCCGTACGTCCACCCGCCGCCGGCGCAGCAGCGGGTTGACCCACAGCAGGCCGGTGCGCCGGACCGTCCCCCGGTAGCGGCCGAACATCCCGAGCACCCAGGCCCGTCCGGTACGCCCCCGCAGCAGCCCGCCGAAGCCGAGCAGCCCGAGTGCCCCGGCCCCCGCGTACGCCGCCCACTGGGCCGGACCGAGCCCGGCGCCCGCCAGCGCGGGCAGCCCGAGCGCCTGCTCGGCGAGCCGCGGCAGCACGCCCGCCCACCAGGAGGCGGCCACACATCCGGCCACCCCGCCCACCCCGGCGCAGACCCCGGCCATCCCGGGCAGCACCCCGGCCGGGCACTCGGCCAGGTCGGGGTCGACCTGCGCCGCGGGCCGTGCCTTCGACGGAATCGGGGATCTGAGACGCGGCTGCTCGCCGGTCCCCTGCCGGCGGCCCACCACGGCGGGCTTCAGCGGCACCGACACCGGCGCGGGGTCGTCGCGGAACAGCAGATGGACGGGGATCTCGGTGGTCGCCTCGTTGTGGATCAGCCGGCCGTGCGGACGGAGCGGCCCCTCGACCGGTCCGTCCGACTCGGGCGTGTGTGACGTGGTCGTACTCATGGGTGCCTCCAGCCTCCGCGCCAGATGCGTCATGAACGGTGAGAAGTGAGAAAGAAGGGGGTCGGGGGGACGTCAAGCGAACAGGCGCCTCCAGGTCTCCGGGCCCGGATAGCCGTCCGCCGCTCCGCCCCGCCAGCCCTGTGCGCGCTGGAAGGCCTCGACCGCCCGCCGGTCCGCGTCGCCCCAGCGCGGCCCCGGGCCGTCGGTGTAGAAGGAGCCGAAGCCCTTCGCCACCAGCTGTCTGCCGAGCAGGGTGACGTACTTGTTGTCCGCGCCCGGCCGGAACATGGCGCGGCCGGGATAGCCGGGGACGCCGTGCGAGGCGGGTCCGGGCTCCGCGGGCTTGTCCGGGGCGGGCGCGGACGAGCCCGCCTTCGCCGGGGCGATGCTCTTGCCCTGGCCCGACGCCAGCAGCTCCCAGGTCCGCGGCCCCGGCAGACCGTCCGCGGCCGCCCCCGTCCACCCCTGGGCCTGCTGGAACGCCTGGGTCGCCCGCCGGTCCGCGTCCGACCAGCGCGGTCCGGGGCCCTGGGTGTAGAAGGCTGCGGCACCGCGGGCGACCAGCATCTGGCCGAGCTGCGTGACGTACTTGTTGTTCGCCCCCGGACCGAAGTACGACGCCCCCGGGAACGGGCCCGCCTTGATCGCGGCGGCCGGTTCGGCGCCCGACGTGGTGGGGGTCACGCCCTTGTACCGGTAGGGGACGTACCGGCTGGAGTTGCTCCAGTAGGCATATGGCGTGGACTGGCGGCGGGCGTTCGGGGGTGTCTGCTCGTAGGCGGTGTAGTAGGTGTGCGTGTAGTCGGTCCAGCCGCCGAAGATGACGACGTGCGAGCCCTTCTCGGGGTTGTCGGGGTTGTGGAAGAGCAGCATGTCGCCGGGCTCCAGCTCGTCCTTCTTGATCTTCACCCCGAAGCCGCCGAGGCTGCCGGTCCACTCGTTGCCCGGCAGCCCCCAGGCCATCGAGACGAAGCCGGAGCAGTCCTGCCGGTAGCCGTCGGTCCAGTACGTGGTCATGCTGTACGGCACCTTCGCGGTGACCCAGGTCTTGGCCCGGTTGATGATCTCCGTCCGGGTGGCCGCGGGCAGCTTCGCCGGTGCGGCGGGCTTGCCGCCGGGGCCGTGCAGCGGGGCGCGCTTGCCCTGGGGGGTGTCGGGCTCACCGTCCGCGGGGACACCGGGCCGCTGCGGGGCGGGAGCGGCGACGGCGGGGACCGCCTGGCTCGCGGCGAGGGCGGCCGAGGTGGCGGCGGCCACGACGAGGGCCCGCCGGGCCGCCGGGTGGCCGCCGAAGCGGGCGGGCAGGGCGCGCGAGCCCACCTGCCGCCAGTGAACGCATCCGGGGCAGTCGCAGTCGCTCACGGGATCGACGTCCTCGAAGACCGGAGTCGTCATGCGATTCCCCTCACATTCCGGGCCGTTTTCCGGATGAAATGCCCACATCTGTGCACGTTGATCAGTTTCTCAACTGTCTTCCGCACGCGCATGTTGACGGTCCGAATGATGTACGGCCCCGATCCGGCCGCATGCGGCCGACCGGGCGATGGTCGGGAGCACCCTCGCAGGTCAGGTAGAGTTCTCTTCGTCAGCAGGCGCCGCTAGCTCAGTTGGTTAGAGCAGCTGACTCTTAATCAGCGGGTCCGGGGTTCGAGTCCCTGGCGGCGCACAGACCGGAAGGCCTTCCACTTCAGTGGGGGGCCTTTTCGCATGGCGCACACCCCTTGTCAAGCACCGACACGGCCGATTCGCACACCCCCGCAAGCGGCATATTGAACGCATATGACCGGTAAACCCCGCGTTTCGCGTCTTGCGATCATGCTCGGCAGCGTAGAACCCCTGTTGTCCAAGTTGCCGCGCATTCAAGGAAGTTGGGGGGGGAAGCCGTTGTCGGCGTGCAGCCGTTCACCAGGTGCGGCACGTTCACCCACCGTGGCCTCCAGACCTCCCGCGCCGATCGCCGGCTACCGGGATTCATTCGCAGTGCCCCGGCGTTCACGCCGGGGGTGAAGCGAATCTGATGGTGGCGACGCGGAGCGTCGCGGATTCAGGTCCGGCGGAGCCGGACACCGCAGTTCTTCGTCTGCGGTCCGGAGTGTCGCGAGGGCTGGTCCCGGCGGAGCCGGGCGGTGCTCACACCGGCCGGTTCTGCTGTTCGATGTACTGCTTGACCACGGTGAGCGGGGCGCCGCCGACGGTTCCGGCGAAGTAGGAGCCGGACCACAGCTTGTTGGCCCGCCAGTAGTGGCGTACCAGGTCGGGGAACTCTTGGCGCAGACGGCCTCAAGTGGGCATCGGTGAACACTCCGTGCCGGAACTTGGTCACGAAGACCAAATGAACGTGCATCACGAAAGCACAGTGCCTACCAGACGGACCCAAGCCCCTCGATGTCCGGGAGTGGACGTGCGCCGCCTGCGGCGCGGTCCACGACCGGGACATCAATGCCGCGATCAACGTGAAGACGGCCGCCGGACTGGCGGTATCGGCCTGCGGAGCGCCGATGAGACCAGAACTCGCTCTGGCACAGCGCGAAGAAACAGGAAGCCACGGATTCCCGACCCAAGCCCGTGCCGCGTAGCGGCACGGGAACGGAACGGAAGGCCAGAATCCTCGGGCTTCAGCCCGAGGTGCAAGTCAATCCCGCAGCCCGAGCGCGCGCCGCGCGGTCGAGGACCAGCCCGGTCGGCGGCTTCGGGGGGAGCAGGTCGTCGACCGGGCCAGGTCAGGTCAGATCAGGTCAGGTCAGGTCAGGGGCAGCTCGGTGGAAGCTGGCTCATGGCCGGTGGCCCTCATGAGCCGGCGGTCCTCATGAACCGGTGGTCCTCGTGAGGTACGCCGAGACGACCACGTTCGCCGTGTAGCTGTGGCGCGCCTCGTCGTAGGCGCCGCCGCAGGTGATCAGCCGCAGCTCGGCCCGGCTCGACTGGCCGTCCCCGTAGGCCTGTTGAGCGTCGAAGTGGTCGCGCGGCAGCACCCGGACGTCGTCCACGGTGAACTCGGCGACCCGGCCGTCGTCACGGGTGACACGGACCGTCTCGCCGGTGTGCATCGTGCTGACCTTGTAGAAGACGGCGGGCGCGGCCTCGGTGTCCACGTGTCCCACCATCACCGCGGTCCCCGCGGCCCCGGGTTTCACCCCGCCCGAGTACCAGCCGACCACCCCGGGCCGGTCGAACGGGGGCGGGTCGACCGCCCCCTGCGCGTCCAGCCCGCGGGCGACGACCGGCGCCCTCACGCCCAGCTCGGGGATGTCGAGGCGCTGCGGCAGCGCGCTGCCGAGCGGCTCGGCGTCGGGCGGCAGTCCCGCCCCGTCGGGGCGCCCGACCGCCGCCATGTCACCCGTCGTCGGCCCGGTCATCCCCGGCGGTACGTCGGTGACCTCGCGTCCCCACAGCCACAGCCCGAGCAGCAGCATCGCCCAGGTCACGCCGGTCAGCAGCCGCCCGGCCCCGGCGGCCCGTTCTCCTTCGGACATCGTGACCCGCGCTCTCAGGCGGACCCGCGGCCGCGGCGGGCCGTGCGCAGCCCGACGGCGACCGCGGCGAGCCCGGCCAGCAGCAGGCCGGTGACCGTCTGGGCGGTACCGGGCCCGGCGGAGCGGGCGGCGTCCTCGGAGGCGAGGTGCGCGGTGCCGCCGCCGCCCGCGGGCACGGGAGCGGTGGGCGACGCGGCGCCCGAGGGCTTGGACGGTGCGTCGGAGGGCCCGGTGCCGGGCTGCCGGCCGCCGGAGGACTGCTGGTCCGACTTGTCGCCCTGGTCGTCCGCGGCCTCGTCCGACGTGCCATGGCCCGAGGACTGCTGGTCGTGGTCCGAGGAGTCGCCGCGGCCGGACTGCTGCTCCTGCTTGTCGCCGTGGTCCGACTGGCGGCCGGAGTCGTCGTCGCCCTTGTCGTGGTCCGACTGCTGGTCGGTCGGGTTGGACTGATTGGACTTGTTGGGTTGGTTGGACTTGTTGGATTGGTCGGCCTGGTTGGACTGGTTGGTTTGTGCGGTCTGGTTGGTCTGTTCGGTCGCCTGTCCGGTGAGGTCGCCGTAGGCCGCGAAGGCGTCCGTCCACAGGGCGACATCGGCGCCCTGGACCGGAGCGAGCGGCCCCGACGGAGGTACGGAGACTCCGCCGCCGTCCGCCGCGAGGGCGGCGGTCGGGGACAGTGCGACGGCGGTCAGCAGGCCTGTGCAGAGAGTGAGGCGTATTGAGCCCATCGTGAAACCTCCAGATAACTGGAGGCTCCCCCGCCCACCGGAAGCCCGCATCCGGCGACGGCGGTGATTACTCCATTCGGGGACGGATACGGAACATCCAAGGGGACCCGCACCCGGTACGGAACGCGGAGCCGGAGATCCCCGGATCCCGGGTTCGTCCGTCACCACCGGCGTAGGGCTGCCTAGCATGGTCGTCTCACACGTTCGCGCAGAGCGGGAGTCCGTACGCATGACAGAACGCAGGCCCATCGAATCGTGGCTCACCGACATGGACGGGGTGCTGATGCACGAGGGCATCCCCGTGCCCGGCGCGGAGGCCTTCATCAAGAAACTGCGTGAGTCGGACCGCCCGTTCCTCGTACTCACCAACAACTCGATGTACACCGCGCGCGATCTGCACGCCCGGCTGAACCGGATCGGCCTCGACGTGCCGGTCGAGAACATCTGGACCTCCGCCCTGGCCACCGCCAAGTTCCTGGACAGCCAGCACCCCGGCGGCACGGCCTATGTGATCGGCGAGGCGGGTCTGACCACGGCACTGCACGACGTCGGGTACGTGCTGAGCGACCAGGACCCCGACTTCGTGGTCCTCGGCGAGACGCGGACGTACTCCTTCGAGGCGCTGACCAAGGCGATCCGGCTGATCAACAACGGCGCCCGGTTCATCGCCACCAACCCCGACAACACCGGCCCCTCCCCCGAGGGCGCGCTCCCGGCGACCGGATCCGTCGCCGCGCTGATCACCAAGGCCACGGGCAAGGAGCCGTACTTCGTCGGCAAGCCCAATCCCCTGATGATGCGCACCGCGCTGAACACCATCGGCGCGCACTCCGAGACGAGCGCGATGATCGGCGACCGGATGGACACCGACGTCCTGGCCGGTCTGGAGGCCGGCATGGAGACCTTCCTCGTCCTCACCGGCCTCACGAACAAGGCCGACCTCGACCGCTACCCGTACCGGCCGACCAAGGTGGTGGACTCCATCGCCGACCTCGTCGACCTCGTCTGACGGCGCGGGCCGACCGGCGCCGGGTCAGCGGCGCCTGCGCGCCAGCAGCATCGCGGTGGTTCCGGTGAGCAGGAAGACGACGGAGGTCAGGGCGAGGAGGCGGATGACGAGGCCGGTACGGGCGAGCTGGTCGGCGAAGGAGAGGCCGCCGGGGTCGGCACTGGCCGACGGGCCGGGGGTGACGGCGGGGGAGGCCGGGCCCGAGCTGCTGGTGGGCCGCGTGGGCGTCGCCGCCACACCGGCACCGGCACCGCCACCGGTGATTCCGAACCGGTAGTCGTCGGACTGCCCGATCCAGTCACCGTCGTCGCCGTGCCGCTGCACGACGGCCGCGTTCGCGGTGACCGTGTCCGTCACCGCGCCGGCGGCGATCGCGAGCCGCACCTTCACGGTGACGGTCTTGCCGGGCCCGACCGTGAACCCCGGTAAGCCCCCGTCGAACGCCCCGACCAGCTCGTCCTCGTCGGTGGCCACGAACGGGACGGGGTACGCCCGCGCCCCGTCGTAGAACTCCAGCCGCGGCTGGGACGCCTGGAGGACGCGGAGGTCGTCGACGAGGACGAGGACCGGGTGGACGTCGGTGCAGGTGCCGCCGCCGGTGTTGGCGAGGTCGATGTACCAGGTGCCGTATCCGCCGCCGGCCTCGTACGTGTCGGGGCCGCCGTGGATGCGGGTGGCGAGGGGGAAGGAGCGCCCGTCGGACCCGGCGCAGGCGGGACTCGCCGCCGCGTGCGCGATGGCCGGGGGCAGCGGGAGGAGGACGGCGGCTGCGGCAAGGCAGAGGGACAGGGGCGTGCACAGTCGCATGAACACGGAAGTCTGGTGCGGGGGTTGAGCGGTCGGGGGAGCCGCGCCGAGACGGTGCCTCGATCGGCGGCCCAACTCCGCTCGATCGGAGGTGAGTTCTCTTGGTCGCTCACCCTCCCCCGCCCCCGCCTCACACATCCCCCCGCCCGAACAACGACCCCAGCACCAACTGAGCCGCTCCCTCCGCCACCCCCCGAGCCCCGCCGGAGGCGACCCGCACCGGGACCGCCCCGCTGGGCGCCCCCTCACGCCGGGCGCGTGCGTCGAGTACGGCGGCGACACCGCGCACGAACTCCTCCGGCGCGGCGTCGACCGTACGGCCGCCCAGCAGGACGAGGTCTATGTCGAGGAGCCCGACCAGGTTCGCCGCTCCCGCGCCGAGCACCCGCGCCGCCTCTCCCACGTCCCCGCGCTCCACGGCCGCGAGGCACAGTGCCTCGATGCACCCCTGGTTCCCGCACTCGCACACCGGCCCGTCGAGCTGGATGACCTGGTGCCCGAACTCGCCGGCCCCGGTCCGCGCCCCGCGGTGCACGTTCCCGCCGATGACCAGGCCCGCGCCGAGCCCCGTACCGAGATGCAGATACGCGAACGATCCCCCGCCGCCACCCCGGACACCGGAACCGCCGGCCCCGCCGGACTCGGTCTCGGCCCCGGCTCCCGCGTCCACACCCCCCGATCCGCCAACCCCCGCTTCCGCAGGCACCACTTCCGAGGACCCCGCCCCCACAACCCTCGCCCCCGCCCCCGAAACCGCAAGCCCCAACGCGGCCGCATTGGTGTCCTTGTCGACGACCACGGGCAGCCCCAGCCGCCGGCCCAGCGCGTCCCGCAGCGGGAAGCCGTCCCACTCGGGGAAGCCGGTGACGCGGTGCAGGATGCCGCGTGTGTGGTCGAGGGGTCCGGGCAGCGCGACGCCGACCCCGAGCACGGGGACGGCCGGCTCAGCGAGCAGTTCCTCGATCTGCCGGGCCGTCGCCTCGACGACCGCCTCCGCTCCCCCGCCGCCCAGATGGACCGGGGTCCGGCTCTCGCGTACGACCGTCCCGTCGAGGTCGACCAGGACCGCCCGCAGCTCGTCCCGGTCCAGGTGCACGCCCACCGCGTGCCCCGCCTCCGGCACCAGCCGCAGCACGGTCCGCGGCTTGCCGCCCGTGGACGCGCGCCGTCCGGCCTCCGCGGCGAGGCCCTCCTCGCGCAACCGCGCGGTGATCTTGCTGACCGCCTGCGGGGTCAGACCGGTGCGCTCGGCGAGTTCGAGCCGGCTGATCCCCTCGGCCCCGGCCGTCCGCAGCAGGTCGAGCACGAGCGCGGTGTTGTGGCTGCGCAGCCCCAGCAGATTCACCCCGGATGACCTGACCGCCCCGGCCACCCGGACCCCGCGGACCGTACGCCCCCTTATGCCCGCCGCCCGGCCACCGCTCCCGCCGCCGTCCTCCACGCCCGTCACCTGCTTCACACCCCCATTGTCGCCGACACTTGCACTATGGCAACAGCGTTGCGAAAGTGGGACGCATGACAACTGGTACGACCGGCACCACCGGCGCCCCCCTCCGTGTGGGCCTGATCGGCTACGGCCTGGCGGGCTCCGTCTTCCACGCCCCGCTCATCGCCTCGACCGAGGGCCTCACCCTCGACACCGTGGTCACCGCCAACCCCGAGCGGCAGGAGCAGGCCCGCGCCGAGTTCCCGGACGTCCGGATCGCCGCGACCGCCGACGAGCTCTTCGACCGGGCCGGCGAGCTGGACCTGATCGTCATCGCGTCCCCGAACCGGACCCACGTACCGCTGGCCACCGCCGCCCTCAAGGCGGGCCTGCCGGTCGTGGTGGACAAGCCGGTCTCCGGTACGGCCGCCGAGGCCCGTGAGCTGGCCGCCCTCGCCGAGGAGCGCGGTCTGCTGCTCTCGGTCTTCCAGAACCGCCGCTGGGACAACGACTTCCTGACCCTGCGGCAGCTGATCGCCGACGGCAGGCTGGGCGACGCCCTGCGCTTCGAGTCCCGCTTCGAGCGCTGGCGTCCGCAGCTCAAGGGCGGCTGGCGCGAGTCCGGCGACCCCGCCGAGATCGGCGGGCTGCTGTACGACCTGGGCAGCCACGTCGTCGACCAGGCGCTGGTCCTGTTCGGCCCGGTCACGCACGTGTACGCCGAGGCGGACGTCCGCCGCGCCGGCGCCGAGACGGACGACGACACGTTCATCGCCCTCACGCACGCGAGCGGTGTCCGCTCCCACCTCTACGTCTCCGCGACCACGGCCCAGCTCGGCCCGCGCTTCCGGGTGCTGGGCTCCGAGGCCGGCTATGTGAAGTACGGCCTGGACCCGCAGGAGGCCGCCCTGCGCGAGGGTCTGCGCCCCGGCCCCCACTGGGGTGCGGAGCCCGAGACCCTGTGGGGCCGGCTCGGCGCCGGCGAGTCCCCGCTCACGGGCGGCGGCGACGCCGTACCGACGCTGCCGGGCGACTACCTGGCGTACTACGAGGGTGTGGCCAAGGCCCTCACCGGCGCGGGCCCCAACCCGGTGACCGCCCTGGAGGCGGCCGCCGCCCTCGACGTACTGGAAGCGGCCCGCGTGTCCGCGCGCGACGGAGTGACGGTGACGCTGTGACCCACCCCCAGAGCACCCCGGCCGCCGCCGAGCACACCCCGGGCATCGAGGACCTGGAGGCGCAGGAACGGCGCCTGGTCTTCGAGCGGTTCACGCACGACGACGCCTGGGCCCTCGGCTCGCTCCTCGTGGAGATGGCCCGCGAGCGCCAGGCACCGGTCGCCATCGACATCCACCGTGCGGGCCAGCAGCTCTTCCACGCAGCCCTGCCCGGCTCCACGCCCGACAACGACGCCTGGATCGCCCGCAAGCGCCGCGTCGTGGAGCGCTACGGCTCCGCGTCCTACCTGGTCGGCGCCCGCTTCCGCGCCAAGGGCACGTCGTTCGAGGAGTCCTCCCGCCTCGACCCCGACACGTACGCGGCGCACGGCGGCTCGTTCCCGATCACCGTCGCGAACGTGGGCGTGATCGGCTCGGTCACGGTCTCGGGCCTCCCGCAGCTCCAGGACCATCGCATGGTGGCGGAGGCGCTGGAGCGGTTCCTGGGTCAGGCAGCCGCACGACGGGATTAACCCGCGGCTCCCTCCGGTTGGGCCTGTCGTACGCCACAGCGATCATGGAACGACACCCACCCGGAGGGAACGCCCCCATGAGCACCGCCCCGAAGGACACCCCGGACACCCTCAAGAAGGCCATCGGCCGGTACGGCGTCTGGAGCGCCGGTCTGCGCTCCGAGGACCCGGCCCTGCGCACCGAACTGGCCGAGGCCGCCGCCGAGCTGGAGCAGCTGGGCTACGGCGCCGCCTGGCTGGGCGGCAGCAGCGCGGCCCGGCACGCCGCGCCCCTCCTCGACGCCACCTCACGGCTGGTGGTCGGCACGAGCATCCAGAGCATCTGGCAGTACGACGCCGACGCGAGCGCAGCGGCCTTCACCGAGGTGGACGCCGCCCACCCCGGCCGCTTCGTCCTCGGCCTCGGCGCGAGCCACGCCAAGCTCGCGGAGCAGTACCGGCGCCCGTACTCGGCCATGGTCGCCTACCTCGACGCGCTGGACGAGGCCGGTGTCCCCGCCGGCCGCCGGGTCCTCGCGGCCCTCGGCCCGAAGATGCTCCAGCTGTCCGCCGACCGCGCGGCCGGCGCGATCCCCTATCTCGTCACCCCCGAGCACACGGCCGAGGCCCGCGAGGTGCTGGGCGAAGTCCCGCTGCTCGCCCCGGAGTTCAAGGTCGTCCTGGAGACCGACCCGGCCCGCGCCCGCGCCGCCGCCCGCGCGCACCTGGCCATGTACCTGGCGCTCCCCAACTACACCAACAACTTCCTCCGCCTCGGCTTCACGGAGGACGACCTGGCCGACGACGGCAGCGACCGCCTCATCGACGCCGTGTACGCCTGGGGCGACGACGACCGCGTCCGCACCCGCGTCCAGGCCTTCCTCGACGCGGGCGCCGACCATGTGGCGCTGCAGGTGGTGGGCGACGGATCACGCGACGGCCTGCCACTGGAGGAGTGGCGCAGGCTGGCGGACCTCCTGTCGTAGGGGCTCAACTGCCGGCTGTCACAGGGGTGCTCAGCGGAAGAGAACCGCCCGCTCCACCGCGCTCCACGTCGTACTGGTGACGACGTAGAGCGCGGCGGCCAGGGGGACGACGGCCACGGTGACGAGGGTGAAGTAGGGCAGGAACGGCGCCACCTTGGCGGCCGCGCCGAGCCCCGGCACCCCGTCACTCCCGGCCGCCGCCGGACCGTCGGTGATGTTTCTGCGCGCCGTACGGACCGTACGGACGCAGGTGAAGGTAGCGACGGCGGCGACGAGCGCGAACAGCGCGAGGTACACGACTCCCGCCGCCCCGAACACCCCACCGCCCGCGAGGGCATCGGCCCACCGCGCGCCGAGCGGCGCGGCGAACAGCCGGTGTGCCAGCAGGCCGTTGCTCTCGCCGCCGATCGTCGTGCTGGAGAACAGGCGGTAGAGCAGGAAGAACGCGGGCATCTGGACCAGCGTCGGCAGACACCCGGAGAGCGGCGACACCTTCTCCTCGGCGTGCAGTTCCAGTACGGCCTTCTGGAGCCGCTGCGGGTCCTTCCGGTACCGCGTCCGCAGCTCGGCGACACGCGGCTGGAGCGCGGCCCGGGCCCGCTGCCCGCGCGCGGCGGCCCGGGACAGCGGGTGGAGCAGGAGCCGTACGAACGCGGTGAGCAGAACGATCGCGGCGGCGGCAGCGGAGGCGTGCAGCAGCGGTTCGAGCAGCTCGGCGAACTGCCCGACAAGATCGGCGAAAACGGACATGGGTGAGCCCTCCGTGGGTCTCGTCGTGCCGGGTGACGATGTACGTGCATGGCGGCATGACGACCCGCGCGGGGTCAGCTGGGCGGTGTGCGGTGGAGCGGTGTGCGGTGTGCCCTACGCGGTGGCCGTCGGGAGGGCGTGCCCGGGCGCCCTGGGCCGCGGTCGGCCGGAGGCGTCGGGATCACGCTGCGGCAGGAAGGCCGTACGGCGGTCGCGGTCGCGGATGGCCGTACGGATCCGGGTCGGCGGCACGAGGGGCGCGCAGCGCGCGGCGACGAGACAGCAGACGGCGAACGCGGAACCGGCGGCGGCGGTCGCGGCGAGGGCGACGGTGGCGGAGAGGCCACCGGTGTCGATCAGGGCGATGCCGACCAGCAGGAGAAGTACGGCGGCGGGGCGCGTGCCGATCCAGCTGCGGATCATCAACTGCGCCCTCCTCCCGCCCACTTGCCCTACCGCCGCGACTACGCGCCTCGGTCGGGGCTATGCGTCCTCGGTCGCGAGGGGCTCCAGCAGCCGCTTGGGCCTGAGGAGTACCCGGCTGACCGGATCCGCCGGGTCCGGATCGAGTCCGGGGCCCGGCTCCATAAGGACGTCCTCGACGGGTACGACGGTTCCGCAGGCGCCGCATTCTCCGTAGGGGCCGAGTTCGGTGCCGCAATCCGCGTGCCGGAAGTAGCGCAGCGGACGGGTCCCGGTGAACTGCTCGCGCCCCCACAGGCCCAGCGCGCGCAGGGTCGGCCACAGGCCGATGCCCCGGTCGGTCAGCACGTACTCGTCCCTCGGCGGCGACTCCTGATAGCGCCGCTTCTCCAGAATCCCCTCTGCGGTGAGGGTCTGGAGACGGGCGGCCAGTACGGCGCGCGGGATGCCGAGATGGACGAGGAAGTCGTTGTAGCGGCGGACGCCATAGAGGGCGTCGCGAACGACGAGCAGGGTCCAGCGTTCGCCGACGACCTCCAGCGCGCGTGCGATGGAGCACTCCTGCGTCGCGTAGTCCTTGCCCAGTGCCATGGCGTCCACCTTAGCCATATCCGTAAGAGTCAGTTCAATGACCGAACTGATGATGCTAGGCTACCCCCATGCCTAGGTTCAATGAACGAACCATGAAGGAAGCTCGCGAGCGAAGCAGACCGCTCAGCGCACCGGAAGCCGGGCGGCCCCCGCGCCCGAAGGTCACGCTCGCCCTGACCAGCGCCGCCACGGTCGTGGCCCTGATGACCTACACGGCGCCGATGGTCACGCTGCCCGACACGGCCGCGGACCTGCACACTCCCCTGTCGGCACAGGCCTGGCTCCTGAACGGCACCCCCCTGGGACTGGCCGCGCTGCTCCTGGTGGACGGCAGCCTGGCCGACGACTACGGCCGCCGTCGCGTCTTCCTGTACGGCACGCTGGCCCTCGGATTGACGACGACACTGGGCGGCCTGGCCACGTCGACCTGGGCTTTCACTGTGGCCCGCGTCGCCCAGGGCGCGGCGAGCGCGGCGATCCTGGCGTGCAGCCTGGGCCTGCTGGTGACGGCCTTCCCGACACCGCGGGGACGACTGCACGCGACGGGCATCTGGGGCGCCTTCGTGAGCGGCGGGATCGCGACCGGCCCCCTGCTCGCCGGGGCGATGCCGAACTGGCGGTGGGCGTACGGCGCCCTCGGCGCGGCGGCGCTGGTGGTCGCCGGACTGGGAGCGCGGGCAGGCAGGTTGCCGGAGTCCCGCGCCCCGAGGGGCGGCCGTCCGGACATCGCGGGAGCGGCGGCGTTCGGCCTGGCGCTGGTGGCGCTGGTGGCCGCACTGACGCTGGGGCGGGACGGATGGCTGCGCGCGCCGGTGGGCTTGTTGCTGGCGGCGGCGGTGGTGCTGCTCGGTGTCTTCGCCCGCGTGGAGCGGCGCGTACCGACTCCGATGATCGAACTGAGCCTGCTGCGCAGCCCCCGCTTCCTGGCGTCCTCCGCGGGCGGCCTGTTCACGGGCCTGGCGGTGATCGGCCTGTTCAGCTTCCTACCGGCGCTGCTGCAACGGACGTCGGGCCTGTCGGCCATGGACACGGCCTGGCTGTTCCTGCTCTGGTCCGGCCTGTCCTTCGTCGTGGCCTTGCAGGTCAAGCGGCTTGCGGGCCGGGTGGCCCCACGCCGGCAACTGGCAACCGGCTTCCTGCTGCACGCCGTCGCCGCACTGACGATGCTGGGCGCGCTGGACACCGGGTCGTGGCCCCGGCTCCTTCCGGGTCTGGTGATCGGCGGGGTGGGCAGCGGCCTGCTGAACGCGGCGCTCCCCTCGCTGGCGGTGGAATCGGTACCGCCCGAGCGGGCGGCCATGGGCGCGGGGGCCCAGCAGACGTTCCGGTACATCGGCTCATGTGCGGGCGTGGCCTTGACGATCGCCCTCGCCACGTCGTCCGGCGGAGGTCTGGCGCGGGGCGCGGATGTGGCGATGGTGGTGTCGGCGGGCTTGGCCGTGGTGGGAGCGGCGGGTGTGGTGCTGCGGGAGCGGGGAAGGGCCGGCGCCGGTTGATGTCAGGAGGGCCGACGACGTCATACCGGAAGCGTCAGGGACGACGGCACGGTGTGCCCCTGCCTGCGCTGCCTGCCCCGCGGGCCTGCCCCGCGGGCCTGCCCCGCGGGCCTGCTCTGCCGGCTCTGCTCTGCCGGCTCTGCTCTGCCGGCTCCGCTCTGCCCGGCTCTGCCTGCGAAGGCCGGCCATCCGGTGCTCCCTCTCCTCATGTCACCGCTCGGCAGTACGGTGTCACCCATGCGCCCCGACACGCCTGCCGAGAACGTCGACCACACCAACGAAGCGGCACGTCTGGAGCGAGCCGCCGGCCTGTATCCCGAGGACGCCGAGGCCCTGCTCCTCCAGGCCGCGGCCCACCTGGAACTCTCCGGTGACCGCCCCGCCGCGACCACGCTCTACGACAGCCTCCTCTCCTCCTCCAGGAAACTGGAGAACCCCCACCTGGTACGGGCCCTCAAGGCCGCGAACCTCTGGGAGTACGGTCACGAGGCCGAGGCTCGCGCCATCATCGACGGAGTCCGCGCCTCCGCTCCGCGCGACCCGGCTCCCTGGGTGATCGTGGCCGAGTCGCTGGAAGCCCACGACGAACTGGAAGCGGCCCAGGACACGTTCACGGAGGGAGCCCGCCTCTTCCTCACAGACGCCGCGGAGCCCTCGCACGACGTCCGCTCCCTCCTCTTCGGCCGCCACCGCGTCCGCAGGATGCTGGGCCTGCCCCACGACGACTGGGACTCGCGGGCCGACACCCTCCACTCCGCGTCCGTCTCCCTGGACGAACTGCACGACCCCAAGCGCGTATGGTCCCTCGGCTCGGACAACCCGGCGGACCTGGCGGCGGAGATCGCCCGCCTCAAGGCCGAACTCGACACCTACCGCGAGGCGTTGTCCCGCCCCTTCCCGGTAGCGGTCCTCCACTGGCCGGCGAACGAACTGGGCGAACTGGTGGCGGCGTACCCATCCCTGTCCACGGAATACCCCTCCCATGACCGGCACCTGGCGACGATAGAGGCGTCCCTGCGGGAACTGGCGTCCTCCGGCACGGCGAACCTGGGAATCGTCACGGGAACGGTCCCCTCCTACGAAGCCTTCGCGGCATCGGAGGCGTCATCCCCGGCGGACGTGACGCTACTGCCCCAGTACGCGACGACGCTGGCGGCGCGGGGACGGGCTGTGGCTTGGCCTCCGCAGCGGGGGGATGGGTGTTGGTGTGGGGTGGGGCGGACCTACAGTGCCTGCCACGGGGACCTGGACGCCTGAAGGTCGACGACCACCCGGCCAACAGCCCGATGCGGCCGGACTCGCTTCCGTGATGGAATTGATGCCGCAGCCGTAGCGCAGCGGTTCGGTCGATCCGTGTGGGCTCGCGATGACGTTCGGTCTCGCCTTGCCCACCTCGTCCACGCGATCGTCTCGGTCCGGCCTGACTCGGCGATCAACCGAAGGATCGAGTCACGATCGTGAGGCACAGCCGCCTTGAGCACGATGAAGCCATTGTCGCCTGCCGTCTCGGCGCGCATGAGCAGGCAAGCCAGCAAGGACACGGCTACCGAACTGGCGGTCCGTCGCCTGCTCCACGCGGCCGGGCTGCGCTACCGCGTGGAATACCCGGTGCCTGGCATGGCTCGACGCCGGATCGACGTGGCATTCACATCGGTCAAGGTGGCGGTCCTGATCGACGGATGCTTCTGGCACGGTTGCCCCGAACACGCCACGCATCCGAAGTGGAACGCAGAGTGGTGGCGGCAGAAGCTGGATCGCAACATGGCGCGGGACGCGGAGACCACGGAGCACCTCGTGGCCGCCGGGTGGGAAGTGCTGCGGTTCTGGGAGCATGAAACTGCAGAAGACGTGGCATGGCGCATTGCGGCGGTGGTAAAGCAGCGGAGGGCCCAGCAAAGACGGGGGAACAAGCGATGAGTGGGCTGACCTTTGTCGACGTGTGCTCGGGGGCCGGCGGGCTCGCCCTCGGACTGGAGCAGGCTGGCTTCGAACCGAGCCTGTTGCTGGACGAGGACGCCGATTCCTGCCGGACCCTGCGGGCCAACCGACCACGGTGGAACGTGCTCCAAGCGGACCTTCTGGATCTCGACCCGAGCGAGCATCCGGAGAGCTACGACGTGGATCTGTTGTCCGCGGGACTGCCTCGGGTGAAGTCCAGCGCCACCGCCGCTCGGGCCGAGTCGGGCGCGGAGGAGCGGCTCCTGAGGGCAGCCGTCTACCTCGCCCACGCCATCAGGCCCCGGGCGCTGCTGATGGAGAACGTGCCCACCCTCGTACACGGGGACAGGTTCCGCGACTTCCGCGAGTTCGCCCGTGCCGAACTGGATCATCTCGGTTACGAGTTCAGCTGGTTCGTCCTCAACGCTGCGGATTTCGGAGTGCCACAGGATCGCAAGCAGGGGGTACTGGTGGCGATCAAGAAAACGTGGCACCCCTCCTTCCGTTCGCCTTCCCCCACCGTGGCCGACCATGTCTCGGTCGGTGAGGCCCTGGCGCCGTCCATGCGCTCGCGTGGCTGGAAGGACGCCGACCGATGGGCAGCCCAAGCAATCGCCGTGGCTCCGACCCTGGTCGGCGGCTCGAAAAGCCACGGTGGGGCGGACCTGGGGCCTTCCGGAACCAAGCGGAAGTGGGCTGGCCTGGGGGTGAACGCCCACTCGCTGAGCAACGAGCTCCCAGGGCCCGAATTCGTGTGGGCGCCGGAGCGCGGCAAAGACGGGATGGTGCAGCTCACGGTGGACCAGACAGCCCTGCTCCAGAGCTTCCCCGAGGGCTGGGAGATCACTGGAAAGAAGACGGCCCGATACCGGCAGATCGGCCATGCCTCCCCGCCACCGGTGGGCGAGGCGCTCGGCCGGGCCATAGCCCACGCACTCCGATCCTGAACGATGAATCTCCAGGTCAGATCAGAAGTGGCAGGTTCGCGACCGGCCGCATGATACAGGCGATGGACACGATCCACGGCTAGCTACACTTCCACCTCATGACCCGAGCACCTCATCCCGACGCGAATCAGGATCCGCCCGTCATCGTCGACCTCTTCGCGGGACCGGGCGGCCTCGACATCGCAGCCGAGGTGCTCAATATCCCCACCATCGGCGTGGAGTGGGACGAATCGACTCGAGTCACCCGGCGTGCCGCCAACCTGCGGACGACCGAGATCGGGGACGTGGCAAAACTGAACCCGCTCGACCCGGAGGTCGCCTCGGCCAGCGTCCTCACCGGCGGGCCCCCCTGCCAGACCTACTCCGTGGCAGGAAACCGCGAGGGACACAAACATCTCGATGACGTGAAGCACCTGGCCCAGCTCGTGGGGCAGAGCAAGAACGTCGGGGAGCTGGAGAAGAACTGGGCGATGGTCGAGCAGACAGCTCGCATGCTGTCATGGGCCGACGAGCGCACCGGGCTCGTACTCCAGCCCCTGCGGTGGATCGTCGAGAAGATGCTCAAGTCCGACCCCTACAAGGTGGTGGTGCTGGAGCAGGTGCCGACCGTCCTGCCCGTCTGGAAGCACTACCGCGACATCCTTCGCGAGCTCGGATACGACGCGGATTGCCACATCCTGCACACCGAGGAGTACGGGGTGCCACAGACACGTCGCCGCGCGGTACTGATCGCCCGTTACCGGGGAAGCGCAGGCAAAGGTGTCGAGTTCCCACCCCTGACGCACCAGCGCTACCGCAAGGGGGTGAAGCGCCTCTCCGCAGCGCCTGAAAACACGGCGCCGACGAGTGACGTTCAGCAGAACCTGCCCTTCGAGACCCCGGATCCCGCCCCCGCCGCGAGGAAGCCGTGGGTCTCCATGGGCGACACACTCAAGGACTCCCGTTCCACGGAATTCGTCGTTCGCTCCAACTACGGCTCGGGCGGTGACCCCGAGAAACGAGGACTCCGCACCTCCAACGATCCGGCCGCCACGGTCACCGGCAAGGTACTGCGCAACAGGGTGTTCGACCTCAAAGGCTACGACGCTGGCGATCAACCTGAACTGGGGCCGGAACAGGACCGTTTCACGTTTCCCGAGGCCGGCCTACTGCAGACCTTTCCTGCCGAGTACCCGTGGCGAGGCACCGACGTCGCGCAACAGATCGGCAACGCGATCCCGCCGCTCCTGGCCATCCACGTCCTGTGCACAGCATTGCAACTGGACGAGGACCACAAGCAGCGAGCCATCAAAGCACTGGGGACCTGGCGTCCTCCCCACTTGTAGAGAGGACACCGGCCAGGACTGCTCGGATCAGCTTTCGTCCACTGCTTCCTCGCTCTCGTCCTTCCCGCGCACGGGCGCGTCCGCGAACAACTCCGCGAAGTGGTCCGTCAGGCGATCCACCGATGCCTCGGGGGCGTGCTCCTCGACAGGGCCATGAGGAAGAGGGCGATGGTGCACGGAGAGACCCTGCTCACCCTCGTCGATCCACCTCTGGACAGCCCCGGCATCCCGCTCCACGTCCGGCGCGATCACGTCGTACATCAGAGTCGCGGCCGCCGTGTTGACGGCTTTGCCCAGCGCGTTCGCATCACGGCCCGTCCGGACGACGTCCCTCTTCAGCAGCCGGACCAGCGCCTGCGCCGTCGGGCGGTGATCGATGACGTCCAACCTCAGCACCGTGTTCAACATGTCCTGGTTGCCACAGGCGGTGACCACCGGTTCATAGTCGGAGCCGTTACGGAACAGTTCGGCCGACCACCAGAGCCGGGCGAAGGCCTGCTTGTGATAGGGCCCTTTGAAGTAGCGGGCGTTGACGGTCTTCGTCTCGGAACGGTGACGCCAGACGACGAAGTCGGGAGCGACACCGAGGGCCAGGTAGTTCCACAGCGCGGAGTCCGCGGCCTCCGCACGCGTCAGCCGAAGGACGGCGTGCAGACGTGGCGCGAGCCAGGCGTCCACCTGCGTCGGCCGGTCGTCGCGGTACGTGTACATCGCGTCGTCGATCAGGTCCCGTATCGCGCGAAGTCGCGTCCGAGGGGTCTCGGGCAGCGGCTCGGAAGCCTGGTTCAGAGCGATCGACGGGACGTTGTCCTTCCCTGACAGCAACCCGTCCGTGATGAACCTCGCCGCGTTCTCGTCGGCCAGTCGCGCCAGGTACTCGGGCAGCTGGTCGGGCCTCTCCGTCATGCCTCGTCCTCACGCTTGAGCTTGTCCAGACCGCGTACGGTCTCCGAGAGCACCCTGGGCACCTCGGCCCTTCGCATCGCCGCGTACTGGATGCGCGGCTGCAGTTCTGTCCACCCCGTCGCACCCACACGCCGGCGGTGCACCTCACGCAGGGCGTCCTCGAGAGTGCGGTCGGGCACGACATCGGGGAGCATCTCCCTGAGCACCTCGCCCTGCCAACCGTTCGGGAACAGCGGTGTGCCGTCGTCCTCGATCTCCAGATCGCCGATGGCCGAATGAAACACGGCGATCCACACGTCGGCGGCCATCTGGGACACCATCAGTTCATTGACCAAACCCTCGGGGCCCCTTCCCTCGGCGCCGAGGACGTCCGTCATACCCTCGAAGTCGGTGTTGATATGCACGGTGGGCAGCGTGCCCGACGCGTTCACGATCCACGGGGCGTCGGTGAAGCTCCGCAGCCAGCTCGGGCCCTTGGCGAAACCGACTTCCTTGATGTCGAAGCTCTGCTCCCGTGTCGGGGTGTCGCTCCGCACGTCGACGATCCACTCGTCAGCCGCTTCCGCGATGATCCGTCCGGGCACCCCGTCGACCGTCGCGACCACCTGGACCGTCAGTGAGGCGCGGTCGAAAACATCCGCGCGCAGAACCTGCAGTTCACCGCGCCATTCCCGGCCGCCCTCGACCTCGGGGGCGAGCCGGGACGTGACACGCATGTTGGTCGTCCTGTCGGCCAGCACCGCGGCCACCACGACATCGGACCACGGGCCGCCCGGCTCGGTGGCCTTCGAAGGAATCGTGGCGGAGATCGCCAGGGTGGCGCTCTCCCAGTCCTCCGTCTCCGCCAGGCCGAGTGCGACGGCGCGCTCGATCACGGAGCGCGCGCGGGAGTCGAGCCGCTCGCGGGGCTGTTCGGGCGCCTTCACACTCGCCGCGTCAACCCGCAGGGAGACCGTGCCGCGCAGGCGTGGGTACGGGAAAACCTTCATGACAGCGACTCCCCTTCACCGGTGCGCAGTTCGACGACGAGCCCGCTCAGACTCGACCTGACGGCGTGTGTCGCGGGATCCGTCACTCCGCGGAACGTCGCTGAACGCGCTTCGTCGGAGAGACGCAGGGTGCCGTCCACCACCTGGCAGTTGTTCACTCCGACGAGCTCGGCCCACTCGATGGTGGGCCGCGGCCCGGAGCGTACGTCGAACTTGGCCACCGGGGCGAGCCGCCAGGTGTGGCCACCGGCAGGAATCCTGATCTCGCCGATCACCTGCCAGGCTCCGCCGTCGAGCAACTGAGCGTCCAGTTCCTCCAGTACAGGCAGCGTCGCCGCCGACAGGCGACGCGCCTTCTTCGCCGAGCCCACGGTCAGCTTCGGAGCCAGGCGCCCTCCCCCTGCCTTGGACTTCTTCTTGGGACGGACCACCAGCTCCTTGATCGCCGCATTGGTCTCCCGAGTGAGGGAGGCTATGCGCCGGTACGCCGAGGGCGAGTAGGTGAGCGTGAGCTCCTCGGTCTGTCCCCACTTGTTGTGCTCCGGGGGCTCAGCGGCGCGAAGGAACTCCTCTGCCTCGGCTGCGAACGGGGCCTGTGTGCCCGCGGCATCGCCGGCCAACAAAACGGCCTGGAACGGGTTGATGGACAACGGCAATCCGGGGACGGCGGCGTCCCGTACCGTCATGCGATTGCCTCGCATGGCCGCGACACGATTGGATTTGCCGTCGGCGTCCTCGGCGTCCGTCACCAGAAGCACGGCGCGGTGCTCTCCCAGAGAGCCTCGTCCGCCATCTCGGGTGGGCAGTTGCAGGGGCACGGTGGTCGCGGCGACCTGCCCGGATTCCGTGAGCCGTTCCACGGTCGTGCCGTCGAGGAACGCCTTCAGAGCGCGTGTGCGCGAAGGCTGTGTCACCGTGGGGTCGACGCGCTCCTCCGGGAGGACCACCTCGCCGTTGCGGAGGGTGCGCACGGAGGCCTCCAGCAGAGGCAGTCGGTCGCCACCCCCCGTCATCGCCGCCCAGAAGTTCTTGCCCAGCGCCTGCACGAGCCTGCGATGCATCCGATGGATGCTGTCGTCGTCATCGCCCTCGTCGTCATCGGGTACGCGGTTGGCATCCACGAGGCTCGCCACGTCGTGGGCTCCGACGATCAGGAACGATGTCCCGGGCTCACCGCTCTCACGCGTCAGATGAAGGGAAGCGACCGTCTCCTCGTCCGCCCACCAGGAGCGTGCCACGGCGGCTCCCGGCGAGTCGGGGTCGGGTCGCCCGAGCCACGCCGGCCCTGCCCACGCGCTGCCGTCCACCTGACGCCACGGCAGGTCCAGCCGCCCGATGAGTCGCCGTTCGGTCCGGCCCTCGTGCGGTTCGGACAGCGTGGAGTTCATGAGTACGAGGCCGAGTCGACTGGTGGCCCACAGAGTGGCCTTGCCCAGACCGTACGAACCGCCCGCCGAACTACCGGACTTGTGGCTGTCGAGCTGACGCCTCACCACTGCCGCGAAGCGGCCGTCGTCGTAGTCGTCGCCCGTCAGACCGGCGGCGTTGTAGTCGTCCACCCGCAACAGCACAAGCCGGTCGTGCTCGTACATGTCCCGCAGCCCGGAGTCGATGACCCGGCCGACCTTCTGTTCCTGGGCGGCAGCCGTCACGTAGTGCGGGTAGAGGTCGTCCCACCGGATCGCTTCTCGGAACCTCGCGAGGGTCTCGCCGGTGAGTTCGTGCAGGGTGTAACGGACACGTACAGGTTGCCCGTTGGCGGTCAGCCGCTCATCGAGACTGTTCTGGCAGGTCTCCCTTGCGAGCACCTCCACGTCCGCGTCGAAGGCGAACGCCGCGGCATTGCCCAACTCGCGGCCGCCGTCGGCGTGTCCGGGACGGTGGTACCAGCCGACGGGGAGGCCGGCCTGGGTGTCGGCGGTGCGGGTGTGCACCGTGGCCAGATCGGTGTTCAATGCCCGAGCGATACGTTCGATCGTCTCAGGTCGCGGGGTGGCCCGTCCGGTGATCCACGCCGAGACCGCCGCACGCGTCACGTCCACGGTCTGGGCCAGCTCGGTCTGCGTCATGTCGGCGAGCTTCAACTGCCGCGCCAGCCATGGACCGAAGTCCTCGCTTGCTTCCACGGTCACCTGCTCTCGGGTTGTGCTCCACTTGCGTAGGACAGCGAGGCCACCCTACCCGCGCCTTTGACAACCGGCCCCTTGTCAAAGGGTCTTTGACAGAGAGCCCGACCTTCAAGGCATTACACGCTGCCAGACTTCACCCGGATTCATCCGGGTTGCCCCTTTCTTCGCCCTCCGCGCACCCCTTCGGAAGCCTTGCGCGCCCCCGACGCGGCCCGCTACCTTCTACTCCAGCGGCCCCACCCGCATCGGATGAAACGATTCTCCGAAGCCCTGGTTGAAGTGTGCCGTCTTCTCGTTTTAAATCTCCCGACGGCAGCACAGGCAGCGGTGTGCGGAAATCTGTCTTCGCGCACCCAACTTCATTCGCCAGCCCTCCTCGTGCGTAATACACGCTGACTCGCCGTCTCGCCGACCGAAAAACAGAGGCCGCGTTTCGGGAACCGCCGTCCCGATAGCCGCGTCAGTCTCCACACCCACACGTCGACACATATATGACCGGGAGTCACATCGGGACCGCCTCGGTCCGAACAGCGCACCGTTCCGCCCCTCCCGCCAGGCCTTCACCCCAGGACCGGAGTCCCATGTCTTCTGACTTGACCCCTGTGATCAAGACCGTGGTCGATCAATCCTCCCGTGTTCTCAGGACGTACGCCGTCGATCCCGGCCTCATACCTGAACACGCCAACGGAGAAAGGCGGATCACCCAGGGTGGATACGGTGACCGGCAGCTCTTCGAACTCGTCCAGAACGCCGCGGACGAGATCGCCGCAGAGCCCGGCGGCTGCGCCCACGTCGTTCTCACGGATACTTATCTCTACTGCGCGAACGAGGGATCGGCCGTCACTCCCGAAGGCGCCGAGACGATTCTCCGGATGAGCATGTCGCGGAAACGCGGCGGCCAGATCGGTCGTTTCGGGGTCGGCGTGAAATCCGTGCTCGTCGTGACCGACGCCCCGCAATTCTTCAGCCGCACCGGCTGTTTCGGCTTCGACCGCGAGTGGGCCCACGCGCGGATCCGCGCCGTTCCCGAGGTCACGGCCCGGCTCGGCGAGAAGTTCGAGGCTCCGGTGTTGCGCATGGCCCGTCCCTTGGACGAAGCCGCCGAGCGCGCCGCCGACCCCGTACTCGACGAACTGCTGACCTGGGCCACCACCGTCGTCCGTCTTCCGCTGCTCGACGGCGCCGCCGATCGGCTCGGCCAGGACATGCACGGAGGGCAGTCGGCCGGCGGCCGGGAGGAGTTCCCCCTCGGGTTCCAGCTCTTCTCGCCGCACGTGGCCAAGGTGATCCTGGAGGACCGCCGTCCGCGGCCTGTCGTACGGCGGACGCTCACCGTCGAACGAGACCAGGAACTGCACACCGTCCGTGAGGAGCGCCCCGGCAGGCACCCCTCGGCCAACCGATGGCGGGTGTTCACCCTCACCCACGAGCCGACCGCCGCCGCCCGCTCCAGTGCGGGCGAACTGCACGACCGGGTCGCCCTCGACATCTCGTGGGCCGTGCGCGAGTACGAGAAGGACGCCGCCGGGCTCATGTCCTCGCCCCGGGGGCGGGGCCGGTTCTGGTCGTTCTTCCCGACCAAGTACGAGATGACGCTGAGCGGAATCCTCAACGGTGCCTGGAAGACGAACGAGGACCGGCAGAACCTGCTGGACTCCTCCCCGTTCAACCAGGAGATGATCCGCATCGCCGCCCGGCTGGTGCTCGAGTCCCTTCCGAAGCTGGCCCACGTCGAGGACCCCGCCGCGTACCTTCCGCTCCTTCCCGGCCGTGCTCGTGAGTCGGAGACGGTCAGTTGGGCCGACCGCTATCTCACCGAGCACATCTGGGAGGCCACCGCCCAGCGTCCGTCGCTGCCCGACCAGGACGGGCGGCTGTGCGTGCCGCGCGACCTGCACATCCACCCGTCGCTCGGCAAGGACAACAAGTCGCTGGTCCGTTGGCTGACCCTGTGGAGCTCGTACCCGGGCCGGCCCACGAACTGGCTGCATCCGTCCGTGGAGGCCACGGATCTCCGCGCCGGCAAGCTGGACCACATCCTCAAGGCCGCCAAGCGGGAACGCGCCACGGTGCGCGAGTGGTTGGAGGCACTGGTCGCCGACGGCACCGCCGAGGCCTCCGCCACCGCCGTCCGCATCGTCGCCGACATGGTCCAGTCGTCCTCCCCGTACGCGAACGACGCGCGCACCACGCGGATCGTGCTGACCGAGGAGCACGGCATGGTGGCCCCGGTCGTCGGCAAGGTGTTTCGCCGCACCGACCAGGACGGGCTGCGCGAGTCCCTCGTGTACGTCGACACCGCTCTGTCCGACGACCCGTCCCTCGCGGGCGCCCTGTCCGTGCTCGGCATCCGGGACGCCGACGTCCGAGGTCGCTTCGTGAGCGTCCTCGAGCAGGGCTTCGCCTCGTACGGGCCGCAGGAATGGACCCGGTTCTGGGAGCTTTTCCACCAGGCCGGGAGCAGCCACCTGTCCCACGAGGTGATCCGGCGTGTACCCGAGCCGCTCTCGACGCTGTATGTGCGCACCTCGGACGGCCGCTTCCGTCCGATGCGGGACTGCATGCTGCCGGGCCCGGTCGTGACGCCGGAGTCGGACGCTTGCGTCGCCGTCGACGCCCGGTTCCACTCCGACGACATGGCCTTCTTCCGCGAGGTGGGGTTGCGCGACCGCCCCACGGGGGGACATCGCCCCGAGGCGGAAGCGTGGTTCGAGCAGTACCGCGAGGCCATGCACAAGGCGTACTGCGCCACCCTGCCCAACCAGGCCTCCCGTCCGACGCTCGCCAAGATCAAGCTGGAGGGTTCCGCGGTCGGCGGACCGCTGCACCTGCTGCCGGAACTCTCGAACGAGGCCCGGGCCAACTTCCTGAAGGTGCTGTCCGACGACGCCCTCGTCGACAACTGGACGCTACAGGTGGGAGCGCAGGTCAGCACCCGTAAGGCCGTGGCCTCGCCGATCCGCTGGATGCTCAAGCGGCATGGTCTCGTCCCCACCTCTCAGGGAATCCGCCCGGTCGGCGAGGCGGTCGGCCCCCAGCTCGATGCGTACAGCGACGTACTGCCGGTCGCGCGGATCAGCGCCGAGAAGGCCCGCAAGCTTCGCCTGGCCGCGAGCGTCGAGAACGTGCCCGACGCCTTCTGGGACCAGCTCCTGGAGAAGCTCCAGCACAGCGAGGACGACGTGTTCATCGGTAACACGTACGTGCTCCTGACGCGCCTGGAGGTGCCCTTTCCCGACGACTCGCTCACGCGGTGCCGCATCGGCGAGGAGTGGGGCACCCGACCCGACGGTGAGATCGCTGTCGCCTCGTCGCAGGAGGAGTATCGGGCGTTGCGCTCCGAGGGGCTGCCCGCCCTGCTGGCCTCGTCGACCAAGGACGCCGCGCTGCTCGTCAAGCAATGGGGGATGCTGCCGTACGCCGACGTGATCAGCCGCGAGACCCGGCATGAGCCCGCCGGCGAGCCGGTCCCCCTCAAGGAGGCGTACCCCACGCTGCGGCAGATGCGCGGCTCGCAGGTGGACCAGTACACGCTGCAGCGGTGCAAGGTTCTCGAAGAGGTGACGCGTACCCCCAACGGCATGCGCCCCACGACGCTGAACAGCAGCCTGCAGGGATCCACGATCCTCGTGCTCGAACCCGCCGACCCCCTTGGCGCACTGATGGCCGTGGACCGTGAACTGCGCTGGCGCATGGGAGAGGCCGGATGCCGGCAGGTTCTGGAGGCGCAGCGGCGCCAGGAGGAGGACCAGAAGGTCAAGAGCGCGCTGAAGGCCGTACGTGAGGCCGACGACGTGGTGGCCAAGCTCCTGCTGCTGCTGGGCGCCGACACCCTGCGGGACCGTCTGCCGGCCGGACTGATGGACGGTGAGCGCGCGGAGAACAGTGGGGCCGAGCCCGACGGCTATCGCATCGCGCAGATGGCGTTCAACGCGCACGGAGACAGCATCCTGCACGAACACGCCCGTGACCTGCAGAACCTCTACCCGAGCCATGCCCCGACGTCGTTCAGGGGCGCCTCCACAGCAGTGGCGTTCGTGGCGGACCTCCGCTTCCCCGACGCCTTCGCCGGCTTCCGGGCGCCGTCGTTGGAGCCGCGGATAGACGTGGACGGGCCGCGTCACTTCCCGCGCCTTCACGACTACCAGGAACGACTGGCCGCCAACGTCTTCACCATGCTGGACCGCATCGTCCCGCAGCGCGGCATGCTGTCCCTGCCGACCGGCGCGGGCAAGACGCGTGTCACCGCCGAGGCGGTGATCCGCTGGGTCAAGCAGGTGGGCCGGCTCGACGGGCCGATCCTGTGGATCGCCCAGACCGAGGAGCTGTGCGAACAGGCCGTACAGAGCTGGAAGTTCGTATGGGAGAAGGTCGGAGCGGAGACCCCTCTGGCGATCAACCGTCTGTGGTCGACGAACGAGGCAGCTCCCGTCACCGACCGACCGCAGCTGGTCGTCGCGATGGATGCCAAGCTCCAGCAGCCGACCTGCCTCGCCGCCGATGCCTACGCCTGGCTGCGCGACCCGGCCCTCGTCATCATCGACGAGGCGCACACCGCCATCACGCCCCGCTACACCGACATCCTGAAGAGCCTCGGCCTGACGTCCTCCCGCACCGACCGTCATCTCCTGGGGCTCACAGCGACACCGTTCCGCAACACCAACCAGGACGAGACGCGCCGTCTGATCAATCGCTTCGGTGGCAGGCGTCTGGACGACGGCGTCTTCGAGGGCGGCGACGCGTACGCCGAGCTGCAGCGACTCGGCATGCTGGCGCAGGTCGAGCACCGTCTCCTGCAAGGCGGCACGATCACTCTGCAGCCCGAGGAGAGGCAGTACGCCGAACAGATGAGCATTCTGTCCAGGGCGGCCGAGCAGCGGCTGGCCAAGGACCACGACCGCAGCTCACGCATCGTGGCCGAGATCTCGGCCATGCCGGAGGACTGGCCGGTGCTGGTGTTCGCCACATCGGTCGACCACGCAAAGTACCTGGCGGCCAAGCTGCGCGACCGTGGCATCACCGCCTCCGCCGTCGACTCCAACACGTCGGCCATCGACCGGCGCCGACGCATCGACGACTTCCGGACGGGCCGCACCCGTGTGCTCACCAACTACGGCGTCCTCACCCAGGGCTTCGACGCTCCTGCCACCCGAGCCGTCGTCGTCGCCCGCCCGGTGTACAGCCCCAACGTGTACCAGCAGATGATCGGCCGCGGTCTGCGCGGTCGCCTCAACGGTGGCAAGGAGACCTGCCTGATCCTCAACGTCCGCGACAACATCGAGAACTTCGACACCGCCCTGGCCTTCACCCAGTTCGAGCACCTGTGGAGCAGCAAGTGACCGCCCCCTATGACGACAGCCCTCCGCTCACCGACGAGCAGCGGGCCGTCGTCGCCCTCCCCTGGGACACCCGCCTCCTGGTCACCGCCGGGGCGGGTTCCGGAAAGACCCACACAGTCGTACGGCGCCTCGACGCGCTGGTGGGTCACGAGGACCCCGAAGAGGCGCTGGAGGCGGGCGAGATCCTCGTCCTGAGCTTCTCCCGCGCCGCCGTACGTGAGTTGCGAGACCGGATCGCCCGCCACGGCGACCGCGCCCGCAGGGTGCGGGTCCAGACCTTCGACTCGTGGGCGTACCAGTTGCTCGTGCGGGCCCACCCCGACCAGGAGTGGGCGGCCCGCAGCTTCGACGAGCGCATCCGCGCGGCGACGGATGCGCTCGAGAAGGGCGCGGTGGAGGCCGGTGAGCTCGGGGCTCCCGCACACGTGGTGATCGACGAGGCTCAGGACCTGGTGGGTGACCGTCGCGACCTGGTGGAGGCGTTGCTCGACCGCTTCCAGCGCTCGTGCGGATTCACCGTGGTCGGCGACTCCGCCCAGGGCATCTACGGGTTTCAGATCGAGGACCCGACGGAGCGAGCGAAGGAGACGGATCGATTCTTCGACTGGCTCCGGGAGTCCTACGACGATCTCGTCGAGCTCGGCCTGACCGAGAACTTCCGGGCAAGGAGCGACCAGGCCCGCACCGCGCTCCCCCTCGGCTCTCGGCTGCAGAACCTGGCCGCCTCCCCCGACGGCCAGGAGGCCGCGGCCGCGCAGCTCCACACCGAACTGCGCGACCGTCTTCTCGACCTGCCGAACCTCGGCAACCTGACCGACGGGTTCATGCTGGACGCGTTGAAGACGTTCCCGGACACCTGCGCCATCCTGACCCGTGACAACCGTCAGGCGCTCGCCGTGTCCGAGCTCCTGCACGAGCACGGGGTGGACCACGCGCTGAAACGTTCACTGCAGGACCGTCCCGTTCCGCACTGGGTCGCCGAACTGCTGCGTCGTTCAGAGTCGTTGACGCTCACCGAAGCTCGCTTCCTGGAGTTGCTCGCGCAGATCCCGTTGGCTCCCGGGGTGGAGCCGCAGCGGTGCTGGCGGTCGCTGCGTGCCGCGACCCGGCGCACCGGCCGCGGCCTCGTCGACGTCTCCGCCGTACGGCGTCTGGTGGCGGAGGGGCGCTTCCCCGACGAGCTGGCGGACCCGGAATCGGCTCGTTTGATCGTCTCCACGGTTCACCGGGCCAAGGGCCTGGAGTACGACAGGGTGCTGCTGCTGTCGCCCCCCTCCATCGCCGAGCTGCGGAAGGCACACGAAGATCTCGACGTGCCGGCCGAGGCGCGAGCTCTCTACGTGGCCATGACGCGCGCCCGCGAGGACCTGTACCCCGTGGCGGGTCCGGACACCTCGGCCATCCGCCGACACCGCCCCACCGGGCGCTGGTACCGAGGTGGTTGGAAGAAATTCGCGCGCTACGGCATCCAGGCAATGGCGAAGGACATCCACCGCGAGCAGCCTCCCGACTCGCACGAGGCAGGTGGGTCCGCGCTCGAGACGCAGACCTACCTGTTGGAGCACGTTCGTCCGGGTGATGCGGTGACGCTTCGGATGCGTCATCCGGTCCCTGTGGGGCCGGACCAGAGTCCGCCCTACGACCTGGTCCACCGCGACCGAGTCGTCGGCGAGGTCTCCGAGCGCTTCCGCCGAGACCTTCGAGCGGTGGAAGCGGTCTCACGCTCGTGGGAGATCACCTGGCCCACCGAGATCGTCGGCCTGCGCGTGGACACGCTGGAGACGGTGGCGGGCAGCACCGCGGCTGGGGTCAACGCTGGGCTCGGCGGCAACGGGGTGTGGATCGCCCCTCGGATCACCGGAATCGGACGGTATCGACGCGGCGAGCGCGCCGGGGAGGAACAAGGATGACGCACGGAACGGGAACGCATGCCGAGCACTATCGGGTCCGTGAGGAGCTCGTGGCGCGGCTGCGCCGCGAGCTCCTCGGACCGGATGTAGAGGCGGGCGACGACCCGGTCGAGGTACTCACCCAGGACGCCCCGATCACCCGCTACCCGATCGGCGTGCTGTTCCCGAGCGCCGCCGATCGCGAGGCCGAGCGGCGTGTGTCGGAGGACGCCGCCGAGGAGGAGGGGCTGGACGAGGCCCCGCTGCTCGGCCACGACAGCCCCGAGGAGACCGACGGCTCCGGCGAGCCTCCGGTCTCGGGTGACCGCCGCCCGTCGGCCATGGGGCTCACCTTCGCCGTGGCACCCGAGATCTGTCCCGAGATCGTGATCTCCGCGCGAGCCGCCGTATACGACCCTGTGGACCCCGAGGGCCGGCCGGTGTCCGCGCGGCGGGCGGAGGCTCGGTCGACGGCGGGCCAACGCGAGCATTGGCGACGCCGAGAACTGGAGCTGCCGGACACGAGGGTCGATGTCACCCGGCCGGGCACTCTCCACCCGACTCCCGTTCTCGCCGACGGTGTACAGCTGCACGTCCTCGTACGACCGGCCGGCGCGCCTTCCGGGACGGTCACCGTCACGGTCACCCTGATCAACACGCATGTCGTGGGCGAGAAGGAACTCCAGGACGCGTTCGCCCTGTTCCAGCCCGGCCTCCGGGTCCGGGCGGCCAACGGCGCGTCCGCCTTCGTCGAACGTCCCGCCGCTCTGTCCGCCGTCGACTCGGAGCTGGCCATCAGTCGTCTGCTGTATCGCCATGCCCCCACCTTCGCCGTGGGTCACGGCTGTTCCGCCCACTGGGACTGGGCGCCGCCATCGGTCGGCCTGACTGACATAGAGCGTGCCGCGATCAGTGAAATCCGCTCCGACTTCCTGCCCACTCACGAGGTGCTGCTGACCGACTCCAACCCGGAGATCGACAGCTCGGCCCTCGGCATGCTCGGTCTCGCCGAGCGCCCGGACGCGGAGGTGCTCGCCGCGCTGCGCGGTCTGGCCCGCGGCTACGAGCAGTGGATCGAGGCCAAGGCCACCGAGGCCGTCGCGCTCACTGGGACGACCCACGAGAAGCCCGCGCGGGAACAGCTCGACATCTGCCGCGAAGCCCTTGGTCGAATGCGCGCGGGTATCCGGATCCTGGCGGAGAAGCCGGACGTCATGGAGGCCTTTCGGCTGGCCAACCGGGCCATGGCGGAGCAGCGAGCGCGCAGCGCCTGGGTGAAGGGCGGCCGTAAGGGCAAGCCCGATCTGTCGACCCAGCGCTGGCGGCCGTTCCAGATCGCGTTCATCCTTCTGTGCCTGTGCGGCATCGACGCGCCGAACCATCCCGACCGCAAGGTCTCGGACCTGCTGTGGTTCCCCACCGGTGGTGGCAAGACAGAGGCCTACCTGGGCCTGATCGCGTTCACCACGTTCCTTCGCCGGCTGCGCCGCGGGACCGAGGGGGGGTGGCGTCACGGTGCTCATGCGGTACACGCTGCGCCTGCTCACCCTCCAGCAGTTCGAGCGCGCCACGATCCTCATCTGCGCGATGGAACGGATGCGCCGGGGCGCCCCCGACCGATTGGGCGCAGAGGGCATCTCCATCGGCATGTGGGTCGGCAAGTCGGCCACGCCGAACGACCTGAAGACGGCTGGCGAGAAGCTGGTCAAGCTGCGCGGAGGGCAGAGCCTGCAGACGGAGAACCCGGTGCAGCTCCACGCCTGTCCCTGGTGCGGCACGGCGCTGGACGCCCACAACTACTCGGTGGACGAGGACGACGTCCGCATGGACGTGCGCTGCCCCGGCCCGGACTGTGACTTCGCCTCCGGGCTGCCCGTGCACCTGGTGGACCAGACCATCTACGAGGCCCGCCCCACGCTCGTCATCGCCACGGTCGACAAGTTCGCCTCCATGCCGTGGCGCGAGGACACCGCCGCATTGTTCAACCGGGACCGCGTCGGCGACACGACTCCGCCCCCCGAGCTGATCGTCCAGGACGAACTCCACCTCATCTCCGGGCCTCTGGGAACGCTGACCGGCCTGTACGAGACGGCCGTCGACGCCCTGGCCGAAGAGCCGAAGGTGATCGCTTCCACGGCGACCATCCGTCGCGCGGCCGAGCAGGGACTGCACCTCTTCGACCGGGACGTACGTCAGTTCCCCCCGGCCGGTCTGGACGCCCGGGACTCCTGGTTCGCCGTGGAGACCGACCGCAAGGCCAAGGCCAGTCGCCGCTACGTGGGGCTGCTCGCTCCCGGCACCAGCCAGTCGACGCTTCTCATCCGGACGTACGCGGCCCTGCTCCACCAGGCCATGCGCGCGGACACGAGCGACGAGGTCCGGGACGCGTACTGGACACTGGTGGGCTACTTCAACAGCCTCCGCCTGCTCTCGGCCGCCGAGCTCCAGGTGAACGACGACGTCGAGGACTATCTGCGGCTGCTCGCCGACCGTGACGGAACCGAAGTACGGATCTCCAACCGCTACTCGGAGCTGACCAGCCGTGTCGACGCGAGCCTGATCCCCGCCCGGCTCAAGGAGATCGAGAAGCGCTACCCGGATCCCGACGTTCGCGACGTCCTCCTGGCCACCAACATGATCGCCGTCGGTGTCGACGTCGACCGCCTCGGCCTGATGGCGGTGATGGGCCAGCCCCAGACCACGGCCGAGTACATCCAGGCCACCAGCCGCGTGGGCCGTGCCCATCCCGGCCTGGTCGCCGTGATGCTCAACTCCACCCGTTCCCGCGACCGTTCGCACTACGAGAACTTCCTCCATTTCCACTCCGCGCTCTATCGGGAGGTGGAGTCCACGTCCGTGACGCCGTTCTCCGCCCGGTCGCGTGACCGCGGTCTGCACGCCGTCGTCGTGGCCCTGGTCCGCATCCTCATCCCCGAGGCCCGCGCGAACGATGCCGCCGGTCGGATCGACTCCTACCTGGATCGCATCCACGCGGAGATCAAGCCGCTGTTCACGCAGCGTGTCTCCCAGGTCGCCCCCGAGGAGCTGCAGGACACCTCCGACGCCTTCGACGAATTCGTCAAGTGGTGGAAGGAGAAGGCGGACGCGCACGGCGGACTGCTGTACGTGCCCCACCGCGGCAAGCCCACCCCCGCCCTGCTCAAACCGTTCGACGACGAGTCCGAGGGCGCCGACGCCTGGTCCACCCTGTGGAGCCTGCGCGACGTCGACGCCGAGTCCGCTCTCTTCATGGAGGCTTCCCGATGACCCCGCCCCCCGCGCGGCGCCGACGCGGCGCCGACGGCAATTCGCCCGCTCCCCGCCTGGCCTTCCCCCGTCGCGGTTCGGTGCGCCGCTCCCAGATGATCACCACGTACGGTGTCGGATCACTGATCGCAGTCGACAACGAGTCGTTCATCGTCTCCGGCCTCGACGAGGCCGACCGGAGCTGGGCCGACGACGAGGCGCCGAAGGTCTACGAGCACCGTCTCGCCCGGGTCCTGGGAGTGAGTCACTTTCGGTTGCCCCCGGCCTCCGAGGACACGAGCAAGGACGGGGTACGCGTTCGACGGTTCCCGCTGTGGCACTCCTGCCCGAAATGCCAGTCCCTGCAGCATGTGCGGGGCTTCAACCCGCCCGTCGGCAAGAACGTCTGCACAGACTGCGACGACGAGCCGCTGGTGCCGTCCCGATTCGTCATGGCCTGCGAGGACGGGCACCTCGACGACTTCCCCTACTGGAAGTGGCTTCACCGCAAGAACCGTGAGGAGGGTGCGGTCGGACGGTGTGGCGGCCGGATGGGCATGCGCTTCTCCGGTCAGAGCGCCTCGTTGCGTTCCATTCTCATCTCGTGCACGTGTGGCGTGCCGGAGGTGTCCATGGAGGGCGCCTTCCGCCGCTCAGTCCTGAGCGACCTCGGGGTGCGGTGCGCGGGCCGGCAGCCCTGGCTCAAGGACGCGCCCGCCGAGTTCTGCACACAGGCGCCGCGTACGCTCCAGCGCGGTTCGTCGGCGGTCTGGCAGCCGGTGCTGAGGTCCGCCCTGTCCATCCCTCCGTGGAGCGACGGTATCGCCGACAAGCTCTCGGAGCACTGGGAGAATCTGCGTTCGCTCGCGTCCCGCGAGAAGATCGAGATCTACCTCATGGGAGCGTTCCAGGGCGACGACTCGATCTCGGTCGACACGGTGATGGACCTGCTGGAGGCCGAGCAGGAGGAGGACCCGACGCCGGACGGCAACTCGGACGCCGGTGCGGTGAGCCGTTACCAGGTGCTGCGCCGCCAGGAGTACGAGCGGCTCTGCTCCGGCAACGCCCTGCGGGACAAGGGGCGCGAGGAGCAGTTCATCTGCGAGCCGCCGGTCTCGGATCCCTCGATCCTCGCCCCGCTCGGCGTCGGCAGGCCGATGCTGGTCAAGCGCCTGCGCGAGGTGCGGGCGCTCAAGGCGTTCACCCGCATCGCGGACCCGGAGTCGAGTTCCGACGGCCACGAGGCCGCCCTGTCCCTGGCACCGACGAACTGGCTCCCCGCCATGGAAGTGCACGGCGAGGGCGTCTTCATACGCCTCGACGAGAACCGGTTGGACGACTGGGCCGAGTCGGTCGCGGTGGCCGCTCGCGTCGAGCGCATACGCACCAACCACAACCGCATGCTGAGGGAACGGGCTGCTAACCCCGCGGAGGTACCTGTCTCGCCCGCCACGCCCCGCATGGTGCTGCTGCACACTCTGGCGCACGCGCTGATCAACGAATGGAGTCTGGAGGCCGGTTACCCGGCCGGAGCGTTGCGCGAGCGCCTGTACGCGGACGCCACCATGGCCGGCTTCCTCATCTACACGGCGACCAGCGACTCCGCCGGCAGTCTCGGCGGCGTGGTGGCCCAGGGGGAGCCCAAGCGTCTCGCCGAGGCGCTCGGCTCAGCACTGCGGCGCGCCACCTGGTGCTCCGCCGACCCGCTGTGCATCGAGGCGCGGTCGTCCGGCACCGGGGGTGCGAATCTGGCGGCGTGCCATGCCTGCGCGATGCTGCCCGAGACGAGCTGCGAGCACAACAACATCCTGCTCGATCGCGCGCTGCTCGTCGGCACCCCGGACGACGCGCGGCTGGGGTTCTTCGCGCACATACTGAACAACTGACATCCGGCCGACCGTGGGACGCCGATATGTATCGGCGTCCCACGACGCTTTCAGCGTCTCCGAAGTAGCTGTTGGACGGTCCGGATCACCCTGGATTGCCGGTAGATGTCAATCGACCTGGAGCGGCGCAAGCTGGGCACGATTGCAAGATCTTCAGCAGGCTCTCAAGCCGCGTTCATCTCGGCCTCGTAGTGCATCTGTGCGCGATCGAGGATGTCGTCCGGGTCGTGTCCCTGGGCAGCGGTCCAGTGGAGCAGGTCAGCAATCAACTCGATCGCCGACTTTTCGAGGTCGGCTTCTCGCCATCTCCCTTGGAGACCGATAGCACCGGAAGCACCCTGATAGTTCTCGATCGCTTCGGCCGCTCGCTCGATACGCCGACATGTGCGCCTCGCACCAAGCGCGATCTCACACCAGACCGCCTTGCCGGCCGCAGTCAGGACCGTGCCCCAGTCCGCCGCCAGCGCCGCGAGGAGGTGCAGTCCCCGACCACACTCCTCGTCACACTCCACCGCCTGGAGTACTGGGATCCCATCACTCTTGTCGTGTACCTCGAGCCTCAGCCGCTCGCCCCTCCACTCGAGGATCAAGGTCGCCGACACACCTTCGCCGACATGCTTGAGGACATTTGTCGCCAACTCGGTGACAAGCAGTTCGGCCTCGTCCACGGCGACGGGCATGCCCCAGCGGCCCAGTTGCTTGACGGCCGCTCTCCGGAGCAGAGGTACTTCCGTTGCCACCGCCTCGAAGGGCAGCACGCAGCGGAGTCGGGGTTCGGTGTCTTCGCAGCCATTCATGACCGCTCCTCCCTCCCAAGCCACGCAGATGCTGCGCCCGCCGTATCCGTCCGGCCGCATTGCGTAGCGGTCTGCAAGCGAGCATGGCACAGAGAAATCTCTCCATGTAACTTCTCACGAGAATCCATCGAGTGAATCTGATGGTGGGGACGCTTCCCCGCTGCCTAGCCTGATGGCGATGACCGGGCCGCCGCCCGGCACCCGGCAAAGGAGCCGAATGTCCGAACGAACCACCACGCGACGCCGCCAACTAGGCGCGATGATGCGCAAGTTGCGAGCCCGCAGAGGCATGACGCTCGAAGAGGCGGGGCAGCTCGTCGGAGTCTCGAAGGCCACGGTCAGCCGGTACGAGACCCAGGCCGGGCCGGTCAAGTGGATCGTCGTCGACGCTCTCTGCCGTGAGTACGGGGCAACTGAGGCCGAGCGGCAGGCCGTTGTCGGACTGGCAAAGGATGCCAAGCAGCAAGGCTGGTGGAGTTCCTTCGCCGACTCCATCCCGGAGAGCATGAACCTGCTGCTCACGCTTGAGGACGAAGCGGTGAGCGAGAGCCACTTCTCCTGTGTGTACGTCCCCGGCCTTCTGCAGACCCGCGCCTACAGCACAGCACTTCAGAAGGCCAACGAAGTGCCCCTGGAGACAGCGGAGATCGAGCGGCTGGTCGACATCCGCATGAAGCGTCAGGAGATCCTCAATCGGGCGAAGCCGCTCCGCCTCTGGGCGATCCTCGACGAATCGGTGATCCGGCGTGTCGTCGGCTCACCGCAGATCATGAAGGATCAGCTCGGCCGCCTGCTGGAAGCGAACGAGTCCCCACACATCACGCTCCAGGTGCTGCCGTTCTCCAAGGGGGCCCATGCTGCCGCCCTGGGAAGCTTCGTCATCATCGGCGGCCCTGAGCATGCCCTCGACGTGGTGTACGTCGACTTCCACACGGGCTCCCTCTTTCTGGAAAAGGACGAGGAGCTCGACCGATACAGACTTGCGTTCGAGTACCTCCGCGCACAAGCGTTGGACATGGAGGCCTCCTCTGCCCTGATCCAACGCGTCCGCCAGGAGCTGTAAATGCCCGTCTCCCCCGAACCCAGTGATCACCCCGCCTGGTTCAAATCGTCGTACAGCGGAGGCAACGCGACCGAGTGTGTCGAGGCCGTCTTCGTGCCGACCGGCGTACTGATACGTGATTCCAAGCGGCCTGAGGGTCCCTGTATCGCGGTTTCGGCCAGGGCATGGAACGAGTTCCTGGCTGCGTCGGTGAGATGATTCATGATCGCCTTCGACCACCTCGGTCTCACTTCTGCGCTGCACGGAAGGCCCCGGCCAACATCGGCCAGAACGTCCCCTGGTCGCTTTCGTTGCTCCCTTGAACTGGGCTATTTTGGCGCACCGTTCACAATCGAAAGCATCCTGGAGGTCGGATGTCCTCGCCTACGCCGCCCACACCGCCCGCCCTGCCATCCCAGGGTGGCCCATCTGCGCCACAAGGCGGGGACACTCCCCTCCCGACGCCTGTTGGAGGAACGGCCAGTCAGCCGCCCCTGAGATCCCCTTCCGACGCGGTACCCAACTCGGCCCCTTCGACTCCAGCGCCCGCTGCTCCATCGCAGAACGCCGTCGACGCGGCCGAACGCCGTGCAAGACGTGCGGAACTAATCGCAATCGGAGGGCTCCTGCTCGGCGCAATCGGTCTCGTCGCCACCATTGTTGCTTTGATCCCCGATTTTCAGGGGGAGGCTCGTGAAAGGCGGAGCGACGCCGAGGACCGGAAGGAGAAAAAGGAGGAAGACGCGTTGGAGGCGGGGCTGCCGCTCAAGCTATCTCCGGGCACTACGTACTACGGCCCGACCTGGTATGTCAGCGATACGTCGTACGGCAACGACCAGCTCAACGGCCAGCCCTTCAACGACGATGGAGGAGCAGCCGTACCCAGCTGGGCTTGGCTTACCAAGAACTGGACCCCATTGTCTTCAACTGGGGTAGCTGTCAGCGTCGAGAGCCAGTACAAGACGACCGTCCTCGTCCAGGCCCTGAAACTGCACGACGTCGACTGCCAACGACCTCTACCGAAAGGCACGTTGCTCCAACCACCTGGCATCGGCGACGGGGGTGAGGGAGCTTCCTCGGTCGAGATGGGCATGAACGTCGACTCCAACCGTCCCGTCACCCGCAAGGTGAACGGGCTCAGCCTCGGAGCGCCGTACACAGCCCAGGTCGCACTGGACAAGGGGGATGCCCGCGAGTTCCGGATCATCTTCACCACGCGGACGCGAGCCTGTACCTTCAAAGCCAACCTTCTGGTGAACTCCAAGGGGAAGCAGTACCGCATTCCCCTACCCGCCGAGTGGGACCACAACGGTAAGGCGGTCGGCTATACGTTCAACGTCGCGCCACCAAGCAAGGCGTACCGATCACGCTACGTAGTGGGTAATGACGGCGAGCTGATTGCGGTTCCAGAGAGCGACATCACATGGGTGGGCCAGCGTCCCACCTACACGGGCGATGGCGAACTCAACTACTGGTGAGCTATCGCACTCATACGCAGGACCTGTTCAATTCAGCTCGCGAATGCTGCCTCATGGCGGCGACGCAGCACGGGAAGTCCAGGCAGCGGGACCTGCGTGCCGCAACTGTGAGCTCTCAACGTTCTGCAACGCTCATCGTGTCGATGTCGAAGGAGAACGCAATTTGAGCACGCCAAAGCCCAGCCACGCCCACGGCCCGGCCTGGTTCACCTCCTCGTACAGCAACGGGGCCGGTGGGGAATGCGTCGAGTGCGCACTGATCGAGAACCGGGCTCTCGTACGCGACTCCAAGCGCCCGGAAGAGGTTGTGATCACTGTCGACGGCGAGGCTTGACGCTCCTTCATTCAGGTCTTGAAGGAGCCAGCGAGCCCGAAGCGGTCCCGCGCAGCAGGGCCACTTGTAGGACGCTCCCTGTAGAACACAGGGCATCGAGGAGCACGATCGTGAGCGCACAGCACTCGGATACACCCGTCCATGCGTTGCTGCCGCTGCGGACCATCGGCGACATTCAGGCCGCCCTGCGTTCCGGTCACGGCTTCCCCGGCGATCGGGAGTCCTTCGTACGCAAGCCCGGAGCACGGCTTCTGATCAGTTCGAGGGCTTCCAGTTCTGTCGAGAGCTCACCCACCCCGACGCCGAACGGGCCCTTCTCAAGAAGACCGCTATCGGGGGCGACAGCCACGTGGCCGCCAGAGCGGCCCGAGTAGCTGGGCTGACAAGCTGCACTTTCCCCATCGCGCCCAAGCACCGTCCGATACGCGAGTACGACTCATCGGTGCAGGTGCCCCAAGAACCCGTCAGGCACCGGGTAGGCGCGTTCAATTGGCAGGAGTCCCCGGGCCGCATCCAGGTCCCCGTCCCGTACGTGCCCATGGACCGCGTGGGCCAGCGGCGTCACGTCGGTGATGGACACGATCCACTCGTCAGCGAAGCGGTGCGCGGCTTCGCCGGTGAGGCCTAGTTGGAGGGATCGGTGTGGCAGGGGGTGGAGGTGCAGGTCGCGTTCGGGGTCCCACTGGACGCGTGCCGGCGCTTCGTTCAGCGCTTGCTTCCAAGCGGCAGGGTCGGAGTGGAGGTCCTTGTCGTAGTGCGACAGGCAGGCGCGTGACAGTGCCCACTCGAAGCCCTCGCGGGTGATCTCCACGGCGAGGACGGCCTCCTGGCCTTCCTTGGTGGCCCAGCCGCAGCGGTACATCGTCCAGAGGAACGACGGCTTGATCCAGGTCATCCGGTCCCGCTTCCAGGCCGCGGGGAAGCGGCCTTCCTTGGCCGCGGGTATGCCGATTGCGGGTGCGTACGCCTGGTAAACGGTGATCGTGGTGTCCGTGTGCGCCGCGCGGATCTCGTATCTGGGCGCGGTGGGTGTCGTTGGTGTTGTCACGGACACCAGCGTGGACGTGTCGCTTCGTGGGGGCCACTGAATTGCCGTCGGCGCCCTGCGACCGCCGTCATGGAGGAGATTTGAACGTTTCCACACCAGACCGCAACCATCCCGCGCACGCGCGAGTCTGTGATGGCGACAAGAAGGGGGTGGGGGAGATGGACGACATCTTCCAGGAGATGCTCGAGGAGATCGCGGAGGAGTCGGCCGACGAGGTCGGCAGCGACGCCATCAAGGACATCGTGGAAGGGCTCTTCGACTGACGAGGGGGCTCGGCGGCTCGGCCGGCGTCGGAGCGTTCCGGCGCCGCGTTCCGAGCCGGGGGGGCGGCGTGATCTTGTGGCCCAAGTCGCCGGTGCTGTACAGTCGATCTTGAGCGCGGCACCCAAGTGCGGGTGAAACGCGATGCGTTGGTGGTCCAAGGAAAGACGTCCCGCTTCCTGCGGGGAGATGCAGGTGCAAGGCCTGCCCGGCGCTCCGAGAGAAATCCGTTCCTGGTTTTCCAGGGGCGGGTTTCTTTGTTGGGGCGGGTCCGGAGCGCTGCACTGACCGTGGGTTGCAGCTCGGCCGGGCGGGCAAGCCGATAGCCGACGCGAGGGCACGCGCATCGCACGCGGGGCCGGGCCGTCGACCGCGTCCAGGGGCTGTACCAGCCGTACCAGTCGGCGCTCAAGTCATCCCGCGACGTCCTCCCTGTCCACAACGACGGTGTACGAATGGTCATCCAACGTCATATGGAACCGGTTGGGTGTTGGCACCGGCGGAGCCTGAAAGTCCCTGCTCCACCTCGGTTCCAGCTGTCCCCGCCGCCCAAATCCCCTGTTCTCATATAAGCCAAGGGCAGGAATTGGCCGCTGTGCGCTGTCTGATGCGGCCGATAGAGTTGCTCGCGCTATCGGTCGTACGGGGACAGGGGGCACTCGCGGTGGCGAGCGGCGGACTGAAAGTCGATCTGAGCGCACTGGAGGATGTGCTCAGACAACTCAATGGAGTTATCTCGAATCTGGGCAACACCTCCTCCAAGGCGCGCTACCAGACATACCTGCCGCCCGGTGCACTGGGCAGTGAACACTTCGCCGAGGCGAACGATCTCCACCTGGCGCACACGGAGATGAAGCAGCACCTCGAAGACATCGTCGCCCACATCCACGGCCTGATGGATGAATTCGGGACGAAGACGAAGAAGACGCACGGCGCGTACCAGGACCAGGAAGCTGAGATCACGTCGGCGCTGTCGGACGGGGGCAGGTCATGAGCTCGGGCGGAAAGAAGAGCGACGACGGCTACACGTACGAGTACGTCCCCGCGGGGATGTGCTTCAACGAGAAGGCCACGACGCCGTTCGCGGACCTGACCTTGAACCAGATGAAGGCCATGGTCGTCAACGCGAAGCCGGGCGACGTTCACGACGTAGCCCGGGGCTGGCTCAAGGTCAACCATGACCTGGTGGGCGAGAAGGGCGGTGGCGGGGCCCGGCACGACTTCCTGCAAGCGGTGTACGGGGTCCTGGAGCACTGGGAGGGAGACGCCGCCGACCGCTTCAAGGAGCAGGCCGAGATCATCGCGAAGAAGATGGAGGACGGCGCCAAGTACGCCGAGTACACCTCCACCGCGATGGAGAACGCGGCCACGGTGCTGGAGACCACCAAGACCGCGGTCGACGACATGGAGGAGCCGGGGGCGTTCTCCAGGGGGTTCGACTTCGTCGCGGACGGGCTCTCGCACGACGACAGCGGCTACCAGGCGGACCAGCGCGCCGGGATGACCGCCCAGGAAGCCCTGGACAAGTACGACGACGACCTCTCGGCGGGCAAGGAGACCCAGCTGCAGGCGGCCGCGAAGATGGAGGAGCTGGGGGCGGCGTACGCGACGCAGACCAAGAACATGGGGTCTTGGAATCGCAGGCCGCTTCCTTCCACGAACGATAACAACGACTACCCCGGTGACCCTGGGGGTACGGCGCCGGTCCCGGTCATGGCGATCCCGACCGAGAGCGGCCCCAGGTTGGTGGGCCGGGCTCCTGTCAGTAGCGGGACGTCGAGCAGCTCGGGCCGGTCGGCCATCACGACGTCTCCCAGCGCCCCCAACCGCGTTGCCCGCGCAGGTGCCGGTTCCTCTTCCCAGGTGTCCGCGTCCTCCGGCGTTGGCACGGATGTGGACGGCCTTGCGGCCCACCAGCCCCCGTGGGACTGCGGTCGGTGACGGCGGCGCCCATGCAGGTACAGGCAGTGGCCGCGCCGGCGGGGGAGGCTGGGGGGCCGGAACAGGAGAAGGTTTCCCGGGCGCGCCCGGCGCCCCTGCAGCTGGCTCGGCGCGTGGTGGCGCTTCCTCCGGTGCAGGGTCTGCGGCGGGCAACGGCCGTGCAGGTATGGGCGGTGTGGGAGCCGGAGCGGGGGCAGGACCCGCGCCCGGTAAGCAGTCCGGTGGCCGCGGCCCTCTGGCCCGTACGAAGGGCGGGGTGATGGGCGAGCCCGAGGGCACCCCCTCCACCAGGACTGGCGCCGGTTCCGGTCTGCACGGCAGCCGTGGTGGTACGACGGAGGGCCGCAAGGCGGCGGGCCTGTCGGGCGCCGGACATGCGGGCGCGGCCGGCACGGGCCGTGACCGGAGGAAGAAGGACGGTAAGCAGGTTCCGGACTACCTCGTCGAGGACGAGGAGACCTGGGTACAGAAGCGGGACAACACCCCGCGGGTCATCGAGTAGACACGACCGAGACAGCATGAAGTGGGGCTCGCTTGATCCACTGCGCGAGCTCCGCCCGGCGGGACGAAAGAGGGATACACGGCATGGGCCTCACGCGGACACTGCGCATGGCAGGCAGTACGGCAGCGGTGGGAGCGCTGGTCTTCGCCGCCGCGTCACCAGCAGCGGCAGACCAGGTGAGGCAGGACCAATGGCCGCTCCATGCCCTTGACGCCGAGGCGGTCTGGAAGGTCGCGACCGGGAAGGGCGTCACCGTAGCCGTCATCGACAACGGCGTCGACGCCTCCCACCCCGACCTGAAGGGCAACGTCCTGCCGGGCAAGGACTTCATCGACGGTGACTCCGACGCCTCGCCTGCTGCAGGCGCCTACCACGGGACATCCATGGCCGGCGACATCGCCGGCCATGGCCACGGTCCCAACGGGGCGGACGGCGTGAAGGGACTTGCTCCCCAGGCAAAGATCCTGCCCCTCCGTGATGACGGCGCCCAGACGGGCGGCCTCGCCCCGTCGATCAGATACGCGGTGGACCACGGTGCATCGGTCATCAACATTTCCGAGGGTGGGGGCCCGGTAGATTCCAGCGGCGAGGAACTGAAGGCGATTCAGTACGCGCTTCAGCACAACGTGATCGTCGTGGCAGCATCGGGCAACGAGGGAAAGAGCGGCACCAAGGCCATCGGCTACCCGGCAAGCTATCCAGGCGTAGTAAATGTCGGCGCGGTCAAGGAAGCCAACGAGATCTGGGAAAAGTCCAACTCCGGTACGAATGTCCTGCTGACGGCCCCCGGCTACCACGTCGTCTCCACCAGCACGAACTCCTACGGCTACGGCATGGGCACCGGTACCTCCGACTCCACCGCCTACGTCTCCGCCGCCTGCGCCCTGCTGCGCGAGAAGTTCCCCGACCTCACCGCGGGCCAGATCGTCAACCGCCTCACCAGGACCGCCGGCCTCCCCGCCTCGGCCAAGGGCCTGAAGCTCCCCGACCAGAAGTACGGCTACGGCTACATCCGCCCCCTCGCCGCCCTTCAGCAGAACATTCCGGCCGGCTCCAAGAACGGCCCACTGACCATGCCCGCATCCGAGACCGCGGTGCCCCCGGCCTCCACGTCCGCTGATTCACCAAGCGGCCTGACCACCAGCTCGATCATCGCCCGCGTGGTCCTGGCCGGCCTCGGCGTACTCATCGTGATCGGCGTGCCCCTGCTTCTGGTCCTGCGCGCGAAGCGGCGTCGGGCGGCGGAACAGGCCCAGTTCAACCAGCAGCACGGATACGGAAGCTATCCTCCGAATTCCTACCCTGATTCTGCTCCGTACCAGTGAGCCGAAGCACGATAAGTGTCACCATCAGCCCCTGCTGACCTGCGACATCGATCTGGCGAAGCACGGTGGTTGTCACCAGGGCGGCGCTCGTCTTGTCACCAGCAGCCCGCGAAGCAGGGTCGGTGTCCCCGGCTCCGGCGCTCCACCCATCGCCGGAGCTGCCCCGCCGGTGGCCGGTGTCCTGTGACAGCGACGGTTGACCGATTGCCATCTGAGGTTGGCTGCTGAGCGAGGACAGCTGTCAGGCGGTCACCTCAGCCTCTCCCATGTCGCGCACCGCAGTCGTCATGCCTAGCCTGCTGAAGAGGCCGACGTTTCATTTCCTCGGCTCCCACGGCGAACCCCAACGAGGAGGCAGCCATGACGGCGACGACGCGAACCGTGGCCCCTGTGGTGATCGAGGGCGGTGGTGTGGAATTGCGCCTTCAAGAAGTCGGAGGCGACATGTCCGCTGCATTCGTGCGGTTCCCCAAGGGCGCGGACATGGCGCCGGCCCTCACGGGTCTGCCAGGCAACCTGTGCCAGTGCCCTCACTGGGGATACCTGCTCAAGGGGCGGCTGAAGATGCGGACGGCGGACGGCGACGAGATCTATGAGGCCGGGCAGGCGTTCTACTGGCCGCCAGGGCATGCGCCGGAAGCCCTCGAGGACTGCGAGTACGTCGATTTCTCGCCGACGAAGGAGTTCAACAAGGTGGTCGACCACCTCAAGACGCAGATGGGATGACCTTGTCGAGGCGCAGTAAGGTTCTCTCTGCGCCCGAGACGGTTCAAGGCCCGTGGCCCTTCGACGGCAAACGGTCAACCTTCGATGTCACAGGACAGCCGGCCAGCACTCCTGTCCGGCGCTCCCGGTGACAACAAGCCTGCCTTGGTGACAGCTATCGTGCTTCGGCTCAACCAGCACCAGCCGCCGACTGACCGTTACCCGCAGCAGTAGCGGTAACTGTCGTAATCAATCCTCGTGAGACTTCTTGATCTCGTCAGAGGGGGACAGACGAGGATTGTTCGTGCAGCCCAGGGACTTACTTACCTTGGATGCGGCTGAGAGCAACACTCTGAGCCGGGCGTTGTTCGCCTCGATCACGCCTAGATCGCTGTCCCAATACCCTTGAAAGTAGCCTTGCACAGCCCCCTCGTGAGCGCCCGGAAGTCTGCACGCGAAGCGTGCTGTTGCTCGCCGGAGGTCGTCCACGGTACGCGTCATCTCCGCATCGCCTACGGTGAAGTTGAGGACCTCGGACCTCTCCTCTTTGGTGAAGTAAGGGTGTCGGGTCCAGCCGAAGTAGAAGTCGATCTCTCTTTGGCCTCCGCAGCGCGTTCGCACATCTTCCTTGCACAGCAGGAAGGAACACACGGAGGAGGCTCTGGTGTAGTTCGGCTTGCTGCTGCCTGGGGCTTCCTTACGCATCTGGTCTGCCACCCGCTCGACTCGCACCCCCTCGGATCGTGTGCGGGGGTAGAACTCCTTTCGCCCGGTGAGGAGTTGTTGAAGGTCTCGCCCTGTGTCACTGCCGAACATGCCGCCACAGATGTCGTCCGCCGCGACCGGCTTGATAGGGGCGGGTTTGGGCGCGTCCTGTGGGGCGCCGCATGCGGTGATGAGGGCAGCAAGCGTCAGAAACGTGGCCGTCGCTCGCAGGCAACTGGGCTTCAGGGTCATCGAGAGTTGTCCGTATCCGTTATGTCAGCACCCCGGGCATAAGCGGCGTCGAGTGCCGTGTTCCGAGCATCTCGTGGTGCCCCCATCACACCTTGCTGGTCCATGTAGTTGTCGATGCCTGTCCTGGCCAACTTCTTGGCTTCGTAGTCAAATGCATCAATGCTATTGATGGCCTTGCCACTGCTGTCCCGCTCGGCGGCCTTGAGGGAGTCGGAGATCTCGTTCCCCAGCCCGGTTTCCACAGCTGAACCGGCGGCCTCGGCGATAGGAACGATGATGGGCACCGATTGCGGGGCCAGGATGGTGGCAGCTCCTTCGACCCCGGCTGTGGCGCCACCCACGGCGATCGACACGCCCGCTTGCTTCCAGGCAGCCGACTTCTCAAGTGCGTGGTTGTAGCTCTCGTCGCCCTCGCGGTAGTCGTGGCCGATCTGTTCGGCACGTGCCTCATCGAGGGCACCGTGCATCGTCATTCCCCACTCGGCAGCCCGGTACGCCTCGGGGGTGCCTTCGTGGGCGTGGATGCGGCTGGTAGTGAAGGCTTGTTGGGCCTGGGACATGATGCCGTGCGAGGTCTCGTCGTGGCCCAACTCTCGGATGAACTGCTTGGCCGTGACCGCGTCCATCTTGTTCTCGTCCTTGGTGCCGAACAGTTCCTCCATGCCTCCTCTGCTGGGGTCTGAGGCATCCAGTCCCGAAATGCTGTAGTTGAGGTCGTCGATGTAGGCGGCGCCGATGCGTCCCATGCTGTCGGAGATGCCCGCCTGCTTGCCCATCAGCCCAAGGTCGGGATCCCCGTAGCGTTCCATGACCTGCCCCACGATGGCGCGCTCTTCCGCACCCCGGTGCAGTTCCGGGCTGCCTGCCCCGTAGTCGCTCCCCGTCGTCGCCGACTCCAGGGCGTGGCCGAGGGCGTCGTAGCCGCGGGACGTGCCGTGCTTGTCCTGGGGGTAGGCGTCCTGCGGCCAATCGCGGGCGCCCTTGTCCCCCTCGCCGCCGCCCACCACGTAGTCGAAGTCGGTCTTGTCGGAGAAGAAGTCGGTCGATGCCTGGTGGTTGTGGCCGAGGGCGTTCATGTAGCCGGTCATGGGGTCGGTGCCCCAGTTGTTGGTGAGGTCGATGTCGCCGCCGTCGAGGCCGCTGCCGGCGATGGTCTTGCCGAGGTACTCGTCGTGCAGGGACTGACCGCTCTTGACGGCGTCCTTCTCGTAGTCGATCAGGGCGTCGCCGTAGTCGTGCAGGAAGGCGTGGTCGTAGCGGCCCGAGTTCATCAGGTTGGACATGACCTGGAATCCCCTGGGGTTCTTGAGGTCGTAATCGAGATGGTGGGGGCCCGCGGCGATCACGTCGTGCTTCCAGTCCTGCATCGCTCTGCTGTCGGACTGGGTGGCGGTGGCGAGGGTGGCGCCGAGCTGGCTGCGGGTCTGTTCCAGGAGGTCCTTGCGGGTGCCGTCGGGGCCGGGGTGGCCGTGCAGGTCCATGCCCTCCCAGAACTCCAGCGTGCCCTGGCCGCCCATGCGGGTGGCGAACCGTTCCGCGAACTCGGGGTCCTTGCTGTGCTCCTTGAGGAGGCTGTTGAACTCCTTGAGCTCGCTGTTGCTCATCTTGTCGCCCTTGTGTGCCAGCTGAACGGCGCGGGCGGAGTCGTAGCGGTCCTCGGCCTTCTCCGTGTTGCCGGTGGCGTGTTCGTTGAAGCTGCGCTTGTCGTTGCCGACGTCGTAGCGCAGGGCGGCGGCGGCACTGTCGTCGACCTCGGTGGCCGCGGCGAGGATCTTGCGTATCTCGCCCTCGATCTCGTCGATGGTGCGCAGTTCGGCGGCCACGGCCTGGCCGTAGCCGGGCTGGCCCTGGAGTTCGGGGTCGTCCACGACGGAGTCGGTGAAGGTGACCTTGCCCTGGTCGGAGATCCGGACCTTTCCGCCCGCGGTCGTCTCCGCTACGTAGTCGTGGAGCCGTTTCTGCTGCGCCTTGAGGCTGTCGCGGGTCTCCGTGAGGACCTTCTCGATCGCGCGGGCCTGCTGCAGGGCCGCATCGGCCTCGTGGCCGGCGTTCTTGATCTGCCGGTGGGCCGCCGCGGCCGTGTCCGAGCCGCCCCCGATGGTGCTCCATCCCGCGGCCTCGAAGGGCTTCTGCGCCTTGGGACCGTGGGATTCGTCGACCTCCTTCATCTTCCGCACGACTTCCTGCCACGCGGTGATGGCGTGGTCGAGGCGGGTCAGACTGAGGTGGTCGAGCTGGACGTAGGTGATCGTCATAGTGCTGCCCCCCGTGGGTAGCGACTGGTCGGCTACGGCTTCAACTCCGCTCGGGTCAGCCGAAGGTGGCCCGCATGTCGGCGTGCGCGCCGTTGAACGTCGCGGTGTTGGCGCGCTCGACACCCGTGTACGCCGACCACGTGTCCCAGGTCTTCTGGCCCAGTCCCTGGTAGGTGGTGTGCAGCGCGTCGCACTGATCCGTCCACCGGGTCGCCAGGTGCCTGAGGGCAGCGCCGAGCTGGCCGTCCCAGTTGGCGCCGGACAGGCTGCCGGCCGCGTCGTCCAGGTCGCTGCGCGGGAAGTCACCCGCGGTCCTGACCAGCGAGGCCAGCTCGGAGCAGCCGCGGCTGGCCGCCAACAGCTGCTCCGCGTCGCCGACACGGGTCGTGCCTACTGCCATCGCCGCCCCCGAAAGCGTGTGCCGCCGGGGCCATCGATGCGTCTCCCGGCTGTCGGGGGCATGCTAATTGACGTGTGAGCGCGCCTACAGTGGGTTCGCGCCGAACCGGCCAGCGCGGTACGGCTCGACAGGACACCTTGGGCTTGATGTCCGACATCTGAGACTCCGGACGGCAGGTCCCGGTTACTTGCGGCGCAGGCACATCACATAGCCCGCTCCCGACGGGTCGCTTTCCAGGGTTTCCAGGGTCCAGGGCGACACAGCGATCGCCGGCTCCAGTTCGGCCGGGGCCGCCAGCCAGTAGTCGAACCACGGGGTTGCCGTCACGCCGTCCCGTACGCGCAGGCGCAGTTGGCCGCGGGGGCGGCCTCGGTCGAGGTTCCAGGCGTGGTAGGCGGCGTGGACGGGGCCGCCGTCACCGGGGTCGGTGCCCGTGCCGATCAGGAGGGCGCCGGGGCGGGCCACCGCGGCCAGGGACGCCAGCACCCGCGGCGCCTGGGCGGGGCCGCCCAGCAGGCCCAGGTTGTTGCCGAAGAGGGCGATCGTGTCGAACTCCCCGAGCCCTGCGGGCAGGGACGACACGGAGCCGACGGTCGCGTCGACTCCCCGTTCGCGCGTGATGCGTACCGCCTCCGGGGACGGATCCAGGCCCAGCACCTCGTGGCCCCTGGCCCGCCACGGAACCGCGTGGCGGCCGCCGCCGCAGCCCACGTCCAGGATCCGGCCCGTGGCCTGGCCCCATGCCCAGGTGTCCAGCGCCGACCACTGCCCGGGCTCACGGAAGTACCGGGCGGCGTCATGGGCCGCGACGAAGCCGTCGTCGCGTTCGATCACCTCCACCGCCGACCAGGGTGCGGCGCCCGCCGCCCAGCAGCGGGCCAGGATGCGGCCGAAGGCGTCGCCGGTCCTCGGTTGCCTCGGAGTCGGAGCAGTCTGAGCAGTGGGATCCATGGGGGTCACGGTCCCAGTCGTCGCTCGCCTCGCGCACTCGGTTTATCCGGCTTGTCCGGCGGTCGCCCTCGCCCCGCCTCGACGGGTGACCCCGGCCCCCGCCTCCGCTCCGTTCTGCCCGGCGCAGGACATGGAGTTAGCCTCAGGTCACAGGCACCAGGAGGCAGACATGATCAAGGCCCGATCGATCTCGCTCAACGCTCCCTTCGACATCCCCACCTCGCTGCTCGCCGCCGGCGGGATCGTCGGTGGGTACTCGGTTTCGCGACTGACCGGCATCCGGCCGCTCGGCGGCGCCGTGCTGGCAGTCGTCGGCGTCGTCGCCGCGCGCCAGTGGCGTGACACGGTCAGCGAGCCGGTCGCCCTCGCGCTGAGCGCCGCGTACACCGGCGCCTTCGCCCTCTCCCACCCGCTGGCCAAGAAGATCGGCGCGTGGCCGGCCGTCCTCGGCCTCGCGGGGGCCATGGGCGTTGTGTCCTACGTGGTCGCCGACCGGGCGGAGCACAGCGCGCTGCGGAGCAGTCACCGGGGCGCCGGAGCGCGTAACCCTCAGGCGAGGCGAGGCATGCACGCGGAGACGCGCTCCCCCCAGGCCAAGTAGGGCGGGAGGCCACCCGAGGCCACCCCTTCGGCCCAACAGCGCGCCCCGCGTACCTCCTCGGCCTGGCAGCGCACCCCCGCGCACCCCTCAGCCCAGCCACCGGCCCAGCGCGGCCCCGCAGCGCGCCCCCACCCCTCAGACCCCCACCCCCCGAGTCACCGCGAAGATCGCCAGCCCCGCCAGCGATCCCACCACCGTGCCGTTGATCCGGATGAACTGCAGGTCGCGGCCGATGTTGGCCTCGATCTTGCGGGTCGTGTGCTCGGCGTCCCAGCCGGCCACCGTGTCGGTGATCAGGGAGGTGATCTCCTTGCGGTACGTCGACACGACGTGGACGGCCGCGTCCTCGACCCAGCTGTCGACCTTGCCCTGGACCCGGGGGTCGTGCGCCATCCGGGCGCCCAGGGAGAGCAGTGAGGCGCGCACGCGCATCCGCAGCTCGCTGCGCTCGTCCTCCGCCGCCGCGACGATCATGGATCGTACGGCCGTCCAGGCGGAGGCGATGAGGTCCTGCACCTCGCCGCGGCCCAGCACCTCGTCCTTGAGCCGCTCCACCCGCGCGCGGGTGTCCGTGTCGGACTGGAGGTCGCCCGCGAAGTCGGCGAGGAAGCGGTCGAGGGCGCCGCGCGCGGGGTGGGAGGGCATGTCCCGGATCTCCGTGCAGAAGCGCAGCAGCTCGCGGTAGACGCGCTCGCCGACTCTGCGGTCGACGAAGCGTGGCGTCCAGCCGGGGGCGCCGCCCTCGATGGCGTCCATGACCTGGAGGTCGTGGAGCACCAGCCAGTCGTGGGCCCGGGAGACGATCAGGTCCACGACCCGCCGGTGGCCGCCGTCGGCGACGATGCGCTCCAGCAGTTTCCCCATGCCGGGCGCGACCTCCTGGGCCTCGGCCCGGCGGGTGATCGCCTCGCCGACCACCGCCTGGACGTCGGAGTCGCGCAGGACGGTGAGCGCGCCGCGCAGCGCGGTCGCCAGTTCCGCCGTCACCCGGTCAGCGTGCTCGGGCTCGGCGAGCCAGGCACCCAGCCGGCTGCTGATGCCCACCGCGCGCAGCCGCTGCCGTACGACGTCCCCGGAGAGGAAGTTCTCGCCGACGAACTCACCGAGGGAGACGCCCAGCTGGTCCTTCTTGGTGGGAATGATCGCGGTGTGCGGGATGGGCAGGCCAAGGGGGTGACGGAAGAGGGCGGTGACCGCGAACCAGTCGGCGAGCGCGCCGACCATGCCGGCCTCGGCGGCCGCCGCGACATAGTCCGTCCAGGCGCCCGCGCCGCTGTGGGAGGCCCATTTGGCGAGGACGTACACCACCGCGACGAACAGGAGCATCCCGGTCGCGGTGAGCTTCATCCGCCGTACTCCGCGCTGCCGTTCCACGTCGGCCGGTGTGAAGGTATTCATGGCGCGGCGGGGCGGGGCACCTCCCTGTGTCGCTGTTTCTTCCGTTTCTTCCGGTTCGGTACGTTCCATTCACTCCACCCGTTCGGTGATCCCGCACACATTGTCCCTACCTGACCGACTCCTGGAACGGAACAGGAGTTCCCGACGTCTGTCTGGGCGGAGGACCAGGCAGGTGCCGGTCACGTCCACCCCGGCTCATGAAGCATCATGGGCTCATCACACCGGAGCCTCGGGCTCCTCACCCGCCCGAGGGGAACAACACGCGTATGACCAGGGGTCACGGGTATGCCGTGCTCAGTTCGATCGTCGCGCTGGTCGTCGGCCTGTCCACCGCCATCTACGTCGGGGTGTCGGCCGACGACGGCACACCGCTGAGCAGCATCGCCGGGAACCGTCCCCACCGCGACGCCTCCGCGGCCCCCGCCTCCGCCGGCACCTGGGTCGGCGCCTGGTCGGCCTCCCCCGTGGGCGGCGAGCCGGGCACGCTGGTCCGCGGCATGGCCGGCCGCTCGGTGCGCAACGTCGTGCACGCGAGCGTCGGCGGCACGAGCGCGCGGATCACGCTGTCCAACCTCTACGGACGCACGCCGCTGACCATCACGCACGCCTCCATCGCCGTCGCCGTCGGCGACAACTCGGCGGAGGCCGCGGCCGAGACGATGCGCCGCCTCAGCTTCGGCGGCAACGCCTCCGTGGTCATTCCCCCGGGCGGCCAGGTGCTCAGCGACGCGGTGCGCGTCAACATCCCGCACGACACCGACGTCCTGGTCACCACGTACTCGCCCACCGCGTCCGGCCCGGTCACCTACCATCCGCAGTCGCGGCAGATGTCGTACGTCGCGCTCGGTGACCACACCGAGGACGCGACCGGCACCGCCTACACCCAGCAGACCCCGTACTGGCGCTACCTGACCGCCCTCGACGTGCTGAGCAACGCCTCCGACGGCACCGTCGTGGTGCTCGGCGACTCCATCACGGACGGCTACCGCTCCACCGTGGGCGCCAACCGCCGCTGGACGGACGTCCTTTCGGAGCGCCTGCGCACGGACCTCGCCGACGGCCGGAGCGTGCCCCGCTACACCGTCGTCAACCAGGGCATCAGCGGCAACCGCGTCCTGACCGACGGCGGTTCGGGCCGCCCGGCCGGCAACGAGAGCGCGCTCGGCCGCTTCGGCCGTGACGTCCTGTCGCGTACGAACGTCAAGGTCGTCGTCATCGACCTCGGCGTCAACGACATACTCCACAACCCGCGCCTGGCGGACGCGGGCGAGATCACCGACGGTCTGCGCACCCTCGTCCGCCAGGCCCACGCCCGCGGCCTGAAGGTCATAGGCGCCACGCTGATGCCCTTCCAGGGTCACCGCGGCTACACCCCGGCCCGCGACGCGGTCCGCCAGGAGGTCAACGCGATGATCCGGTCCGGCCAGGTCTACGACGCCGTCGTCGACTTCGACCAGGCGCTCAAGGACCCGTACAACCCGCTGCGGCTGCGCCCTGAGTACGACTCCGGCGACCACCTCCACCCGAGCGACGCCGGCTACCAGAAGATGGCCGAGACCTTCGACCTGCGGGAGCTGAAGGGCGCCGGGCAGGCCGAGCTGTAGGCGGTACGCCGGCCCCGGCAACGGACGTACGGGCGGCCCCGATCCACCACGGAGCGGGGCCGCCCGTCAATCCGCGGGACCCGAGTTCTCAGAAGTGCCGGCGCCGGCGTTCCTCACGGCGTTCGCGCCGGCCCTCTCGGCGCTCCTCATAGCGCCCGCGCCGCAGTTCGCGGTGACCGTCGAGCATCCGGCGCCGGGCCTCGTGGAGGTCCTCCTGGAAGGATTCCTGCAACTCCCTGAGCGCCGCCTGGCGGTCCAGCTTCTCCTGGCGGCGCTCCCCCTTCAGCCGCTGCCGCTGCGCCCGGGTGAGCTTGCGCTCCACGCCGACGCCGCCCCAGAAGGCGAAGCCGCTCACGATCACGCGCGGAGCCCCCGGCTCGCCGGCCACGCCCTCCTCCCGGTGGTCGAAGCCGCCCATGACGCCGATGCCGCGGACGACGACCTCCACGCCCGGCGGCACGATCACCTGCACGCCACCCATGACGGCCACGCAGCTGATCTCCACCTCCCGGTCCGCGAAGTCGGCCTCGCGCAGGTCGATCTCGCCGCCGCCGCAGAAGGCGAAGCAGGTGAAGCGGCGGGGCATCGTCCAGCGGCCCTTGCGCTGGAACCCCGACAGGACGGCGACCGCCCCGGACGAGGAGCCCTCACCCCCGGTGATCCGGCTTGCCCAACTCGCGCTCTCGGCGGGCACCTTGCGCAGCGAGACGGTGGGCGGCGCGACCGTGCCCGCTCCCGGCAGGTCCCGGGTGATCGGCGCCAACTCCCCGTACGTACGCGCCGCGTACGTGGCGTCCAGCCGTTCCTCGAACTCCTCCATGTCGAGGCGCCCTTCGGCCACGGCGTCCCGCAGGATCTCGGCTACCCGCTCACGGTCGGCGTCGGAGGCGCGCAGTTCCGGGGCTTCGTCGGTCATGCACAGCAGCGTACGAGGTTGCCCTCCCCCGGCCCAGGCCTACGGGACCGCTTCCTCCGCGTCCCCGGCGTCGACCGGGTGACCGGCGTACATCCGGGCGATCACCTCCTCGATGTCCGGCTCCCGTACCGACAGGTCCACCAGCGGGTACTCCGCCGCGATCCGCGCCACCAGCGGGGCCGCCGACGCGGCGGCGGGGAACGCCAGCCACTGACGCGGGCCGTCCACCCGCACCACCCGGGCCCCGGGCACCGTCACCGGCGGGAGTTCGCGCTCCAGGTCCACCACCAGGGTCCGCTCGCTCTCGCCCGCCTCGTGCAGCCCGGTCAGCGGGCCGTCGTAGACCAGCCTGCCGTGGTCGATGACCATCACGCGCGAGCACAACTGCTCGATGTCCTGAAGGTCGTGGGTGGTCAGCAGGACCGTCGTACCGCGCTCGGCGTTGAGCTCGCGCAGGAAACCGCGCACCTTCGCCTTGGAGATGACGTCCAGGCCGATCGTCGGCTCGTCGAGGTAGAGCACCTCGGGGTCGTGCAGCAGAGCCGCCGCGATGTCGCCGCGCATCCGCTGACCGAGGGAGAGTTGCCGTACCGGGACGTCCAACAGGTCACTCAGCTCAAGGAGTTCGACGCAGCGGTCGAGGTTCTCCCGGTAACGGGCGTCGGGGATGCGGTACATGCGGTGCGCCAGCCGGTAGGAGTCGATCAGCGGCAGGTCCCACCACAGCGTCGTACGCTGCCCGAAGACCACGCCGATGCGGTGCGCGAGGCGCGAGCGCTCACGGGCGGGGTCGATGCCGGCCACCCGCAGCCGGCCGCCGCTCGGCGTCAGGATGCCGGTGAGCATCTTGATGGTCGTCGACTTGCCCGCGCCGTTCGGGCCGATGTAGCCGACCATCTCGCCGCGCGCCACGGTGAAGGAGAGCGCGTCGACCGCCCGCACCTGCCGCCGCTCCCGGCGCAGGAAACCGGTCTTCCTGCGCACGTCGAAGACCTTCTCCAGCCGGTCCACCTCGATGAAGCCGCGCCCGCCCGGAACGCCGCCGTCACTGTCCGCCATGCGCTAACTCCCTGTACTCCGGTAGGAACGAAGCCCCGCCCGCCATGCCACCCCGGCCAGCACACAGCACGCCACCGCCACCAGCGGCGAGACGAACGCCGTCCACTCCGGCAGCCCGAGGGGGTACGGCCGCCCCAACACGTACGTCGCGGGCAGCCAGTTGACGAAGGCGAGCGGCAGCACGAAGGTCACACCGCGCACCAGCTCCCGCGCGAACACGGTGGGCGGGTACTGCAACAGCGTGGTGCCGCCGTACGTGAACGCGTTCTGCACCTCGGAGGCGTCCTGCGCCACGAACTGGAAGGCGGCGCCCGCCACGAACACCGCGCAGAAGATCAACGCACCGCTGAGCAGCATCAGGGGCATGAGCAGCAGCTTCAGCGGCGTCCAGGTCAGGTGCAGGGCCGCCAGCGCCCAGCCGAGCACCAGCGCGCCCTGGGTGACCCGGCCCAGCCGACGCGGCGCGAAGCGGTCCGCGGCCACCTGCGCCAGCACCGGCGCGGGGCGCACGAGCAGGGTGTCCAGCGTGCCGTCGCGGACGCGGCGCCCCAGCCGGTCCATCGAGCCGATCGCCAGGTCGGCCAGGCCGAACGCGACGCCGGAGGCGCCGTACAGGAAGGCGACCTCGGGCAGCGTCCAGCCGCCGAGGGCGTCGATGCGGGAGAACATCAGCAGGATCGCGACGAAGTCGAGCGCGGTCGCGGCGAAGTTGCCGAACGTCGTCATGGCGAAGGAGGCCCGGTACGCCATCGTGGAGCGGATCCACATCGCGGCGATCAGCCGGTAGGCCCGCAGTCCGTCCACAACTCGGTTGACCCGAACGGGTTCTGTTACGCCGCTCTCAGCCACCCTGCACCACCACCCGCCGCGTCGCCGCCGACTGCACCAGCCGGCCGGCTCCCAGCAACACCACGGCCCACGCCGCCTGGAGGGCGAACGTGCCCCACACGTCCGCCCGGCCCAGCAGCACGTCGGCGGGCGCCTGGAGCAGCGACGCCCACGGCAGCAGCCGTACGACCTCGCCCAGCGCGCCCGGGAAGACGTTCAGCGGCAGCACCATCCCCGAGCAGAACATCCCGACGATCCACGCCATCTGGGCCACTCCGGCCCCGTCCAGCAGCCAGAAGGCGCTCAGCGCCACCAGGTAGCGGATCCCGAACCCGACCAACAGGGCCAGCACCAGGGCGAACGCGAAGGCGGCCCAGGTGCCCACGTCCCTCGGCAGCGCCAGCTCGAAGCACAGCGACCCGAACACGAACGGGACGACGCCCCGCCCCACCAGTTGGAACAGCGCCCGCCCCAAGTCGGCCGACAGCCACCACAGTTGCAGATCGGCGGGCCGGTACAGGTCGATCGCGACGTCGCCCGTCCGGATCCGCTCCATCACCTCGGACTCGACCCCGCCGCCCCCGATCGCCAGTGTGGCGAACAGCGCCTGACCCACCCACACGTAAGTGACCGCCTGCGCCGGGCCGTAGCCGCCGAGATGCGGCTTCTCGTCCCACAGGGCCAGGTAGGTGTACACGAGGATGAGACCGAAGACCGTGTTGGTGAACACCCCTGCCGCAGTGGCCGAACGGTACGTCGCGTACCTTCTGAAGACCCCCGCCGCGACGGCCGTGTACAACCGTCCAGCGCCCATGCCAACCGCCCTCCCGGACCTCCCGACACCGAAGCGCAGGAGCCTAGTCCGCAGGCCACGTGGGAAGCCACGCATTTTCCGGCCGGACGCGTGCCGGAATCCGGGAACGGATCGCATGGTGCGAGAGTCTTCATCCGGGGGAAACCGAGAGGCGTACGAGGCGTACGGCGACGTACGACGCGAAACAGGAGTCCGTGCACGACATGAGCGACGAGCCGCAGCCGCAGCAGCCCGACGAGGGCGGCGCACCGAGAGAGCCGCAGGCGGCACCCGACGAGGGGGCGGACGGACGCGACGAGCGGCCCGAGGAGCAGCCGAAGACTCCGAAGGCGCCGGAGGCGACCGAGCGGCCCGGGCAGCGGCCGGAAACACCGGAGTCGGCCAAGGCGGCCGCGCGGCCCGGGAGGCAGCCGGTGAAGCCGGCGGCGGACGAGCGGCCCCAACGGGCCGACAGGCAGCCGGAGAAGCCCGAGGCGAGCGAGCAGGCGGACGAGCCGAAGGCGGCCGAGCGGCCCGAGCGGCCCGATCAGACCATGCAGCTCAAGCAGTTCAGGCGGCCCGACGCCCCGAAGGCCCCGAAGGCCTCCGAAGCTTCCGCGGCATCCGCGGCCTCGGAGGCTTCCGGGGCCGGGGCCAGGGCCGGGGACGAGCCGGAGCGGCCCGCGCGCCCGAAGGCGCCCGCGTCCCCCTTCGCGCCCCCGGTCCCCCAGGCACCCCGGACCCCCGAGCCGCCCACCGGATCCGTCGCGTCCCAGCAGGACGGACAGGCCGGACCGGCTGCGCAGGCCGGGCGGCCCGACGTACCCGAGGACGCCCCCGGGGCTCCCGCGCGGCGCAAGCGCACCGGCTGGCGCCGGGCCGTCCCGACCTGGCGCATGGTGCTCGGCACCCTCGTCATCGGCGTCCTGCTGCTCGCCGGCGCCTTCTTCGTCGGCTACTCACTGGTGAAGATCCCGTCGGCCAACGCCCTCGCCACCCAGCAGGGCAACGTCTACCTGTACGCCGACGGCTCCCAACTGGCCCGCGACGGCGAGGTCAACCGGGAGAACGTGCGCCTCTCGCAGATCTCCAAGGCCGGCCAGCACGCCGTCCTGGCGGCCGAGGACCGCGACTTCTACACCGAGTCCGCCGTCGACCTCAAGGCGATGGTCCGCGCCGCCTGGAACACGGCCACCGGCAAGGGCAAGCAGTCCGGTTCGACCATCACCCAGCAGTACGTGAAGAACTACTACCTGGCGCAGGAACAGACCGTCACGCGCAAGGTGAAGGAGTTCTTCATCTCGATCAAGCTGGACCGCAACCAGCCCAAGGACAAGATCCTCGAGGGCTACCTCAACACCAGCTACTTCGGCCGCAACGCCTACGGCGTCCAGGCCGCAGCGCAGGCCTACTACGGCGTCGACGCCATCGACCTCGACCCGGCCCGCGCCGCCTACCTCGCCGCGCTCGTCAACGCCCCCAGCGAATACGACGTCGTCGCCCACCCCGAGAACAAGCCCGCGGCGCTCGCCCGCTGGAACTACGTCCTCGACGGCATGGTGAAGCAGGGCTGGCTCCCCGCGTCCGAGCGCGCCGGCATCAAGTTCCCGATGCCCAAGGAACAGACGGTCTCCACCGGCCTGTCCGGGCAGCGCGGCTACATCGTCGAGGCGGTCAAGCACTACCTCGACACGAACGGCATCCTCGACGCAGGCGCCCTCGCGGCCGGCGGCTACCGGATCACCACCACCCTCGACAAGGGCAAGCAGGACGCCTTCGTCAAGGCGGTCGACGACCAGGTGATGTCCCAGCTGGACAAGAAGAACCGCAAGGTCGACTCGTACGTCCGCGCCGGCGGCGCCTCCATCGACCCCAGGACCGGCAAGATCGTCGCCATGTACGGCGGCGTCGACTACGTGAAGCAGTACACCAACGGCGCCACCCGCGGCGACTTCCAGGTCGGCTCCACCTTCAAGCCGTTCGTGTTCACCTCGGCGGTGGAGAACCACTCGACCACGCAGGACGGCCGTACCATCACGCCGAACACGTACTACGACGGCACGAGCAAGCGGCCCGTGCAGGGCTGGGACGGCGGCCTGTACAACCCCGAGAACGAGGACGGCCACTCGTACGGCCAGATCACCGTGCGCGAGGCCACCGACAAGTCGGTCAACTCGGTCTACGCGCAGATGGCCGTCGACGTCGGCTCCCCGAAGGTCAAGCAGACCGCGATCGACCTCGGCCTCCCGGAGAGCACCCCGGACCTGACCGCCTCCCCGTCCATCGCGCTCGGCCCCTCCACCGCCAGCGTCCTGGACATGACGCGGGCCTACGCGACACTCGCCAACCACGGCAAGCACGGCACGTACACGATGATCCAGAAGATCACGCGGAACAACGCTGAGGACGTTCCGCTGCCCGCGCACCACACCGAGCAGGCCGTCAGCCGTCAGGCCGCGGACACCACCACGTCCGTCCTGCAGAGCGTGGTCGCCAAGGGCACCGCCACCGCCGCCCTGGCCGCCGGCCGCCCCGCGGCTGGCAAGACCGGCACCGCCGAGGAGGACACGGCGGCCTGGTTCGCCGGCTACACCCCCGAACTCGCCACGGTCGTCTCGGTGATGGGCCAGGACCCGGTGACCGCCCGGCACAAGCCGCTGTACGGGGCCATGGGCCTCGCCCGCATCAACGGCGGCGGCGCGCCCGCCGAGATCTGGGCGCAGTACACCAAGGACGCCCTGAAGGGCAGGCCGGTCAGCAGCTTCGACCTCCAGCTCCAGCCCGGCGCCGACAAGACCCAGCCGCCCGTCGCGCCGTCCTCGTCCGCGTCGGGCACCGGCGACGGCGACCAGGGCGCCGTCGGCGGCGGCACCATCGGCGGCGACGACCAGGGGCAGACCGCGGGCCAGACGACCGGCGGGACGGACGGCGGCACCACCGGCGACCCGGGTGACAACGGCGGTACGCCCACCGACGGCGGCGTGACCGGCGGCCCCGGCCCGACGGACGGGGGCATCACCGGCGGCACGACCGACGGCGGGACCACCACCGGTGGCACGGACACCGGCGGCACCACCACGGGCGGCACGGACAGCGGCGGCACCACCGACGGCGGCACGACCGCGGGCCCGGGCGGCTCGCCGCCCCCGACCCGCAAGCGCTGACCGGGTACAGCGCCGGAGAGACGAAAAGGGCTGGTGACCGTGATCGGGCACCAGCCCTTTTCGGTCGGGCGTGCGGCGGACTCAGAGGTGGCTCAGAGGTACAGGCCCGTGGAGTCCTCCGACCCCTCGAAGCGGTCGGCGGCCACGGCGTGCAGATCGCGCTCGCGCATGAGCACGTACGCCACGCCCCGCACCTCGACCTCGGCCCGGTCCTCCGGGTCGTACAGGACGCGGTCGCCCGGCTCCACGGTCCGGACGTTCTGCCCGACCGCGACGACCTCGGCCCAGGCCAGCCGGCGTCCGACCGCCGCCGTGGCCGGGATCAGGATGCCGCCGCCCGAGCGCCGTTCGCCCTCGGAGGTGTCCTGCCGCACGAGCACACGGTCGTGCAGCATGCGGATGGGCAGCTTGTCGTGCTGCGGGTAGTGCTCGTTTCTCTTGGCGCTCACGCCATCGAACCTACCTGCCTTCGCGGCACCCGTACGCAGCCGGGTGGCCGCCGCCGCTCAGCGCTTGCGGCGCCGGGAGCCGACCACGATCAGCCCCACGACACCGGCGGCGAGCAGCGCGGCGGGCACGACCCGCTCCATGCGCGGCGACCCGTCGTCGTCGACGAACTGCGCCTTCACATCGCTGACGACCTTGTTGACCTGTACACAGGCCTTGCCGAAGGTGTGGTCGACCTGGGAGACGACCTTCGCCTTGGCATCCCCGACGATGGTCTTCGGGTGGACCCGAATCCCGATCTCGTCGAGCGTCTCGGCCAGCACCTCGCGGCGGCGCTTGATGTCCGCCTCGATCTGCGCCGGGGTTCTCGTGTCCGACGTGTCCGCCACCGTACGGCCTCCGAAATCTGCTGATGCTGTTCTGGACAGTCTGTCAGCTTTACGCGCCGCCGCATCGCCAGGACCCCTCCCGTTAGGCTAGACCGATGAGCGAGCGACTCCAGCCCGGGGACGTGGCCCCCGCCTTCTCCCTTCCCGACGCCGACGGCAACGAGGTGTCCTTGGCCGACCACAAGGGCCGCAAGGTCATCGTCTACTTCTACCCCGCTGCCCTCACTCCAGGCTGCACCAAGCAGGCCTGCGACTTCACCGACAACCTGGCACTGCTCGCCGACGCGGGCTACGACGTCATCGGCATCTCCCCCGACAAGCCGGAGAAGCTGGGCAAGTTCCGCGAGCAGGAGAACCTCAAGGTCACCCTGCTCGCCGACCCGGACAAGAAGGTGCTGGAGGCGTACGGCGCCTACGGCGAGAAGAAGCTGTACGGCAAGACGGTCGTCGGCGTCATCCGCTCCACGGTGGTCGTGGACGAGGAGGGCAAGGTCGAGCGCGCCCTGTACAACGTGAAGGCCACCGGCCACGTCGCCAAGATCATCAAGGACCTGGGGATCTGAGGATCCGGGGGTCTAAGGAACGTTTCTGCAGGTAGGACGGCCCGCACCGGGACACACCGGTGCGGGCCGTCCTGCATGCCGGGCGTGACTGTCCGATAAACGGTTCGTTACTCCGTACGAGACCGCGAACACGCGGCGGAAAACGGAGGGGGCGGGCTCATGGGGGCCAGTGCATACACCAAGGAGCGGCTGGAGGCGGCCGCTCGGGGAGCGCGGAACTTGTCGGAAGCGTTGGAGAGGCTGGGGGTGGATCCGGGGAGTTCGACGCGGGGGTACGTAACGAGGCGCATGAAGAAGCTCGGTGTAGATACGTCGCACTTCGAGCGAGAGGGGGCGAAGTGGACGCGGGAGATCCTTCAGTCGGCGGTGTCGGCGTCCAGGAACATGTGCGAGGTGCTGCGCCATCTCGAGATTGAGGCCGTGGGCGGGTATCACACACACATCAGCCGCCGGATCAAGGCGTTCGGGATCGACACCTCGCACTTCACGCCAGCGGTCCGTACGGAGAACATGAGGCACAACCAGCGGCGCCGGACCGCTGATGAGATCCTCGTCGAGGACACGTCAGCGCACCCCAGGCGCACCTCGAGCAGCCGCCTCAAGAGGGCGATGCGCGAGCTGGGAGTGGAGGAGCGCTGCGCCCTGTGCGGTATCGAACCAGTCTGGCTGGGCGAGCCGCTCCCCTTGGAGGTCGACCACATCGACGGCAGTTGGCGCAACAACCGTCTCGAGAACCTGCGCCTACTCTGCCCCAACTGCCACTCGACAACAGACAGTTATCGAGGGCGCGGCAAGGGCTGCATGAGGAGCGGCGTCTCATGAGCCACGGCGTGCAGTACACCCACGAACAACTGGTTGAGGCGGCCGCGCAGTGCTCCAACATCGACGAGGTCATCGACTTCTTCGGCACGCGGCCATACCGCAACCTTCGTCTGCACCTGTACAAACGTTTCGAGCACTTCGGCATCGACGTCTCGCACTTCCCTCGCCGACGGCGGGCTAAGGAACCACACCCCAAACCGGCAGCTTTAGAGTTGCGGTGCGCGGTCGACGGAGCAACATCCATCGCAGGTGCTCTCCGCGCCCTGGGCATGCCCCGCAGCGGCCAGTTTCGTGCCCTGTTCCATCAGTGGGTGGTCGAGGATGACCTCGATACCTCACACTTCCTCGGCCAAGCCCACCAGCGAGGCAGGCCGAGCTCGAACGCCAAACGGCCTGAGGACGTCCTGGTACAGCACGAACGCAAGCACCGAACGGGCACCTCATTGCTCCGCCGCGCTCTCCGCGACATCGGGGTGCCAGAGGAGTGTGCAAGGTGTGGTGTCGGCCCCGAGTGGCTGGGCAAGCCCATGACGCTGGAGGTCGATCACATCAACGGGGACTGGCGGGACGACCGACGCAAGAACCTGCGGTTGCTCTGCCCTAACTGCCACGCGATCACCAGCACGTGGTGCCGGGGAGGGCGGGCCAACATCCCTCTCCAGTGAACGAGGCCTACCCGGTAGCATGGCCGTGCACGCGGCCGTGTCGTAACTGGCAGCCGAGCTGCGTTTAGATCGCAGTGGGCGAAAGCCCGTGTGGGTTCGAATCCCACCGGCCGCACCCAGCCCCGCACCTTCGATTCGAAGGTGCGGGGCGTTTTCGTGAGGTCAGCCCAGCAGCTCCCGCACCACCGGCACCAGCGCCCTGAACGCCTTCCCCCGGTGGCTGATCGCGTTCTTCTCCTCTGGGCTCAGTTCCGCGCACGTTCGCGTTTCACCCTCCGGCTGGAGGATCGGGTCGTAGCCGAAGCCGTTCGTGCCGGCTGGGGTGTGGCGCAGGGTGCCTCGCAGCCGGCCCTCGACCACGCGTTCCCGGCCGTCCGGCAGGGCGAGAGCCGCCGCGCACGCGAAGTGGGCGCCGCGGTGTTCGTCGGCGATGTCGGAGAGCTGGGCGAGGAGGAGGTCCAGGTTGGCCTTGTCGTCGCCGTGGCGGCCGGCCCAGCGGGCGGAGAAGATGCCGGGGGCGCCATTCAGGACGTCCACGCACAGGCCGGAGTCGTCGGCGACGGCGGGCAGGCCGGTCGCCTGGGCGAGGGCGTGGGCCTTCAGCAGGGCGTTCTCGGCGAAGGTCACGCCCGTCTCCTTGACGTCGGGGACGTCGGGGAAGGTGTCGGCGCCGACCAGTTCGTGCGGGAGGCCGGCCGCGGCGAGGATGGCGTGGAGTTCGGCGATCTTGCCGGCGTTGCGGGTGGCGAGGATCAGGCGGGTCATGGGGGCCAGTATCCCCCGCGCCCCGCCGGGCCCTACGGCGTGCAGACCTTCGTGAGTTCGCCCGCGGCGTCGGTGACGGGGGTGATGTCCGGGGTGTTGTCGCCGTTCCTGACCGAGCTGCGGACCTGGTCGACCGCCTTGCCCAGGTCGTCGACGGCCTTGTCGACGTCGGCGTTGTCCGTCCGGTCGCCGATCTCGTCGAGGTTCTTGTCGATGGCGTCGAGGGACTCCACGGTGCGGGTGGGGTCGTTCGCCGCGTTCTCCACCGCCTGCTGGAGGTCGGTGACGTTGTCGGCGATGGCGTCGGCGGTCTGGACGCAGTCCAGTGCCTTGTCGACGGCGGCGCAGCCGGTGGTGAGACCGGCGGTGAGTGCGACGGCCGCGGCGGCGGCGATGGCGGTGGCGGTGGTACGGGCCAGGCGTCGGCGGCGGCTCGCGGACATGCGGTGGTTTCCCTCCCCGGTGGATGACGATGGCACGGGCGCACGGTGGTGGGCCGTACGTCCGTACTGGGAGGGACGCCGGGCGGGAGGGGTGTGGTTGCCCCGCCCGCCCTTCGTTTTTGGTCTTCCCTTTACTTGCTGTGGGACTCGCTGCGGGACTTACTGCGGGTCGAGGGTGCGTGCCAGCGCTTCGCGCTGGGCGTCGGCGAGTTCGCCGCAGCCGGCCACGGCCAGGTCGAGCAGGGCGTTGAGTTCCTCGCGGGCGAAGGGTTCGGCCTCGGCGGTGCCCTGGACCTCGACGAAGCGGCCGTCGCCGGTGCAGACGACGTTCATGTCGGTCTCGGCCCGTACGTCCTCCTCGTAGCAGAGGTCGAGCAGGGGCACGCCGTCGACGATGCCGACGGAGACGGCGGAGACGGTGCCGGTCAGCGGCTGGCGGCTGGGGCGGATCAGCTTCTTCTTCTGGGCCCAGGCGATGGCGTCGGCGAGTGCGACGTACGCGCCGGTGATGGCGGCGGTGCGGGTGCCGCCGTCGGCCTGGAGGACGTCGCAGTCCAGCACGATGGTGTTCTCGCCGAGGGCCTTGTAGTCGATGACGGCACGCAGGGAGCGGCCGATGAGGCGGCTGATCTCGTGGGTGCGGCCGCCGATCTTGCCGCGGACGGACTCGCGGTCGCCGCGGGTGTTGGTGGCGCGGGGCAGCATGGCGTACTCCGCGGTGACCCAGCCCTCGCCGCTGCCCTTGCGCCAGCGGGGGACGCCTTCGGTGACGGAGGCGGTGCACAGCACCTTGGTGTCGCCGAAGGAGACGAGGACGGAGCCTTCGGCGTGCTTGCTCCAGCCGCGTTCGATCGTGACGGGGCGGAGCTGTTCAGGGGTGCGGCCGTCGATACGAGACATGGCGTCGAGCCTAGTGCCAGGTCCTCGGTCCGGTTCACATCAGGTCCTCGATCTCGGCGGCGATGGGGTCGGCGTCGGTGCCGATGACGACCTGGACGGCGTGGCCGAACCGGACGACGCCGTGTGCTCCTGCGGCTTTGAGGGCGCTTTCGTCGACCAGTGAGGGGTCGGCGACCTCGGTGCGCAGGCGGGTGATGCAGCCCTCGATCTCCTCGATGTTGTCGATGCCCCCGAGTCCGGCGACGATCTTCTCAGCCTTGCTGGCCATGGTGTTTCTCCCTGGTGTGAACCCGTTCGCCGCAGTAACCCATAGTCGGACGGTCCAAGCGAGTATTTGCGGCATACATTCCGGTGATGGCGTTCGTACCGATTGACGGGCCACCACCCGATGGAGGAGAGCAGCGCATGAGCACCGCCACCGCGACGGCGGCCCCCGCGAAGCACACCAAGAAGCGGGGTCCGGGCCTGTTCCAGGGACTGCAGAAGGTCGGCCGCAGCCTCCAGCTTCCGATCGCCGTGCTGCCGGCGGCGGGCATCATGGTCCGGCTCGGTTACGGCGACGTCTTCGGCAGCGACGGCCTCGGCTGGGACCGGGTCGCCGCCGTCTTCGAGGCGGCGGGCAGCGCCATCACGAGCAGCCTGCCGCTGCTGTTCTGTATCGGTGTCGCCATCGGTTTCGCGAAGAAGTCGGACGGTTCGACCGCGCTCGCCGCGCTGGTCGGCTTCCTCGTCTACAGCAAGGTGCTCGAAGCGTTCCCGCTGACGGAGCAGCACATCGACCACGGGCGGATCGTCGAGGCGACGTACAACGACCCGGGGGTGTTCGGCGGGATCGTCATGGGGCTGCTGTCGGCCGTCATGTGGCAGCGGTTCCACCGTACGAAGCTGGTGGACTGGCTCGGGTTCTTCAACGGGCGGCGGCTGGTGCCGATCCTGATGGCGTTCGTCGGCGCGCTGGCCGGGGTGGTGTTCTGTCTGGTGTGGGCGCCGGTGGGTGCGGCCATCACGGGCTTCGGCGGGTGGATGACGGGCCTCGGTGCGTCGGGTGCGGCGCTGTTCGGGCTGGTCAATCGGGCGCTGATTCCGATCGGTATGCACCAGTTCGTGAACACTGTGGCGTGGTATCAGCTCGGTGAGTTCAAGGACGGGGCGGGTGAGGTCTTCACCGGGGACTACAGCCGTTTTCTGCACGGGGATCCGAGTGCCGGGATGTTCATGTCGGGCTTCTTCCCGATCATGATGTTCGGCCTGCCGGCGGCGGCGCTCGCCATCGCGCACTGCGCGCGGCCCGAGCGCCGCAGGGCGGTGACGGGCATGATGGTCTCGCTCGCGCTGACCTCGTTCGTCACGGGGGTGACGGAGCCGATCGAGTTCTCGTTTCTGTTCATCGCGCCGGCGCTGTACGCGGTGCACGCGGTGCTGACCGCCGTGTCGATGGCCGTGACGTGGGCGCTGGGGGTCCACGCCGGCTTCAACTTCTCGGCAGGCGCGATCGACTACGTCCTCAACTGGAATCTGGCCACCCGCCCGTGGCTGATCCTGCCGATCGGCCTGGTGTGCGCGGCGGTCTACTACGCCCTCTTCCGCTTCGTCATCGTCCGGTTCGACCTGGCCACCCCGGGCCGGGAGCCCGGGGAGGAAGAGGAGACGGCGAGGGAGGCGGCGTCGGCGAAGACGTGAGGGGCGCCGGCGGGGGCGGACGGGTCAGAGTTCGTACGTCGCCCTGGGCTGGGCCAGCTCCACCGGGCCGTCGAAGACCGCGCGCGCGTCGGTCAGGTTGACCTGGGGGTCGGTCCACGGCGGGATGTGGGTGAGGACCAGCAGACCGGCGCCCGCGCGGGCCGCCGTCTCTCCGGCCTCGCGGCCGTTGAGGTGCAGGTCGGGGATGTCCTCCTTGCCGTAGGTGAAGGCGGCCTCGCACAGGAACAGGTCGGCGTCGCGGGCCAGCGCGTCGAGCACCTCGGTGGTGCCCGTGTCGCCGGAGTACGTCAGCGACTTGCCGCCGTGCTCGATGCGGATGGCGTACGACTCGACGGGGTGCGGCACTCGCTCGGTGTGCACGGTGAAGGGGCCGATCTCGAAGGTGGACGGCTTGACCGTGTGGAAGTCGAAGACCTCGCTCATCGACGAGGCGGAGGGGGTGTCCGCGTAGGCGGTGGTCAGCCGCTGCTCGGTGCCTTCGGGGCCGTAGACCGGGATGGGGGCGCAGCGGCCGCCGTCGTAGCGGTAGTAGCGCGCCACGAAGTAGGCGAGCATGTCGATGCAGTGGTCGGCGTGCAGGTGGCTGAGGAAGATCGCGTCGAGGTCGTAGAGACCGCAGTGGCGCTGCAGCTCGCCGAGGGCGCCGTTGCCCATGTCGAGGAGCAGCCGGAAGCCGTCGGCCTCGACGAGGTAGCTCGAGCAGGCCGATTCCGCGGAGGGGAACGACCCCGAGCAGCCGACGACGGTGAGCTTCATGAAGCAGAAACCTCCGTTGGCGGGATCCAGAGGGGTGGATGAGGAGTCGGGCGGGTACGGACGGGGGGTCGTGCGGTTCGTTGAGCGTAAGGCGCGTACGGGCCGGTCGCTCCTTCGCCAGGGGCCGTTGTGGGCGAACTCACCTGTGGTGTCACCAATTCGGCTGGAACCAGGGCGCATCAAGGTGGAGAGAGGGCGCGCGTGGGTGTTTGCGCGCCGGTAACGTCAATCGTATGGACACGTCCTGGTGGCTCGCGCTCGCGGCGGTGGTACTGCTCGCGCTGGTCGCCACGCTCATCGACGGCTGGGGGCGCGGACGCCGTCCGCGGGGGCGCCGGTCGCGGCCGCCGGGGCGGCGCGAGGGACCGGCGCCGGGGCGGCGCGAGGGACCGCGGGATCGCGCGACGCGGCCGCGGCCCGGGGACATCTGGTGGGCGCACGTGCCGTACGAGGACGGCCCCGGCGCCAAGGACCGGCCCTGTCTGGTGCTGACGGTGCGCGGGAACCGGGCGACGGTCGCCAAGATCACCAGCCGGTTCCACGACGAGCGGGCCGGGGTGATCCCGCTGCCGCCGGGTTCTGTCGGCGACGCGCGGGGCCGGCCGAGCTTCCTGGAGACGGGCGAGCTGCGGCAGGTGCCGGTACGGGACTTCAGGCGGCGGGTGGGTGTGGTCGACCCGGTGCTGTGGGACCTGGTGCGGCACTTGGCCTGCTGAGTGGCGTCGCCGTCCTCGGTGTCATCACCACCCTCGCCATGTCGGTGTTCGAGCGCGCGCAGGAGATGGGCATGCTCCGCGCGATCGGCCTGGACCGCCGGTCCGTCAAGCGGATGGTCCGCCTGGAGTCCCTGGTCATCTCGCTCTTCGGCGGCGTCCTGGGCATCGGCCTCGGCGTGTTCTTCGGCTGGGCGGCCGGTGAGCTGCTGAGCGGGGATCAGCGCACCAGGACGGTGACCGTCCAGTGCTGGATGCCCTTGCAGGAGACCTTGCCCAGGGAGGCGCACAGCGGGCGGGTCGAGGAGAGGGTCGCGAGGCCGGGCGCGACGGCGTCGTAGGCGGCGACCGCGTCTCCCGGCAGGATGACGAAGCCCGGGTTGGCGGCCCGCAGCGCGTCGCCTCTCTCGGTGACGGGGGCCCAGGGGCGCTCCTCGGTGCCGTCGAGGGTGAGCCGGATCTGGCCGCCGCGCACGAGGCAGACGACGCGGCCGTGGTCGGCGGCGGTGAGTTCGGCGTGGGTCACGCAGGTGGTCGCGGGCGGCGCCGAACTCCCGGACGGGGACGCGGCGCTGCCGCCCGCGCCGGTGTCCCCGGCGCTGGTGCCGCAGCCCATGAGGAGGAGTGCCGCCGTGGCGGCGACGACCGTCGCGTGCCGGGGAGGCGTCGGGCGCTGGAGTCTCGTACGTCGCATGGGTGCTCGCCTTTCCGCCGGGGCCGGCCGACCGGCAGGCCCGCAGAAGTGACGTTCCCACTGCGACCGCCGATCCGTGGCGCGGCCGCGGCCGCGTCACCCGGCCGGGGGTCCTCCGCTCAGCGGTACGTCAGGGGGTCAGGTCTGGTCCATGTCCGCACAGTGGCGGCCTCGCCCCATGGTCCAACGGGTCGCCGCGGGCGGCTACTCGTCCTCGTCCTCCCGTGGATCGAAGTCGGCCCACAGCACCTCGCCGTCATGAATCGCGTCGGTCGGCCGCATCCCCAAGGCCCTCGCGATACCGGCCGAGGCGCGATGACCGGGATGCACATGGGCCACACACCCCGCCACCCCCTGGGTGCGCAGCCACCGGACCATGGTGGAGGCGCCCTCCCTGCCGTAGCCGGCACCTTGGAAGGCGTGGCCGACGACCCAGGCGAGCTCAGCCTCGACGCGGGCTGGGCGGGGGCGGTAGAGCGTCGCCTGCACTGTTCCGACCAGCTGCCCGCCGCGGATGGTCCGGAGCATCCAGTTCAGCCAGCCCTGCCGCCCGTCGGGTGAGTGGCCCACCGTCTGCCGCCGGTAGCGCCGCTCCAGTTCCTCTCGGGTGGGCGGCGTACCTCCGGTCCACTCGTGCAGACGCCCGTCGTCGAGGATTTCCGCGGCTTCCTCGGCATGTGCGATTGCCAGCGGCTCCAGTTGCAGACGAGCCCCTTGGAGCGGGGCGGCGGCCGGCCAGGTCATTGCGGCAATCACCTAGGCCCAGAGCTGGCCCTGGAGCGCCTCGATGGCCTCCTCGGTCGTGGCGGCGGTGTAGACGCCCGTCGAGAGGTACTTCCAGCCGCCGTCGGCGACGACGAAGACGATGTCGGCGCTCTCGCCCGCCTTGACCGCCTTCTTGCCGACGCCGATCGCGGCGTGCAGGGCGGCGCCGGTCGAGACGCCCGCGAAGATGCCCTCCTGCTGGAGGAGTTCACGGGTACGGGTGACCGCGTCGGCGGAGCCGACCGAGTAGCGGGTGGTGAGGACGGAGGCGTCGTACAGCTCCGGTACGAAGCCCTCGTCGAGGTTGCGCAGGCCGTACACCAGGTCGTCGTAGCGGGGTTCGGCGGCGACGATCTTGATGTCGGGCTTGTGTTCGCGCAGGTAGCGGCCGACGCCCATGAGCGTGCCCGTGGTGCCGAGGCCCGCGACGAAGTGGGTGACCGACGGGAGGTCGGTGAGGATCTCGGGGCCGGTCGTGGCGTAGTGCGCGCCCGCGTTGTCCGGGTTGCCGTACTGGTAGAGCATCACCCAGTCCGGGTGCTCGGCGGCGAGCTCCTTGGCGACGCGTACGGCGGTGTTGGAGCCGCCCGCGGCGGGGCTGGGGATGATCTCGGCGCCCCACATGCCGAGCAGGTCCCGGCGTTCCTGGGAGGTGTTCTCCGGCATCACGCACACCATGCGGTAGCCCTTGAGCTTGGCCGCCATGGCCAGCGAGATGCCGGTGTTGCCGGAGGTGGGTTCGAGGATCGTGCGGCCGGGGGTGAGCCGGCCGTCCTTCTCCGCCTGCTCGATCATGTGCAGGGCGGGCCGGTCCTTGATCGAGCCGGTCGGGTTGCGGTCCTCGAGCTTCGCCCAGATCCGGACGTCGGAGGACGGCGACAGCCGCGGCAGGCGCACCAGGGGGGTGTTGCCCACCGCGGCCAGCGGGGAGTCGTAACGCATCGGAATCAGCGGCCGCTCAGGCCATGCCACCGGCGACAGCCGGCAGGATCGTCACGCTGTCGCCGTCGGAGAGCTTGGTGTTGATGCCGTCGATGAAGCGGACGTCCTCGTCGTTCAGGTAGACGTTCACGAAGCGGCGCAGCTCACCGCCGTCGAGGAGACGGTCCTGGATGCCCGCGTGCCGGGTCTCGAGGTCGGCGAACAGCTCGGCGAGGGTCTGTCCGTCGCCGTCGACGGCCTTCGCGCCGCCGGTGTACGTACGCAGGATGGTGGGGATGCGGACCTCGATGGCCATGGTTGCGGGCTCCTGTCGGAAGGTGTCGGTTCGGGGGGCGCGCGATGGGGGTCCCCCAGGCCCTCGGCACAGGGGGAGCGCCGCGGCTCACGGCCGTACGGCGGCGGGGAACGTCAACAGATGGCGCTGCTGAGCCTGCACAGGTCGACGTGCAGCCGCGCCACGAGCAGCACGCTCGGCGTCTTGTCGCTCACGTCGTGAAGAACCATGGGCTCATCGTATCGATTCCCGGTCCGGCTTCTGGATGGCGATCCCACATTTCGGACGGACTTCATCCGGGGTTCGAGATACGGGGTGCTGGCGGCTGTCGGGGCGGGCGGAGTCAGTACGTCTCCACCACCTTGACCTCCTCCTCCGTGATCTCGCCTTCGAGGATGCGGAAGGAGCGGAACTGGAAGTCGCCGGCGCCGTCGGTGTCCGCGGTCGACACCAGGACGTAGTGGGCGCCGGGCTCGTTGGCGTAGGAGATGTCGGTGCGGGAGGGGTAGGCCTCGGTCGCGGTGTGGGAGTGGTAGATCACCACCGGCTCCTCGTCGCGGTCGTCCATCTCCCGGTAGAGCGCCAGCAGGTCGCCGGAGTCGAACTCGTAGAACGTGGGCGAGCGGGCGGCGTTGAGCATCGGGATGAAGCGCTCGGGCCGGCCCTCGCCCACCGGACCCGCGACCACGCCGCACGCCTCGTCGGGGTGGTCCTGGCGCGCGTGCGCGACGATCCGGTCGTACAGGTCCTGGGTGATGGTCAGCATGCCGGCCAGGATAAGCAAAGGGGACGCCCCGTACCGATTGCTGGTACGGGGCGTCCCACAGTGCGGACGTCCTGAGCGGCTGTCGCAGGGAGTCCCACGAGTACTCCCTGCGACCGGACGTCCTTCGGGGAGGGTCAGCGCTTGTGGAAAGCGGCGGCTTCCGGGTTACGGCGCTTGAGGACCCAGTAGGCGACACCGAGGATCAGGGCCCACAGCGGCGCGCAGTACAGCGAGACGCGGGCGTCCTTGTCGATGCCCATCATCACGATCACCATGAGGATAAACAAGAGCGCGAACGCACTGGTGTACGGGGCCCCGGGGGCACGGAACTCGGACTGCGGCAGCTCGCCCCGGTCGGCCTTCCTCCGGTAGCGCATCTGGCAGATCAGGATGACGATCCAGGCCCACATGCCGGAGATGGTCGCGAAGGACACCACGTAGTCGAACGCCTTGCCCGGCCACTGGTAGTTGATCCAGACGCCGACCAGCATCAGCGCGGCGGAGACGGTCGTTCCGACGAGCGGGGTGCCGGTGCGGGTCAGCTTGGTGAAGAGCTTCGGGCCCTGGCTGTTGAGCGCGAGGTCGCGCAGCATGCGGCCGGTGGAGTACATGCCGGAGTTGCAGGACGACAGGGCGGCGGTGAGGACGACGAAGTTGACGATGCCCGCGCCGGCAGCCAGCCCCATCTTCTCGAAGGCGGCCACGAACGGGCTCACGCCCGGCTGGAAGGACGTCCACGGCACGACCGAGAGGATCATGATCAGTGCGCCGACGTAGAAGACGGCGATACGCCACGGCACGGTGTTGATCGCCTTGGGCAGCACGGTCTTGGGATCCTTGGACTCACCCGCGGTCACACCGACCAGCTCGACGGCGAGGAAGGCGAACATCACCATCTGCAGCGTCATCAGGGTGTTGCCGACGCCGTGCGGGAAGAAGCCGCCGTCGCTCCACAGGTGACTGACGGAGGCGGTGTCGCCGGCGTCGGAGAAGCCGATCGTCAGGATGCCGGCGCAGATCAGGATCATGCCGATGATCGCGGTGACCTTGACCATGGAGAACCAGAACTCCAGCTCACCGAAGAGCTTCACGGAGATCAGGTTCGCGCCGTAGAGCACGATCGTGAAGATCAGGGCCGAGACCCATTGCGGGATGTCGAACCAGTACGTCATATAGGCGGCCGCGGCGGTGACCTCGGTGATACCCGTGACCACCCAGAACAGCCAGTACGTCCACCCGGTCACGAAGCCCGCGAAGGGACCGATGAACTCACGCGCGTACTCGGAGAACGAGCCCGACACCGGGCGGTACATCAGCAGTTCGCCGAGCGCCCGCATGATGAGGAAGATGACCAGGCCCGCCACGGCGTACGCCAGGATCAGGCTGGGACCGGCCTTGGAAATGCCCTTGCCGGCACCGAGGAAGAGGCCGGTGCCGATGGCACCGCCGATGGCGATCATCTGGATCTGCCGGGCCCCGAGCCCTCGCTGGTAGCCCTCGCCGTCCTCGCTGCCCTCGACCTGCGCGGCCTCGTGGCCGTCGCGATGCCGGTCGTCGACCTGCGCTGAGGTCATGGTGATGCGCCTTTCTCCATGCCGACCCGGGCCGTTCGCTCGGCCTCGGATCGGGTTTCGATCCCCCCGGATTGATGGAGCTGTGCCTGGCCGGCGATTGGCCGGCTCGGTGGCGCACCCGGCCGAAACATGGGTGGTGTTCGCCGAGCGGTCGTGAAGGTTTATCACGCCCGTAACGGGGGGCGCTGTGGCGGAACACACAGGAAGAAGTGGAGAAAATGCCTCCGAACGGGGCATATCCGGCCGCAACGGTGACAGGATCGTTATCCGGATTTGAGCGTCCTCCGAGCGAACGCGATATCCGGACGAACGGGGATGCAAAGAGAACCGGCCGCATGCGGCCGGTTCACGGCATCGGATCAGGGCGTCATCACAGGAGCGTCGAGACGAGCGTCTCCTGGAGTCCGCCGAGCCACAGGTACGCCATCACCATCGGCTTGCGCGGGTCCTCGTCGGGGAGCCGGTAGAGGAGGTCGGTGTCGTCCTCGTCGGTGATCTCCAGCCGGGCGCCGATCGCCAGGCGCAGGTCGTTGAGCGCGCCGAGCCACTGCCTCGACTCGTCCGGCGACAGCTTGAGGACCGCGCCGCCCTCGCCGGCCGGGGCCAGCGCGTCCAGCGAGCGGATCACCGCGAGGGCGCTCTCCCGCTTGCCGGCCCGCAGGTCGTTCTCGGTGTAGCGGCGGAACTCGGCGGAGTGTGCCTGCTGCTCCTCGGCCGCCGCCGGGGAGTCCGGGAATCTCTCCGGGTCGCTGTAGGCGTCCGGGAAGAGGCGGCGCAGCACGGGGTCGGCGGGCGGCTCGCTCGGCCCCTCGGCGAAGAGTTCGGCGAGCGGGTCGGCGGGGGCGTCCTCGGTGGGGCCGGGGCCGATGAGTTCCATCAGCTGGACGGCCAGCGAGCGGATGATGGAGATCTCGACGTCGTCGAGGGCGACGGCCGCGCCGCCGCCGGGGAGCGGTTCGAAGTGTCCTGGCATCAGTGGGGTCGTTACTTCCGGTCCTGCTGGAGGGTGGCCCACAGGCCGTATCCGTGCATGGCCTGCACGTCGCGTTCCATCTCCTCGCGGCTTCCGCTGGAGACGACCGCGCGGCCCTTGTGGTGGACGTCGAGCATGAGCTTGGTGGCCTTGTCCTTGGAGTAGCCGAAGTACGACTGGAAGACGTACGTCACATAGCTCATGAGGTTGACCGGGTCGTTGTGGACGATCGTGACCCAGGGGACGTCGGGCTCAGGTACGGCGAAGACCTCCTCCGCCGACTCGGTGCGTTCGATCTCTACGGGAGCGGGTGACGTCACATGGCCATGCTGCCACGCGGCCCACAAATCGTCACACTGACGAGATGGGAGTAGCATCACCGTCATGAACTCAGGGGACCTTGGGCTGCCGATGAAAGAAGGGCGCGAAGCGCTTGTGCAGGAGGGCGGTGGTGGGCGACGGGTGGGCGTTCCCTCGACGGCGCTCTTCACGGACCAGTACGAGCTGACGATGGTGCAGGCTGCGCTCAAGGCGGGCACGGCCGAGCGGCGCAGCGTGTTCGAGGTCTTCACGAGGCGGCTGCCCAACGGCCGCCGCTACGGCGTCGTGGCGGGCACCGGACGGGTGCTGGACGCGGTCGAGAACTTCCGGTTCGAACCGGACGTCCTCGGCTTCCTGCGGGAGCGGCGGATCGTCGACGAGGAGACCCTCGACTGGCTGGCCGACTACCGCTTCGGCGGTGACATCTGGGGCTATCCCGAGGGCGAGGTGTACTTCCCGGGTTCGCCGATCATGCGGGTCGAGGGGTCGTTCGCCCAGTGCGTGCTGCTCGAGACCGTGATCCTGTCGATCCTCAACCACGACTCGGCCATCGCGGCGGCCGCCTCGCGCATGTCCTCCGCCGCGGCCGGGCGGCCGCTGATCGAGATGGGCGCCCGCCGAACCCACGAGCTGGCGGCCGTCGCGGCCTCGCGGGCGGCGTACGTCGGCGGCTTCGCGACCACCTCCGACCTGGCCGCGGGCTTCCGCTACGGCATCCCCACCGTGGGCACCTCAGCCCACGCCTTCACCCTGCTCCACGACCGTGAGCGGGACGCCTTCCAGGCCCAGGTGAACTCGCTCGGCCGGGGCACCACGCTGCTCGTCGACACGTACGACGTCGCCGAGGCGGTCCGCAGCGCCGTCGAGGTGGCCGGGCCGGACCTCGGCGCGGTGCGCATCGACTCCGGCGACCTGCTGCTCGTCGCGCACCGGGTGCGCCAGCAGCTGGACGCGCTGGGCGCGACGGATACGAAGATCGTCGTGACCTCGGACCTGGACGAGTACGCCATCGCCTCGCTCGCGGCGGCGCCGGTGGACGCGTACGGCGTGGGTACGCAGTTGGTGACCGGCTCCGGGCACCCGACCTGCTCGATGGTCTACAAGCTGGTCGCGCGCGCCGAGTCCGGCGATCCGAAGGCCCCGCTGGTGCCGGTGGCGAAGAAGTCCACGGGCGGCAAGACCTCGATCGGCGGCCGCAAGTGGGCGGCGCGGCGGCTGGACGAGTACGGGGTGGCCGAGGCCGAGGTCATCGGCACCGGACCGGTCCCCGGCGACCTGGCGGACCGGCAGCTGCTCGTCGAGCTGGTCAAGGGCGGCGAGGTCGTCACCCGCGAGCCGCTGGACGCCGCCCGGGAGCGGCACATGAGCGCGCGGGCCGACCTGCCGCTGTCCGCGACCCAGCTCTCCCGAGGGGAACCTGTCATTCCGACGGAGTACGTCGGCACCCCGTCGGGTAACTAGGGGGTGCCGCCTCGCTCGTCACGCTCACAGCCGAAGGACACCGACCATGCGCCGCGCCTTGATCGTCGTAGACGTGCAGAACGACTTCTGCGAGGGGGGCAGCCTCGCGGTGACCGGGGGTGCCGACGTGGCCGCCGCGGTCACCGAGCTGATCGGCCAGGCGCCGGCCGGGTACCGGCACGTGGTGGCGACCCGCGACCACCATGTCGCCCCGGGTGACCACTTCGCGGACAGCCCGGACTACGTCCACTCCTGGCCCGCGCACTGCGTCGCGGGCACGGAGGGCGTCGGCTTCCATCCGAACTTCGCCCCGGCGGTCGCCTCCGGCGCCGTCGACGCCGTCTTCGACAAGGGGGCGTACGCCGCCGCGTACAGCGGGTTCGAGGGGGCCGACGAGAACGGGACCGCGCTCGGCGACTGGCTGCGGGCCCGGGAGGTCGACGAGGTCGACGTGGTGGGCATCGCGACCGACCACTGTGTGAAGGCGACCGCCCTGGACGCCGTGCGCCAGGGTTTCCGCACCCATGTGCTCCTGGAGCTGACCGCCGGGGTGGCCGCGGAGACCACCGAGCGCGCCCTGGAGGAGCTGCGCGAGGCGGGCGTGGAGCTGAGCGGCAAGCCCGTCGTCCAGTAGGGGCTACGCCGGGGCGGCTGGGCGTCCGAGCAGGGATCTGATCGGGCGCCACAGCTCCGTCACGTCCGTGACCAGGCCCGATGGCGTCGGCAAGGCGGCGGCGCCGGGGTCCGTGCGCCATATCAGGCCGTCCGGATGGTGCAGGACCGCCGTGATCTCGTCCGGGGTCGGCGGGGCCGCGTTGCCCCGCAGGTAGACCGCCCGCAGGCCGAGGTTGCGCAGCCGCGTCAGGGCGCGGGCGCGGTTGCGGGCGTGCACCAGCACACGTACTCCCGTCATGGCGGCCGAAGCGTCGGCGGCGGGGCTGGGCAGGTTCAGTGCCACCACCACCGTGCCGTTCGGCAGCTTGCAGAATCCTCCTGCGGCCATGCGGTCATCCCCCCGTGCGTACAGGTGTCAATAAGAGAGCCACAGGACGCACCTAAACACGATCGGCGGCGACCCGCCAGGGGGTCACCGCCGATACGCTTCTGACCTGCGAAGACGCTGACTACTTCACCGCGGGGCCGATCTGGAGCGAGACGGTCGAGCCGTCCCAGGCCTCGTCGGTGACCCGGATCTTGGTGTTGGTGTCAGTGATCTTGACACCGCCGGCCGGGTTCGACTGGTCGTAGTAGGTGCTCGTGTGGTCGTTGAAGACCGGCACCCCGGCCGCCGAGGGGATCTTGGTCGCGACGTCCGCCTTGTGCAGGGTGAGGGCGTCGGTGCGGTCCAGGCCGAAGGTCGAGTCGTAGGACTGGATGCGGTTGCGCATCAGCGTGCCGTCGGACCACTTCAGCACCGCCGGGTGCGCGTCGACCGGCAGGACCAGGCCGACGCCCGGGTGGACGCTGGTGTTGTTGTCCGCCTGCGAGGTGTCCCACTTCCAGATCAACAGGCCGTTCTGGTACGGGTAGTGCTCCACCCAGTCCGGACGGGTCGTCGAGAAGCCGAAGTTGTACGGGCCGACCTGGAGGGTCTTGTCGTACGACACGTACTGGCGGTTCTCCGCGAGGTAGTACTGCGCGTAGTCCTTGGTGAAGGAGGCGCCGATGCGGGAGAAGCCGTTCGCGGTCCAGGCGGCGTCCGCGGACTCGGCGTCGTCGGAGAACAGGGCCTGGCCGTCGGCGGTCAGGGTGATCTCGTCGGCCGCGAAGCCCTTCTGCGCCACACCGCCGTCGGTCTGGTAGCGGAAGCGGACGTCGACCTTCTGGCCCGCGTAGGCGTTCAGGTCGTACGAAAGCTTCTTGTAGCCCTCGACCGTGCCGGTCAGCGCCGGCTTGTCGCTGGCGTCGCGCGGGATCGGCTGGCCGTCCACCGTGCCGTCCACAGCGGTCCAGTTGGCGCCGCCGTCGGTCGACACCTCGGTGTAGAGGTAGTCGTAGCCCGACTCGATGTCGTAGTAGCCGTCGAGGGTCAGCGCGGCCGAGGACTTGCCGGTGAGGTCGACCGAGCGGGTCAGCGTGTTCTTCAGGTCGTCGCCACTGCCGCTCCACCACTGGGTCGCGCCCTGGGCCGGCGTCACGACCGAGGTGGTGACCGCCTTGTCGGGCAGCTTCACCACCAGGCCCTGCTTGTTCGCGGTGTTGTACTCGGCGACGCCCAGCTTGTGCGAGGACGCCGTGCCGGCCTGGGCGATGTCGTAGTCGAGCCAGCCGAGCTGGAGCTTGTCCCAGGCGTTGAAGTCGCCCGGCAGGTCGCCGATGGCCTCCTTGCCGGTACCGAGCCAGGAACCGGAGGACATCAGGGTCCAGAAGCCGGTGGAGTTCTCCCCGCCCTGGGTGTCGTAGTGGTCCGGCAGACCGAGGTCGTGGCCGTACTCGTGGGCGAAGACGCCGAGTCCGCCGTTCTCCGGCTGGATGGTGTAGTCGCCGACCCAGATGCCGGTGTCGCCGATCTGGGCGCCGCCGAGCTTGTTGTCCTGGGGACCGGTGGCGCCGGCGTCGGTGCCGAAGGCGTACCAGCGGTGGGCCCAGATGGCGTTCTCGCCCTCGGCGCCGCCGCCCGCGGACTCGTCCTCACCGGCGTGCACGAGCTGGAAGTGGTCGATGTAGCCGTCGGGCTCGTTGAAGTCGCCGTCGCCGTCGTGGTCGTAGCGGTCCCACTGGTCGAAGCGGGCCAGGTCGGCCTTGATGTCGGCGTCGGACTTGCCGGCCGCCTTCTGCTGGGCGACCCAGGCGGTCACGCCGTCACTGACGGCGTTCCACACGCTCGAGCAGTTGGTCTGGCCGCAGGCGTTGTTGCCGTAACGGGCCTCGTTATAGGGGACCTTGACCCAGTCGGTGACCTCGCCGTCGACCGAGTAGCGGCCCGAGGACTGCTTCTCGTAGAACTTCTTCATCGACTCGACGCCGGTGCCAGTGCCGAAGTAGAGGTCCTGGAAGTGCTGCTGGTTGTAGTCCGCCTGCCAGGCCGTGCTGTTGTCCTTGGTGCGGTCGGGCTCGGCTATCCGGTTGTGCAGCGGGCCGGGCGTGCCGCCGTACTTCGGGTCGGCCTGGTCGCCGAACTCGACGAGGATCGTGAAGATCTTGTCGGTCTTCTCGCGGCCGAGCTCGACGTACTTGCTGTCGCCGCGCCGGCTGTCGAGCCGCACGACCTTCGAGCCGTCACGGCTCTCGACCTTGGCGTCGCCGGATATGACCTCGTTGAGGGCTTCCTGGCGCTGCGCCTCCTGGGTCTTGCTCAGGGGGCCGTCGAGGTTGTGCTCCCGCTGCTTCACCGGCTGCGGGTCGTGCCGGTCGATGGCGGCCGGCTTCGCCGCCGTGCTCGCCTCCGCCACCGCGAAGGTGGAGAACGTGGCGGACGCCGCCGCGAGCGCCACGCCGATCGCGGCCGCTCTGAACGTCCAGGGTCTGCTTGTCACTTGAGTTCCTCCCCCGCGCCGCGCACACGGAAGGGAAGGGACCAGGTCAGGGTGGTGTCCGTGCGCGCACGTTCAACGCGTGTGTCAAGTGCCCATATTTGACTAGAGGTTTGCAAGAAAAGACAGACCTTGACTTGGACAGGTCAATTGCACTATGCGGAGATGGCGTTCGCTTTACGAACACGCACGGGCGGTCAATGGGCGCATATGCCTGCGGAGTTGGCGGGTCCATGACTCCGTGCGCCCCCTGTGCACCGGAACCGTAGGTAAGGCCAGGCTTACTCCCCGTTCGTGTCGGGCATGGACGCGAAGAGAAAGAAGAGAAAGTCGAATGGTGGAACGCCCGGAAGTCGGCGGAAAACCAGGCCGGTTGCCCGCCGCACCCCCGATTCCTTCCGAGGACACGATTGCCATGCCTCGTCCGACCGCCGCACAGCTCGCCTACGGTTCCTGCACCGTGATCTTCTCGACGCTCGCCATGCTGCTGCTGTCCCAGACGAGTTCGGGCCTGGGGGTCGCGGTCATCGCCCTGGCCGCGCTCGCCCTGGGGCTGCTGGTCGCCATGACGGTGCCGCTGCCGCCGCTGCCCCGGCAACGCACGGCCGCGGAGCCGGCGGCCGAGAGCCGGGCCGAGACCCGGGGTGTGAAGCCGGCCGCCCGGCAGCGGGTGCACGCCACGGCCGGGGCCGCGCCCGAGCCGGTCAGGGAGCCGACGGCCCGCTGAGAACGCGCCTTCCTCAACTGGTGCTGACCACCACCGTCTTGGCAGCCTTGTCGTCCAGCCCCTGCTTGTAGGGCCGGTCGAAGTAGCTCCAGCCCCCGGCGATCGCCGTCCAGATACAGGCGCAGCAGAAGGCGAACGGGATCCACAGCACGAGCGCGCGGATCAGCGAGGTCTGCCAGGAGGGCGTGGCCCCGTTGTCGAGGTTGGCCACGCGCATGCCCATCCACCGCTTGCCGAGGGTCTGGCCCCACTTGGCGGTGAGGACGGTGTCGTAGGCGACGTAGAGCACGGCCACGATGACCGACTGGGCGATCGACTTGCCGGTGTCGATCCGGTCGCTGTCCATCTCGTACTCGGCGACCCCGAACGCCCAGGTGACCAGCCAGACGACGATCGCCACCAGGATCATGTCGATGATGCGCGCGATCGTCCGCTTGACGCTGTTGGCGAGCGGCGGCATCCCGGCGAGCGGGTCGGCCGGATAGCCGCCGGGGCCGTAGGGCGGATGCTGACCGCCCTGGCCGCCGTACGGGGTGTCGTACGGCGAGCCCGCCCCCGGGCCCTGCGGGGGCTGCTTCCTGAACGGGTCGTCGTCCGGTGGCTGCTGTCCGGAGCCCGGGGGCGGTTCGGTGCTCATGGCCCGAGTGGACCGCGAACCCCCGGCCACCGCATCCGGCAGGCGGCCGTCCGGCGTACGCCCTCACGCTGGGCCGTACGCCGGTGCCGTACCCCCTGTGCCGTACGCCGGGACCCACGCGCGCGTGGAGCGCGTGGAGGAGGGCGCGGTCGTCGCCGACCACGGCTCACGGCTGCCGACGGGCACCGTCGTCCCCGACAGCGGCGCGGCCGCACCGACGACGGCTGCACACCCACGGGCGCGCTCAGCCCGCGACGGCGGCCCGGCGTACGGCCTCACGCTGGGCCGTACGCCGGAACCCACGCGCGCGCGTGCAGCGCGTGGCGGGGGCGCCGTCACGCGTGCAGCGCGTGGCGGGGGCGCCGTCGTCGTGGCATCGGCGCGCGCCCGCCACGGCTTAGTTGGCTGGCTCCGGCGCCAAACTCGACGCGCACGGCGCGGCCGCCACCGACGACCGGCTGCGCACGACCGAGTGCGCACGACCGGGTGCGCACCACCGGTGTGCTCAGCCCGCTACGAAGGTGTGGGACGCCTTGTCGTGCCAGCACTGGTGCCAGGGGCGGTCGAACAGGCACCAGGCGAGGCCGAGGATGCCGATGCCGAGCAGGGTGGGCAGGGTCTGGACCAGCCAGCGGATCAGGGACGGGCCGAAGTCCGGGGGCTCGTGGCCCTCGATGTCCCGTACCTGAAGGCCGCACACCTTCTTGCCCAGGGTGCGACCCCACTTGGCGGTGGGCAGCACCTCGTAGAGGACACCGACGACGAGCAGGAGGCCGAGGACGATGCCGAGGTAGGCGCTGGTCGTGCCGTCGAGCAGCCAGACGGTGACGGTCCGGCCGGAGAGCTTGGCCGCGTCGATCTTCGCCTGGACGTGGTCGGCCGCCTCGATGCCGAGCGGTACGGCGGCCACGGCGGTGACGCCGCCGATGACCACGGAGTCGATCAGCCGGGCCGCCAGCCGCTTGCCGAGTGCGGCGGGCCGGGCCGCCGCCTGGCGCCTCGCGGCCGCCTGGAAGATGTCCTCGACCGGCGGCTTCCACGGTGCCACGGGCTGATCGGCGCCGGCCCCCGCGAGCCGGTGGACCTGCTGGGCCCAGGAGGCCTGGCCGCCGCCGGGACCGCTACTCATCGGCGCGTTCGCCTGCTGCGGGATGGAGGGGGCCTGGGCGACCTGGGGGGCGGCGGGCCCGGGCTGCGGCTGTCCCTCGGCGTAGGCCGCGGGCGCCGGACCGGCACCGGGGGCGGGGGCCGGGCCGCCCGCGCCCACGGGTCCCTGCACACCGAGCCCCGCCGCGTCGCCCTGCGGAGCCTGCGGCCGGCCCGGGCGCCGCTGGACGGCGCGGAACATCATGGTGCCCTCGTCCCCGGCGGCCGGATTTCCGGCGGCCGGGCCGGCGGCGGCCTGGTCCGATCCGCCCGGCACCCGGCGGAACATCATCGTGCCGTCCGCAACGTCGTCGGCCGGGGCGGCCTGCGGTGCCCGCGCCGCCGCGTCGGGGCCGCCCGGGGCGTCGGACGCCGCGTGCGGCTCGGAGCCCCAGGAGACCCGGCGGTCCTGCTCGCCGGCGAAGCCGGACTGCCGGGCCGGGTCGGCGCCCCACGCGGACGCCGGCTCCTGATCAGAGGGTTCGGGTTCCTGGCCGACCGATGCCGGGTCCTCGTCGAAGAAGTGCGGGCCGGTCTCCTCGACGGCGGGAGCCGCCGAGCGCACACCGGGCGGGGGCGCGAGCGATTCACCGTCCTGCGGGGCCGGCCGGCTGGTGCCCGGTACCCACGAGGCGCCGTTCCAGTACCGGACATATCCAGGAATGGACGGGTCCGGGTAATACCCTTCGCGAGGCGTGTCCTCGCCGTGGGCCGGGGTGGGGCCGCTCATGTCCGTCGTCCCGTATCTGCTCGGGGGTCCTGTAGAGGGCTCCACATCTATCAGACCCGCGCCTCCGCCACCGCAAAGTCCCGCCGCACCCACCCCTTTCCGGGCAACACCACGCACGGGCTTCACGGCTGCCGAAAAAAATTCTCCGAACCCGCGTAATGCTTCCGGCTCCGCGCCCTCTCAGTTCGTACGGGCCCACCCGAAGGGCCCCGTACACATGCCCGAGAGAGGAAACGGACGACATGCACTACACCGTGGTGGAGCGCGAGCTGGAGCTCCGGCTCATCCTGTCGCCGGAACGCAGCGTCCCCGTGCCGGCCCGGCTCAGCTACCGCGCCGACGACCCCTACGCCATCCACATCAGCTTCCACATCACCTCCGAGCACCCGGTCCACTGGACGTTCGCGCGCGAGCTTCTCGTGGAGGGGGTGTTCCGGCCGTGCGGTCAGGGGGACGTACGGGTGTGGCCGACCAAGTCGGAGGGGCGCAGCGTCGTACTGATGGCGCTGAGTTCGCCCGACGGCGACGCCCTGCTGCAGGCGCCGTCCGCCCAGGTGTCGGCCTGGCTGGAGCGGACGCTGCGGGTGGTGCCCCCGGGGTCTGAGGGCGAGCAGCTCGGCATCGACGACGCCCTCGAGCAGCTGCTCGCCCGGTGACCCCGGTAGGCAACCTTCCCGCCACCTCGTGGGTCCCACTCCGGAGACCGGTCGACCGTCTTGTCTTCCAGGGACCTCGGAGGCTCCTATGCGTACTCGGACCATGTCGGCAGCCGTCTTCTGCGCGGCCGCCGTCCTCGCCGTCACCGGGCTGACCGCGGGCCCCGCCTCGGCCGCGCCCGCGGGACTGAAGGGGGACTTCAACGGCGACGGTCACGCGGACCTGGCCGTCGGTGTGCCGAAGGCGTCCGCCGGCGGCCATGCCGGGGCCGGGTACGTGAACGTGGTCTGGGGCGGCGCGGGCGGGCCCGCGAGATCCACCGTCGTCAGCCAGTCGACGGCCGGGGTGCCCGGTACCCCGGAGGCCGGCGACGGGTTCGGCGCCGCCGTGGTGGCGGACGACCTGAACGGCGACGGCTACGCGGACCTGGTCGTCTCCGCGCCGGGCGAGTCGCTCACCGCCGACGCCACCGACCACCAGGGCACCGTCACCGTGCTGCTCGGCTCCCCCACCGGTTTCGGCGCCGCGTTCACCGCCGCCCGCGGCGCCGACCGGTCCGCCCGGCTCGGCTCCGTGCTCGCGGTGGGCGACTACGACCATGACGGCGACCGGGACCTGGTGTACTCAGCTCGGGAGGAGGACGACGGTCTCCTGCTCCGGCAGCCGGGCCCGGTCGGCCCGGCCGGCGCCGCGCCCGAGCTCGTCCACGACTGGTACTTCGCGACCCCCAAGGCCGTCGCCACCGGCGACTTCGACGGCGACGGAAGCGACGAGCTGGCGGTCACGTTCCGCGGCAAGGAGCTGAAGGGGACGTACGTCTACACCTGGAAGCAGGGCAAGCCGGTCGAGCAGTGGCGCACCAGTGACTACGCGGACTCGCTCGCCGCGGCCGACTTCTCGCGGGACGGCGCCGACGACCTCGTGCTCGGCCGGGTGCTCGCCAACCCCGAGGCGGACGAGGACTACTGCCCGGTCGTCGTGCCGGGCGGGACGCTGCGCGTCGAGACGGGCGGCCCCGGCTCCGGCCTCGGGGGCGGCTTCTTCTGCGTCAGCCAGAACACCGCCGGGGTGCCCGGCACCGGTGAGGCCGCCGACGACTTCGGCGCCTCGCTCGCCGTGGGCGACGTCGACCGCGACGGCTATCCGGACCTGGCGGTCGGCAACGACGCGGAGGCGATCGGGAGCCTCGCCGGGGCGGGCTCGGTGACCGTCGTCCTCGGTGGCGCCGACGGCCCGGACGGCAGCGCCGGGGCCTACGCCTTCCACCAGGACACGGCGGGCATGCCGGGCGTGGCGGAGCGCGGCGACCGCTTCGGCGCCGCCGTGACGCTCGCCGACTTCGACGGCGACGGCCGGGCCGACCTCGCGGCCGGCGCACCCGGCGAGAACTCCGCCACCGGCGGCGTCTGGTACGTACCCGCCCCGGCCGCGGCGACGGCGGCCGGAGCGCGTGCGCTGACCCCGGACTCCCTCGGGCTGAAGGGGGCGAGCGGATACGGCGGGGTGCTCAGCCGGTAGGCGATCCGTCAGAACAGCTTGCCCGGGTTGAGGATGCCCAGGGGGTCGAAGGCGTGCTTGACGGCTCGCTGCATCTCCATGCCGACCGGGCCGATCTCCCGGGCCAGCCACTCCATCTTCAGGACGCCCACGCCGTGTTCGCCGGTGATGGTGCCGCCGAGCTGCAGGCCGAGGGCCATGATCTCGTCGAAGGACTCGCGGGCCCGGCGGGACTCGTCGGGGTCCGCCGCGTCGAAGCAGACGGTGGGGTGCGTGTTGCCGTCGCCGGCGTGGGCGCACACCCCGATGGTCAGCCGGTACTTCTCGGCGATCCGCTCGATGCCCTCGAAGAGCGGGCCGAGCTGGGAGCGGGGCACGCACACGTCGTCGATCATCGTGGTGCCCTTGACCGCCTCGAGGGCGGTGAGGGACAACCGGCGCGCCTGGAGGAGGAGTTCGGACTCGGCGGCGTCGTCGGCGGGGACCACCTGGGTGGCGCCCGCGGCCTCGCACAGCGCGCCGACGGCGGCGAGGTCGGCGGCCGGGTCGAGGGTGTCGAAGGCGGCGAGGAGCAGGGCCTCGGTGGTCTCGGGCAGGCCCATGTGGGCCATGTCGTTGACCGCTTTCACCGTCGTACGGTCCATGAGTTCGAGCAGGGACGGCACATGGCCGCCCGCCATGATCCGGCACACCGCGTCGCAGGCCTCGGCGGCGGAGGCGAACTCGGCCGCCAGCACGAGCTGCTCGGGCGGCTTGGGCTTCAGGGCGAGGACGGCGCGTACGACGATCCCGAGCGAGCCCTCGGAGCCGACGAACAGGCGCGTCAGGTCGTAGCCGGCGACGCCCTTCGCCGTGCGGCGGCCGGTGGTCATGAGCCGTCCGTCGGCCAGCACCACGTCCAGTCCGAGCACGTACTCGGCCGTCACCCCGTACTTCACGCAGCACAGCCCGCCCGAGGCGGTGCCGATGTTGCCGCCGATGGTGCACATCTCCCAGCTGGAGGGGTCGGGCGGGTAGCACAGGCCGTGTTCCTCGACCGCCCGGGAGAGGGCGGCGTTGACGACGCCGGGCTCGACGACCGCGATGCGGTCGACCGGGTTGATCTCCAGGATGCGGTCCATCTTGGTGAGGGACAGCACGATGCAGCCGTCGCAGGCGTTGGCGCCGCCGGACAGGCCGGTGCGGGCGCCCTGCGGGACGACCGGGACGCGCAGCTCGGTGGCGGTGCGCATGACGTGCTGCACCTGTTCGACCGTGCGCGGCAGGACGACCACGGCCGGGACGCCGGCCGGGCAGAAGCTCGCCATGTCGTTGGCGTAGGAGGTCGTGACGTCGGGGTCGGTGAGAACGGCCTCGGCCGGGAGACCGGCGAGGAGCCGGTCGGTCAGGATGCCCGGATCGCCCAGGGCTTCCGTGTCTGCGGTGTCTGCGGTGTCTGCGGTGTCTGCGGTGTCTTCAGCGGTGCGGACTTCGCTGCGGCTCATGATCACAGCTTTGCACTCGGGGCCATCGGTGTGAACCCCGTCGAGGGCGCGCCTTCCCTGCCGGAATGTGATCATCGTATTGACGCACAGTGAGCACCATGGAGAACGAACAGTCCGGTCCGGGCACGTCCCTGGTGGCTCCTGCGCCGCCGTCCCGCCCGCGCGCGCTGCGGCGCGTCCTGCTCGCCTCGCTCGCGGCCGGTGTCGCGGGCGCCGCCGTGTTCGGCGGCCTGCTCTCGCTGGTGCCGTCCGCGCCACCCGCGCCGCCGCGGGCCGGACTGCCCGCGCCCGGCCCCAAGCCGCAGACGCTGACGACGGTCACCGCCGGGATGCCCGCCGCGCTGCCCGGCCTGACCGGGCTGATCGCGGACCGCGAGCGCCATCTGCGCGCCCATCCGCAGGACGCGCAGGCGTGGACGGTCCTCGGCACGGCGTACGCCGAGCGGGGGCGGCGCAGCGCCGACGCCGCCGACTACCCGAAGGCCGAGCAGGCGCTGAAGACGGCGCTGGAGGTGCGCGGCGAGGAGGACGCCCGGAGCGCGCCCGCGCTGGAGGGGCTGGCGGCGCTGGCGAACGCGCGGCGGGACTTCGACGAGGCCAGGAGCCGCGGCGAGCAGGCGCTGGAGCTCTCCCCCAAGCGCTGGACGGCGTACCCGCTGCTGATCGACGCGTACACCGGGCTCGGCGACTACGAGTCGGCCCGCGGCACGCTGGACGACCTGATGAAGCTGCGCGTCGGCGCCGAGGCGAAGCCCGCCGTGATGGCGCGGGCCGCGGCCGTCTACCGGGACCGCGGCTGGCGCGAGGACGCGCAGGCGCAGGTCGCGGACGCGGCGGCGGGCGCGCGGACGCCGGCCGAGCAGGCCGCGTATCTGGAGCAAGCCGGGCAGCTCGCATGGGAGCGCGGCGACCGGCATGACGCGCTGCGGCATTACGAGGCGGCCCTGCGCCTCGATCCGGACCAGCGGGCCGCGATGGCGGGGCGCGGCCGCGCGCTGGCCGCCCTGGGCCGCACGGCGGAGGCGGTGAAGGCCTACCGCGCGGCGCTGGCCGGGCACCCCGCTCCCCAGTACGCCCTGGAACTGGGCGAGTTGTACGAGTCCCAGGGCATGCGGGAGCAGGCGCAGGCGCAGTACGACCTGCTGCTGGCGACGGTGGAGCGGAACACCTCGGACGGGGTCGACGGCGAGCTGGTGGCCGGGCAGTACGAGGCGGACCACGGCGACCCGCAGGACGCGGTGGACCGGCTGCGGGCCGAGTGGGAGCGCCAGCCGGGGATCGAGGTGGCCGACGCGCTGGGCTGGGCGCTGTACCGGGCCGGGGACCCGGAGGGCGCCCTGCACTACGCCGCGATCGCCACGGACAAGACGAAGGGCGGCGGGGTGCGCAGCGCCCTGTACTCCTACCACCGGGGCGTCATCGAGCGGGAGTTGGACGACGGCCCGGTGGCCCGCCGGTTCCTGCAGGACGCGCTGCGCGTCAACCCGTACTTCTCCCCGCTGCGGGCCCCCGAGGCGCGGCAGGCACTCGCGGAACTCGGGGACCCGCCGGACGAGCCGGTACCGGACGACCTGACGGGAATCCAGTAGGCCGGGGGAATCCCGCGACCTGACGGGAATCCAGCAGGCCGGGGGAATCCGGTAGGCCGTGACTCGTGCAGGCCGCGTCAGAGGTTGCCGCGGCGCTCCTGCTCGCGCTCGATCGCCTCGAACAGGGCCTTGAAGTTGCCCTTGCCGAAGCCCATCGAGCCGTGCCGCTCGATGATCTCGAAGAAGACGGTCGGCCGGTCCTGGACCGGCTTGGTGAAGATCTGCAGCAGGTAGCCGTCCTCGTCGCGGTCGGCGAGGATCTTCAGCTCGCGCAGGATCTCGACGGGGACGCGGGTGTCGCCGACCCACTCGCCGAGGGTGTCGTAGTAGGTGTCCGGGGTGGCGAGGAACTCGACACCGGCGGCGCGCATGGTCCGTACGGTCCGGACGATGTCGTTGGTGTTGAGCGCGATGTGCTGGACGCCCGCGCCGCCGTAGAACTCCAGGTACTCGTCGATCTGGGACTTCTTCTTGGCGAGGGCGGGCTCGTTGATCGGGAACTTGACCTTGAGGGTGCCGTCCGCGACGACCTTCGACATCAGCGCGCTGTACTCGGTGGCGATGTCGTCGCCCACGAACTCCTTCATGTTCGTGAAGCCCATGACCTTGTTGTAGAACCCGACCCACTCGTTCATCCGGCCGAGCTCGACGTTGCCGACGCAGTGGTCGATCGCCTGGAAGGTGCGGTGGGCGGGCGGCTCGACGATCGGGTCGGCGGCGACGAAGCCGGGCAGGTACGGGCCGTCGTAGCCGGAGCGGTCGACGAGGGTGTGCCGGGTCTCGCCGTACGTCGCGATGGCGGCGAGGACGACCGTGCCGTGCTCGTCCTTCAGCTCGTACGGCTCGGCGACGGAGCGGGCGCCGTGCTCGACGGCGTAGGTGTACGCGGCGCGCGCGTCCGGGACCTCGATGGCCAGGTCGACGACACCGTCGCCGTGCTCGGCCACGTGCCGGGCGAGGAACTCGCCCCAGGGGGTGCTGGGCTTGATCACGGAGGTCAGCACGAAGCGGGCGGAGCCGTTCTCCAGCACGTGACTGGCGGTCTCGCGGTGGCCGTTCTCCGGGCCGGAGTAGGCGACCAGCTTCATGCCGAAGGCGGTGGAGTAGTAGTGCGCCGCCTGCTTGGCGTTGCCCACGGCGAAGACGACCGCGTCCATTCCCTTGACCGGGAAGGGGTCGGCCTGCCGGGCGGTCGTGTCGGACGTCTGCTGTGTGATCTGCGTCATGGCGGCAGCGTGACTCCACTCGGCAAGGTGCGCAATAGTTTGCGTACCCGCTGGGCATTCTGCTCAGGCATACGGCCGTATCGGCGGCCTTTCTGTACAGGATGACCACCGCGGGAAGAGGCTCGGGAGGCCGGCGTGGCGATCGATCATCTGGACGGGCGCATCATCGTGCTGCTGGCGCGGGAGCCGCGGATCGGGGTGCTGGAGATGTCCCGGCGGCTGGGGGTGGCGCGCGGGACGGCGCAGGCGCGGCTGGACCGGCTCCAGTCGAACGGGGTCATCCGGGGCTTCGGCCCGCAGGTCGATCCGGCGGCGCTGGGCTACCCGGTGACGGCGTTCGCCACGCTCCAGATCCGCCAGGGCCAGGGCCCCGACGTACGCGCTCATCTGGCGACCGTCCCGGAGGTGCTGGAGCTGCACACCACCACCGGCACCGGGGACATGCTGTGCCGCCTGGTGGCCCGCTCGAACGCCGACCTGCAGCGGGTCATCGACCGGGTCGTCGCCATCGAGGGCATCGTCCGCGCCTCCACGGCGATCGTGATGGAGAACCCCGTACCCCTGCGGATCATCCCGCTGGTGGAACAGGCGGCGGAGGACGTCTAGGAGCGTCTAGGGTCTGTCGTTTGGATCAGGCCGGCTGTGAGGTGCGGTACTTCTCGACCGACCCGAGCGGGGTCTGGTGCGTGCAGCTGCAAGGCGGAGGAGGGCGTCGACGCGATGGGGGTCCCCCCGCGCGAGCGGAGCCGAGCGTGGGGGAGTTGGCAACCGACGACAACGCGGCAGATGTGCGTGCCAGACCCCGCGACGCCGGGATGATCCAAACGACAGGCCCTAGGCGCGACGTCTAACAGCTCGGGATCGAGCCCTTGCCCTGTTCCAGGGCGACGAGGGAGTCGACGGCGCTGTCCAGCGTGGTCACGGGGATGAGCCGCAGCCCGGCCGGGAGGCTGGACTTGGCGTCGGTGCACTCGCCCTTGGGGACGAGGAAGACGGTCGCGCCGTCGCGCCGCGCGGCCTGCGTCTTCAGGCCGACGCCGCCGACGACGCCGACCTTGCCGGCGGCGTCGATGGTGCCCGTGCCGGCGACCTTGCGGCCGCCCGTGAGATCGCCGCCGCGGCCGTCGCCGTCCAGCTTGTCGACGATGCCGAGGGAGAAGAGCAGCCCCGCGCTGGGACCGCCGACGTCGGCCAGCCGCAGCGAGACCTTGACCTTGTCGTCGTTCAGGTCCAGGTGCTTCAGGGCCGCCTCGGTCGCCGCGTCCTGGGAACCCTTCATCTGCGCGGCGTTGTGCTTCTCGATCTCCTTGAGGTTGTCGCCGGTCGGGTAGACCGCGTCGTACGGCAGCACCGCGCGGTCCGTGCGAAACCAGCTGCCGACGACGTCGCCGAACGTCACGGTGGCGTCCGGTGCGGTCGCCTCGATGGTCGTCATCCGCAGCTGCCCGCTGGTCTTCCGGGTCGGCGCCCCGGAGACGGTGATCACCTGCGTGCCCTTGTTCTCACCGAGTACGTTCGCCGTCATCCCCGGCTGCGCCACCGCGAACGGCAGCGGCGCGAACACCGCCGTGGCGACCAGGGCCACGACGGGCACGGCACAGACGGCAACGGCCCGGGAGCGCGTGAGACGAGAGAACACGGGATCAATCTAACGCGACGGGAGGGCCGGGCCGGCGGGCCGGGGCGGGGGCAGTGGCTTCGGGAGGCGATCGACGGACGCGCCGCCGGTCACCGCACCACCAGGCCGACGCACCGCCGGTCCGGTGAAGCGCGCGGATCAGCGCAGAACGGATCAGGGCACCGCCGGTCAGCGCAGGGCGGATCAGCGCAGGGCCTCCGCGACCTCCTTCGCCGCCTCGACCACACGGTGTCCGACCCGCTCCGGCACGGTGTCCGTCAGCAGCACCACGCCGACGCTGCCCTCCACGCCGGTGACGCCCAGCAGCGGGGCCGCGGCGCCGCTGGCACCGGCCTCCAGCTCGCCGTGCGTGAGGGTGTAGCCGGGCTCGGCGAGGGCGGAGCGGCGGGCCGCGAGGATCGCCTTGCCCGCGGCGCCCCGGTCCAGGGGATGGCGGAACCCGGTGCGGTAGGCCACGTGGTAGTCCGTCCACGTCGGCTCGACCACTGCCACGGCCAGCGCCTCGGTCCCGTCGACCAGGGTGAGGTGGGCCGTCGCGCCGAGGTCCTCGGCCAGCGACCGCAGCGCGGGCAGCGCGGCCTCCCGTACCAGCGGGTGCACCTGCCGGCCCAGGCGCAGCACCCCGAGCCCGACGCGGGCCCGGCCGCCCAGGTCACGGCGTACGAGCGCGTGCTGCTCCAGGGTGGCGAGCAACCGGTAGACGACCGTCCGGTTCACGCCCAATTTCTTGGACAGCTCGGTCACGGTCAGGCCGTGGTCGGTGTCGGCCAGCAGTTTGAGGACACGCAGTCCCCGGTCGAGCGTCTGAGAGGTCTCCGCGGTCACGACGCCCCTCCTTCGGTCGTGAGGCCGGCGGCGCTCCCGTGGCGGATGCGTCACGAGTCCCGTCGTCGACGCGCTACAGAGGCCGCCGATCGGCAGGACGGCCCGGCGGCCCCGGACCCAGTCGCTTCACGGCTGCGCTCCGCGGCGGCGCTGCCACGGGGCGTGTGCGTAGCCGGACAGTAGCGAAGCCGGTTCGCTGAGCGGAAGCCTCCGTCCAGAATCCGGTCACGGAGAGGGAAGGACTGCTTACCTTCGTCCGCATACGTACGCGCGCGCCCGTGGCCCGCCCGGCGGGGCGTCACCGCATCCGGGTGGCCCACTCCTGCATCTTGGCGATCCGCTGCTTCAGCTGGCCCGCCGTCGCCTCGGCGCTCGCCGGGCCGCCGCACACGCGCCGCAGCTCGGTGTGGATCACGCCGTGCGGCTTGCCGCTCTGGTGGACGTACGCGCTCACCATCGTGTTGAGCTTCTTGCGCAGCTCCATCATCTCCTTGTGGGAGACCACGGGGCGTCGCTCGGCGGGCAGTTCGACCAGGTCGGCCTCGGAGTCCGGCTTCCTGCGGCTGTGCGCGATCTGGCGGGCCTGGCGCTTCTGGAGCAGGAGCTGGACCTGGTCGGGCTCCAGCAGACCGGGGATGCCGAGGTAGTCCTGCTCCTCCTCGCTGCCCGGGTGGGCCTGCATGCCGAACTCGGCACTGTTGAACAGCACCCGGTCGAAGACGGCGTCGGACTCCAGCGCCTCGAAGGAGAACTGCTCCTGCTCGCCGGTGTCCTCGTCCTGCTCCTTGTTCGCCTCCTCCATCTCCTTCTCGGACTCGGCGTACGGGTCCTCCTCGCCCTCCTTCTTGGGCTTGTCGAGGGCGTGGTCGCGCTCGACCTCCATCTCGCCTGCGAAGGTGAGCAGGTCCGGGACGGTCGGCAGGAACACGGAGGCGGTCTCGCCGCGCCGCCGGGAGCGCACGAAGCGGCCGACGGCCTGGGCGAAGAACAGCGGGGTGGAGATGGTGGTGGCGTACACGCCCACCGCGAGGCGGGGGACGTCGACGCCCTCGGACACCATCCGGACCGCGACCATCCAGCGGTCCTCGCTCGCGCTGAACTCGTCGATCCGCTTCGAGGCGCCGACGTCGTCGGACAGCACGAGCGTGGCCTTGCTGCCGGTGATCTCGCGGATCAGCTTGGCGTAGGCGCGGGCCGAGTCCTGGTCGGTGGCGATGACGAGCGCGCCCGCGTCCGGGATGGCCTTGCGGACCTCGGTCAGCCGCTGGTCGGCGGCGCGCAGCACGCTCGGCATCCACTCGCCGCGCGGGTCGAGCGCGGTGCGCCAGGCCTGGCTGACGGCGTCCTTGGTCATCGGCTCGCCGAGCCGGGCGGCGATCTCGTCGCCGGCCTTGGTGCGCCAGCGCATGTTGCCGCTGTAGGACATGAAGATCACCGGCCGGACGACGCCGTCCGCGAGGGCGGAGCCGTAGCCGTAGGTGTAGTCGGCGGCGGAGCGCCGGATGCCGTCCTGCCCCTCCTCGTACGTCACGAAGGGGATCGGGTTGGTGTCGGACCGGAACGGCGTACCGGTGAGCGCGAGCCGCCGGGTGGCCGGCTCGAAGGCCTCCAGGCACGCCTCGCCCCACGACTTGGAGTCACCGGCGTGGTGGATCTCGTCCAGGATGACGAGGGTCTTGCGCTGCTCGACCCGGTTGCGGTGCAGCATGGGCCGCACGCCGACACCGGCGTAGGTGACCGCGACGCCCTGGTAGTCCTTGCCGAGCGGTCCCGCGCTGTACTCGGGGTCCAGCTTGATGCCGATCCGCGCGGCCGCGTCCGCCCACTGCTTCTTCAGGTGCTCGGTCGGCGCGACCACGGTCACCTGCTGCACGACGTGGTGGTGCAGCAGCCATGAGGCGAGCGTCAGTGCGAAGGTCGTCTTGCCGGCGCCCGGGGTGGCGACCGCGAGGAAGTCGCGCGGCTGCTCCTGGACGTACTTGTCCAGCGCCCCTTGCTGCCAGGCCCGCAGTCTGCTCGCGGTACCCCAGGGGGCACGGCCGGGAAAGGCCGGGGAGAGGTGGTGGGAGGAGGAAGGGGCGGTGGTAGTCACGGTCTCCGTGGTGGGGGTCGGCTCGGCTACGTATGACAACCGGGCCACCCTACCGGCGGCCCGGTCACGTCAAAGCGCGGACGAGGCGGCGTCACCCGGGGATGGGACCCACCTCACATCGCCTACTCCGTCAGGTCGCGCAGCGCCTCGCCGATCGCCTTGACTTCTTCAAGGCTCCCGGTCGTCACTGCGATCACGAGACGCTCGGCCGCGTCGATGTCCGGGCGTAGCTGCACGTTGTTCATCGCCAGGAAGACGACACAGGACACCCAGGCCGTGCGCTTGTTCCCGTCGACGAGGGGATGGTTGATCGCCAGCGACTGCAGAAGCGCCGCCGCCTTGTCGAACAGGTCGGTGTAGGCCTCCTGCCCGAACATCGACGCCGAAGGCCGATGCACAGCAGACTCCAACAGGCCCGCGTCGCGCACGACGACGTCCTGGTCATCGACGGCATGCTCGGCAATGGCCAGGACGTCCTCGGCCGACAGATAGATGTATGTCACTTGAGCCGCTCCAGCAGCTCCGCCCACTTGGCGGTCTGCTCCTTCGCGGCGTTGCGGACCAGGGCCTCGTGAGCCGTCCGAGCCAGGTAGTCGTCCACGGCCCTCAGCACTATGGCGTGCATACTCGCGCCCTCCTGCTCGGCCCGCAGCTTCAGTGCTTCCGTCTGGTCGTCACGGAGACGCAGGTTCATAGCCATACCAGAACAGTACCACCCAATGGGGTCAGATTGGTACTACTCAGCGGTCATCTCCCGTTCGATCCAACGGAAGATCACCGCGACCACGTAGAGGTGCTCCTCGCGGGTCAGCTGCCGTCCCTTGGGGATCTGGTGCCAGCGCTGGAGGCAGGTGCGGCAGCAGGTCGCCGTCGCGTGCTGGGCCACGAAGACGGGGTGGCCGCGGTACGGCGTCTGCTTGCCGTCCTTGTACGGCTCGGCCGGGGCCAGGCGCTTGGCGATCAGGTCGTAGGCGTGCCAGCGGATCGTGGCGGGCCCGCGCTCCTCGGCGAGGGCGCGGTCGCGGCCGCGCAGGTGGAACTTCGCGCGGAACGGATGGCGCGCGATCGTGTCCAGGCGCTGGTCGAGGTCGCCCAGACGCTGGCCGAGGTCCAGGCGCTGGTCGGGCGAGCGCGGTGCCGCCGGATCGGGGCTCGGGGGATCGGATGGGGAGGTCATGCTCTTTTCGAGCATACGGGCGCCGGCCGCGGTCGGCCCCGGTCAGCAGAGCTCGGAGCACACCCTGCGCGTCGTACGGAACAGTTCCGTCCAGTAGTGCCAGTCCAAGGCCGACAGGATCTGGATCATCCGGGCGGCCAGCTGGTGGTACGCGTCGAGCGCCCGCTCGCGGTGGAGCAGCCACAGGGTGAAGGCGAGGGTGGAGACGTCCGTGTGCAGCGGCTCCAGGGACGCCTTCGACTCGCTCCAGTGCAGGACGGCGCCCGTGCTGCCGTCGACCAGCACGCTGCCGTCCGCGTCGAGCCGGCCGAGGCGTATCAGCCGGTCGGCGCCGGCGGGGAGCAGGTCCAGGGGGTACGCGCCCGCCCACTCCTCCGCGCAGTGCTCCACCAGCGTCGGCAGCGGCACGTCGGTGTCCATGCGGAACAGGAGCGTGTCCTCGGGCAGGCCCGTCTCGCGCAGGAAGCGGCGGGTCGGCTCGTGGGTGAGCGCGGCCGGGAAGTCGACGTCCTCGAAGCGGGGCACCCCGCCGCGGCCGAACTCCTGCTCCAGCAGCCGGCCGGGCAGCTCCAGGGCCAGCCCGCAGTCCGTGCCCCGGCCTGCGGCCAGGGCGAGGGGGCGGATCAGCGCGGCCGCCGTCCCGTACGCCCGGTCGTCGGTCCGCGCGCCCTCCTCGAAGAGCGCGAGGAGCTGCCGGGACGCCTCGGCCGCGACCTCCGTGCCGTACCGGCCGGACAGCGAGGCGAACCGGCCGCGCAGGCCCGCCAGTTCCTCCGTGACCGCCGCGAACCGCAGCAGCGTCGCGGGCGACGGCGCCGGGGAGCGGGGGTCCACCGGGCGGTAGTGGTACCGGGAGCCCATCTCGACCGTGCCGCCGTCGAGGAGGATCGCCTCCGCCTCCCAGGTCACCGGGGCGAGCAGCTCCCCGAACACCAGCCGGTTGCGCAGTTCCTGCGCCAGCCGCGTCGGGCCGTCGGTGACGTCGGCGAACCGGCGCCGTCCCCGCGTGCGCTCGAGCCCGGCCGGCGCCTCGCGCCGCGCCGCGCGCGCCCCCCGGCGGCCCGTGCCCTTGTCGGTCAACGTGATCGCCGCGGCACCGGCGTCCCTCGTCCTCATCGCTCCCCCGTGCATTCGAAGCGGCTGTCCCCCACTGACCGGAACACTACGCCGCCCCACTGACAACTCCCCCCACCAGGAAGGACGCTGGGCACCGGCGGCGCGTTCCCTCCGGTCGGGTCCAGGGCCGGAGCCAGAGGCCCTAAGTGCGACACTCCGGTGGGCGCCGCGCTCACTGCGCCGTCACCACCGCCGCCTGCGGGCGGATCGGCAGTCGGTTCACCGGGCGCCCGGTCGCGGCGCGTACGGCGGAGGCGATGGCCGCGGGCGAGGTCACCACCGGGACGGCGCTGACGGACTTGGCGCCGAAGGGCGCGACCACGTCCCGCTCCTCGACCAGCTTGACGATCCGGATGTCCGGCACGTCCAGGGCCGTGGGCAGCGCGTACCCGGTGAGGTCGGGATGGCGGACGAGGCCGCGCGGCGTGCGCAGGTTCTCGGTGAGGGCGATGCCCACGCCCTGCGTGACACCCGCCTCGATCCGGGCGGCCAGCTGGGCGGGGTTGAGGACCCGGCCCACGTCCTGGGCGACGGCCAGCTCCACGACCCGTACCGAGCCGAGTTCGACGTCGACATCCACCACCGCGCGGATCGCGCAGAAGGCGAGGCCCACGAAGGCGTCGCCCTGGCCGGCGTCGTTCAGCGGCTCGGTGGGGTGCGGGCGGCACTGCGCGGTGGCCCACAGTTCCTTGTCGGCCAGCGCCTCGGTGACGGTCGTGGACAGTACGCCGTCGTACGACGTGATCTTGCCGTCGGTGATCTGGAGCAGCTCGGCCGACATGCCGAACTGGTGGGCCAGCGGCTGGAGAAGCTGGGTGCGGACCATCTTGGCCGCACGTTCCACCGCGCCGCCCGACACCCACGTGTGGCGGCTTCGGCAGCCCGCGCCGGCCGGGGGCTGGTCGGTGTCGACCGGCGCCACGTGGACCTCGTCGATGCCGAGGGTCTCCTGGACGATCTGCCGGGCGAGCGTGGTGAATCCCTGACCGCTCTCGACCGCCGCGCACAGCACGGTGGCGACGCCGTCGTGGACCTTCACGGTCGCCGTGGACACCTCGTCGGAGCCCTCCGCGCCGAGCATGTGCACCATGCCCACGCCGTAGCCCACGCCCCGGCGCACGGCGTCCGCCTCGCCCGCGCCCTCGGGTCCGCCGGGCAGCAGCCAGTCCTCCTCGGCGGCGTCCTGCGGCTCGGGCAGCGGGAAGTCCCGTACGGCCTGCAGCAGTTCGGCCACCGGGGCCGGGCAGGTCACCGTCTGGCCGATCGGCAGGACGTCGCCCGTGGCGAGCACGTTGCGCAGCCGCAGCTCCGCCGGGTCCTCGCCGAGCTTCTTCGCGAGCTTGTCCATCTGCGCCTCGTAGGCGGCGCACACCTGCATGGCGCCCTCGCCGCGCACATGGCCGGAGGGCGGGTTGTTGGTGCGCACGGCCCAGCCCTCGATGAAGGCGTTCGGCACGACGTACGGCCCGCAAGCGAAGGAGACGGCGGCGGCCAGGGCGTCGGAGGAGGTGTCGGCGTAGGCGCCCGCGTCGAGCAGGATCTGCGCCTCGACCTTCACCAACCGGCCCTCGGCGTCCGCGTGATGGCGGTAGCGCAGCAGGGTGGGGTGGCGGTGGACGTGGCCGAGGAAGGACTCCTCGCGGGTCGCCGCCAGCTTCACCGGGCAGCCGGTCCTGAGGGCGAGCAGTCCGAGCGGGAGCTGGAAGCCCTGGTCCTCGCGGTCGGCCGTGGCGCCGGGCACGCCGGTGACGACGACCTTCACCTGGTCCGGGGTGAGCCCGTAGCAGGCGGCGGCCGTGTTGCGGTCGGTGTGCGGGTCGGTGGAGGCCAGGTAGAGCTCGACGCCGCCGTCGGGGCGGGGCACGGCGAGGCCCGCCTCGGCCCCTATGGGCGCCGGGTCCTGGCGGCCGATGCGGTACAGGCCCTCGACGACGACCTCGCCGATCGCGTCCGGGTCGCCGTGCCGCAGCGGGATGTGCCGGATCAGGTTGCCGTCGGGGTGCAGCGGTTCGGCCTCGAAGGCCCGCTCGGGGTCGGTCACCGGGTCGAGCACCTCGTACTCGACGGTGATGGCCGCGGCGGCCATCCGCGCGGTGTCCGGGTGGTCGGCGGCGACGGCCGCGATGGGCTCGCCGTGGTGGCGCACGACCTCGGAGGCGAACACCGGGCGGTCGGCCGTGCCGCGGCCGTACCGCGGGGTGCCGGGCACGTCCTCGTGCGTGATCACCGCGTGGACGCCGGGCATCTCACGCGCGTGGGAGGTGTCGATGGAGACGATGCGCGCGTGCGGGTGCGGGGAGCGCAGCACGGCGGCCCACAGCAGGCCCTCGGCCCACAGGTCGGCCGCGTACGGGAACGTGCCCTCGGTCTTGGCGCGCGCGTCGGACGGCGGCAGGGAGGCGCCCAGGCCGTGCGGCAGCTCCTCGGGGGCCGGGGCGGGGGCTGCCTCCGCGGGGGTGGTCGCGGTGGCGGCTTCGTTGCTCACGCCTGGCCTCCGTCCTGGCCGTAGGACTGGTCGTGGGACTGGCCGTGTGACTGGCCGTAGGTCGGGTCGTAGTGCTGCTCGCCGCCGTAGGAACCGTCGTACGTCTCGTCGTAGCCGTCTTCGTAGCTCTCGTCGTACGGCTGGGCATGCGGCTGGGCGTGCGTCTCGGACGCGGTGTGGTCCGGCGGGTCGAAGGCAGCGGGGTTGACGCCCCCGGCGCCGGGGCCGGCCTGGTGCGGGATGCGGGTCTCGTACGCGTCCGCGGCGGCCTCCGCCTCCGCGGCGGCCACGGCCTTGCGCTCAGCGACGACGTCCTTGACAGCGTCGAGGACGCCCCGGTAGCCCGAGCAGCGGCAGAGGTTGCCGCACAGCGCCTGGCGCGTCTCCAGCTCGCTCGGTGCGGGGTTGCCCCCCAGCAGGTCGTGCAGGGTCATCGCCATGCCGGGCACGCAGAAGCCGCACTGCACCGCGCCGCACCGGGCGAGCGCGCGCTGCACGTCCGAGGGCCGGCCGTCGGTGGCGAGGCCCTCGACCGTACGGACCTCACTGCCGGCGGCGGTGACCGCGGGCACCAGGCAGGAGGCGACGAGCCGGCCGTCGACCTGGACGTTGCACGCCCCGCACTCGCCCTGCGAGCAGCCGTCCTTGGCGCCGGCGAGGCCGAGGCGCTCGCGCAGCACGTAGAGCAGGGACTCGCCGATCCAGGCGTCGGTGACGGGCCGGTCGGTGCCGTTGACGCTCAGGACGTACGAGGCCAGGGGCTGGTCGTCGTACAGCGGCGCGGAACCGGACCCGGGCTCGGCGGGGGCATCAGGGCCCTCGGCCGCCGTGGCCGCCTCCTCCGCGCCCTCGGGGCCGGCTTCGGCGTCGACCGGTTCGTCGTGCTCCGCCGGGGGCTCAGCGGCCCCTTCAGGCGCCTCCTCGGGCCCGTCGGCATCCTCCGGCGCCTCGGCGGGTTCGGCCGACTCGGTGGATTCCGCGGCCGCTTCGGGCTCGGCGAACTCGGCCGGTTCCGGCGCCTCTTCGGGCTCGTAGACCTCGGCCGGTTCCGGCGCCTCTTCGGGCTCGTAGACCTCGTGGGACTCGTGGAGCTGGTGCGCTTCGTGCGGCTCGTGGGCCGGGTGCCCGCCGTCGTGGGCGTCGTGCGCGGGCTCCTCCGGGGCGTCCGCGCCGTGTTCGGCGGGCATGCCGGCGTACGCCTCGGCGGGCGCGGGCGCGTAGCCGGACGCGGCCAGGTGCGCGGCGGCGTCGTGGGGCTCGTACGCCGGTACGTCGGCTTCGGGGGCGGCGTATTCCGCGGCCCGCGCCTCCGGCGGGAGCGCGTGTCCAGCGCCGTGTGTGTCGTGCGGGTCGTGGCCCCAGGGCTGTCCCTGTCCCGTGGCCTGCGGCGCCCAGGGCGCGGCGGCGCCGCCGGGAAGCGTGGCCGGCGGGGTGCCGCCCCACTGCTCGACCAGCGAGGACGTGGTGAACTCGCCGGACTCGTCCGGGAGATCGCCCTGCGCGACAGGGATGGACCAGTGCCCGGTCACGTCCTGACCCGGCGTCTCGTGGCCGGGGGCCGCCTGCTCCTCGTAGGCGACGGGCTCCTGGTACGCCCACTGCCGACCGGTGGCCGGGTCGTACGTGAACCGGTCGCCCGTGTCCGCCTCCTGGGGCAGCGCGCCCGGGTCGCCCCACTGCGCGCCGCCGGCCGGGGTCGTCCAGGACTCGGGCAGGCCCGCGCCGGACCCGGCGTCGGTCTGCGGGGTCACCGCTATCCGCGGCGGCACATAGCCGTGGCCGGGCGCGGCGAGCGGGCTGTCGGCGGCCAGGAGGGCGTCGATGCCCCCCTCGGGGAGCTTCACGAACGCGGTGGCGCCGTCGTCGTAGTCGCCCTGGGGCAGCGGGTCCCAGCGGCCGCCGCCCTGCGGCGTGCCCTCTCCGTGCTGGTCTTCGGTCACGACAGCGCCCTCCCCAGTGCTCGTCGGGCCAGTGCGGCGACGGTGCGCCGCAGATGCAGTACGGCGGGCGGCAGTTGCGGCACGGAGCCGTCCTGCTCCGGGCCCGGGTCGGGGATGCAGGCCGCGGCGACGTACTCCCCGAAGGCGTGCAGCGCCTCGGGCGCGATCGCGCGGTCGTTGTCCCAGTCGATGAGCTGGGCGACCCACTGCTCGGCGTCCAGCGGACGGAGCGGCATCGGCGCTATGGCACCGACGGCGCACCGCACTCCGCGCCGGGCGGGGTCGAGGACCAGCGCCACGGAGGCGACCGACCGGCCCGGGCCGGTGCGTCCGGTCGCCTTGAGGAAGACCTGGGGGGCGTGCAGCAGCGGAAGGCGCACGTAGCCGATGAGTTCGCCGGCGCGCAGCATCTCCACGCCCGCCAGCAGGTGCGACACCGGGACCTCCCGGCGGGCCCCTTCGGGGCCGGCGACGATCAGCATCGCCTCCAGGGCGGCCAGCACGGGCAGCGCGTCCCCGGTGGGCGCGGCGGAGGCGATGTTGCCGCCGAGGGTGCCGGCGTTGCGGATGTGCGGCGGGCCCGCCGCGCGCGCGGCGGCGGCGAGGGCCGGGATCAGGGCGGCGAAGTCGGGGCGGCCCATGCGCGCGTGGGTGAGCCCGGCGCCGAGCAGTGCGTGTCCGTCCTGGTACTGCCAGCCGCGGATCTCGCTGATCCGGCCGAGGCCGACCAGGCCGGCGGGCCGCAGCTGCCCGGAGTTCACGGCGGCCATGAGGTCGGTGCCGCCCGCGACGGGGACGGCGGCGGGCATGGCGGTGAGAGCTGCCACGGCCTCGTCGAGCGTCGTGGGCAGCGTGACGGCCTGCCCCGCCTGTGGTGCGTGCGTGGTCAAACCGGCTGCCCCTTCCCGCTGCCCCGCCTGGTCCCACCTGTGCTGGCCGTACGGTACGTGCTGACAGGGCGGACGTGGCAACTCTGGCACATCTTCGCGAGGCCCGAACGCGGGGGTCCACAAGGAGGTGTTGGGCCCGCCCACCGGGGATTTGGTGCGCATCGTCACCCCCTCACCCGTGCGCGCGGATTGACACTCTTCGGTGACTCTTGGGGTCTTTTTTCCCGTGTGTTTCCACCGTGTTCGGTGTTTCCTCCGCGCCCGGGAGGGGCCGGCGCACGACGAAGCCCCCGGAACGCGCCGCTGCGCGCCGGGGGCCTCGTGAGTCCTGGCCGGAAAGTTTTCGACCGGAAGGTTTCGATCGGGAGGGCCGGTTTACTTGCCCTTGCCCTTGCCGTCACCCTCGTCGCCACCGCTGGCCATGGACTCGTAGATCTCCTTGCACATGGGACAGACGGGGTACTTCTTCGGGTCCCGGCCCGGCACCCACACCTTGCCGCACAGCGCCACGACGGGGGTGCCGTCGAGGGCGCTCGCCATGATCTTGTCCTTCTGGACGTAGTGGGCGAAGCGCTCGTGGTCGCCGTCGCCGTGGGACACCTGCGGCGTCGGCTCTACGAGGGTCCCCGTACCAGTCCCGCGCTCGGGCTCGAGAGTGCTCATAACGCCAAGCGTACTGAAGCTCGCCCGCTTCAGTTGAGCGACGGGTCGTCCGGATACGTGGCGACCATCGCGAGTTCGTTGCGCTGGCGGCGCAGGACCTCGCGCCACAGTTTCTCCGGGGCCGGCGAGGAGACGTCGCCGGGCTCGGACTCCACGACGTACCAGGCGCCCTCCACCAGCTCGTCCTCCAGCTGGCCCGGGCCCCAGCCGGCGTACCCGGCGAAGATCCGCAGGGAGCCGAGGGCGGAGGCGAGCAGCTCGGGCGGGGCCTCCAGGTCGACCAGGCCGATCGCGCCGTGCACGCGGCGCCAGCCGAGCGGGGCGGCGTCGGCGGCCGAACCGCCGGGGATGACCGCGATGCCGAGCGCCGAGTCAAGCGAGACCGGGCCGCCCTGGAAGACGACGCCGGGTTCGCCCGCGAGGGCGCCCCAGCCCTCGAGGATCTCGCCCACGTTCACCGGGGTCGGGCGGTTGAGGACGACACCGAGGGAGCCCTCCTCGTCGTGGTCGAGAAGGAGCACCACCGCGCGGTCGAAGTTCGGGTCCGCCAGGGCGGGCGTTGCCACGAGCAACCGCCCTGTGAGCGAGGACACCTCGGTCATGCCAGACATGATCCCGCATCTTCCCGCCCGGTGGGGAGCCGACGAGGGTGCGGGGGTGAAGGGCGGACGGGGGCGCACCGGCGCACCACGGCGCGCGACCCGCCGCGGTGACCGGACGTGTGCGAAGGGAAACGTTTCGTGTTGTGACAGTGCTATGACGCTCCCGTGTCGCACTTGGGCTTACGGACGGGGGGTCAACGGCGATTACCCTGTCTCTCCGGCCCCTGACCTACTCCACGGAACGCGAGATTCATGACCGTCAACGACGATGTCCTGCTTGTCCACGGCGGAACCCCGCTGGAGGGCGAGATCCGTGTCCGCGGTGCGAAGAACCTCGTACCGAAGGCCATGGTCGCCGCCCTGCTCGGCAGCGCTCCGAGCCGACTGCGCAACGTTCCGGACATCCGTGACGTCCGTGTCGTGCGCGGCCTGCTCCAGCTGCACGGGGTGACCGTACGTCCGGGCGAGGAGCCGGGCGAGCTCGTGATGGACCCGACGCACGTGGAGAGCGCGAACGTCGCCGACATCGACGCCCACGCGGGTTCCTCGCGCATCCCGATCCTCTTCTGCGGCCCGCTGCTGCACCGCCTCGGCCATGCCTTCATCCCCGGCCTGGGCGGCTGCGACATCGGCGGCCGTCCCATCGACTTCCACTTCGACGTGCTGCGCCAGTTCGGCGCGACCATCGAGAAGCGCGCCGACGGCCAGTACCTGGAGGCGCCGCAGCGCCTGCGCGGCACGAAGATCCGGCTGCCCTACCCGTCCGTGGGCGCGACCGAGCAGGTGCTGCTGACGGCCGTCCTGGCCGAGGGCGTCACCGAGCTGTCCAACGCGGCGGTCGAGCCGGAGATCGAGGACCTCATCTGCGTACTGCAGAAGATGGGCGCGATCATCGCGATGGACACCGACCGGACGATCCGCATCACCGGTGTGGACAAGCTCGGCGGTTACACCCACCACGCGCTCTCCGACCGCCTGGAGGCCGCGTCCTGGGCCTCGGCGGCGCTGGCGACCGAGGGCAACATCTACGTCCGCGGCGCGCAGCAGCGCTCGATGATGACGTTCCTCAACACCTTCCGGAAGGTGGGTGGCGCCTTCGAGGTCGACGACGAGGGCATCCGCTTCTGGCACCCGGGCGGCCAGCTGAAGTCCATCGCGCTGGAGACGGACGTGCACCCCGGTTTCCAGACGGACTGGCAGCAGCCCCTGGTGGTCGCCCTGACGCAGGCCACGGGCCTGTCGATCATCCACGAGACGGTCTACGAGTCCCGCCTCGGCTTCACCTCCGCCTTGAACCAGATGGGCGCCCACATCCAGCTCTACCGCGAGTGCCTGGGTAGCTCGGCCTGCCGCTTCGGCCAGCGCAACTTCCTGCACTCAGCGGTCGTCTCCGGCCCCACGCGGCTCCAGGGCGCCGACCTGGTCATCCCGGACCTGCGCGGCGGCTTCTCGTACCTCATCGCGGCGCTGGCGGCCCAGGGCACGTCCCGGGTCCACGGCATCGACCTGATCAACCGCGGTTACGAGAACTTCATGGAGAAGCTGGTCGAGCTGGGCGCGAAGGTCGAGCTGCCGGGCCAGGCGCTCGGCTGACGTCCTCAGCCGCGCCGCGCACGCGAGAGGGGCGGCCACCCGGACCGGGTGGCCGCCCCTCTTGGCGTCAGTGCGCCGCGTGCACCGTCCCGTGGTGCACGAGCGGCAGGGTCACTTGCCCTTCGCGGCTTCCTTGAGCTTGCTGCCCGCGGAGACCTTCACGCTGAAGCCGGCCGGGATGTTGATGGGCTCACCGGTCTGCGGGTTGCGCGCGGTACGAGCGGCACGGTGGGTGCGCTCGAAGGTCAGGAAGCCGGGGATGGTGACCTTCTCGTCGCCCTTGGAGACGATCTCGCCGACGACCTCGGCGAACGCGGCCAGCACGGCGTCGGCGTCCTTGCGGGTCACCTCGGCGCGGTCGGCCACGGCGGCCACCAGCTCACTGCGGTTCATGTTGTTACTCCCGTGTTCTTCTTGCCATGGAGGCGTGCCACGCGGCGGAGCCGCATGGGGATGCGGCGAAGCCGATGCTGCCAGGGTCCTCGGACAGTCCCCGGACCCGGGTCTATGGATCAGACCCTCGCGCCCAGGGACGCATCCTGCCCCTACCTGCGGCGGGAAAGCCAATCCGGCACCCGCCGGAGTCGTGAGAACACCCTTGGGAGTCACACGAAAAGTGGGCTCACGCCTGACCGACAAGCCTAGAGGGATACGTGAGGGCACCCGTTCCCGACGCGCCGGGCTCAGGAGCCGCCGTGGCGATCCTCACAGCTCCTGGCCCGATCCGCACGTCCAAAACCGCTCCGAGCGCTCTACAGGGCCGCTCCGGCCGCCCTGGCGGCCTCCCGGACGGCACCGGCGACGGCGCCCGCGACGCGGTCGTTGAAGACGCTCGGAACGATGTAGTTCGGGTTGAGCTCGTCCTCGCTCACCACGTCGGCCAGGGCCTGCGCGGCGGCGAGCATCATCTCGGTGTTGACGGTGCGGGACTGCGCGTCCAGCAGGCCGCGGAAGACGCCCGGGAAGACCAGCACGTTGTTGATCTGGTTCGGGAAGTCGGAGCGGCCCGTGGCCACAACTGCCGCCGTCTGACGGGCGATTGCCGGGTCCACCTCGGGGTCCGGATTCGCGAGCGCGAACACGATGGCACCCTCGGCCATCGCGGCCACGTCGTCGCCGTCGAGGACGTTGGGGGCCGACACGCCGATGAAGACGTCGGCGCCGCGCACGGCCTCCTTCAGCGTGCCGGTGAGGCCCTCGGGGTTGGTGTTGTCGGCGATCCAGCGCAGCGGCGAGTCGGCGGGCGCGTCGATCAGGTCCTCGCGGGCGCCGTGCACGACGCCCTGGATGTCGGCGACGACGGCGTTCTTGACGCCGGCGGCGAGCAGCAGCTTGAGGATGGCCGTACCGGCGGCGCCGGCGCCGGACATGACGACGCGGATGCTCTCCATCGTCTTGCCGGTGACGCGCAGCGCGTTGGTCAGGGCGGCGAGGACGACGATCGCGGTGCCGTGCTGGTCGTCGTGGAAGACGGGGATGTCGAGGGCCTCGCGCAGCCGGGCCTCGATCTCGAAGCAGCGGGGCGCGGAGATGTCCTCGAGGTTGATGCCGGCGAACCCGGGGGCGATCGCCTTGACGATCTCGACGATCGCGTCGGTGTCCTGGGTGTCCAGGCACAGCGGCCAGGCGTCGATGCCGGCGAAGCGCTTGAAGAGGGCCGCCTTGCCCTCCATGACGGGCAGCGCGGCCTTCGGGCCGATGTTGCCGAGGCCGAGGACGGCGGAGCCGTCGGTCACGACCGCGACGGAGTTGCGCTTGATGGTGAGGCGGCGGGCGTCCTCGGGGTTCTCGGCGATCGCCATGCAGACGCGGGCCACACCCGGCGTGTAGATCATGGACAGGTCGTCACGGTTGCGGATGGGGTGCTTGGACTGCATCTCGATCTTGCCGCCGAGGTGCATGAGGAACGTACGGTCGGAGACCTTGCCGAGGATGACGCCCTCGATGCCGCGCAGCTCCTCCACGATCTCGTCGGCGTGGGCGGTCGAGGTGGCGGCGATGGTGACGTCGATGCGGAGCTTCTCGTGGCCGGACGCGGTGACGTCGAGGCCGGTCACCGAGCCTCCGGAGGACTCCACGGCGGTGGTGAGCTGCGAGACGGCCGTTCCGCTCGCGGGCACCTCCAGCCGGATCGTCATCGAGTAGGAGACGCTGGGCGCCGTTGCCATGGCCGACCTCTTCTGCTTTCACGGTGTCGCGAAGTTGTGCCGTCCGATCGTCGCACCTACCCCCGAGTACGCGATAGCCGCCTCGGATTAAGGACGTTTTGTTCACAGTCGGCGGCGCGGAGCGGCGCATGGAGAGAGGCCCGCATCACATCGGATGCGGGCCTCTCGTCCTGCTCGATGACACCGACCCGCCATGCTCGCCTCGCGGCAAGTGGTCCCTCTAAGGGACGAAGGTTGGGCCCGGGGGCTTGGATCGAGCCGGTGTCACAGTAAGGCTAACAAACCGCTGCCCCGGGACCATTCCCGTCCGGGAAAACGGGTGGGAAACGGGTGGGGAGCAGGTGGCGAAACGGGCGGGATCAGTCCCTGAGCAGGTCTGGGACCCCGGCCTCGTCGGGCTCGTCCCGGTCCGCGGAGACGACCGTGAGCTGCTGGGTGGCGCGGGTCAGGGCGACGTAGAGCACGCGCAGACCGGCCGGGGACTCGTCCGCGATCTCCGCGGGCGAGACGACGACCGTCGCGTCGTACTCCAGGCCCTTGGCCTCCAGGCTGCCGAGCGCGACGACCCGGTCGCCGAGCCCGTCGAGCCAGCGCCGCGCCTCCCCGCGCCGCTGCATCGGGACGACGACGCCGACGGTGCCGTCGACCTGGCCGAGGAGCCGCTCGGCCTCCGCGCGCACCGTGTGCTCCAGGGAGCCGTCCGCGACGGCGAAGCGCGGCTCGACGCCGGTGGAGCGCACGGCCGACGGGGACTGCGAGCCGGGCATGGCGAGGGCGAGCACCTTGGAGGCGAGCTCGGCGATCTCGGCGGGGTTGCGGTAGTTCACGGTGAGGTTGAAGCGGCGGCGTGGGCGGGTGCCGAGGGCCTCGTCGCGGGCCTCGGCGGCCTCGTCAGGGTCGGACCAGGAGGACTGGGCCGGGTCGCCGACGACCGTCCAGGTGGCGTGCCGGCCGCGGCGGCCGACCATGCGCCACTGCATCGGCGTGAGGTCCTGTGCCTCGTCGACGATGACGTGCGCGTACTCGGTGCGCTCCTGGGCGAGGCGCTCGGCCCGCTCGCGCTGCGACTCCTCGCGTACGGGCATCAGCTCCTCCAGCCCGGTGAGGTGGTCGAGCGGGTCGGCCTCGCGCTTCTTCCTGGGGCGGGCCGGGGCGCCGAGGATCGCCTGGAGCTCGTCGAGCAGGGCGATGTCGTGCACGGAGAAGCCGTCCCGCTTCAGGGAGCGGGCGACCTTGCGCACCTCGCCCGGGTTCAGGACGCGGCGGGCCCAGCGGCCGAGGCGCCGTTCGTCGGACATGGCCGCGAGCACGCCCCTGGGGGTCAGCTCGGGCCACCAGGCGTCCAGGAACTCGATGAAGCTGTCCTCCGAGGTGATGTCCTCGTCGAAGGAGGAGCGCAGCTCGGCGGCGAGTTCGGGGTCGGCGTGCCGGCCGGCCGCGCCGGACCTGGCCCACAGGGCGTCCAGCAGCAGGCGGCGGGCGCGCGGGCGCAGCAGGTTCACGGGGGCGGTGCCGCCGAGGGCGTTCTGCCGGATCCGCTCCAGCTCCCGCTCCTCCAGCTCGATGCGGCGTCCGAAGGCGACGACGCGCAGCCGCTTCGGCGCGTCCTCGGTCTCCAGCGCTCCGCGCGCGGCCTTCCGCAGCACCTTCAGCATCCGGTACGAGCCCTTGACGCGGGCCGCGGCCGGGGAGTCGTACAGCGTGGCCTCGGCGCCGTCGACGAGCGAGCCGATGGCGCGGATGGCGACCTGGCCCTCCTCGCCGAGGGAGGGCAGCACGCCCTCGGTGTACGCCACGAGCAGCGGCGTCGGCGAGACGATCAGGATGCCGCCCGCGTAGCGTCTGCGGTCCTGGTAGAGCAGATAGGCCGCCCGGTGCAGCGCGACGGCGGTCTTGCCGGTGCCGGGGCCGCCCTCGACGTACGTCACGGAGGCGGCGGGGGCGCGGATGACCTGGTCCTGCTCGGCCTGGATAGAGGCGACGATGTCGCGCATGGTGTGGCTGCGGGCCTGGCCGAGGGCGGCCATGAGGGCGCCGTCGCCGATGGCGGGCAGGTCCTCGCCGTCGAGGGAGGCGGTCAGCTCGGGGCGCATGAGGTCGTCCTCGACGCCGAGGACCTTGCGTCCCTTGGAGCGGATGACGCGGCGCCGCACGACCCGGCCGGGGTCGACCGGCGTGGAGCGGTAGAAGGGGGCGGCGGCGGGCGCCCGCCAGTCGATGACCAGCGGGGAGTAGTCCTCGTCCAGGACGCCGATCCGGCCGATGTGCAGGGTCTCGGCGATGTCGGCGGTGTTGTCGTCGCGCACCGCGCCCTCGGCGGGCTCGACGGCCGTGTAGGCGCCGTCGGGGCCCTTCTTGCCGTCCTTGCCCTGGAGCAGGTCGATGCGGCCGAAGAGGAAGTCCTCGAACTCGTTGTTGAGCCGGTTGAGGTGGATGCCGGCCCGGTACACCTGGGCGTCGCGCTCGGCGAGCGCTCCGGGCGTGCCGACCTGGCCGCGCTGGGCAGCGTCGGCCATGAGGAACTCCGCCTCGTGGATCTTCTCCTCGAGGCGCCGGTACACCTTGTCCAGGTGTTCCTGTTCCACGCTGATCTCTCGGTCCCGTACGGAATCCTGAACCGAGCCGACCGCGGATTGCTGAGCCTGAGCGGCCACCGGGCCCCCTTCTGACGTGCTGGGCAGCCGTCAACCGTACGCGAAGGGGGCCCGCGGAAGCTACGCGCCGGGGCGCGGCGCCGGTTACGCGTCGACCTCCACCAGCCGCTTTCCGTCGAAGGTCATGACCTCGAAGTGGTCGATCTCGTTGGGGGTGAGGGCGGCGCCGCCGTGGACGTACAGAGGCTTTCTGGCCTCCTCGGTCTTGGCATTCGCAATGCCGTAACCCCAGTTCGGGACGGACCATGAGGTGACCGTCTCCCGCTCGCCGTTCTTGCCGACGGCGATCAGCGAGCACTTCTTCGGGCCGGTGACGTTCTTGAGCTGGAGGACCGCGTGGGTGCCCCAGTTCTTCTTCTCCATGGCGACGGTCGCGGTGATCTGGGTCCCCGGGTCCGTCGCCGTCCTCTTGTCGCTCATGGTCTGGAACGCCGCCTGGGCGGGCCCCGCGGCCATGACGCCGCCCCCGTCGTCCGAACCGCCCGTCGCGGCCATGACGACCAGCGGACCGCCGACGATCAGCGCGGCCGCGGCCGCGACCAGGTAGAAGCTCCGGCGGCGCTTCATCGCCCGGCGTTCGGAGACCTCGTCGACCAGCTTCTGCACCAGCCGCGGGCTGGGCTTGGCCGAGGCGGACAGCGACTCCCCGATCGCGGGCGTGCCGGAACCCGGCAGGTCGGCCAGCGCGGCCAGCATCGGCTCCATCCCGGCGAGTTCTTCGAGCTGCTGGGCGCACCACTCGCATCCGGCGAGATGAACCTCGAAGGCGGTCGCCTCGGCGTCGTCCAGGATGCCGAGCGCGTAGGCGCCGACCGTCTCGTGCTCGTTGGGCACCGGAGTTCCCTGCCTGGGGCTCATGGGTCCAGACATACCCGGACCACCTGTTCCGAATCCCCCGTAGACACTCATCACGCCGTCACCCCGCGCTCCTCCAGTGCCAGCTTCATCGACCGCAGGGCGTAGAACACCCGTGAACGGACGGTGCCGCTGGGGATGCCGAGAGTCTCGGCCGCCTCGTTGACGGTACGCCCTTTGAAGTACGTCTCGACGAGCACCTCCCGGTGGGCAGGGGTCAGGTCGTCGAGCGCGTCCGACAGCGTCATCAGCCACAGCGCCTTGTCGATCTCGTCCTCCGCGGGGATGACCTCCAGCGGCGACGGATCGACCTCCTGCGGCCGGGCCTGCCGGCTGCGGTGGCCGTCGATGACGATGCGACGTGCGACCGTCACCAGCCAGGGGCGTACCGAACCGGTCGCTCGATTGAGCTGACCGGCGTTCTTCCAGGCACGGATGAGCGTCTCCTGCACGACGTCCTCTGCTCGCTGCCGGTCTCCGGCGACCAGACGCAGGACATACGCAAGGAGTGGTCCGGCATGCTCTCGATACAGAGCACGCATCAGCTCCTCATCCGGCTCCGAGGGCTGGGACATGCGATGTCGGGCCCTCGATCCAGATTCTTTGGCCACGACGGAATCCTTGCGCACGCCCACCTCCGATGTCCGGGGGTTCCCCCGTTCGGTCGCTCGACCACCGGTACGGACGTGAACTGCGGGACGTTCAAAGGCAGATGAGTGATTCCGTCGACGCGGGATGACGAGAGAGACATGAGCGCACATTCCCGTCGAACGATGTTTACATTTCCGACACGCGTGCGGGAGCGGTGAGACGGCCCGCCAACTCCGTCGCCGGGTGTCCTGTTACTCAAATCACGTCGCCCAAGTCCATGATTCCCGGCCGGGCGGCCCGTTCACGCGCGCGCGAGCGCCGCCCGCCGCCGGTGCCGGGCGACCCGCTCGCGGTTGCCGCACACCTCGCTGGAGCACCAGCGTCTGCGGCGGCCGCGGGAGGTGTCGAGGTACACGATGGGGCAGTTGTCCCCTTCGCACTCCCGGACGGCGGCGCGTGCCACGGGGTCGGTGAGCAGCTCCACCACGTCCCGGGCGACGACGGCCAGCAGCTCGTCGCGCCGGGGCGGGTGTTCCAACTCCCTTACGAGGACTCCCTCTTCGCCGCGTACGGCACGCAGGGCCGGCGGGGCCGCGCAGGCGATCTCGTTGACGTGGGCGAGCGCGAGGTCGTACGGCGGACTCTCGGGGACCGCGCCGCCGCGCACCAACCAGCCCACCTGGTCGCGCAGTTCACGGAAGGCCACGAGCCAGGTGACGTCGGCGTGCGCCAGCGGGGTGCCGGGCGGCACGAGCCCGGAGCCGGTGATCCAGGCGCACAACGGGCCTACCGAGTCGAGGCGTTCGTCGGGATGGGTGGTGGCGAGGAGATCCAGGCAGATCCGCCCGGCGTCGAACCGCAGCTCGTACGGGATCGTGGCCGTACCCGATGCCATGCGCCTGTCACCGCCTAGGGGTCACCCGGACAAGGAACCGCTCCCTCTCTCACAGTGCCTGCCCGCGCACAGGACCGAAACCCCTCGTACCGTCGTGCGAAAACGGTGAACACGCCTTTGTTCTCGACGCATTGTGCTCATTCGTCCGCGTACTTGGCGTCGGCCGCCGGGTCCATCGCCAGTCGGTACCCCCGCTTGACCACGGTCTGGATCAGTTTCGGCTCCCCCAGTGCCGTGCGCAGCCGGGCCATCGCCGTCTCCACGGCGTGCTCGTCACGCCCCGCGCCGGGCAGCGCCCGCAGCAGCTCGGCCCGCGGGACGACCCACCCCGGCCGCCGGGCGAGTGCCCGCAGCAGCGCCATCCCGGCCGGGGGCACGGGCCTGAGGTCGCCGTCCACCAGCACCGCCTGCCCGCGGATCTCCACCCGGTGCCCGGCGAGGGGCAACACCCGGGAGCGGGCGGGCAGTTCCCGGCACAGCAGCTGCACCAGCGGCCCGAGCCGGAACCGCTCCGGCTGTACGGTGCCGACGCCGCGCTCCTGCAACGGCGCCGCGGTGACGGGGCCGACGCACGCGGCCAGCACGTCGTGGCCGAGGGCGGCCAGCAGGTCGTCGAGCAGTCCGCGTTCCGCGGCGCGGGCGAGGAGGGAGGCGGCGGCGGGCGCGCTGGTGAAGGTGACGGCGTCCAGTCCGCGGGAGAGGGCCGCGTCCAGGAGCCGGTCCACCGGCCCGATGTCCTGCGGCGGCAGCCACCGGTACACCGGCACCGGCACCACCTCCGCTCCCCCGGCCCGCAGCGCCTCCACGAATCCGGGCAGCGGCTCGCCGTGCAGCTGGACGGCGATGCGGCGCCCGTCGACGCCCTCGTCCAGCAGCCGGTCGAGGACCTCGGCCAGGGACTCGCTCGACGGCGACCACTCCTCGGTGAGCCCGGCCGCGCGCACGGCTCCCTTGACCTTGGGCCCGCGCGCGAGCAGTTCGGCCCGGCCGAGCGCCGCGAGCAGTTGCTCGCCGAGCCCCCAGCCGTCGGCGGCCTCGATCCAGCCCCGGAAGCCGATGGCGGTGGTGGCGACGACCACGTCCGGCACCTGGTCGATGATGTCCTTGGTGGCGGTGAGCAGTTCGCTGTCGTCGGCGAGCGGCACGATGCGCAGGGCGGGCGCGTGCAGGACGGTGGCGCCGCGCCGTCGGAGCAGCGCCCCGAGCTCGTCGGCCCGGCGTGCGGCCGTCACGCCCACGGTGAATCCGGCGAGGGGCGCGTGCTCGTGTTCCGGTCGCTGTCGCTGTTCTTCGTGTGCGTCGTGTGCGTCGTCCATGACCCGCTCTCCTGGCTGACCCGCGTGCCGGACGAGCCTGTCAACGGCGCGTGACGGGCTCGGTTCGGCGTGATGTCGCCGGTGTTACGTCACGTCACACCCTGGCATGGCTGAGCTGCGGCTTCGCCTCGGCGGCAGGCGACGCCTCCGCGGCCGGGCGGCGCAGGTAGACGCTCCAGGTGAGGGCGAGGCAGAGGCCGTAGAAGCCGAGGAAGGCGACGAACGCGCCGGTGCCGGAGCCGTAGGAGAGGAAGGACTGCCGGAAGGCGAGGTTGATCCCCACGCCGCCGAGCGCGCCGACGGCGCCGATGATCCCCATGGATGCCCCGGAGAGCCGCCGCCCGTAGCTGGCGGCCGCTTCACCGCTGAGGTCCTTGGCGAGGGCCTTGGCCTGGAAGATCCCCGGGATCATCTTGTACGTCGAGCCGTTGCCGAGCCCGCTGAGCACGAACAGCACGACGAAGACGGCCACGAACAGCGCCGGCGACTTCTGGGCCGAGGCCGCGATCAGGGCGGCGGTCGCGGCGGCCATGGCGACGAAGGTGCCGAGCGTGATCCGCGCCCCGCCGAAGCGGTCGGCGAGCCGGCCGCCGACGGGCCGGACGAGCGAGCCGAGCAGCGGGCCGATGAAGGTGAGGGAGGCGGCCTGGAGCGGCGTACGGCCGAACTGGCCGGTGAGCACCTGTCCGAAGGCGAAGCTGTATCCGATGAACGACCCGAAGGTGCCGACGTAGAGGACGGCCATGATCCAGGTGTGCGCGTCCCGTACGGCGTCCTTGGCGGCCCCGGTGTCGTTCCTGAGGGTGGCCAGGTTGTCCATGTACAGCGCGGCGAGGACGGCGGCCACGACGATGAGCGGGATGTAGATCCCGAGCAGCACGCGCGGACCGCCGCCCGCGCCGATGACCGCGAGGGCGACGAGCTGGATGACGGGCACGCCGACATTGCCGCCGCCGGCGTTGATCCCGAGGGCCCACCCCTTCTGCCGCAGCGGGAAGAAGGCGTTGATGTTGGTCATGGAGGACGCGAAGTTCCCCCCGCCGATGCCGGCGAGCAGCCCGACGAGGAGGAAGGTGCCGAAGGACGTCCCCGGCTCCATGACGAGGAACGCGGCGATGGTCGGCACGAGGAGCAGGGCCGCCGAGACGACGGTCCAGTTCCGCCCGCCGAACACGGCGACGGCGAAGGTGTAGGGCACGCGGACGACGGCCCCGACGAGCGTGACCACCGACGTCAGCAGGAACTTGTCGGCGGGGCCGAGCCCGTACTCCGGCCCCATGAACAGCACCAGCACGGACCACACGGTCCACACGGAGAACCCGATGTGCTCGGAGACGACGGAGAGGACCAGATTCCGCCGGGCGACCTTCTTCCCGGTCGCGTTCCAGAAGGCCTCGTCCTCGGGATCCCAGTGCGCGATCCAACGGCTGCCGGGGCGAGTTGGGGTTGCCATGCTGCCTCCACGATGCTGCGGGCTCGGGGGTGAGGAGTCCCGACGGTAGAAAGGCCGCGTTTCCACGCTGTGGCTGGGCGTGACCGGAAGGGAACGTTGCTCTCACCCTCGGGGGCGGGCAGGTGAGAGGTCGACCGGATACGCTGCCCGCTCGCTGAACGGCGACAAGGGGAGGGATCATGCGCGGAGTCGGGGAGATCGGGCGCAGGGGCATGGTGGCCGTCGCCGTGCTGGCCGGTGTGCTCGCGGCTGCGGGGTGCGGCGCGCAGAACCCGCCGAAGGAACAGGGCCCGTCGAAGTCCCGTGCGGGCGGCCTGCGTTGGGAGTTCGCGCACATCGCGGACTTCAGCGGAGAGCTCACCGACGTCGCCGCCCTGGCCGAGGAGGACATCTGGGCGACCGGGGTCGAGCACAACGGCGGGGCCGCCGTCCGCCTGCTCCACTTCGACGGCGAACGGTGGCGGCCTGAACCCCTCCCCGAGGCGCTCGGTGCCACCGCCTACCCGCCCCTGCTCGAAGAGGTCGGCGACGAAGACGTGTGGATGCGTCCGCGCACCCTTCCCGAGGGAACCCGCACGGTCCCCTGGCTGAGGTGGGACGGCACCCACTGGTCCCCGGTGCCGAACCCACCGCCGGACCGTTCCGGATATCTCAAGGCCGCGGCCCCGGACGACATCTGGGCCCTCGCCGACGAGCGGACCGCGCACCACTGGGACGGCACGCGCTGGACCACGACCCGGCTGCCCTCCCCCGCGGTCGACCTCGCGGTGGTGGGGCCGGACGACGCCTGGGCGGTCGGCAGCCGCTCGACGGGACCGGGCACCGAACTGGGATACGGCGAGCGGTACAGCCAACCTCTGTCGATGCACTGGGACGGCGTGTCGTGGAAGGCGGTCGAGACACCGCAGGTCCACTTCGAGAAGCCCTACCCGCCGGAGCCCGGCGCCGGACTCAGCCGGGTCGTCGCGCTCGCCGGCGGTGAGGTGCGCGCGTACGGCTCCAACGGCTTCAACCACGGCGAGGTCGAGGACGAACCCGAGGACCAGCCCATCCGGCTGCGCTGGGACGGCTCGCGGTGGGTCGAGCAGCGGCCCGCGCCGGGCCAGTGCGCCCAGAGGATCCCGATCGGTCAGGACACCGGGGGCCTGTTCCTCGACGGCAACTGGTACCTGACCGACGACGGCCGGTGCGTGAAGATCAAGCGCCGTCGCCTGCCCCTGTCGACCGGCGCCCGCAAGGAGTCGAACCAGTCACTGTGGCTGACGGAGATCCACCGGATACCCGGCACCGACGAGTGGCTGGGCGCGGGACACGTCCAGGTGAACCAGTCCGGCGACCCCTTCAGCGCCCCGGTCGTCGTACGCCTGAAGCGGGGCGGCTGACCTCCGGTCCCGTCCTGTCCGGCCACAGCCTCGGCCTGCGCAGGGCGGCGAGGTCCTCGATCCAGCCGAACGCCACCACCGCCAGTGCGATCAGCGGCCACACGACCACGAACATCCACAGGTTGTCCGTGGCGTCGAGGGCCGCGACCGCGCCGTCGCTCTGGAGGAACGGGAGGTCGTACGCCTGGTCGACGACCAGGACCGCCGCCGCGATCAGGAGGTTGTGCCACAGGTAGATCGTCACCGCGCGGTTGTTGGACAGAGTCACCAGCTTGTCGCAACGGGCCAGTCGGCCCGGGAGTCGCTGCCATGACGGGGAGCACTGGAGGAGGATCACCACGAAGCCGAGGGACCAGGTGGCCTGGGCGAGCGGGATGTCGTTGAGGTCCCAGCCCTCGGGGCCGAGGTGGCCCGAGGCCCACCACAGGCCGAAGGCCATCACCAGCGTCGACAGCGAGACCGCCAGATAGCGGGGGACGCCGGCGAGCAGGCCCTCGTGGTGGGCGAAGCCCAGGACCCAGCAACCGCCGTACACCGCGAAGTCGGTCACCGCGTTGCCGGTCTCGCCGGGGATCGTGACCAGCCCCGTGCCGACGATCGCGGTCAGGCCGAGGGGGGCCAGCAGGGTCGGCCATGGGGCTCGGCGGAACGCCCGGAGCAGCAGGGGCGAGGCGAGCACGAACCACAGGTAGGCGCGCAGGTACCACAGCGGGCCCGCGGCCTGTTCGGCCCACGAGGACTCCAGCAGGCCCGACTCCGAGCCGATGTGCCAGGGGAACGGGGGCGCGCCGACCGGGACGACGTAGTCGATCAGGTCCAGTACGCCCCACAGCCCCCCGTTGTCCGGGTCCTTCGCCGGGTTCCAGCCGCCCGCGAACAGCATCGTCAGCACCACCGCGCCGAACGCCCACAGGGGCGGCAGCAGTCGGCGGATCCTGCCCCTGATCACGCTCAGCGCGGGGCGGCCGAGCGAGCGCGCCATGAGGGAGCCCGCGAGCGCGAACATCACGCCCATGGACGGGAACAGCACGCTCAGCCAGGCCCAGCCGAAGAGGTGGTACACCACCACGCGGACCAGGGCGATCGAGCGGAGGAGGTCAAAGTAGCGGTCGCGGCCCGCCGGTTGACCAGCAGGGCCCTGCGACCTCTGCGGGGAGACAGCCTGGGTGGTCATGCCACGGGACTCCGATCACTACTGTCACGCGTCACCCGGCGTGGTGTCCGGCCGCCGCCCGGCGCCTCCACGACCCCGGTGCGGCGCAGCTTCTGCCAGCGCAGCCGGCCGCCGGTGAGGGCCGTGATCCAGGACTGGAGCAGGACGACGTACATGAGCTGGCGGTAGAGGATCTGCTGGAGCGGCAGCGAGACGAGGTGGGTCATCCGCTCCCGGTCGAGCCGGAAGGCGTACGCCGCGCACACCGCCTGGACCGTCAGGACGCCGAGCCAGGCGACGATCGTCTTCTGCGTGGGGCCGAACACGACCCCGTAGAGAAGGAACATGTCGATGAGCGGGGCCAGGAGCGGGGCCAGCACCATGAACAGGGAGACCAGCGGGAGGCCGACCCGGCCGAAGCGGCCCGAGGGGCCGCGCTCCACCAGGGCGCGCCGGTGCTTCCAGATCGCCTGCATCGTGCCGTACGACCACCGGTAGCGCTGGGACCACAGCTGCCGGACCGACTCGGGCGCCTCCGTCCAGGCCCGCGCCTTCTCGGCGTAGACCACGCGCCAGCCGTCGCGGTGCAGGGCCATCGTGACGTCGGTGTCCTCGGCGAGGGTGTCGTCGCTCATGCCGCCGACCCGCTCCAGGGCCGAGCGGCGGAAGGCGCCGACGGCTCCGGGGATGGTCGGCATGCAGCGCAGGATGTCGTACATCCGGCGGTCGAGGTTGAAGCCCATCACGTACTCGATGTGCTGCCAGGCGCCGATCAGTGAATCCCGGTTGCCCACCTTGGCGTTGCCGGCGACCGCGCCCACGCGCGGGTCGCCGAAGGGCTGTACCAGCTCGCGGACGGTGGCCGGTTCGAAGACCGTGTCGCCGTCCATCATCACGATCAGGTCGTGACGGGCGTTCGCCAGGCCGCGGTTGAGCGCCGCGGGCTTGCCCGCGTTGAGCTGGCGCACCACCCGTACGTCGGGCAGGTCCAGCGCCTCCACGATCCGCGCGGTGCCGTCCGAGGAGCCGTCGTCGACGACGACGATCTCGACCGGGTGCTCGCTGGCCATGAGTGAACGGACCGTGTTCTCGATGCACTTGGCCTCGTTGTACGCCGGCACGAGCACCGACACCGGTTCGGTAACCGGCGCTCCCCAGCGGAACCCGGCGCGGCGCACCCGGCGCGCGTGGAGGCCGGACAGCAGCAGCATCAGCGCGAAGCGGGAGATGACGAGGACGCCGATCACCGCGAGGCCGACCACCAGGACGCCGGTGATGTCCTGCGCGGCCTGGACCAGGAGGATCCATGCCCTGCCCTGCCACAGGTCGGCGCCGGTGACGGGGGTGTGCGCGCTGGGCGCGTCCAGCGCCTCGGTGACGTTGACGAACCGGTAGCCCTGCCGCTGGAGCGTGGGCAGGAACGTGTCGAGGGCCTCGACGGTCTGGTGGCGGTCGCCGCCGGAGTCGTGCATCAGGACGATCGCGCCCTTGCCGCCGTGCGGCGTGGCACGGCGGATGATCTCGGCGACACCGGGCCTGCGCCAGTCCTCGCTGTCGGTGTCGTTGACGACGGTGATGTAGCCGCGGCTGCCGATGTACCGGGTCACCGGCCAGGAGGCGTTGTCCATGGCGTCGGCGAAGGAGGAGTACGGCGGCCGGAAGAGCGAGGTGCGGATGCCCGCGGCGCCCGTGATCGCGAGCTGGGTCCGGGACAGCTCCTGGTCGATACGCTCCCTGGACTGGTAGGAGAGATCGGGGTGGTTGAAGGTGTGCAGCCCCACCTCGTGGCCCTCGGCCACCATGCGCCGGACGAGGTCCGGGTAGCGGGAGGCCATGGTGCCGGTGACGAAGAAGACGGCGTGCGCGTGGTGCTTCTTCAGTACGTCCAGGACCTTCGGAGTCCAGACCGGGTCGGGGCCGTCGTCGAAGGTGAGGACGAGGCGGTGGCGGGGCACGCGCAGGCTGTCCGTCCGGCCGCCGCGGGTGTCGATGACCGGGCCGCCGTCGAGGATCTTCTCCGGCACCTGGTCGGTGGCGGCCTCGGGCCGGACGCGGTGGTCGGCGAGGATCTCGCTGTGGACGTAGCCGCGCAGCATCAGCATGGCCATCAGGGCGGCGAGGATCAGTACGGGCAGCAGCAGGCGCATGGGCAGACGGCGGCGCCGGGAGCCGTCCCGGGGACCGGTCGTGCTTCGGGGACGGCGGGTGCGGGATGCCATCAGAGGGTGGGCTCCCGCGGCAGGCCGGTGGACGCCTTGCCGTGCCGCTCGGCGGCGACGGGCCGCCGCGAGGCCGCGCTGCCGGCGACCGGATCGCCGCCGGGTCCCGCGCTGCCGCCGGCCGGGGGTGCCGAGGGGGTGCCGGGACTCTCCGCCGGCCGGCTCGGGCCGGCCGAGGTCTGCGAAGGCGTGGGGGCGGTCGAGGGCTGGGTGCCCTGGGAGGGGCCGCCGCTCGCGCCCGAGCCGGACGTCGGCTTCGCCGTCGCCGCGGGCAGCTTGACGTCGGTGGTGGAGCCCGGCTTTCCGGGGCGCGGGCGGGCGGCGGGCGCGGTACTGCCCACCCCCTGCGACGGCGTCGTACCGTCGCTCGCGGCCGGGCCGGTCCCGGACGGCGCGCCGTCCTCGCCGCGTGGCGCGTCGGACTCGGCGGGCAGCGGTGAGATGTCCACCTGGCCGGCCGGTTTGCCCTCGCGCTGGCCCGGCATGGGCAGCCACGGCGCGTCCGAGCTGCCGGACAGCAGCGTGACGACGATGACGGCGCCGTAGGCCGCGCACGCGAGCCCCACGGCGGTGCCGATCCGGCGGAACGTACGGCTGCGCCGCCCCGACTCGTCGACGAACACCGGGCTGTCGGAGCCGTCCTGACCGCCGCCCCCGGGCGCCGGACGCGGGCCGCCCCCGAACCGGACGGCATCGAGCTGGACCGTCACCTCGTGCGGGTCGTGGGCCGGGGCGGCGACGGCCCCGCCGGACTCGCCCCAGGGATCCCGCAGGGACCCGGGCCGCGCGGCCCGACCCGCCCCGAACTTCGCCGTCGAGGCCTTGGCGGGCGGTACGGCGGTCTCGTCCGTCTCGGGCGCCGGCCGGGTCTCCATGACGGTCGCCGTCGCTCCGGTCTGCGGAAAGGTCTGGGTCTCTCCCCCTGCCGCCGGTAGGTTCCCGGTCGCCGTCGCGGCTTCGGGCCAGGTCGGACGGGCGTCTTCTCGCCACTGTTTCACGTGCGCGGATCCCCCCACGGGACGGTTCTGGGTGCGCCTACGAACCTGAGCACCCGTCGACCGGACCAGGCCCCCCGCCCGGCTCGGGCGCTCCTCCTGCCACGCCGTGCTCAGGCCAGAAATGTAGCGCGCAGAGTGGTTCCGTGCTGGCAATGCGTCAATTATCCCCACACATCGCATCTTCGTCAGTGGCCGGAATCCATCCGTCGGCGGGCCGTCGAAGCCATCCCTCGGCACGGGCGATCTCGGCCGCGGCCCGCCGAAGCGCGTCCAGCCCGCGATGGACCAGCCCCTTTCGCCACACGAGCGACACGGGTGACAGCGGGACGGGGTCGACGAGCGGCCGCAGGACCGTGCGCGGCATGGCCGGAAAGTCCACCACGGCCAGAATCGGGTTCCTCGTCCTGGCCATGATCCGCTCGAACTCCTCGTCCCCGACGGCCAGGGGAAGGGGTGAGGCGACATGGATGCCCCGCCCCTCAAAGAGGTGACGGGCGAGAGACGGGCCTGCACACGGCCACCTCGCTCGAACAGGCCGCGGACGAGCTGTGCTTCATGCTCGGCCCGGTCCTCGCGTCCTTCCTGACCGGCACGTTCTTCCCGGAGGCGGGCACGCTCACCGCGGCCGTACTGCTGCTCGCCGGCATGCTGCTGTTCACCGCCCAGCGGGCGACCGAGCCCCCGACCCACGCCCGTTCGAAGGCGCGGTCCCCGCTGCGCGCCCCCGGCATCCCACCTCTCCTGGCCTGCTTCACTGCCACCGGCGCGGTCTTCGGCTCGATGGAGGTCGTCACGATCGCGTACGCCGATGCGCAGGGGCACCGTACGGCGGCCGGTGCCGTCCTCGCGCTCCAGGCGGCGGGCTCGTGCGCGGCGGGCCTGCTGTACGGGGCCTCGAAGCCGGCCGGTCCGGCGGGACGACGTCTCCCCTGGTGTCTGCTGGCGATGGCCGCGCTGATGACCCTGCCGTGGCTGGCGGCCACTGCCGTCGGCACCCTCCCGGTCCTGGCGGTCGCGCTGCTGGTCGCGGGCATGGCGACCGCGCCGACGATGGTCACCGCGATGACGCTGGTCCAGGAGCGCACCCCCGCCGACCGGCTCAACGAGGGCATGAGCCTGGTCGTGACCGCCCTCCTCACCGGCATCGCCTGCGGCTCGGCGTCCGGCGGCTGGGCCGCGGACCGTCTCTCCGCCGCCGCTGCCTACGCGGTCCCGGCCGCCGCGGCCGCCGCGGCGGCGCTGATCGAGCGGGCCGGGACAGCGCGAAGGCCCCGCCGCTAGCAGCGACGGGGCCTTCGCCCACATGGGGTGCGGAAAGCACGGGGCTTTCCGATCGTGGAGATGGCGGGAATCGAACCCGCGTCCACCGGTGCAGAAACAGGGCTTCTCCGTGTGCAGTTCGCTTCGATTTTCTCGGCCCCGGAGATCACGCGAACAAGTCTCCGACGGGCTCAGTCACTGTTGGATTTCCCTCTTCACCCCGTGACCGGGATCAAGGTTTAGTTCCCTAGCTGATGCCAGGATCCGGGTCGGGAACAGCCCCGGGCTGACACTTCGCAAGTCGCTACTTAGGCAGCGAGGGCGAAGGAATCGCGCTTGGTGTTGGCGATTATTTTTTGCGACATATGGTTTACGAGATCATTGCCGCTTCCTCGACACGCTTCCCCTGCTTCGACAGCCGCTGTCGAAACCGATCATCCCCATGTTGATTTTTCAATGCCTCCCCGGAGGACCGGAGGAGACGCGCACCCTCTGTGGAGTGCATTGCCATCGTACGTGACCAACGCACGATGGTGCCAGCCTATTCCCGGCGGGCGGGCGAGACACCTCCTAGGCGCCCCGCTGCCGCCTCTTGGCCGCCGCGATCGCGCGGTCCGACTCGCGCCGGTCCTGCTTCTCGCGCAGGGTCTGCCGCTTGTCGTACTCCTTCTTGCCTCGCGCGAGCGCGATCTCCGCCTTCGCGCGGCCGTCCTTGAAGTACAGGGCGAGGGGCACGATCGTGTGACCCGTCTCCTGCGACTTCGCCGCCAGCTTGTCGATCTCCTCACGGTGCAGGAGCAGCTTGCGCTTGCGGCGCACGGAGTGGTTGGTCCAGGTGCCCTGGAAGTACTCGGGGATGTGGGCGTTGTGCAGCCACGCCTCGTCCCCGTCGATCTGGACGAAGCCGTCCGTCAGCGAGGCCCGCCCCTGGCGCAGCGACTTCACCTCGGTGCCGGTCAGGACGAGCCCGGCCTCGTAGGTGTCGATGATCGCGTAGTCGTGCCGCGCCTTCTTGTTCTGGGCGACGATCTTGCGCTTGCCGTCCTTGGCCTTGGCAGGGGCCCCGCCCTGCTTGGGCTGGGACTCCTTCGGTACGTACATTCCCTTGCTCATAGTGCTGGCCATTTTCGCACCAGGAGGGGGGCGGGGGGAAAGCCCATTTCAGGGTGGATCACCGAGGCCGCTCAGGACGGTCTCGGCGCGCTCCAGGGACCGCTTGCCCGCCTCCAGGTCAGGGGTGATGCCACGCTTGTCGACGGCGTGGCCGGAGGGGGTGCGGTAGTGGCCGACGGTCAGCTCGGCGACGGAGCCGTCGGGCAGCCGGGTCGGCATCTGCACGGAGCCCTTGCCGAAGGTGCGGGAGCCCACGACGACCGCGCGGCCGCGGTCCTGGAGGGCGCCGGTGAGCATCTCGGCCGCGCTCATCGTCCCGCCGTCGACGAGCGCGACCAGGGGGCTCGTGGTGTCGCCGCCGGGATCGGCGTGCAGGGCGCGTTGGGCGCCGTTCACGTCGTACGTGGCGATCAGGCCGCCGTCGAGGAAGGCGGAGGCGCTGGTGACGGCTTCGGTGACCAGACCGCCGGAGTTGCCGCGCAGGTCGAGGATGATCCCGGAGGACGCGGGGGCCTGCCGTACGGCGGTGCGGACGTCGTCCCCGGTGTCCTTGGTGAAGGCGGCGACCCGGATCACGGTCACCCCGCCGGGCAGCTTGCGGACGGTCACGGAGTCGGTGGACAGGCGCGCCCGGCGCAGGGTGCTGCTCCACGCGCGCGTGCCGCGCTGGAGACCGAGGGTGACGGTGGTGCCGGCGCGGGCGTCCTCGGCGTCACCGCGCAGTAAGGAGACGACCTCGGTGACCGGGCGGCCGGCGACCTTGGCGCCGTCGACACTGACGAGCCGGTCGCCGTGGCGGATCCCGGCGCGGCCGGCGGGCGACCCGGCCTGGACCCGGGTCACCTCGATCCGTCCGTCGCGCTCGCGCCGGGCCCAGAGCCCCACCCCGGTGTACCGGCCGTCGAGGGCGTCCTCGAACTCCTCGTACTCCCCGTGGGAGTAGACGGCGGCCCAGCGGTCGCCGCTGCGGCTGACCGCGCGTTCGGCGGCCTTCACGGGGGACTTCCCGGTGGCCATGGCCCTGGCGGCGGCCTCCTGGACGTCCTCGTGGGCCGGGGTGGCGGGCGGCGCTCCGGCCGTGTTCTTCCGGGCGGGGCCCGGGTGTCCCGGCGGGCCGGGGTACGGGAAGGAGCCGGTCGTGGCGCCGGCGACGAGGACGCCGGTGAAGACCAGGGTCAGCGCCGTCCCGCGGCGGATGCGGCGGGACTGGGTGAACAACACGTCGCGACAGCCGGACATGTCGGCGAGTCTAGGACAAGGCGAAGGGCCGTACGGGCGGTTGCCCGTACGGCCCTGTTGGCATGTGTCACACCTTCAAGTACTTGCGCAACGCGAAGAACGCGGCCAGCGCGGGCATCAGCACACTCGCGGCGAGGATCAGCGGGAGCTTGGTCAACACCGCGTCCCAGCCGACGAAGTTGATGAGGTTGAGCTTGGATGACAGGGCCATGCCGTGGTCGATGGTGAAGTAGCGGCCGACGACCAGGAAGACACAGGCGAGACCACCGCCGATGACACCGGCGACCGCGGCCTCCATGATGAACGGCGCCTGGATGTAGAAGCCGGAGGCACCGACCAGCCGCATGATGCCGATCTCGCGGCGGCGGCTGAACGCCGACACGCGCACGGTGTTGACGATCAGCAGCAGCGCGACGACCAGCATGAGCGCCATGAGGCCGAGGGCGGCGCGGTTCATCAGGTTCAGCAGCCCGAACAGGTTGTCCAGGATGCCCTTCTGGTCCTGCACCGACTGCACACCGTCACGCCCGTCGAAGGCGGTCGCGATGACCTGGTACTTCTCCGGGTCCGTCAGCTTGATCCGGTACGACTCCTGCATCTGGTCCGGGGTGAGCGAACTGGCCAGCGGGGAGTCGCCGAACTGCTCCTTGTAGTGCTTGTAGGCCTGATCCTGTGACTCGTAGGTGACCTTCTCGACCACCGTCATCTTGCTCAGGTCGGTCTTGATCTGCTTCTTCTGGTCCTCGGTGACCGCGCCCTTGGCGCAGTGCGGGTCGGACTCGGCGTCGCTCTTGTTGCAGAGGAAGACCGAGACGTTGACCTTGTCGTACCAGTAGCCCTTCATGCTGCTCACCTGGTCGCTCATCAGCAGCGAACCGCCGAAGAGGGCCAGGGAGAGGGCGACGGAGACGATGACGGCGAAGGTCATCGTCAGATTGCGGCGGAGACCGACACCGATCTCGGACAGAACGAACTGGGCGCGCATGGCGTCTGGTTAAGCCTTTCCGTGGATCCTGGGCGTCAGTGCTGGTAGCCGTAGACGCCGCGCGCCTGGTCGCGGACGAGGAGGCCCTTTTCCAGCTCGATGACGCGCTTGCGCATCTGGTCCACGATGTTCTGGTCGTGCGTCGCCATCACCACGGTCGTACCGGTCCGGTTGATCCGGTCCAGCAGCTTCATGATGCCGACGGAGGTCTGCGGGTCGAGGTTGCCGGTGGGCTCGTCGCAGATGAGCAGCTTGGGCCGGTTGACGAAGGCCCGCGCGATGGCCACGCGCTGCTGTTCACCACCGGACAGCTCGCCCGGCATGCGGTCCTCCTTGCCGCCGAGGCCGACGAGGTCGAGCACCTGCGGCACGGACTTGCGGATCTCGCCGCGGGACTTGCCGATGACCTCCTGTGCGAAGGCCACGTTCTCGCCGACGGTCTTGTTCGGCAGCAGACGGAAGTCCTGGAAGACCGTCCCCAACTGGCGTCGGATCTGCGGCACTTTCCAGTTGGAGACGCGGCCGAGGTCCTTGCCCAGAACGTGCACCTGTCCATGGCTGCACCGCTCCTCGCGGAGGACCAGCCGCAGGAAGGTGGACTTTCCGGAGCCGGAGGACCCCACGAGGAAGACGAACTCGCCCTTCTCCACCTCGAGGGAGACATCCCTGAGGGCGGGGCGGGTCTGCTTGGGGTAGACCTTGGATACGTTGTCGAATCGGATCACGGATGCACCACGGGTCGCCGGGGGTAGATGAGCGTGACCATACGCGACCCGGGTGCGCGAGCGCAGGCGCCGGTCGGGGTTGCGTGACGGTTGTGCGCTTTTGTGCCCGCAGGCCTTCACATTTGCGCGAAGAGGTCCGGTGTGCGATGGGGACCGCACGGGCGGTCGCGCTCTTTTCGGGGAACCTGGCACAGTGGAGGGGGAACGTTCTCGTTCCCGGCAGCGTTGTAGAAGTGATGGACGGCGCAAGGAGGGCGAGCGCATGACGTACGACCGGTTGGTGTGCGCGAACTGCGCGGCGCCCGTGAACGAGGGCCGGTGCCCGGTGTGCCGTGCGAACCGCGAGCGGTTGCAGCAGGACAGCTTCTTCGCGGGGATCAATCCGATGGCACTGGTCGTGCTGCTGGTGGTGCTGGTCGCCGCGGTGGCGCTGCTGGCGCACCAGACCGTGTAGACCCGTCCAGCGCGACCGCGCGAGAAACCGCGGACAGCAGACAGCCGAAGGGCCCGGAGCGTGCACTCCGGGCCCTTCGCCGTACGGTCATTCACGCACCGTACGGGTACGACTTCGGTCGGCTGCCGTCAGGCCGCCGCGCCGCCACGGCCGCCCGCGAGACGCGGGAGGACGCGGAAGCCGATGCCACCGGCGATCATGGTGGCGGCGCCGACGATCAGGAACGCGGTCTGGCCGGCACCCGTCTCGGCGAGCTGCTGGCCGTTGCCCTGCGGCTGGGCCTGCGTGCCGGCGGGAGCGGCGCCCGTGCCGGCGGCCGGCGTGTCCGAGCCGGTGTCGGTGAGGGAGGAGGAGCCCTCCTCCTGGGCCGAGGTGCCCGAGCCGCCGTTGGGGTCGGCGTTGTTGCCGCCGCCGTTGCCGTTGCCGCCGCCATTGCCGTTGCCGCCGCCGTTGCCCGGGTCCTGGGTGCCCGGGTCGGTGGGCTCGGTGGGCTCCGTCGGCTCAGTGGACCCGCTCGGGACACCCGGGCCGGTCGGGAGGGTCGAGCCGGTCGGGATACCCGGGCCACTCGGGATACCCGGGTCGGTGGGCGGGCTCGGCGACGTGCCGACGCACAGCAGGCCCAGGAGGCAGGTGTCCGCCTCCGCGGCCGAGGCGGCGCCCGCGGCGGTCAGCGAAGCACCGGCCGCGATCACGGCACCCGCGGCGACTCGCGCGATCCGGATCCGCGTCTTCTTCGTCATATGGTTGCTACCCCCAGTAGCTGAATGGTCATTGAGCGACACCTTGGGGGCCGCAGTGATCGACGGAGGTAGCGGTACACATTCAAGCCCCCCGGTTCACATGCGCCCCACAGATACGCATGCCACGCTTCACCCTTCCCATTTTTCAATGCAACGTCAAGGTCGTTGCGTACGCGATGTCCGCTTGGAGAGTTTTGCCGAGGCTCGAAGCGTGTGAGTGTGATGTAAAACCCAGACATAGAGGCCGAGAGTGGTTCCACAAACAACAACTGCCGCCCACGGGGCGGCAGTTGCGGACGACCGTCAGGTCGACAAATTCACTTCTCCTGCTGCTTGCGCCAGCGAATTCCGGCCTCCAGGAAGCCATCGATCTCGCCATTGAACACGGCCTCGGGGTTGCCGACCTCGTGCTCCGTGCGCAGGTCCTTCACCATCTGGTAGGGGTGCAGCACGTACGAACGCATCTGGTTGCCCCAGGAGTTGCCGCCGTCACCCTTGAGGGCGTCCATCTTGGCCTGCTCCTCCTGGCGGCGCCGCTCCAGCAGCTTGGCCTGGAGGACGTTCATCGCGGTGGCCTTGTTCTGGATCTGCGACCGCTCGTTCTGGCAGGAGACGACGATGCCGGTGGGGATGTGGGTCAGTCGCACCGCGGAGTCGGTGGTGTTGACGCCCTGGCCGCCGGGGCCGGAGGACCGGTACACGTCGACCCGGAGCTCGGACTCGTCGATCTCGATGTGGTCGGTCTGCTCCACGACGGGCAGGATCTCGACACCGGCGAACGACGTCTGGCGGCGGCCCTGGTTGTCGAACGGCGAGATGCGCACCAGCCGGTGGGTGCCCTGCTCCACCGAGAGGGTGCCGTAGGCGTACGGGGACTGGACGGCGAAGGTGGTGGACTTGATGCCCGCCTCCTCCGCGTACGAGGTCTCGTACAGCTCCGTCTTGTAGCCGTGCCGCTCCGCCCAACGCAGGTACATGCGCTGGAGCTTCTCGGTGAAGTCGGAGGCGTCGACGCCGCCGGCCTCGGCGCGGATGGTGACGAGCGCCTCACGGGAGTCGTACTCGCCCGAGAGGAGGGTGCGGACCTCCATCTCGTCCAGCGCCTTGCGGACGGCGGTGAGCTCGGACTCGGCCTCGGCACGGGTGTCCGGGTCGTCCTCCTCCTCGGCCATCTCGAAGAGCACGGCGAGATCGTCGATCCGACCGCGCAGCGCCTCCGCCTTCCTGACCTCGGCCTGGAGGTGGGAGAGCTTGCTGGTGATCTTCTGCGCCTCGTCCGGGTTGTCCCACAGGGACGGCGCGGCCGCCTGCTCCTCGAGCACGGCGATGTCTGCCCTCAGCTTGTCGAGGTCCAGAACGGCCTCGATCGACTCCATGGTCGAGGAGAGGGACTTGAGCTCTTCGGATACATCGAGGACTGCCACGCCATCAAGCGTAACGGCTACGGCAACCGACCCATGCCGCGCGGGCGTGGGCCGGCGCCCACGCCCTGAGCACCCGTGCCGTGCCACGGGGCGGGGCCGGCCGCCCCGAGCTACGGCGCCGAGGAGTTCCAGGTGTCCCACGATGCCTGGGTCCGGCGCCTGCGGGCGGCGGCCCGGTGCCGGGCCGAGCCGGGGCGGGGCGGAGCGGGGTGGGGCGTGCCGGACGCCCTGGGCACCCTTGCCGTGCCGCGCGGCGGGGCCGACCGGCCCGAGCTACGGCGCCGAGGAGTTCCGGGTGTCCCACGATGCCTGGGTCCGGCGCCTGCAGGCAGCGGCCCGGTGCCGGGCCGAGCCGGGGCGGGGCGCGCCCGACGCCCTGGGCACCCGTGCCGTGCCGCGCGGCGGGGCCGGCCGCCCCGAGCTACGGCGCCGAGGAGTTCCGGGTGTCCTGGGGCGTGGCTCCCGCGTCGCTGCCCTCCGTTGCCAGCCAGGCGCCCGTGCCCACGGCCGCCGCCAGCAGCAGGCCCACGACACCCAGGGCCACCCGGCGCCTGCGGGCGGCGGCCCGGTGCCGGGCCGAGCCGGGGCGGGGCGCGCCCGACGCCCTGGGCACCCTTGCCGTGCCGCGGGCGCCGCCGGCCAGCTCGTCGGGGCCGGGGACTCTCATCGAGGTGTGCGTGTCCCGGTTGGAGTCCGGCTTCGCCCCGGGGACCAGGGACACCGCTCCCCGGCGCCGTACCGGTTCCCCCGCCTCGGTTTCACTGGAAGCATCCGCCGCGGGTGGCGCGGTCTGCGTGCCGTCCTCGGGTTCGGTCCCCGGTTCGTCCACGTCCAGCGGCGGGATCCCGGCCAGCAGCGGCAGCAGCTCGCGCAGCCGGGCCGCCAGCTCGGAGGCCCGCAGGCGCGACGCCGGGGCCTTCGCCAGGCACTGGACGACGAGCTGCCACAGCTCGTCGGGGATGCCCGGCAGCGGCGCGACGGTCTCGGTCACATGCCGGCGCAGCACGGCGCCGGGGTGCCCGCCGCCGAAGGGGGTGAAGCCGGCCAGCAGCTCGTAGAGCACCGTCGCCAGGGCGTAGATGTCGACGGACGCCCGCGGGGGCAGGCCCTCGACGATCTCCGGGGCCAGATAGTCCGGGGTTCCGATGATCTTCGTGGCCCGGGTCCGCTTCGGGGTGTCGATCAGCTTGGCGACCCCGAAGTCGGTCAGCAGCGCCGGGTGGGCGCCGCCCGGGCCGAGCGGTCCCTGCATGTCCAGCAGGACGTTCTCGGGCTTGACGTCCCGGTGCACCACCCCGGCCGCGTGTGCCGCCGCGAGTCCGTCGGCGATGTCGGCCACGATGGCCACGGCCGCCTCGGGCGCCATGCGCCGGACCCGTTCCAGACGGGTGCGCAGGTCCGTGCCGCGCACCAGGTCCATGACGAGCGCGAGGTCGTTGCCGTCGACCACGAGGTCCCGTACGGAGACCACATGGGGGTGCTCCAGTCCGAGCAGGGCCGTGCGCTCCTGGACGAAGCGTCCGACGAGCTCCTGGTCGGACGCGAGGTCCTCGCGCAGCAGCTTGATCGCCACGGGCCCGTCCGGGCCCTCCCCCAGCCACACCGTGCCGGCGCTGCCCCGCCCCAGGATCTGGTTCGCGGTGTACCGGCTGCCGATCTTCCGTGTCAAGACTGCTCCTACAGACGCGTGTTGCCGACAAAGCTACGCGCCCGAGGGGCCAACCTCCGCCACGCGGACGGAAATCACCCGTCAGGTATCGACAAATCACCAAGCCCGGCGGGCCGATGCCACAGCGGCTGCCGCCGGACCGACCCGTCAGTTCCCGCCCGTACCGCTGCCCGAGCCGCTGGTCGCGTCGCTCAGGCCGCCGATCCAGCCGGCCACGGTGTCGTACAAGTCGGTCAGCTGCTGCCAGTAGGTCTTGCCGGTGCCGATCCACTCCTGGAGCGGGGTCAGCTCCCAGACCAGCCAGCCGGCGACGAACAGGATGACGATCGTGAACAGGCAGCCCTTGAGGCAGCCCAGCCCGGGGATCTTCATCGGGTTGGCGCTGCGCGGGCGCGGCTCGCGCGGCGGCCGCTGGGGCGGCGGTGCGGGCCGCTCGTAGTGCTGCGGCCGCTGGTGCTGCGGCGGGGCGTACTGCTGCGGCTGCCGCTGCGGCGGGCGGCCGTACCCGGCGGGCGCCCCCTGCTGGGGCCGGGCCACCTGCCGCTGGGGGCGGCGGCGCAGCGGGTCCTCGTCGGGGTCGATGTACTGGATCTGCGTCTGCTCGTTGCGGTCGCGGGCCGCGCTGAGCTGGCTCTGCCAGGGGTGCGGCTGGTCGGGCTGTTGCCCCTGCGGCACGGGCGGCATCACGGCGGTGGGGTCGGCCGTGCCCCCAAGGCCGCCGGGCATGCCGGTGTGCGGAAGGACACTCGTGGCCGCGTTCGGGTCGTACGCGTCCGCGGGCGAGTTCGTCGGCAGGACCTGCGTCGCGTCGCCGGCGCCGGGCACGCCCGGTACGGCGGCCGGGGCGGGATCGGGCGCCAGCAGGGCGGCGACGCCCTCGGCCGCGGCGATCTGCGCGGCGGTGGCGTGCACTCCGACGCCCTCGGCGACGACGCGCAGGGCGCGGGCGAGGCTCTCGGCGCTGGGGCGCTCGTCCGGGTTCTTGCGCAGACAGCGCTCGATGACCGTCCACAGCGGGCCGGGAACGGTGGAGGGGCGGCGCGGCTCGGCGTTCAGGTGCTGGTGCAGGACCTCAAGCGTGGAGCCGCCGGAGAACGGCGGACGGCCGGTGACCAGCTCGTACAGCAGGATGCCGGCGCCGTAGATGTCGACGGCGGAGGTCTGCGGGCGGCCCTCGGCGGACTCGGGCGCGACGTACGCGGGCGTGCCGACGAACTCCTGGGTACGGGTGAGCCCCGGGGAGTCGGCCAGGCGCGCGATGCCGAAGTCGGTCAGCAGCGGGTGCAGCTGACCGTCGTACTGCTGGAGCAGGACGTTGGCGGGCTTCAGGTCGCGGTGGACGACGCCGTCCGCGTGGCTGGCCGCGAGCGCGTCGGCGACCTGGGCGGTCAGCAGGGCGGCGGCGACGGGCGTGAAGGGGCCGTACTCGCGCAGGTAGCGGTGCAGGTCGGGACCCTCGACGAGGTCCATGACCAGCGCCAGCAGATCGCCCTCGACCACCAGGTCGCGCACCCGGACGATGTTCGGGTGGGTGAGGCGCAGCAGGACCGAGCGCTCCCTGAGGAACCGCATCACGACGTCCGGGTCGCTCGCGAGCTCCTCCTTGAGGACCTTGATCGCGACGGTCTCGCCGGGCTGGCCGGCCACGGCCGCCTCGGCGCCCGCGGTCTCCCTCTGGCGGGCTCGCCAGACGGTGCCCGTGGCGCCGCGTCCGAGCGGCTCCTCGAGCAGGTACTTGCTGCCTACCGGCCGCACGTCATGCGCTCCCTGCTGATTGCTGGTGTCCGAGCTGGTGGTCTCCGAGCCCGCCGTGACCGGGTCGGGTGAATCCGAGCCGGTCGTTCCGAGCTGGTGTTCCCACCCACCGCCTTGCCGGTGTTCCGATCCACTGTAGTGGCCACCCGCGCGCGGGCAGCTTGTCCTCCCTACGCGGTACGGACGCGGTCCCGCCCATGTTCGAAGAAAAGACGCTCGACTCCGTCCGTCGGTTGCCGGATCCGAGCGTGACCGATCTCAGGACCGATCTCAGACGGTCACCGGGGCGGCACTGGTCAGGCACTTTTACGGGCAGAGCCGACCAATCAAGATCACTTGGCGGTGGGGGGCGGGCACGATGTCGGCGGCAGGTGCGAGGATGCCCTCAGTACTGGCCGACGTGCTGGTGCGGCGGTGGGGGGAAGTCTGCGGTGGGGGGCCGCGGGGCGGCTTCGGCCCCCGTTCGCCGGCGCCCGCGCAGAAGGGACCGCAGACGGCGATGCAGATCCGGCTGACCGTCGTAGACCCGCTGGGCGCGAGCCCCGACAAGGGGCGAGCCGCGAGCCGAGACGTGCTGGTCACGGCGCCCGCCGGGACGGCCCTGGCTGCGGTGGCCCCGGCCCTGGCCTCGGCGGTCGCGGGCGAGGGCGCGGCGGGCCGGGAGGCCGTCGGCGCGACGATCGTGCTGTACGCCGACGCCCAGCGCCTGGACACCCAGCGCTCCACCCTCGGCGAGCCCCCGCTGATCGACGGCGCGGTGCTGTCCCTGGGCGCTCCCGCGGCGCCGGAGCCGCATCCCGAGCTGGACGACGCGCCGACCCAGCTCCATGTGGTCGCGGGCCCCGACGCGGGCGGCGTCCACCTGCTGCACGGCGGCCGGATCACCATCGGCCGCTCCGCCGAGGCCGACGTCCCCCTCGACGACCCCGACGTCTCCCGCCTGCACTGCGCCGTCACGGTCGCCGCCGACGGGCGTGTGTCGGTCGTCGACCTCGACTCCACCAACGGCACGGTCCTCGGCGACACGCACGTGGGCACGCGGCCCGTCCGCTTCCCCGCGGGCGCGCTGCTGCGCATCGGCGAATCCGCCCTGCGGCTTACGCCGTCCGGGGGTCCGGGGGCGCGCAGGGCGACGACGCCCGACGGCGAGGGATGCGTGCGCGTCACACTGGGCGAGCGGGACCCCGCCGCCCGGAACGCGCGCCCGGACACGGGAGCCGCTCCCGGCGGCCCCGCGCCCCACGCGTACGGCGCCACCGGCTGGAACGCCCCGGACGGCAGCCCCCGGGCGCAGGAGCACGGCCCGGTGGAGCCGCCCCTCGTCCCGGGGCAGGGCGGCGCGCCGCGGATCGAGAGCCACGGCACGGCCGCCGCGCAGGGCTTCCCCGGCTCGGGCGGGGACACGCACTTCGACCTTCCCGGGACCGCGCCGCACGCCTACGGACGGCACCCCCAGGACCCCACGACGCACGGCGAGGGCACCGGCCCCTCCGTCCGGCCCTCGGACGCCCCGGCGCACGCGACGGCACCGGACGGCTCCACCACCGGCACCCGCGCGCGGGACCGCGATCACGACCCGGAGGGCGGCCCGGACACCGGCGGCCGCAAAGGCACCCCCGTCCGCGGCACCGACGTCCCGCCGGGCGTGCGCAAGCGCGGCGGCCTCGGCGCCTGGGCGCGGCGGCTGACCGGCGGCTGGGGCGAGCCGGTGCCGGCGACGGGGGCGCACGCGTACGAGGCGGACGGGGCCGCCTCCGCACCCCACGTCCCGCAGCAGCCGGAGACCTGGCCGGACCCGGCGGCGCTGCTGCTGACCGCGCTGGGCCCCGGACCGCGGCTTTGGGAGCGCGGCCCCGGTCACCCGGAGACGCTCACGGTCCGGCTCGGTACGGCGGACCGGGCGATGCCGAACGGCCCGGGTCTGCTGCCCGCCGTCCCGGTCACCGCCGATCTGCGCGAGGCCGGTGCCCTCGGCCTGGCCGGCCCGCGCGCGCGGCTGTCCGGTCTTGCCCGCGCGGTGCTGGCCCAGCTCGCCGCGCTGCACTCCCCGGACCTGCTGGAGATCGTCCTGATCAGCTCGGACCGCTCGCGCCCGCTGGAGAACCGCACCGCCGAGTGGGCCTGGCTCGGCTGGCTCCCGCATCTGCGTCCGGGGCGCGGCCAGGACTGCCGTCTCCTGCTCGCCCTCGACCGCGAGCAGGCCGCGGCCCGCACCGAGGAACTCCTGCGCCGCCTGGACGACCGGACGCCGGAGGGGTCCGACCTGAACCTGGCCGACGCGTCCGCCTCCACCGCCGATGAGGGGCAGCGCGCCCCGGCCGACCGGGCGGCCTCGTCCGGCCGGGAGGCACCGGTGGACTGGGACACGCCCGTAGGCCGGGAGACCCCCGTGAGCCGGGAGACCCCCGTGAGCTGGGAGACGCCCGTGGGCCGGGAGGCACCGGCGGGCCGGGAGACCCCCGTGAGCTGGGAGACGCCCCCGGGCGGGAAGGCGTCGGCCGGTTTCCCCGGGCCGTACACCGTCCTCGTCGTGGACGGCGACCCCGGCGGCACCGGGCTGCACGAGGCCGTGGCGCGCCTGGCGCTGGAGGGGCCGCGGGCCGGGATCCACGTCGTGTGCCTCGCCGAGACCGCCCCGGCCTCGCCCGCCTCGCCGGTGGCGCAGACGTACGCGGCGGCGTGCGCGGCGGCTCCGGCCTTCCGCGCCTGCGGAGCGGTCGCGCTGCTGAGCGGTGACGTGGCCACGGGGATGCACCTGCTGCGCGTCCCGCGCGCGGAGCTGCGCAGCGGCTCTCCCGCCGGGCCCGTCGGCCCCGGCACCGTCGCCGCCGTGGACGCCGTCTCGGCCGCCTGGGCCGAGCGGTTCGCGCGGGCGCTGGCGCCGCTGCGCACGGACGGCACCCTCGGCGAGCGCGGGCACGCCCGCGCGGCGGCGCCGCTGCCCCAGTCGGCCCGTCTGCTGGACGAGTTGGGACTCGCCCGCGCCACCCCGGCGTCCCTGATGGCGCGCTGGGCGGCCGCGGCCGACGACACCGAGTCGCTCGGCGGACGCGCCTGGGCGGTGCTCGGCGCCGGACCGCGCGGCCCGCTCACGGCCGACCTGGTGGCCGAGGGCCCGCACCTGCTGATCGAGGGCCCGCCCGGCAGCGGTCGTACGGAACTGCTGCGCGCGGTGGTCGCCTCGCTCGCCTCGGCCGAGCGCCCGGACCGGCTGGGCGTCGTCCTCTTCGACGGCCGGGACGGCGTGGGCACGGGCTCGCGACAGGGCGAAGGCCTGTACGCCTGCACGGACATACCGCACGTCACCACCTACCTGACCGCCAACGACCCCGTCCGGATGCGGGAGTTCGCGCAGTCCCTGAGCGCCGAGCTGAAGCGGCGGGCAGAGCTGCTCGGACAGCTCGGCTTCGCCGAGTGGCATGCCGCGCGCGAGGTGTCGGGCCGGTTCGTCGCGCAGCGCACGGCCCCCGGGCGGGCGCCCGCGCCGGGCGACGGCGATCTCGACTCACCGCCCAGCACGACGCTGCGGCTGCGCCCCTCCGCCGGCGCCGCCCGTCAACAGGCCGAGGAGGCGGCCGCGTTGCCCCGGCTGGTGGTCGTCGTGGACGACCTGGACGGGCTGGTCTCCCCCGCCCTGGGCTCGCCGGGGCGGCCGGCCGCGGGGTCGGTGATGCGTGCGCTGGAGGCGGTCGCCAAGGAGGGCGAGCGGCTCGGCGTGCATCTGGTGGCGGCGGCCGCGCTCGGCGGTCGTACGGCCGAGACGGAGCTGTCGCGCCGGTGCGCCCTGCGCGTCACCCTGGACGCCCCCTCGGCCGGGCCGGAGGAACCGGCGCCGGGGCGTGGGCGGCTGGCCGTCGTAGGCGGTCCGACGACGCCCTTCCAGAGCGGCCGGGTCACGGGCCGTATCCCGCGCACGGCCACGCTGCGGCCGACGGTGGTCCCGCTGGAGTGGCAGCGCATGGGCGACCCGCCGACCCGCCGCCCGGTGCGCGAACTCGGCAACGGCCCCACCGACCTGGCCCTGCTGGCCAGCGCGGTGGAACGAGCGGCACGAGAGGTCGCGGCCGTGCACATACCCTCGCTCCTCTGAGCGCGGGCGGCAGCGGCCGCGACGCCCGCGCCGACGCCGGCCCACCCGTCACAACGCGGTCACGATCCCCCGGTCGACGCGGGAGGCGCCCTTGCCGCGCCCGCGCGGCCGGGCGTACACCGGACCGCACGGGACAGCGCTCGGCGTTCACGAAGACGCTCGGAAGTTCACGGAGAGACGTTCAACGAAAGACGTTCAACGGAGAACGAAGAACGGGGCAGTGATGCGCAGGAAGAGCAGCACCATCCGGACGAACAGGCCCGTCACGACACTCGCCGCCCTCATCGCGGGGGCCCTCGCGCTCACCGCGTGCGCGGGCGGCGACAGCGACCCGGGCGACGGCCAGGCCAGTGGCGCCGCCGAACCCACGACGACCGTCACCCTCCCCAAGCTCGACGGCGCGCACCTGGAGGTATCCGCCGTCTGGACGGGCGCCGAACAGGCCAACTTCAAGAAGGTCCTCGCCGAGTTCGAGAAGCGGACCGGCGCCAAGGTCACCTTCGTGCCCGCCCAGGACCCGATCATCAACTTCCTCGGCTCGAAGATCGCGGGCGGGCAGCCGCCGGACATCGCGCTGCTCCCGCAGCCGGGCGCCATCAAGCAGGCCGTGGACAAGAAGTGGGCCAAGCCGCTCGGCCCCGACGCCGTCAAGGAGCTCAAGAAGAACTACGCGCAGGGCTGGCAGGACATCGGCACGGTCGACGGCAAGCCGTACGGCGTCTACTACAAGGCCGCCAACAAGTCGCTGATCTGGTACAACGCTCAGGCCTTCGCGAACGCGGGCGCCAAGGAGCCCAAGACCTGGCCGGAGCTGCTGGCCACGGCGCAGGCGGTGTACGACTCGGGCGTCACCCCGTTCTCCATCGGCGGGGCGGACGGCTGGACGCTGACCGACTGGTTCGAGAACGTCTATTTGTCACAGGCGGGCCCGGAGAAGTACGACCAGCTCGCCCAGCACAGGATCAAGTGGACGGACCCCTCGGTCAAAAAGGCGCTGACCACGCTCGCCGAGGCCTGGGGGAAGAAGGACTACGTCGCGGGCGGTCCCGACGGCGCGCTCCAGACCGAGTTCCCGGCCTCCGTCACCCAGACCTTCACCGGCGGCGACCAGCCCAAGGCGGCCATGGTCTTCGAGGGCGACTTCGCGCAGGTCAACATCGGCGAGACCAAGGCCAAGGTGGGCACGGACGCCAAGGTGTTCCCGTTCCCGGCGGTCGGTGCGAAGGCGCCGGTGGTCTCGGGCGGCGACGCGGCCGTCATCCTGAAGGACTCCAAGGCGGCCCAGGCCCTGGCGACGTTCCTCGCCTCCCCGGACGCGGCGACGATCCAGGCGAAGCTCGGCGGCTATCTCTCGCCGAACCGGAACGTGCCCGTGTCGGCGTACCCGAACCCGGTGCAGCAGAAGATCGCGAAGGCGCTGATCGCGTCCGGCGACGACTTCCGCTTCGACCTGTCCGACCAGGCCCCGCAGGCCTTCGGCGGCACCCCCGGCAAGGGCGAGTGGAAGGACCTCCAGGACTTCCTGAAGAACCCGAAGGACGTCGCGGGCGCTCAGGCGAGGCTGGAGAAGGACGCGGCGGCGGCGTACGGCAGCGGGAGCTGAGCGAGCCATGCCGACGCGCAGGAGCGTGACCGGCACCCGCAGGACCGTGGTGGCGCTCTTCCTGCTGCCCTCCCTGGTGCTGCTCGGTGCGCTCGTCGTCTATCCGATCGGATACTCGGTCGTCCGCAGCTTCTACGACGCCTCGGGCGACCGCTTCGCCGGAGCCGGCAACTACACGACCCTCTTCACCGACGACGGCATCCGCACCGCCCTGAAGAACAACATCGTCTGGGTGGTGTTCGCGCCCACGGTCTCCACCGCCCTCGGTCTGGTCTTCGCGGTGCTGACCGAACGGGTGCGCTGGGGAACGGCGTTCAAGCTGGTCGTCTTCATGCCGATGGCGATCTCGATGCTGGCCGCCGGGATCATCTTCCGGCTCGTCTACGACCAGGACCCGCAGAAGGGCGTCGCCAACGCCGTCTGGGTCGGCGTCCACGACACCTTCGCCCAGTCCTCCGCGTTCCCGAAGGCGCACCCGGGGCGCGAGTCGCCGCTGAAGCCGGACGCGGGCGGGTTCGTCACCGCCGGGACGGTCCAGGCGGGCCGGCCGGTCGCGCTGCCCCTCGTGGGCGTCGCCCCCGACCAGATGCCCGACGGCGCGAAGAAGGCCGCCCAGGCACGGTCGGAGCCAGGGAAGGTCACCGGCACCACCTGGCAGGACTTCACCCGCGGCAAGGGCGTCGGCCGGCTGGACGCGCCCGACCCGTCCGAGCTCGGCTACGCCGGGATGCGGATCGAGGCGGTCAAGGACGGCCGGGTGGTCGCCTCGACGACGGCGGCGGCGGACGGCACGTTCAGCCTCCCCGCCTCCGCCGAAGGGGCCCGGCTCAGACTCCCGGCGAGCAACTTCGCGGCGCCGTACAACGGCGTCGACTGGCTGGGCCCGGCCCTCGTCACGCCGGCCATCATCGGGTCGTACGTCTGGATGTGGGCGGGCTTCGCGATGGTGCTGATCGCGGCCGGGCTCGCGGGCGTGCCCCGGGAACTGCTGGAGGCGGCACGGGTGGACGGGGCGAACGAGTGGCAGGTGTTCCGGAAGGTCACGGTGCCGCTGCTCGCCCCGGTCCTCGCGGTCGTCACCGTCACCCTGATGATCAACGTGCTGAAGGTCTTCGACCTGGTCTTCATCATCGCGCCGGGCTCGTCCCAGGACGACGCGAACGTGCTGGCCCTGGAGCTGTACCGCAAGGGCTTCTCCGAGGGGCAGCCCGGCGTCGCCAGCGCCATCGCGGTGTTCCTGCTGCTGCTGGTGATCCCGGTGATGCTGTTCAACATCCGTCGGCTCAGGCAGGAGGGGCGGCGATGACGACGCACGCGACGGGCACCGGCACGCAGGCCGCGGTGGCGGACAGGCAGTCGCTCGGCTCGCGTATCGCCGAGCGGCTGAGCGGCGGCACGGTCCGTGTGTTCCTCGTCCTCGTGGGTCTGTTCTGGCTGGTGCCGACCATCGGGCTGTTCCTCTCCTCCCTGCGCTCGCCCGCGCAGATGAGCGCGAGCGGCTGGTGGAAGGTGTTCACCGAGCCGTCCCAGCTCACCTTCGACAGCTACCGACGGCTCCTGGAGAACGGCGACATCACCCACTCCCTGGGGAACACGGTGCTGATCACGGTCCCGGCGACGATCCTGGTCGTCGTCATCGGCTCCCTGGCGGGCTACGCCTTCGCGTGGATGGAGTTCCCGGGCCGCGACTGGTGGTTCCTGGGCGTGGTGAGCCTGCTGGTCGTACCCGTACAGGTGGCGCTGATCCCGATCGCCGAACTGTTCGGCAACGTCGGCCTGTTCGGCACGATCCTCGGCGTCATCCTGTTCCATGTGGGCTTCGGCCTGCCCTTCGCTGTGTTCCTGCTGCGGAACTTCTTCGCGGAGATCCCCCGCGAGCTGCTGGAGGCCGCCCGCCTGGACGGCGCCGGTGAACTGCGCCTGTTCGCACGGGTGGTGATGCCGCTCGGCGGTCCCGCCATCGCGAGCCTCGGCATCTTCCAGTTCCTGTGGGTGTGGAACGACCTGCTGGTCGCGCTGGTGTTCACCAAGTCCGGTACGCAGCCGATCACGGTCGCGCTGCAGACCCAGGTACGCCAGTTCGGCAACAACATCGACGTGCTGGCACCCGGCGCGTTCATCTCGATGGTGATCCCGCTGGCCGTGTTCTTCGCGTTCCAGCGGCAGTTCGTGTCCGGCGTGATGGCCGGCGCGGTCAAGTAGCGGCCAACTGACAGCACGACGCGATCTGTTGAGGGGCGGGCCGGTCACGGCCCGTCCCTCGCGGCGCACCGGGCGTCCCCCGAACGACGTACGCGACCGTAACCAATTCACTCCATCGGCCGTTGCCGGACAAAGCGCCCGCGCCGCCGACCCATGGAATTCCCTTGCCCAGGTTCAGTGTCATCGTCCCCGCGTACAAGGTCCAGGCGTACCTGCACGAGTGCCTGGACTCCGTGCTCTCGCAGTCGTATCCGGATCTCGAACTGATCGCCGTGGACGACTGCTCGCCGGACGCCTGCGGCGCGATCATCGACGAGTACGCGGCCCGCGACGCCCGCGTACGGCCCCTGCACCTGCCGGAGAACCAAGGCCTCGGCCGCGCCCGCAACGCCGGGATGGAGCTGGCCCGGGGCGACTACCTGGTCTTCCTGGACAGCGACGACACGCTCACCCCGCACGCGCTGCGCTCGATCGCGGACCGCGTCAAGGAGACCGGCGAACCCGACGTCCTCGTCTACGACTACGCGCGCACCTACTGGACGGGTGAGGCGGTCCGCAGCCGTACCGCGCTCCAGCTGACCGAGGAGGGCCCGGCCCCCTTCCGGCTGGAGGACCGCCCCGGCCTGCTGCGCGTGCTGATGGTGGCCTGGAACAAGGCGTACCGGCGGGAGTTCGTCGAGCGGGAGGGCTTCGTGTTCCCGCCGGGCTACTACGAGGACACCCCCTGGACCTACCCCGTGCTGATGGCGGCGGAGTCGCTCGCCACCCTCGACCGGGTGTGCGTGCACTACCGCCAGCGCCGGCAGGGCAACATCCTCGGCACCACCAGCCGCAAGCACTTCGACATCTTCGAGCAGTACGACCGCGTCTTCGCGTTCGTCGAGCAGCGGCCCGACCTCGCCCGCTGGCGGCCGGTGTTGTTCCGCCGGATGATCGACCACTTCTCGACGGTGTTCACCAAGCCGGACCGGCTGCCGCGCGGCAGCCGCGCCGAGTTCCTGCGCAAGGCCCGTGCGCACCACCGCCGTTACCGCACCCCGGGCGACCCGCTCCCGCTGCGCTCCCGGCTGCGTCACACGCTCGTGCGCTTCGGCCTGCACCGCACCTACCGCACGCTGATGCGGGCGATGGCCGCGCGCCGCCGGGTCCTCGGGCTCACCGCCGCGCTCACCCGGGTCCTGCGGGCCGGCGCCCTCCAGCTGCACTACCGCGTCCAGTGCTGTCTGCCGGTGCGGGCCGACCGCGCCGTTTTCGCCGCCTCCTGGGGGCGCGGCCACGGCTGCAACCCGGGCGCGCTGGAGGCCGCGTTCCGTACGTACGCCCCGGACATCCGCACGGCCTGGATCGCCCGCCCCGAGCACCAGCACACCGTCCCGCCGGGCACGCGCCGGCTGCGCCCGGGCACGGCGGCGTACTGGACGGCGCTGGCCCGCTCCAAGTACCTGGTGAACAACGTCAACTTCGACCGGCGGCTGCGCAAGCGGCGCGGCCAGGTCTTCGTGCAGACCCAGCACGGCACCCCGCTCAAGCACATGGGCCTGGACCTCCAGGAGCGCCCGGCGGCCGCGCGCGGCATGGACTTCGCCGAACTGCTCAGGGGCGTCGACAAGTGGGACTACGTCCTGTCCGCCAACCGGCACACCACCCTGACCTGGGAGCGCGTCTACCCCGGCCGCTACACCACGCTGGAGTACGGCTATCCGCGCAACGACGTCTTCCAGAGGGCCACGCCCGCGGACGTGACCCGGCTGCGCGAACAACTCGGCATCCCGCGGGGCGCGGTGGCGATCCTCTACGCGCCCACCCACCGCGACCACCTCCGCACCCAGCGCACCAGCCTCGACCTGGACCGCGTCCTGCGCCGCCTGGGCCCGCGCTATGTGATCCTGGCCCGCGCGCACCCGGGCCAGGCCGCCGCCGTGCCCGAGGGCGCCCGGGTCATCGACGTCAGCGGCCACCCCGACGTCGAGTCCCTGTGCCTCGCCTCGGACGCCCTGGTCACGGACTACTCGTCGATCATGTTCGACTACGCCAACCTGGACCGGCCGATCGTCCTGCACGTCGAGGGCTGGGAGGCGTACGAGGCGGCCCGGGGCACCTACTTCGACCCGCGCGCCGTCCCGCCGGGCGCGATCGCCCGCACCGAGGACGAGCTGATCGACATCTTCGCGACCGGCCACTGGCGCGGCTCCCGCTCGGCGCAGCTGCGGGCGGCGTTCCGTGAGCGGTTCTGCGCGTACGACGACGGACGCGCCGCCGAGCGGGTCGTCCGGCATGTCGTGCTGGGCGAGAGCGAGCGGCTGCCGGCTCTCACACCGCTCGGCGAGCGCCACCCCGCGCCCTCGGCCTCCTCGGCCCTCACCGGGTCCCCGCTCGCCACCGTCCCGCAACCTTCCGGCCCCGCCCCCGTCACCAAGAGCCTCTGAACGCCGTTGCTTTTCCTGGGAGTTCGTATGCCACCGAGCACCTCACGGCCCACCCCGACCCGGCCGTCGACCTGGCGTCCGGCCCCACGGCCCGGCCGCGCCCGTACGGACTGAGCCTCCAGGCGGTCACGAGCCGGCCTGTGCTCCAGGACAGACAAGAGAAAGAGCAGTATGCCCCGCTTCAGCATCATCGTCCCGTCCCATGGGGTCGCAAGCCGGCTGTCCGAGGCGCTGGACTCGGTCCTCGCGCAGTCCTTCGGCGACCTGGAGCTGATCCCGGTGCACGACCCGTCGGACTCCCCCGCCACCGACGTCGTCGCCGCACACGCCGAGCGGGACTCCCGGGTGGCCCCGGTCCACTCGCCGCCGTCCGCCGGTCTGAGCGGGGCGCGCAACGCCGGAATCCGGGCGGCGACCGGCGCGTATCTGCTGTTCCTCGACGGCGACGACCTGCTGCTGCCGGGGGCGCTGGCGGCGCTCGACGCGCGGCTCGCCCAGGCCGGTGACGTCGACGTGCTGTACTTCGAGCACGAGCGGGCGCCGTGGTGGGAGGGCGAGACGACCAACCCGGTGGCGCCGCTGCTGGCCAAGGCCCCGGGCGGCGCGTTCACCCCCGGCCGCGCTCCCCAGCTCACCGGGGTGCACTTCCCGGCGTGGAGCGCCGCCTACCGCCGCGCCTTCGTCGCCGACAGTCATCTCGCCTTCCCCGGCGGGCACTTCACGGACATCGGCTGGGGCGGGCTGACCTCGGTCGCCGCCGAGCGGATCGCCGTGCTGCGCTCGGTCCTCGTACGGCACCGGCTGCGGCGCCAGGGCAGCCGGCTCAATCTGCCCGGTCCGCATCAGGGCGAACTGCTCGACCAGGTGGAGCGGGTGCTGGCCCGGGCCGCCGAGCACGGTCTGCCCGAGGAGCAGGCGCGGCCGCTGTTCGAGCAGCTCTTCTCCGTCGTGCTGAAGACGGCCTCGCGCACCGAGCGGCTGACGTCGGGGCGCCGGGCCTTCTTCCGCCGGGCGGGCCGGCTGTACCGGCAGCACCGCCCGAGCGGTTTCCGGGCGCCCGGCGGCAGCGTGGGCGTACAGCACCGGCTGCTGGCGGCGGGGGCGTACGCGGCGTTCCGCGCGCTGCGCGGCGCCAACCGGGCCGCGGCGGGCCTCGCCGAGCGCCTGCCCCGCCCCCGCATGCTGCGCACCCGGCTGCGCTACGCCCGCGATCTGCGCCGCCCGCTGGACGCCAACCTCGCGGTGTACTGCGCCTATTGGGGCCGCGGTTACGCCTGCAACCCGGCCGCGATCCATGCCAAGGCCCGCGAACTCGCCCCGCACATCCGCTCGGTGTTCCTGGTCGAGGCCGGCCAGGAGCACGGCGTACCGGAGGGCGTCGAGTACGCCGTCATCGGCAGCCGCAGGTACTGGCAGGTGCTGGCCCGCGCCAAGTACCTGATCAACAACGCCAACTTCGCCGAGGGGATCGTCAAGCGGCCGGGCAGCGTGCACGTCCAGACGCAGCACGGCACCCCGCTGAAGACGATGGGCGTGGACCAGTCGACGTACCCCGTGGTGGCCGCCCGCACGGGCAGCTTCACCAAGCTGCTGGGACGCGTCGACCGCTGGGACTTCAACCTCTCCTCCAACCGGCACTCCACCCAGATGTGGGAGCGCGCCTTCCCCGGCTCGTACGAGGCGCTGGAGTACGGCTATCCGCGCAACGACGTCTACTGCACGGCGCGCGCGGACGACGTGGCCCGTATCCGCGCGGAGTTGGGCGTCCCGGAGGGGAAGACGGCCGTCCTGTACGCCCCGACCCACCGTGACCACCAGAGCGGCTTCGAGACCGGCCTGGACCTGGAGGCCTTCTGCGAGGCGGCCGGCGAGGACGTGGTGGTGCTGCTGCGCGCCCACTACTTCTACGACCAGGGGCTCTCCCGGGGCTCCGGCCGGATCATCGACGTCACCGGGCACCGCTCGGCCGAGGAGGTGTGCCTGGCCGCCGACGCGCTGATCACCGACTACTCGTCGATCATGTTCGACTACGCCAACCTCGACCGGCCGATCGTCGTGCACGCCGACGACTGGGAGGTCTACCGGGAGACGCGCGGCGTCTACTTCGACCTGATGGCCCATCCGCCGGGCCTGGTCACCCGTACGCCCGAGGAGCTGGCGCGCGTCTTCGCCGACGGTACCTACGCCGGTGCGGAGTCCCGCGCGCTGCGGGCCGCGTTCCGGGAGCGGTTCTGCCAGTTCGACGACGGCCTGGCCGCCGAGCGCGTCGTACGGCGGGTGCTGCTGGGCGAGCCGCCGGAGGCGATCCCGCCCGTGATCCCGCTCGCGGAGCGCGTCCCCGCCCCCGCCGCCGCGACCCTCGTGAGGAGCTGACCCGCCGTGCCCCGCTTCAGCGTCATCGTCCCGTGTTTCAAGGTGCAGGGCTTTCTGCGCGAGTGCCTCGACTCGGTCCTGGAGCAGTCGTATCCGGACCTGGAGCTGATCGCGGTGAACGACTGCTCGCCGGACGGCTGCGGCGCGATCCTCGACGAGTACGCCGCCCGCGACCCGCGCGTGAAGGTGCTGCACCTGCCGGAGAACGTCGGCCTCGGCCGCGCCCGCAACGCCGGGATGCCGCTCGCCACCGGCGACTTCCTGTTCTTCCTCGACAGCGACGACACCCTCACGCCGGGCGCGCTACGCGCCATCGCCGACCGGCTGGAGGAGACCGGCGATCCGGACGTGCTGGTCTTCGACTACGCGCGCACCTACTGGTGGGGCGGCACCCGGCGCAACGTCCTCGCCCACGTCCTCGCCGAGGCCGGGGACACGCACGGCAGCGGCACCTTCACGGCCGCCGAACACCCGCAGATCCTCGACCTGTTGATGGTGGTGTGGAACAAGGTCTACCGGCGGGACTTCGTCGCGGAGCACGACTTCCGCTTCCCGCCCGGCTACTACGAGGACACGCCCTGGACCTTCCCGGTGATGCTGAGCGCGGAGCGCATCGCCACGCTGGACCGGATCTGCCTGAACTACCGCCAGCGCCGCCAGGGCAACATCCTGTCCACCACGAGCCGCAAGCACTTCGACATCCACGACCAGTACGAGCGGGTCTTCGCGTTCGTCGCCGCCCGTCCGCACCTGGCCGGCTGGCTGCCCTTCCTGCACCGCAAGATGGGCGAGCACTGCCTGGACATCCTCGCCAAGCCGGACCGGCTGCCGCCGTCGGACAAGGGCGAGTTCTTCCGGCGTACGGCCGCGATGTTCCGCGGGCACCGGCCCGAGGGCGCCTCGGTGAGCGGTGAACTCGCCCTGCTGAACGGCACGTACGCGACCTACCTGGCCGCGCGGCAGGCCGGGCGGGGCGTCCAGGAGCTGAGCCGGCGGGCCGGGCAGGTCCGCAGGTCCGCGGCGGCGCGGATGAAGCGGGGGCTGTCCGCGGTGCACTCCCGCCGTCCGCTGGACGGAAACCTGGTCGTCTACTCGGCGTTCTCGCACCGCGGGATGCTCGGCGATCCGGCGGCCGTGTACCGCGCGGCGCGCGAGATCGCCCCGCAGTTGCGCGGGGTGTGGGTGGTGCGCGACGAGGAGCACGCCGCTCAGCTACCGCCCGGTACCGAGCACGTCCTGCTCGGCTCCCCGCGCTATCTGGAGATGACGGCGCGGGCGAAGTTCTTCGTCAACAACGTCAACTGGCCCGGCGCGCTGGCCAAACGTCCCGGCAGCGTGCACATCCACACCCACCAGGGCACCCCGCTCAAGTACATGGGCGCCGACCTGCTGGACAAGCCGGGTGCCCGGCACAACCTGGACGTGCCCCAGATGCTGCGCCGCTCCGACCGCTGGGACCACAGCCTGGTCGCCAACCGGCACTCGGAGCTGGTGTGGGGGCGGGCCTACCCCTGCCACTTCGCCTCGGCGCGCACCGGCAGCCCGCGCAACGACGTCCTGGTCAGGGCCGTCCCGGACGCGGGGGCGGAGTTCCGCGCCCGGCACGGCATCCCCGCGGACCACACCGTGGTGCTCTACGCGCCGACCCGCCGCGACTACCGGCGCGGCGGCCTGGTGGACCGGGTGGACCTGGCCCGGTTCGCGGCCGACCTGGGCGAGGGCCACACCCTCGTCGTCCGGCTGCACCCCTCCCTCGCCACCGGCCCCGCGCGCGGGCTCGGCCTGAGCGATCTGCACCGGCGGGGCGTCGTGGTCGACGCGACGGACGAGCCGCACGTGGAGGAGGTGATGCTCGCCTCCGACGTGCTGGTCACCGACTACTCGGCCCTGATGTTCGACTACGCCAACCTCGACCGGCCGATCGTGGTCCATGCCGACGACCTGGCGGCGTTCACCGCGAGCCGGGGCACCTACTTCGACATCACCGCCGAGCCGCCGGGCCAGGTGTCGTGCTCCTACCGTGAGCTGACCTGGCTGTTCGCCTCGGGCGCCTGGCGGGACGGGGAGTCGGCGCGGCTGCGGGCGGCGTTCCGGGAGCGGTTCTGCGAGTTCGACGACGGGCGGGCCGCCGAGCGGGTCGTACGGACGCTGCTGCTCGGGGAGTCCCTGCCGGAGCCGGGTGTGGCCTGGGTGCCGAGGCCGTCCGCCGGTCACGACGCGCTGGCGTCGGCATGAGGGGCGTGCGGCCGCGCACCTGGGTGCTGCTCCTGGCCGCCGTGTTCGCGTTGATCCAGCTCGCGAGCATCACCGGCCGGGACACTCCCGACTCCAAGAACTACGTGTCGTACGCGCTGAGCCTGGGCGGCGCGGACAAGCGGGAGGCCGCCGGCTCGACCATCGACTGGGTCTGCGCGGGCATGGCGTCGATCGCCCGCCGCAACCAGAGCGTGGACGTGGTGCACTTCCACCGCGCCGACCCCACCGCACGCGTGAGCGCCGACTGCCGGGCCGACGAGTGGGGGCGCGTGGACCGGCGGCTGGCGGCCGGGCAGACGGACGGGCACATCGTGCCGTTCGTGGGGCCGCGCCTGAGGCAGATCTTCGAGGTGCGGCCGGGTTATCCGCTGTACCTGCTGCCGTTCGTCACAGCGTTCGGTGTGACGTGGGGCGTGTGGCTGTCGAGCGTGGTCGTCGCGGCGGCGTGCGGGGTGCTGGCCTTCCTGATCCTGCGCACGCTGTCCGTGCCCGTGCCGCTCGCCCTGACCGGGCAGGCCCTGTTCTACGTCCTGCCGTGCGGCGTGACCGCCATGCGGCCGATGACCGAGGGCCTGATGCTGGCGCTGACCCTGGCGGTGGTGTGGGGCTGCGCGCTGGCGCTGACCGGGCGGACCCGGGCCGGTACGGCGCTGACCGCCGGCTGCCTGGCCGCGCTGTTCGCCGTCAAGCACTCCCAGTCGCTGTTCCTCGGCCTGTGCCTGGCGGTCGCGTCCGCGGTCGTCGTCGTACGGCGGCGGAGGTCCGGGCGTGCTCCGGGGCGCGAGGTGATCGCGCTCGCGGCGGTGGGGTGCTGCGCGGTGCTGGGGACGCTGCTCCTGGCGGGGCTGCTGGACTACCCCTCGGAGTCCGAGAGCATGCAGGACCTGCTCACCGGTCACTTCGCCCGGCCCGACCGTGCCCGCCCGTGGCCGGAGTTCCTGCGTCTGCAGGGCAACTTCTGGCTGGAGTGGGGGCGGCGGCAGCTCGCCGAGCCGCTGCTCCTGGCGGCCCTGGCGGCGGGGGCGTGGGGTGCGCTGCGGCGGCCCGCGTTCGGCTGCTTCCTGTCGGCTGCCGCGTTCACGGGGATCCTCACCGAGGCCGGGCACCCCGACATCAACATCTGGGGCGACCGGCTGATCGTGCTGGTGTGGCTGCTGCCGGTGGTCGGGCTGCCGCTGCTGCTGGAGCCGTTCGTCCGGCGGCCGGTGAGCCTGCCGCTCCAGGGGCAGGGCGAGCGGCAGGCTCACTCGATGAGGTGATCGACGGCAACGCCGTTGACCTGGGCGGGAACAATCCTCAAATGCCCAGTCTCGTTTTCGTCGTCCCGGTCTTCGTCGTCCCTTTCTGCGTCGTCCCGCCTGCGCCGGACGTCCGGTGACCGCAGAAGTCCTGAACCGGCGCTCCGTGCGCGGGGTCACCGCGCTGCGCGGTGGCCGCAGATGGCGTCCGACGCCGTACCAGGTCTTCGGCCTGGCCTTCTGGCTGCTGATGACGCTGGCCTTCTGGCGGGTGCCGCCGTGCTGCGACGCCGGGCAGCACGCGGCGGCCGTGGAGCGGCTGCGGGCGGGCCTGCCGGACGCGGGTTTCTCCTCCCCGTACGTCCTCGCGCAGGGCGCGCTAGCCCGGCTGACGGGGCTGTCGGGCTGGGCGGTGCTGCGGGTGTGCGGTCCGCTGAACCTGCTGGTGCTGCTGTCCGGCGTCGGCCGTTTCGTCCGCGCGCTCACCCCGCGCGCGTGGGCGCCGGTGCTGGCGCTGGTCTTCCTGACCGTGCTGTGGGGCACGGAGCGGGCCTGGGGCGCCGGGTACCTCGCCCTGATGCCGATGACCGGCGTCCTCGGTTATCCGTCGGCCTGCGCGCTCGGCCTCACCTTCTGGGCCTGGGCCCTGACGGCGGCCCGCGCGCGGGACACGCGTCCGGTGCGGTTCGTGGGGCCGAGCGGGCTGCGGGGCTTCACCGGGTACGCGGCGCTCGGCGTGCTGTACGGGGCCGTCGCGCTGCTCGACCCGGTGACCGGGGTGGGCGCGGCGGCCGGTGCGGTGGCGTGCGTGGCGGGGTGGCAGCGGGGCCGGTGTGCCGCGGTGGCGGGGCGGTGGGCGCTGACGGGCGTGGTGGCGGTGCTGGTCGCGGCGTGGCGGCCGTACTCCGCCGGGGACTTCGCCCAGGGGCTGCCCGGCGGTCTTCTCGGCTGCTGCTGGCTGGCGCTGCTCGGGCTGCCCGCGCTGTGGCTGCGGGCCCGGCGGTCCTCCTGGCGGGATCCGCTGGTGCTGCTGACGGTGCTGGAGTGCTTGGCGGTGGCGTACGGCCGGCTCGGCGCCCTGCTCGGACTGGCGCTGGCGGGGCCGCAGTTGGCGCTCGCGGTGGAGCTGGCGGCGGCGCGTCCGTGGCCGGTGTGGCGGCGGGCGCTGGGCTGGTCGGCGGCGGGCGGCGCCTGCCTGGGCCTGCTGACCGTGCAGGCGGGGGCGGTGGTGCCGCGGTCCCTGGATCCCGTCGGCTTCGCGCAGCCGCCGCGCTGGCCGTCGTACGACTGGGCGGCGGGGTACCTCCGGCCCGGCGAGGTCGTCCTCGCCGACGGGTCCCACGCCCTGCGCACGCTACCGGGCTACGGCGTCACGGCCGCCGACGCCCGCGCCTACCTCTCCCCCGCGGCGACCCGCGCCCAGCGCACCGCGATCCTGCGCCGCGGCCGGGTGCGCTGGCTGCTGCTGACGCGCGGCCGGCGGATGCCCGCGGACGCGGTGGTGGTGGCCTGGAGCCGGCGGACCGGAGAAGTGCTGGCGCGGGTCGGCACGGGGCCGAACGCCACGGCCCGCCCGACCGCGGCGACCACGCGATGACGGCCGCTCGACGACTGCCGCGGCGACCACGCGCTGACCGCCGCTCGACGACAGCCCCTCGCCGGCTCCGTGACGGCTACTCGACGACGAGCTCGACCGGGATGTTGTTGCGGGTGGCGTTGGAGTACGGGCAGACCTGGTGGGCCTGCTCGACCAGCTTGCGGCCGGTCGCCTCGTCCACGGCGGCGGGCAGCTCCACGCGGAGGGTGACCTTCAGCGCGAAGCCCTCGCCCTGCTTGCCGAGGCCGACCTCGGCGGTGACGGCGGCGTCGCTGACGTCCGTCCGCGCGGCGCGGCCCACGAGGGCCAGCGCGCTCGCGAAGCAGGCGGCGTAACCGGCGGCGAAGAGCTGCTCCGGGTTGGTGCCCTGGCCGTTGCCGCCCAGCTCGACCGGCATGGCCAGGCCGACGTCCAGCTTGCCGTCGGAGGAGACGGCACGGCCCTCGCGGCCGTGGGTGGCGGTGGCGACGGCGGTGTAGAGCGCGTCCATGAAAGACCTCCGTGTCGAAATCACGTTCCCGTACTCCACGAGTAGAGCACACAATTAAATTGCGCACAATCTAATTGCGAGGGACGGCTACCCTGGAGTCATGACCGCCACCCCGCTCCCCGCCGCCGAGGCGGACTGGCTGCACCTGGACCGCCAGATCTGCTTCTCCCTGCACGCCGCGTCCCGCGCCTTCAACGGCGTCTACCGGACGCTGCTCAAGGACCTCGGGCTCACTTACCCGCAGTACCTGGTGATGCTGGTGCTGTGGGAGCAGGGCGAGCTGCCGGTCAAGAAGCTGGGCGAGTATCTGCGGCTGGACTCGGGCACGCTGTCCCCGCTGCTCAAGCGCATGGAGGCGGCCGGCCTGGTGCGCCGGGAGCGCAGCGCGCGCGACGAGCGCTCGGTGGAGGTGCGGCTGACCGAGGAAGGCGCCGCGCTGCGCGAGCGGGCTCTGGAGGTGCCGCGCGCCATCGTCGCCGCCACCGGCTTCGACGCCGACGAGGCCCGCGAGCTGCGCACCCGCCTCGACCGGCTCACCAGCGCACTGAACGCAGCGGCCGAACGCGTGTCGGCTCCAGGCGCAACGGCCCCGAAGGCTGCTCCGGACTCCCGGCCATGAGCGCGCGCCGCACATAGAGCCCGACGATCACCCGGCCCCGTACGGACTCCTCGCAGAGCGAGAACCGCTCGCCCAGGACGGCCAGTTTGAGGCGCTCGGTGGGGTTGCGGGGCGAGTACGAGGCCCTCAGGACGTACCGCTCGGCGACGACCCACACCCGGTCCAGCCCGGCGAGCCGGTGCCGCAGGACGGCCGGGGCGACCTCGGTGCCGTACAGCGTGCCGGAGGCGGGCGCCCCGGCCGCTAGTGCCACGTCCCGCATCCCGTGGAAGCTGCGCGGATACGCCAGCGCCGTGCCCCGCGCGTGGGAGGGCAGGAACAGCACCGGGTCGCCCGGGCGCAGTGCGCGCGCGGCGGCGGTGGAGACGGCGCCCAGGTTGTCGGGGCGGTGGTCCGCCACGCGGTCCTGGCGCAGGAGCGGGAGCTGCTGGGCGAGGACGAGGGCGACGGCGGCGGTGCCGGTGAGGGTGAGCAGGAGCGGCGGCCCGGGACGCAGCCGTCCGAGGGCGCCGGCCAGCCGGTCCGCCCCGGCGGCCACGCAGAGCGGCGCCCCGGCCAACGCGTAGAGCACGTACCGGTCGACGTACAGGGGCGAGACCTGCGAGGCGAGCATCAGCGTCACCGGCGGGACCACCACCAGCGGCAGTCCGACCCCGGCGCAGGTCAGCTTCCCGCGGCGCGCGATCACCTCGGTCAGTCCCACCGCCGCCAGCGCCAGGCACGTCCAGTACACGCCCGATGCCGGCCCGACGAACGCCCGCAGCAGGTCCTGCGCGTTCTCCACGGTGGGCACCCGCAGCCACGCGACCTGCGCGGACTGGCCGTGCGAGACGATCGCCATCGGCACCACCGCCAGGACGACGCCGCCCGCCGCGCACGCCCAGCCCCGCCAGACCGCACGTCCCGCGCGAGCGAGCGCGAGCGTTCCCGCGTGGGCGAGCAGCAGCAGGACCGCGAGTTCGTGCATCAGGCAGGTGCCGCCGAGGACCGCGCCGTACGCCCACCAGCGCGCGCCCGTACGCCCCTCGGCTTCACCCGAAGGTGGGGCACCCCTCTCCGCCGCGCGTGCGAGCAGCAGCGTCGCGCCCGTGGCTCCGGCGGCGACCAGGGCGTAGGAGCGGCCCTCCTGGGCGTAGTGGCCGGCCATCGGCGTGACCGCGTACAGCAGCCCGGCCCACAGCCCGACCCGGGGCCGGGCCAGCCGGACGCCGAGCGCGGCGACCAGGCCCGCCGTCGCCGCCGCCGCGCACACCGACGGCAGCCGGAGGAGGACCTCGCCGGGGCGTACGGCGAGGACGGCGTGCATGAGCAGGTAGTACAGGCCGTGCACCGCGTCCACGTCGTGCAGCAGCCGCCAGATCTGCGGCACCGTGCGCCGCGCGACCTGGTAGGTGACGGCCTCGTCGCGCCACATGCCGCCGCGGTCGATCCCCCACAGCCCAAGCGCGAGCATCACGGCGGCGGGGACGGCGACGGCCACGCGCGCGGGGCGCCGGTCACGGCTCGGCGGCGCGCTCGGCGGCGGCTCCAGCGGCTTTCGTGACGAACCCGACAACGTGCCCGACGGCGGACCCGACGATGTGCCCGACGACATGCCCGACGATGTGCCAGCGGGGGGATTCAGCAGGGGCCCGATGTTCACCACAGCCCGATCTTTTGCGATTAGCCAACCTTTATCGGCTATTGACGGCGTATCGGCATGGATACACCATCCGCGCGGCTTACGCTCCGTCGTGATGAACCGCCGTCAGTTGCCTTTCGCCGCCCTCGCCGCCGCCTGGCTGGCCACCCGCGCGCTGATGCTGTGGCTTCTCGTCCACGGCACGAGCCCTCATCTGGGCCGCGGTTCGGTGGCCCGTGAGGTGTGGCGGCTGTACTTCCACTGGTACGGGACCCTGTCCCACGGCGCCTTCCCGGCCCACGACACGCTGTGGCAGTACCCGCCGGGCGCGGGCCCGGTGCTGCTGGCGCCCGCGCTGCTGCCGGAACTGACGTACTTCCAGGCGTTCGTGGTCCTCACCCTCGCCGCCGACGCGGTCGTCCTGCTGGCGCTGGCCCGCGCGGGCGCGCGGCCCGGCCGCAGCCTGCTCGGGGCGGCCCTGTGGACCGGCGGTCTGCCGCTGCTGCTGCACGTCCCGCTCGCCCGTTACGACGTCCAGGTCACGGCGCTCGCGGTCGTCTCCCTGCTGACGCTCGCGCATCGCCCGCGCGCGGGCGGCGCGTTCGCGGCGCTGGGCGCCCTGGTGAAGGTGTGGCCGGCGCTGGTGCTGCTGGGGACGCCGAGGGGCCGCTCGACGCGGCGCGCGGCGACGGGGGCCGTCGTCACTGGCGCCGTGTCGCTGGGCGTCCTCGCCGCGTGGTTCGCCAATCCCCTGGCCTTCCTGCGACAGCAGGGGAACCGGGGCGTGCAGATCGAGTCCCTGGGCGGAACCGCGCTCAGCCTGGCGCGGCACGCCGGATGGCGGGGGACGGTGCGGTACCAGTACGGCGCGATGGAGTTCACCGGCCCGTACGTCTCCGCGGTCGCGGCCGTCTCCCTTGCGCTCACGGCGGCGGCCTGCGGCCTCCTGCTGCTGTGGCGAGTGCGGGCCCGGCGCTGGACCGAGGCGACGCCGTTCGACGCCGCCCTGTGCGCGGTGCTGCTGTTCACCGTCACCAGCCGGGTCATCAGCCCGCAGTACATGGTCTGGCTGCTGGGCCTGGCGGCCGTCTGCCTGACCTCGCGGCACACGGCCCAACGCCCGGTCGCCGCACTGCTGGTGGCGGCGACCGCGGTCAGCGCCGTCGCGTATCCCGCGCTGTACGGCGAGGTCGTGCGCTGCACCTGGACGGGCACGCTGCTGATGCTGCTGCGCAACGGGCTGCTGACGGCCGCCGCCGTCCTCTCCCTGACCCGGCTGTGGCGCCACGCGCGTCCCGCGGCCCCGCGGCCGGCCCCGGTGCACGAGCCCCGCTCCGGCGCCGACGGCCGCCCGCAGCACGCCCTGAGCACCTCGCCGTGACCGCCGCCCCCGGGGTCTGCGTCGTCGTCATCGGCTACGACGACGCCGGGCACGTGACCGACGCCGTGCGCTCGGCGCTCGCGCAGGGGCCCGCCGTCCGCGAGGTCGTCGCCGTCGACGACTGCTCCGGCGACGGCAGCGCGGAACTGCTGGCGCGGCTGGCCGCGGGCGAGCCGCGACTGAGGGTGGTGCGCCTGCCGGTCAACAGCGGCGGCTGCGGCACTCCGCGCAACACCGGCATCGACGCGGCGACCTCGCCGTACGTGATGTTCCTGGACAGCGACGACGTCCTGCCGCCCGGCGCGGTGGACGCCCTGCTCGCGGCGGCCACCGGGGCGGACGCCGAGGTCGCGAGCGGGCTGTGCGTCCGCCGGGAGCTGCCCTCGGGCCGCGAACGCCCCTGGCAGCCCGCGCTGTACCGGGCGCACTCCGTCCTCGCGCGCCCCGCCGAGTGCCCCCGCCTGGTCCACGACACGCTCTGCGTCAACAAGCTCTACCGCACCGCCTTCCTGCGCGAGCACGGCATCCGCTTCCCCGAAGGCCGCTTCCTGTACGAGGACTTCGTCTTCACCGCCCGAGTCCTGGCCGCCGCTCCCAGCATCGCCCTGGTGCCCGACCCGGTCTACGTGTGGCACGTACGCCGCTCGGCCGACCGGCTCTCGCTGTCCCTGGACCGGGCCGGCATCGGCAACTGGCAGGCACGCACCCGGGCGTGCGCGCTGGCGTACGACATCCTGCTGAGCGCCGGCCAGAAGGAGACCGCGCGCGCGGCCCGCGCCAAGTTCCTCGACCACGACCTGCGCATGTACGTCCGCGAACTCCCCCTGCACGACGAGCCGTACCGCCGTGCCTGGTGGACCCACACGCGCGCCCACCTGGCCCGCTACGACGCCGCCGACTGGGACCACGCCCCGGCCTCGACGGGCCGCCTCCTCGCCCAGGTCCTCCTGGCCTCCCCCGCCCCGCGCGACCTACCCCGCCTCAGGGACCTGGCGTCCCGCCCGGCCCGCCTGCTGCCCCCGTACGCTCCCAACCAGGTCTGGTCGCCCGACCTCCCCCAGGTCCCGCTCACCCCGCTCCTGTCCCGCCCGGCCCACGCCCTCCCTCTGGCGGCGGAGGCGGAGCTGCATCCGCGCGCGGGGACGACCCGGCTCCGGCTGCGCCTGCACGACCTCTACGGCCGTGTGACCGAGGCGCACCCCGAGGACGTGACGGTCTGGTGGCAGTCCCCGACGACCGGCCGCACGACGGCGTCCCGCACCACCGCACTGTTTTCCTCCCCTGACCACACCTGGTCGACGGAACTCGACCTCCGCCCAGCAGCCTTGACCGCAGGCACCTGGGAACTACGCCTACGCGTCCGCTTCGCCGACGGAACCCACCGCGACATGACGGCCCACGCGACGGGTTCGCTCCGCCGCCGTGCCCTTTTTGACCCCCGTCATGGCCTACTCCTCCTCCACCCCTACGCCACCCACTCGGGCGCGTTGGCGGTGCGGGTGGCTGTTGGGGTGCGGGGGGTCATGACAGTTGTCCGCGGGAGACTGCGGCGCCTGATTCGCTGAGAGGCGGCCGAACAAGCGGTCGCGTACGACGGCCTGTCCACCGGCATCGCCCAGCGCTCGAACGGTCAGCCGAGCCAGGTCACACGCTGGATGTACACACGCTTCCGGTAGTCGATGACCTGGTACCACACCATGAGCGGCCCCATGGCGATCACCCGCAGACCCTGCGGGTTCGTCGCACTCGCTCCATCGCCCGGATCCTGGCCCAGCGAGGCGAGTACGACGAGTTCCCGTGCGACCTCCTCGGCCGCTTCGCGACCCTTGACCGGCAGGTCTCGGGCCACCCAGTCAGGCTCTGCTCCGTACTCCCAAGCCCACTCAGAGTCCGGCGGCTCTTGATCGTTCAACGCCCGATCTCCTGCTCGGCCTCGCGCAGGATCCTGTTGATCTCCGCCATGGCGGCGCGGAAGGAAGCCTCGCCCACGGTGCCGTCCTGGGAGATCCGCTCAGCCTCGTGCAGACGTGCTGCTCGCGCCGGATCACGCTCGATCGCCACGAAGACCCCCCAGCGTTTCAGGAAGAGCTGGAGCGGAGCCGTGCTCCCGGTCTGACTGGCCTGGTCGAATGCCCGCCCGGCTTCCAGGTCGAACTGCGGGAGATCCACCAGGCTCAACCGCTTCACGGCCTCGCGCAACGCGTCCCTGGTCAATGGGGGCATCGGAATGATCGGCCCGTCGTGATGCACCGGCTGCGCGCTCATCCCTGGTTCCCCTCTCCTTCTCCGACCAGGCCCAGCAGGCCCGCACTCATCACCTGCCAGCGTAGCCGCGCGGAAGCCCAGCCGAACGGTCATCGGACCGACCCGGACGGGCTGACCGCCCCGAGCTCGAACCACACGCTTTTCCCACCCGCGCCGTCCAGTCCGAGGCGGTTCCCGGGCCCAGCCCCCCAGCGCCCCTCCGTCAGGGCGTCGACGACCCATAGTCCCCGGCCGGACTCACTGTCGTAGCCCTCTCTCAGGGCAGGCACCGCCTGACCCTCGTCGTAGACCGTGACACGCACGGCGGCGGTGTCTGTGGCGATCCGTAAAACAGCCCCCGCCCCCGTGGCGTGCACGCAGGAGTTGGTGATCAGCTCGGAGGTACAGGCGGTCGCGTCGCCGACGAATACCCCGAGTTGCTGTGCGCGCAGTACGGAGGCGACGAAGTCGCGGGCGATACGGGGAGAGGTGTCCAGACGTGGACAGTGGAGGGTGTATTCGGGCATGCGGGATCAACTCCTCGAGGCGTAACTCGGTTAGGGGTCACTCCGGTTGAGTTCAAGGATTCGCTGGGACGGCTGCACGTCGGCTCGTCGGTGGCTCTGCCCACGCGGTCGACTTCACGCGGGCGCACTTCCAACGGTCTTTGAATTTGGGCGGATTGAGGCCACAGCCATCACCACAACCGACCGTGTTGACTGCATCACCGAAGGTAATGGACAGTGTTGCTACGTAGCAACACTGTCCGCGAAACCCCGCCCGCAAGAGGGAGTCCGCCCCATGCCGCCGAGGACCAACCCCACCATCCGCCAGGAGCGCTTGGGCGCCGAGATGCGCAAGCTGCGCGAGACCGCTGGGGTCTCCGCACGTGACGCCGCCGCGCTGCTCGGCTCCGGGCCGACCCAGATGAGCCACCTGGAGGCGGGCCGATTCGGCATCAGCGAGGAGCGGATCCGCAGGCTCGCCGCTCACTACTCCTGCGGGAACACCCGCCTCGTCAACGAACTGGTCGCGATGGGAAGCGAGAAGTCCGGTCAGGGGTGGTGGGAGGAATACCGCGGCATCCTCACCCCCAGGTCGTTGGACCTGGGGGAACTGGAGCACTACGCCCATTACCTGCGCCAGGTCGAGGTCATGCACATCCCCGGGCTCCTCCAGACGGAGAGCTGCATGCGCGCGATGTTCGCATACGCCGTACCCGAGCTGCCGAAGAGCGAGTCGGAGCCGCGCATCGCGTATCGGCTGCGGCGCCAGGAGATTCTCACCGACGCACGGGCACTGCCGTACGAGGCCGTCATCCACGAGGCGGCCCTACGCATCAAGGTGGGCAGCAGCAAGGTCGGGCGTGCCCAGCTTGAGCATCTACTGGAGATGTCGGAGCGGGGGAACGTGACGGTACGCGTCATCCCATTCGACGTGGAGGGTTTCGCTGGGTCCGGGTACTCGATGACGTACGCGGGCGGGCCCGTGCCGGAACTCGACACGGTCCAACTGGACACGGCCCATGGGAGCATGTTCCTCGACGCGGCACCTCAACTCGACAAATACCGGGCCCTCTTCGACAAGATCGAGGGCGCGTCCCTCACGGCCGCGGAGTCCAGAGACCTGATCCTCCGTATCGCACAGGAACTGTGAAAGGCCCTTCGTGTCCCCCATGCCGAGCTGGCAGAAGTCCTCGTTCTCCGGAACCGGGGACGACAACAACTGTGTGGAGCTGGCCTCCGCCTTCTGCTGGATACACCTCCGCGAAAGCGACACCCCCACCACTGTCCTCACCACCAACCGCGCCGCCCTGAGCGCCCTCCTGGCCACAGTCAAGAACGGCAACGGCCTGACCGAATGAGCAACACCCTGGTCGTATCCTTCGAGTTCGGCCCCCGAAGGGGCCTTCTCCGCGCGCTTCCCGAAACTGGAGCACGTTGGGGGGTTACGCAAGGGCAGCCGTGGCACACCGCCGCTGACGAGGTCAGTCACCGGACCCGCCGGACGGCCCCTGAGAAACGACCGCCGTCACCGACCGGCTCGGCAGCGGGCTGGAGTAGACGACACTCGTCGTGACGGAGCCCAGGGTGGCGATACGGCCTGTGAT